>NZ_QMEA01000020.1 GCF_012912105.1 Brasilonema sp. UFV-L1
ATGAGATTGTTTTGTGCCGTCAGGTGTAGCCAATTCAACTGCTAGAACCCCTTACTCTTGCCGCTCGCACCTATCATCGTCGGCGGGATTTCTACTCTAGCGCGGTCAGGGGATTGTTGTTATGCCCTGCTTCGGTTTAAGTTGCTTTTCTAGGCTCTGTTTCACCTTGTACACTCCCTGTTAGCGCCAGTGCTAGCCCATAACAGCCATCTGGTTGCGCCCTGTTAAGCGCTTCAGCCTCTAGGATTCCGAGCCTAGTCACTGTGGGCAGGTAAGGAGTCACCTCGCTCGTTTGAGGGGGAAGGGATTTCACCTTCATCCTGTCCGAAGTTCAGTCCGTTTCCAGACTGACTAGCTTATTTACGGACTGATTACCGAGATTCAGCTAGTAACGAATCGCACATAAGTAAACCGCGCTATACCCGCATGCTTACTCATTGTGGCTTTCTGTTCGGTTGTTAGTTTTAATTTAGTTTTGATGGATAAAAGCATTGTTCGACCTCAATACGTTTGTTTAGTGTCTAGGGATGTTAGGGGTTGACAATACAAGTCTTGGAAATTGACGACTTAGGATTGCTCCAAGAAACCGCCAAAGAAATCTAATGTTTCCTTCAACGCTTTGACAAAAACATCTATCTCTTCACGAGTATTGTAGAAAGACAGACTTGCCCGTGCAGTTGCCGCAATAGCTAAGTAACGGTGCAGTGGTTGCGTGCAGTGATGTCCAGAACGAATGGCAATGCCTTCTTGATCTAATAATGTAGATATATCATTAGCATGGACTTCCCCAGCGGTAAATGCAGCAAGAGCAGCTCTACCCAAACCTGCGACTTTAGGTTTAGGACCGTAGATGCGAATTTGAGGAATTTGTTCGAGCTGTTCAAACAAATAGCCAGTCAACTCAGCTTCGTATGCATAGATTTTATCCATACCAATGCTGCCAAGGTAGTCAACCGCTGCACCAAGAGCAATTGTTTCTCCAATGGCGGGTGTACCAGCTTCAAACTTATGTGGTAAATCCGCGTAGGTAGAATGGTCTAAAAACACCTCCGCAATCATTTCACCACCACCCAAGAAAGGAGGCATTTCTCGCAGCAAGTCTAACTTGCCGTACAAAAAGCCAATTCCGCTTGGAGCAGACATTTTGTGACCAGAAGCTACCAACCAATCACAGCCAATTTGCTGTACATTGATAGGCATATGAGGGACACTTTGGCAAGCATCAATTAATACTTTTGCACCGTGCTTGTGAGCAATTTCGCAAATTTCCTTGACTGGGTTAATACAACCCAAAGTGTTAGAAACGTGTACCACCGACACCAACTTTGTTTTGTCAGAAACCAGCTTCTTGAACTGTTCCAAATCAAAAGTTTCTTCTGCAGCCAGTTCAACAAACTTTAGCACTGCACCCGTCTTTTGGGCGACAAAATGCCAAGGTACTAAATTACTGTGGTGTTCCATCACCGAGAGGATGATTTCATCCCCTCGCTGCAAATTGCTCATTCCCCAACTGTAAGCAACCAAGTTAATCGCCTCAGATGCATTGCGAGTGAAGACGATTTCCTGACGCGACGCAGCATTGACGAACGCAGCAACTTTGTCTCTGGCGACTTCATAAGCTTCGGTAGCTTTAGCACTGAGAGTATGTACACCGCGATGTACATTAGAATTGTACTGCTCGTAGTAGTCTCGAATCGTGTTGAGGACGAGCAGAGGTTTTTGTGACGTAGCGGCGTTGTCGAAATAGATTAAAGGTTTGCCGTTGACTTCTTGGTGTAATATTGGGAAATCAGCACGGACTTTATCAGCAAGGGTTTTTTCTTGGGTAAAGGTCATATTAATCATGAGTCATGAGTCACTAGTGAGACCAGTGCTGCGGGAGGGGAGCCACTGCGTTGGATCGCCAGCACGGCGCAGGAGGGTCTCCCACCGGGCTGCGTCTGGCGTCCGGGTTTCCCGGCTTGTAGACGCCCGAAGGGCGGCTTCCCGAAGGGTAGCATGTGGCGTTTTCCCGACAACAGGCATCTGGCGGAACGCGCAGCGAGACCGGAGGTCTTCCCCGAAGGGTCATTAGTCATTGGTGATTGACTGATAACTGTTGACGGTTTGTGTGAGTCTTTCTTCTAAAGAGGTGACAGGTATTTGGTTGATGACTTCGGCGGCGAAGGCGTTAATTAATAAGTTGCGAGCATTATCTGCATCGATACCCCGACTTTGCAAGTAGAAGATTTCATCATCTTCCAACTGACTGACGGTAGCACCGTGAGCGCATTTCACGTTATCTGCGGTAATTTCTAATTGAGGCTTAGTATCAACCCTAGCCTTCGGTGATAGCAATAAGTTGCGATTCAACTGTGCTGCATCAGTTAACTGTGCAGGCTTGGGAACAAAAACTTTCCCGTTAAACACAGCATGAGCGCGATCGCCTACAATACACTTATGCAATTGTTGACTTTTACCATAAGGATAATTAAGTGCGATCGCGCTATGAGTATCCGCCAACTGGTTTTCCCCAATCACCGTCAACCCATTAAGAGTCGTCTGGGTTTGCTCACCAGCTTGTAAAATCTCTAAATTGTGACGCGACAGCTTTCCACCAAAAGTGATTGTATGACAAGTATACCGACTGTAACGAGCTTGAGAAACAGCAGTCTTCCCAACATGGAAAGCCTCCACACCTTCCTCCTCAAGCCGAGTGTGATTCACTTGAGCATTTTCCTCAATCCAAATCTCCGTCACCGCATTGGTAAAGTAAACCCTCTTCTCCTCTTCTTCCTTCGCGCTCTTCGCGCCTTTGCGGTTCGTATACTCTTCCACCAACGTCACACTACTACCAATCTCCGCCACCACCAAACAACGCGGTAGAGAAATCGTGGCATCACCAGCAGCAAGAAACACCAAATGAATCGGTGTTTCCACCACCACATTCTTCGGTACCCAAACCACAGCGACATCTTTAATTCCACTCGTGTTGAGCGCAGTAAAAACTTCATGCGCGCCCTCAGTTTGAGCCAAATACTGCTGTACACGATGACGATAGCCTACAGGTAAACCAGCCAAATTGCTGACAACAACCCCATCCGGCAAACCTGCAACCGTTGATAACTCAGGCGCATAAACCCCATTCACAAACACCAAACGGTTCGCAGCTTCTGGTATGGAATCAACATCCAATAAACTGATACTTGCTGGCTGATTCCCAACAGCTTCAAACGTAACTTTCCGCAAAGACGACAAATCAGTAAAGCGCCATTCCTCATCGCGGGTGGTGGGGAGAACCGATTTGCGCACCCAAAGCGTAGCGCGTTCCTGTAACTCCTGCAACCAATTTAGAGACGTTGCATCCCGTCGTTGTGCACCATGCGACGTCTCTAAAACCTGATTCAACAACTTAACGAGATCAGCATCTCTATCCAACACAGCAGACGCTAAATCGACTGGATTTGAATTCGGAACCGGACTAGGAGAAACTAGAATGCTCATCACACACCTACCTCAACCGCATTCTCTTCCAACACCCAGTCATAACCGCGTGATTCCAATTCCAACGCCAGTTCCTTACCACCACTGGTGATAATCCGCCCATTTGCCATCACATGAACAAAGTCTGGCACAATATAATTCAGCAATCGCTGATAGTGAGTAATCATAATCGTGGCATTTTCCGGACTCGTCAGCTGATTCACCCCATTCGCCACAATCTTCAAAGCGTCAATATCCAACCCTGAATCAGTCTCATCCAAAATCGCCAGCTTAGGTTCCAGAAGCGCCATTTGCAAAATCTCATTACGCTTCTTCTCACCACCAGAAAAACCTTCATTCACACTGCGACTAAGGAAAGCAGGATTCATCTTCACCACATCCAGCTTTTCCTCTACCAAATCATCAAAATCAAACGCATCCAATTCCTCCAAACCCTGCGCCTTACGCCGGGAATTGTAAGCCACCCGCAGAAAATCCAAATTACTCACACCTGGAATTTCCAACGGATACTGAAACGCCAAAAAAATGCCAGTCCTAGCGCGTTCCTCCGGTTCCATCTCTAAGAGATTTTCCCCTTGAAAAATCACCTCACCGCCAGTCACCTCATACGCCGGATGTCCAGCCAGAACCTTAGAAAAAGTACTCTTACCAGAACCATTCGGTCCCATAATCGCATGGATTTCACCCGAACGTACCTCAAGGTTCACTCCCTTAAGAATCGGCGTCCCATTAACCTCAGCCGTCAAATCTCGTACCGACAGCACAACTTCACTATTTTCAATAATCATGCTTGTTCTCTCTCTCTTCTCTTTCTTCCTCCTTCGCGCCCTTTGCGCCTTCGCGGTTAAATATTTTTTAAACCACGAAGACACGAAGAACACGAAGAGAACTAACCAACACTACCTTCCAACTTCAAACTCAACAGCTTATCAGCTTCCACCGCAAACTCCATCGGTAGCTGATTAAACACATCCTTACAGAAACCACTAATCATCATCGAAATAGCATCTTCCGAAGAAATGCCCCGCTGTGCGAAGAAGAACAATTGGTCTTCTCCAATCTTAGAAGTAGAAGCTTCATGCTCTACTTTCGCAGTATTATTCTGTACCTGAATATAAGGGAAAGTATTGGCGTGAGCATTATCTCCAATCAGCATAGAGTCGCACTGGGAATAGTTTCGCGCTCCTTGAGCTTTCGGATTGACTTTCACCAACCCACGGTAGCTGTTACTAGAGTTACCAGCAGAAATTCCCTTAGATATAATCGTGCTGCGGGTGTTCTTACCAACATGAATCATCTTAGTACCCGTATCAGCTTGCTGCATATTATTTGTCAGCGCCACCGAGTAAAACTCACCCACAGAGTTATCACCTACCAACACACAGCTAGGATACTTCCAGGTGATAGCAGAACCAGTTTCTACCTGTGTCCAAGAAATCTTAGAATTCACACCTTGACACAAACCGCGCTTAGTGACGAAGTTATAGATACCGCCTTTACCATTCGCATCTCCAGCGTACCAGTTCTGCACGGTGGAGTATTTAATCTCGGCATTATCAAGGGCGACGAGTTCTACAACAGCGGCGTGTAGCTGGTTGCTGTCATACATTGGTGCGGTACATCCTTCTAGGTAGGAGACATAGCTGTCTTCTTCAGCAACAATCAGTGTTCGCTCGAATTGTCCAGTTTCACCGTTGTTGATACGGAAATAGGTAGACAGTTCCATCGGACATTTTACGCCTTTGGGAATGTAGACGAAGGAACCATCGCTGAAGACGGCGGAATTAAGCGCTGCAAAATAATTATCTGCTGTTGGAACAACGCTACCCAAATACTTCTGCACTAATTCTGGATGTTCTTGCAGTGCTTCAGAAATGGAGCAGAAAATGACACCTTCTTCTGCCAGCTTTTCTTTAAAAGTAGTCCCAATAGAAACACTATCAAAAATCGCATCCACAGCGACGTTTGCCAGTCGCTTCTGTTCTGACAGGGGAAGTCCCAGCTTTTCAAAGGTTTCCAACAAAGCTGGATCAACTTCGTCCAAGCTGTTAAGCTTCTGTTTCTTTTGTTTCGGCGCTGAGTAATAAATGATATTCTGATAATCAATCACCGGATACTTAACGCTTGGCCAAGTTGGTTCTGTCATTTTCTGCCACTGGCGAAAAGCTCTGAGGCGAAAATCCAGCATGAACTCCGGCTCGTTTTTCTTTGCCCAGATGATGCGGATGATGTCCTCGTTTAGTCCACGCGGAATCATGTCGGCTTCGATGTTGGTGATAAAGCCGTACTTGTATGGCTGGTTGACTAAGGTTTTGACAGTGGCACTCATCAGTTGTTTTCTCTTGTGTTCGTTTTCTAGAATCTCTTTAAAGGACGGGAGACGGGCTTTGGTAGCCGATTCCCAGGTTTCGTAACCGAGTGGTTACAAGACTGCTAAAATTAGTATATAGATTAAAACAACAACTTTGTTGTTTAATGTATCTTCATTTTAAGCTAGATTAACAACAACATTGTTGTCAAACTTATATTCTTCTGCAAATCACATGAATTATTGGGGCGACGATGGAGACTACCCACCAGTCCTCAACAAAGCAAGATATCCTAGAATATCTTCTCAAACACATACAGGCTAGCGCTTTTGAGTTAGCCGAAGCTCTTGATATTAGCCCTCAAGCAATTCGTCGTCATCTTAAAGATTTAGAGGCGCAGGAGGTGATTTCTTTTTCGTTGTCAGCGCAGGGAGAAATGGGGCGTCCACAGCACATCTATCAATTGACTCGTAAAGGGCGCGATCGCCTGCGTCGAGAAGGTGCTGATGGTTATGGTCAATTTGCAGTTTCTCTGTTGGATACATTAGCAGAAACAGTGGGACGCGACAAAGTGAGTTCCATTTTACGAAAGCAATGGGAGCGTAAAGCAGAAGAATATCGCGATCGCCTGGGAAATGCTTCACTATCAGATCGGGTGGCAATTTTGGTAAAATTGAGAAAAGCTGAGGGCTTCATGGCTGAGTATCACCCTGTAGAATCGAGTGAGTCATCCGAAAGCGACGGATTTATCTTAACTGAACACAACTGCGCGATTTCTAACGTTGCAGAGTCTTTCCCCAGCATTTGCGGTCATGAATTAGAAATGTTTGCCGCAGTTTTACCAGATTGTACAGTGGAACGTACTCACTGGATGATCAACGGTGAACATCGCTGTGGCTATTTAGTACAAGAGCGAAAAAACAGACCTTAGCTTTTTCCATCAAATGATTCGCCCCAACAAGTGGGAACTTTTATTAAGTTTAAGTCATGGATGATTGGTAATTCGTAATAAACTTTACGAATCAATGATTCATGAGCGGTTATAACCAGAAATTTTGAGTGAGTTTTAGACAAATCTTAAACGAAAAGTTATGGAGTTACCATCACAGTCAGCGACACCACAGTTTTTAACTCTAGAAGAAGCAGCAAAAGTTGATGCAGCTTTGCTGTCTTCACCGGAGAAATTTTTAACCAGATTGACAATTTCATCACTCAGGCTTTTGAAGCAAATTGCTCAAGAATACGAAGTGAAAATCGAAAATTTGACAGCACAACAGGTGATTGATTGGTTTGAAAAAGATGGAAAGATTCGACGAGAGCAAGGAATTGAAGCTGCTTACTTGAAATGGTAGCGGTGAAGAGTTAGCTCTCATGTATCACATTATTACCAATCTCACCGAAAGTCAGATTTCAGAGTTGCTGGAATTGTACAAAAATGAATTCTGGAGTTACGAACGCGAACGTAAGGACATTGTGAAGATGCTTGCAGCATCAGATATTATCGTTGGATTGGTAGATGAAAACGAACAATTAATTGGCTTTAGTCGTGTTCTCACCGACTTTGTGTATAGGGCAATGATTTATGATGTCATTATTAAACCGAGTCATAGAAAAATGGGACTTGGTGCTAAGTTGGTTGACGCAGTTGTTAATCATCCTGAGTTAGCTTCAGTTGAGCAGATTATTCTTTACTGTTTACCAGAAATGATTCCTTTTTATGAACGTTGGGGTTTCACAAGTAATGTGGGTGGATTACGGTTGATGTACAGAAACAATCAAATTTAAGCTGAGAAGCCAGACAAAAACTTAGATCCAGTTTCTCAACAAGGAGATTTTCCACGGGGTTTTGGAGATTTGGCGCATGTGTTAATCGCCGCTATGCGCTTTGCTCGTGTTCGATTGGAGTCAGATGGATAACTACCCGTTGATTGAGAGCGCAAGCAATCTTTTGTAGCATGGAAAGAGAATGTCCCTCGTAATCAGCATCTTCAAGCCGTGCAATCACAGGCTGTTTTGTACCAACAAGTTCAGCAAGCTGTTTCTGTGTTAACCCGGCTTTTGTTCTGGCTTCGTAAATCAACTGCGCAACTTCTGCATTGATTGAGGCTTCTGCTACCATTGCCTCAAGCTCATGATCGGTACGAGTCATCTTGTCAATGATTTTAATCGCATTACTCGTCTTCGCCACTCTCTTCCTCCTCGACGTAAGTGTGAGTTTCTGGATTTTCTTCCAATAAACGTTTTCGCTCTATTGCTCGTTCAATATCAATGTTTGGTACTGCTGCTTGTTCTTTTGTAATAGCATGTGCGAGAATCGCCACGTTTTGCCCATGAAAAAAGTACAAGATGCGGTACTGCACATGAATATGCTTTGCTCGAAGTTCATAGATACCATCTCGCAGATAATCTGTTGCAGGGAAAGTCTGAGCGGAGGTTTCCTCCGAAGCGCGTAAGCTCCTCAAAGGAGCGAGGCTCAGAGCTTTCCAAGACAGAGGGCGCACCAGGAAGAGAGGAGGGAGAAGCAGAAGCTTGGTTTGACAGAGGTAATGAGCAATTTGATGCTGGGGATTTTGAAGGTGCGATCGCATCCTACGACAAAGCCCTTGAGATAAAACCTGACAATGATGCAGCTTGGTTCAACCGAGGGTTGGCGCTGCATAACTTAGGGCGATTTTCTGATGCGATCACATCCTACGACAAAGCACTTTTAATCCAACCCGACAAACATAAACCTTGGTATAACCGGGGCGTGACGCTGGGTAAGTTAGGGCGATTTGGAGAAGAAATTGCATCTTATGACAAAGCACTCTTAATCAAACCCGACAAACATGAACCTTGGTACAACCGAGGCGTGGCGCTGGGTAATAACTTAGGGCGATTTGAAGAAGCCAGTCCGGGGGTGAGGCAGAGTGATGCTTTGAGGGTTTCGTGACAAACAGGCGACTACCGTGCAGTTCCTGATGAGTTGAATATAGTTTCAAATATTGTATTAATATTTTTGAAGCGGTTTGTCTTTGCAAGACAAGCTGTTTTTTACACTATTGCTAATCTCTAGAGGTTCTTGGCTGTGGTTATGATAGCTCTTGTCAGGTGGATATCAGACCTGATCAGGACTTACGTAAAGAAACCCGGTTTCTACAAAAAATCCTCTGTTTCGCAACCAAATATGAACAAAGAAACCGGTTTGGTGGCTGATGGTGCGTCAGTCCTACTGATTTTAACGTAGAAGGAACGAAACACACCTCTGTTGAGAAAATGAGAAAATGCATTCATGGAAAAAATGCACTAAAGTACGATACAAATCACTGACAAATCATGAGATCATCAATTCAACCGTTGTCCTATCCCGTGATCAACACTCAATAGTCCGAAGTCTTAAAAAAAAACTAATAGCTGATGCTGATAATTCATGACTCAATCAAGTAAAAATTCATGGCAAAAAAACTTCGTCGCTCGGCTAAAACTGTCACTAAAAATTATGACGAAAATGAATTCTATCACGAACCAGGAACCATACCAGGAACCATCATTATTTCCGCAGATGCTTCCCCACCCCAGATTAAATTGATTGACTATACAACTCGCGATTTTCTTCGTAAAGAAATCACAACCCCCGAAGAGTGTGCTCCCTATCTAGATACAGAGTCTATTTCTTGGGTAGAAGTCCAAGGTTTAGGTAATGAAGACATTCTGCGACGACTGGGGAAGGTGTTTGATTTACATCCTTTGGTTTTAGAAGATATAGTCAATTTGGTAGAACGTCCAAAAATAGAAGAATATGAAGACCATTTGGTGATGATTTGCCGCATGGTTGTGCCAAAGGAAAGAAAATATGGTTTTTATAGTGAACAGGTGAGTCTGGTGTTGGGGAAAAATTGCTTGCTCACAGTACAAGAGGAACCAGAACATGATTGTTTAGAAGGAGTACGAGCACGAATTTGCAACAACAAAGGTATTATCCGTAAGCGTCAAACAGATTATTTAGCTTATTGTTTATTGGATGCAATTGTCGATGGTTTTTTTCCAGTTCTAGAACGTTATGGTGAGCGAATTGAAGACTTAGAAGAAGAAGTTATAGTAAATCCTTCACGGGAAACATTACAAAAAATTTACCAACTTAGACGAGAATTGTTACAATTGCGCCGTTATATCTGGCCTCAACGGGATGCAATTAATTCTTTGATTCGCGATGGCAATGAACTTATCAGTGAAGAAGTGAGAATTTATTTGCGAGACTGTTACGATCATGCGGTGCAGGTAATGGATATGCTAGAAACTTACCGGGAACTTGCCACTGGGTTGATGGATGTTTATCTTTCGGCAGTCAGTAACAGAATGAATGAAGTTATGAAGTTTTTGACAGTTATGTCATCAATTTTTATTCCGCTTACCTTTATTGCAGGAATTTATGGTATGAACTTCAATACTGACAAATCACCTTGGAATATGCCTGAGTTGAATTGGTATTGGGGTTATGCCTCTTGTTTAGCATTGATGGCAGTAATTGCCCTTCTGTTAGTCTTCATATTCTGGCGAAGAGGCTGGTTTCAGAATTTTTCAACAATGAATCCTGATTCCAAGATTTGAGATTGTCAGTCACTTGAATCTTCAAAATTAGTACAAAGGAGTTCATAAACTAAGTTATGAGAAACGGCGACAATAATTTACTGATTTTGACGCTTTATATAATTGGTATTACTTACACCATTAACCAAATGGTCGAATCAATTGCTGAACAAGTCAAGCTAGAATTCAATAAAGCATCTGTAGACGAACAACTGAAAGCCCAAAATCTGAAAGATAAGATTGGGATTAGTTTTGGCGGGCTGGCAAATACATTTGATATTGAAAAACCAAAATCTCTGTCGATTAATATTGAGAATAAATCTGAGGATGTAGCAATATACGTTGATTGGGATAATTGCGCTTTTGAAGAATTTGACGGAACCTCAAAGCGAGTCATTCGGATGTCACCAGATATCACCCGTGACTTAGGCGTATTTCAAACCCCCAGTCTGATTGTTCCTAAAAAAACACTTAAAGAATCAGTTTCATCTGAAAGTGTTTTTCAATTCGATAAGCTATCTGGAACATACACAGCAACAAAAAACTCGGTAGCTAATGTCCTTAAATGGAAAACAAGTCCCGTTAGGGCACAAAGAATTGAATTTAACAAATTTATGAGCCGAAAACGCAACTTTGAGTTTTCACTAGATTTAGTGTTCCGGCTAGCCGAAACAAATGTGGGTGTAGCTCATGGTACCACTGCTCCTCCCCTTTGTATTGTCAAGTGTCCCTTCACTGTCAGAAAACTTCCCTGGACATATGCTCTACCTTGGAATAAAAGGCGCTAAAGTGAAACGACCAGTACACCTCGGCAAAAGTCAAAAGAAAGAACCAAGATTTTGTAAGTCTCTTAGGCATTCCAAATGGTTGGTTTATTTGGAGCGCGACGTACTAGTTCGGTCATTCAAAGATTACACTGGATATTAAGAGAGAGTAGGCGCAGGTGGTTACAGACTAGTTTCATTGAAACTCGTTTGAGGAAAGTCCGGACTCCCGAAAGACCAGACTTGCTGGATAACGTCCAGTGCGAGCGATCGCGAGGATAGTGCCACAGAAACATACCGCCAGAATCAATTCAAAATTAAAAATTCAAAGGAGGGCTGCGCCCCGCTGCGCTAACAAAATGAATAATTTTTTGAATTGATTCTGGTAAGGGTGCAAAGGTGCGGTAAGAGCGCACCAGCGCGATCGAGAGATCGTGGCTCGGTAAACCCCGGTTGGGAGCAAGGTCGCAAGGAACTATGGTTGGTCTTTTACCAGTTCCGCTAAAATAAGAGCCGCTAGAGGCGTTTGGTAACAAACGTCCCAGATAGATAACTACCCTCTTGATATAGGAAAGTCGTATGCCTTTCCATAGAAAGAGAACAGAACCCGGCTTACGTTCCGACTCTCTCCCTCTTTTTTGTCCTTTGTTATTTGTCCTTAGTATGATTGTTAATCAGCAATGACTAATGACTCATGACTAATGAACGGCAGGAGGTGTTTTATGCCGGGGAACCCTAGTCGAGCACTGCCTTCTAATAACTAATAACTCAATGAGCATTGCTTATCCACGCCGTCAACGACAACTTGAAAGCTTAGTCAGAAAATTAGGTCTATCGGCAGATGCGCCCATAAAGTGGCAACTGATGGACTTGGCGCTGACTCATCCCACTGTCTCCGAGTCAGAAAATTATGAACATTTGGAGTTTGTCGGTGATGCAGTCGTGCGATTAGTGGCAGCTATTGTGCTATGGGAAAATTATCCCAATTGTCCAGTGGGAGATTTTGCAGCTATTCGTTCAGTGTTGGTGAGCGATCGCATTCTCGCCCAACTAGCCAGAGAATACGGCTTAGAGTTACATTTACTAGTTGCAGGTAGTGCGACTGCTGATAAAGTTGGTCAAGAGTCAAGACTAGCTGATGCCTTTGAAGCAGTTTTAGGCGCTCTTTATTTGAGTACAAACAATCTCGAACTCATCCGCTGTTGGCTAGATCCTCACTTCAAACAACTTGCAGCAGAAATTCGCCTCGATCCGGCTAGATTTAACTATAAAGCCGCTCTGCAAGAATGGACTCAAGCTAAGTATAAAGTCTTACCTGAATATCGAGTTGTGGAAATGAATCAACCGCAGCATAATCAAGAACGTTTCCTTGCTGAGGTATGGCTACACGGACAAAAGCTTGGTGAAGGAAAAGGACGTTCTATCAAAGCTTCTGAACAAGCTGCAGCCAAAATTGCTTTTTTATCACTTGAAAATCAGGAAAAATCCTGAAATGAAACAAGAGATGATACACTGATAAGTTGTTAGTTGTCCTTTGTCCTACACAATGGGAAGCCGCCCTCCGGGCGTTTACATCATTTGTGAATCGCTAATGACCCTTCGGGTTCGCCAGATGCCTGCGGAGGGAAACCCTCCCGCAGCACTGGTCTCACTAGTGACTAATGACTCATGACTCATGACTAAGAAAATAAAAATTGCAGTCGTTGGTGTTGGACGTTGGGGCGTCCATTTGCTGAGAAATTTTTTAGAACATCCGCAAGCAAGTGTGGTAGCGGTAGTCGATCCGAACCCAGAACGTTTGATGGTAGTCAAACAGCAATATCACTTAGATGACGAAGTTCTACTGATAACCGAGTGGAAAGCGCTAAAGCAAGTCGCGGGGTTAGATGCAGTCGTCATCGCTACCCCCGCGAGCACACATTACTTGTTAATTACCGATGCTTTGCGTTGGGGTTACCACGTTTTAGCAGAAAAACCTTTAACTCTTAACCCAGCAGAATGTCGAGAATTATACCAGCTTGCTCAAAAACAGCAACGACAACTGATAGTTGACCACACCTACTTATTTCACCCAGCAGTTTCGCGAGGGAAAGCTGTTGTACAAGCAAATCAATTAGGTGATTTACGTTATGGTTACGCAACCCGAACTCATTTAGGACCAGTTCGCCAAGATGTTGATGCACTCTGGGACTTAGCGATTCACGATATTGCCATTTTTAATTCTTGGCTAAATCAAATTCCCGTAAAAGTGCAAGCAACGGGTACAGTATGGCTACAACGAGGTGGGGAGAGTGCAAACTCTCATTCACCAGATCACCCGATCACCCCATCAAGTTTATCCGACCTAGTGTGGGCAATCCTCACATATCCGAACAATTTTCAAGCGTATATTCACTTATGTTGGCTCAATCCTGATAAACAACGACGACTAAGTATTGTTGGAAGTCTTGGCAGTCTGATTTTTGACGAAATGTCTCCTACCTCACCTTTGACCATACAACACGGCGAATTTGAACGCCAGGGAAACCAATTTATTCCTGTGAATCAGAAGCAACAAGTACTGGAAATAGAAATAGGTGAACCATTACGGCGAGTGTGCAATCACTTTATCACTTGTATTCTTGAGAATACTTGCTCAGAGGTTTCTTCTGGCTTGGTAGGTACGCAATTAGTGGAAATTCTTACTGCTTTAACACAATCTCTTGAGAAAGGTGGTCAGCCTATTTTTTTGAATGCAAATCAAGACTGAAATTCTACAACTTTACATTTTGTATACTCAATTTTGAATTTTGTAATTCCTTGTTCAAGATAGACGAGAAGCGTTTTTTTTTCAAGGTCACTTCTTCTGCTGCTTGCTTTGCTCCTCTGACTGCTTGCTCTCCGGAAGAAAGACTCAGGTTTTCTGGATCTTTTTTTCCTCCTGCGCCTGGTAAGAGTGAACCATCAATTAAGGGCAAAGTTACTGTGATTGTCGTGCCTTGATCAAGACCTGGACTCTCAAGAGTAATAGTACCTCCCATCAGTTCGATTAAATTTCGTGAAATAGCAAGTCCTAGTCCTGTACCACCAAACTTACGTGAACCATCTACCATCACGAAAGGACGAAAGAGTTTTTGCTGTTGAGCTGGATCAATCCCTATACCTGTATCTGTAACAGAGATAATGACTTCAGATTTATCATCCTTACGTTGAATTTCTGTCGAGATTGTAATGCTTCCCTGTTCGGTAAACTTAGTTGCATTACCAATGACATTAATCAGAACTTGTTTGAGCTTTGCTGCATCAGCATTCACTGGAATGATTTCATTTAGCTGCGGAATATTTAACTGCAAACCTTTTTGTTGAACATTAATTGATTGTATGTTAATGACTTCTTTTAAAACTTGCCGAAGATCAATAGGTTGCAAAACGACTGAAAGCTTTCCTGCTTCTATTTTGGAAATATCAAGTAATTCATTAATAATGCCCAATAGGTGAATGGCTGTGTCATCAGCACGCTTGAGAAACTCCAATTCTTCTTCGCGATCATCACACATACCATCTCGAACCAGACGAACACAATTAATGATGGTGTTGAGTGGATTTCTCAATTCATGGGAAGTTGTCGCTAAAAACTGAGTTTTAACCTGGTTGGCAGTTTTTGCTTCTTTCCATGCTATTTCTAATTCTTCTGCCCAATCTTTCAATCGCTCAACCATTTGCTCAAGTGCTTGCGCTAATTGGTTAAACTCTCGAATTTTGAAGTTGTGAGGAATTGGTTCTACTGATTGGTTTGAGTGAAGATTTATGGCGTAGTCTCGTAATTGTTCTACAGGACGTGCCAAATAACGAGCTAAATACAGCGACGCTAAAAGACTTGCGCCAATTAAACCTGATGTTAAAACAATCAGAATAAGTTTTATTCCCTTAAGACCATACAAAGCATTATCCAAATCTGTAACAGCTATAATAACCAATTTTTTCTGTTGCCCGTCTGTTAAAGGACTGGGAATAGCAGTATAGCCAGCAAGTAATTCTTCACCTTCATTTTCAAAAAAGAAATGCAGAAAATATTTCTTCCCTGCTAGAGCAGTTCTGACAATTTTTTTGAGTCGCGCAGCATCTGTATGTTGAGCTATATTTGTCCCAACACGATTAGCAATTGGGTGTGCCAAAATTGTTCCATCATCAGCAATCACCATTGTAGAGCCTGTTAGCAAGCCAGGTTTATTACTCGTTTTTTCTTGCAGTATTGTCGAACGAAATATCAAAGCATAACGTAAATCTCCCATATGATCGTAGATGGGAGTTGATAATAGTAATCGCAGTTGATTTGGGAAGTTTCTTCTACCTGTTGTTCCTACTTTTGGTGGTAATACCGCCTCGACATTAATCCCATCACTGGGTACAGGAAATTTTAATTCACCAATTGGTTGCTCACCGCAAGTACTCGCGACAACGTCACCGCTTTGTGGATTTGTCAGTTGAATGCACTCTATTTGCCTTGGTAGTTGTTGGACTATTTGATTGAGAAATCGTTTGACTTCAAGACGCGAACCTGTCTGGATAACCATTGTTTGACTAGCACTGAGTAAATTTGCTTTTAAGGCTGCGCTCGTCTCTACAATTTTCTCACCTTTGATAATGGCACTTTCTGTTAAATTTTGACGGGCGGTTTCCAGAAGGCTAGAACGCGCTTTTTTATAGGCTACAATTTCCCCTATCAGTAACACTGGAACCAACAGAAGCAAAATTTTTGATACTAAAATCCGACGAAAGGATGATTGACGGGGTTTAGCCATCGGAAGTCTCTCTTAGTATGTGCCAATCACAACAGTAATCCTAGGTAATTAAAGCAGCTAGTGTCGTTGAGTTCTCCAAATCTTATTTCATAACCATATTAAACATATAAAGCAATTTCATATCAAAAAGAAGCCTAGAATACAAACACTCTTAGATACTAGCTGATAAGTGCGAATATTGTTGCATATAAATACTAGAGATGAAATCGGGAGAAATGAGGTTTTCACTATTACTATTTCTGAGGATTAACATTCCGTATAAAAAGCAAAAATTATCAGACCACCCCAATGGTACAACATCGTCCACATACCACTGTCGTTTTGGCGATGAGTGCAGACGGTAAAATAGCTGATGTGAGGCGATCGCCTGCTCGGTTTGGTTCCAAAACGGACATTGCACATCTGGAGGAACAAATCGCCTTAGCTGATGCTGTTTTATTTGGTGCTGGGACTCTGCGCGCCTACGGTACAACGCTAACTATATCGCACCCACAACTGCTGCAACAACGAACTCAAGCGGGAAAGCCTTCCCAACCTGTTCATATACTTATTACACATTCTGCTAACCTTAATCCGGAAATACGATTCTTTCAGCAGCCAGTCAAGCGTTGGTTAATGACGACAACAACAGGAGCACTTTTTTGGAAACAACGCCCAGAATTTGAGCAAATTTTGGCTTTTGAAACACCAACCGCAAAAGTTGACATTCGTGCAGCTTTACAACATTTAACAACTTTGGGTATCAAACGCTTAGCTGTCTTGGGTGGCGGTGAGTTAGTCGCTTCCATGCTAGAACTAGATTTGATTGATGAATTTTGGCTCACCATTTGTCCGTTGCTTATAGGCGGTTCTACAGCACCGACACCAGTAGAAGGACGTGGATTTTTCGCTTTCGTGGCTCCCCGTCTACAATTGCTGGAAGTTGTCACAGTTGAACAGGAAGTCTTTGTGCATTATCGGCTGCAACGACCGACAGATTAGTTTAGTCTAAATAAAGTTTGTGCTAAATTTTGTATCTTTAAAACCTCTAATGGTGGAACAACTGCAACCTCGCTATTCTGTCGCTTGGATTAACAAAATTGCTGAAATCCCCCAAGAGGCGTGGGATGCTTTAGCATTGTCACTCAAAACTCCATTTTTAGAGTGGGAGTGGCTGAAAAATCTCGAAACCTCTCAAAGTGCTACAGCTAACACTGGTTGGTTACCAAATCACTTAACTGTATGGCGAGACAGAACCTTGATTGCTGCTGCCCCACTATACTTGAAGGGACACAGTTCTGGTGAATTTGTTTTTGACCACCAGTGGGCAGAGTTAGCACAACGCATTGGTGTTAAATACTACCCAAAAATGCTGGGAATGACTCCATTTACCCCAGCCGAAGGCTATCGATTCTTAATTGCGCCAGGGGAAGATGAAGATGAGATGACAGCATTGATGGTACATGAGATTGATGCTTTCTGCATCAAACACCGTATCTCTGGCTGTCATTTTCTCTATGTCGATCCCGAATGGCGTCCAATTTTAGAACGCCAAGGCTTCACAGCTTGGCTACACCACAGCTACATCTGGGAAAATCTTGGGTTTAACAATTTTGATGACTACTTGGGAGTGTTCAACGCCAACCAGCGCCGTAACATTAAGCGTGAACGCAAAGCCGTGGAAAAGGCTGGCTTGAAAATACAACCTCTGACTGGAGATGAAATTCCCAAGTCACTGTTTGCTTTGATGTATGAGTTCTACGCTGACACCTGTGATAAATTTGGCTGGTGGGGTAGTAAATACTTAACCAAGAAATTTTTTGAACAGCTACACACACATTATCGCCATCGGGTTGTATTTTTCGCCGCATACACAGAGCAGGATAACCGTCAACCAGTAGGGATGTCTTTTTGTTTGTTTAAAGGCGACAGGATGTATGGACGCTACTGGGGTTCTTTTCAAGAGATAGATTGCTTGCATTTTGATGCTTGCTATTATGCACCGATAGAGTGGGCGATCGCCAACGGTATCCAAATTTTTGATCCAGGTGCTGGTGGACGCCACAAAAAACGTCGCGGCTTTCCTGCATCTGGTAATCACAGTTTGCACCGCTTTTATAATGGTCGCTTAGCACAAATTCTGCAACATTACATCAGTGAAGTGAATGAACTCGAACAGCAGGAGATTTCAGCTATAAATGCCGAGTTGCCTTTTACAAAGGAAAGTCAACCACCAAAATCTTAAGAATGCTCAGGAAGATAAGAATTACACTTGAGAAGGGGTCAAAAGCCCTAAGAAAAGTTAATTTCTATGGTGATTATGGATTTGACTGTTGAAGGCTTAGCAGCAATTGACGACAAACTTTCTCAGCGTCACATTGACCTTGATCCCGGTGGGTATTTCATTATTTATCTAAATCGGGAAGAAGGATTAATTTATGCTAAGCATTTCACGAATGTGATTGATGAACGTGGTTTAGCTGTTGATCCGGAAACTGGACAAGTCATACCCGCACGAGGAAAGGTAGAACGCACTCACACAACCGTATTTAGTGCAAGAACAGCAAAGCAAATGTGTGTGAAAATTTTTGAAGAACAACAGCCCCCTCCTGTGACTCAGTTAACCCATGCGGCTTATTTGGGTCGCGAGTTTGTTCGAGCTGAGATTTCCCTTGTGACAGGGCAAGATTATGTCCAAGATTAAAACAGTACACAGTTATCAGTACACAGTAAACAGTGAAGGAGTCAGGAGTCAGGAGCGGAGCAAGGAAAGCTCCGCCTCCGGTCAGAAGTCAGAATAAAAGAGTTAATTGATTCTTCTATTCTGAATTCTGGATTCAGCAATACTGAATACTTCTTCAAACTGATAACTGATAACTGATAACCGATAATTATCCGTCAGAAGATGGCTGAAACACTAAATAAATGTAGTAAGTTGCCATCGGGATAACGGTGGCGGCGACTAAAAGTCCGACAATCCAAGCAGTTGCATTACCTTTGTTGACGTCAGTCTCTTCTGCTTTCGCAAAGGTGCTTTCTACCTGCACATTATCAACAATTTCGGGAGGCCCAGGATCCGGTTCGCCAGATAGAACAGCAACCAGGCGATCGCTAGCATCTAGAAACGCCTGATTGTATTTATTACCATCCCGCAATGGTGCTGTCAAAGTTTCGGAAGCGACACTCAAGGCAATATCATCTGACATCAAAGATTTCACTTGCTCGCCGGTTATAATTGCTGTACCGTTTTTTGCAGTATCAATCATTAATATCGTCTGATTTGCCTGTGCTTCCTTTGTCGGAAACCATTTTTCAAAGAGTGCTTTGGTAAAGCTCTCTGGAGTTTCACCGTAGTCAAGATGACGAAGTGTGACAATTCTGACTTCATTACCCGTTTGCTTTGCCAAATTCTCCAGGGTGCTGCTAAGCTTACTTTCATTTATACGGCTAATGACGTCAGCTTGATCCACAACCCAAGTAGGTTCACCACTTGTAATGGCTGGTATATCATACACACCAGTCGCCCAAGCAGGTGTAGCAAACACGAAAGTTGCCAAAATCACCATCACTGGCGTCAGAATGAGCCGTTGGATAAGCTTTTTCCAGCTATAGACTTGATTGAGGAGCTGTTTCATGGGATTTACCAAAAGACAGACGTGCAAAAAAATACTACATCACTCATGGCAAAGTTTCGCTATTTACCTGCGTCTTATATGCAAAGCGCAATTTATGGTTATAAGCGAACACTGCTAATCACTTCTAGCTTAAATCTCAAGTAGCATAAAATTCACTAGTTTTTAATGTCAATCCGAATAGGGCGTTCATGAAGCCGGAAGTCAACACGCTTCCTGATTGCAATATCTCAAATGCCCTTACGTACAATGTTGCACAAGTTCGTAGCGTTATAGTTTGGGCGTTGTGCAAAGAACGCTTATAGCGCCACTACAAGCCCAGCGTTACGATACGAGTTTATGAAATACAGTACTAAATATTTTATTTTTTGGATCTCCCTCAGACATCCTCAGATAATTTCTCCCTAAAATTTTGCAGATGCAGCAAAAAGCAAATTTTGTATCTTATCAGCCATATAACAAGTTAATAAGAGTTTTAAATATTAGCAGTGATGTTAGTTAACCGATGCGCGTACACACTGCACTTTTGTTGTTAAACAGTTAGTAAGAATTCAGGAGTCAGGAGCGTTCCCCTTACCTACGCTCCATTTCCAGTCAGAATCATGAATGGTAAATGAGCAACTTCAACGCATAGCAAATTTTGTCTCTATCACAGCCACATTGAGTAAAACATGTAAGTCATGAAACGTCTACAGCACGTTGATCCTGCTTTGAAGCAATTATTGGCGAAAATTCCTCAGGAAATCATTGATACTTTTACAGAAGAGGAAAGAAAAACCATCCAAAAAGCTTTTGGTCGTCATACTTTGACTCGTCATCCTTTAGATTTGAAAGTTTCGATTCCGATTCCAGGACTAAACTTTTATCTGGTGTTATTAGCTGATCCAGAAGGTCGTTTCAAACAGCGCTTGCAATCTCAAAAAAGCTTGTATTTTCTTTGGAATCCGAGTAATATCATGTTCATCATAGGATTTTTCATCATTCTATTAACTTCTGGCTTTACGACTTTTTCCTTTGTTTTGTCCTTATTTCCTTCAACATCCACCTCTTTCTATCCTACATCTATTCCCTGGCTTGACAGTAAATCTAAATGCGAACACACCAGAAGAATCTGGAGAAATGAAAAGTGTTGGGATTATGAACACAATCCTATGTTCTAAAACAGACTGACACTCATAAGGAGATGAAAGAATGAGAGAGTGAGAGAGTGTAGGAAAATATCTTTTCCTCTTCCCTCATTTCCTTCATCCAATAGCTTGATTTCACAACTCAAAGAGTAATGCTACAATAAATTTGTGAAAAGTACAGATGACAAATCAACAAGAATTAATCAGAAACGACTGACAAAGATGGTAAATTGCGTATTTCTTCACGCACACTCATGAGGATTTTACCAAGATGATTGTGACCTGTCTTATTGATACCACAACCCCAGAAATAATCGGTTGGTGAGTTTTCTACAATCAGTTTGTCACCGGTTGTTAAAAGAATTTCTCTAATATCGATATGTGTCAGAAACTTCTTGAGTACAGCTTCTCGCATCACTTGAATTTTAACATCCTCCCAATCTAATCGAACTTGGCGTGTAGTGTCACGTCCTAATGCTGCAGCCAATTCTGGTGTTTGAGCACTATGGATAAGAGGTATACTCATAGCATCTGAGGTTCCAACAAACTTTTGAGCTTGATAATAATGCTCAACTGTTGACCAATAGATGTCTTGCATGATGATTCCATGAGGAGAAAAATTGGAAAAACAGCCATAGGGCTGCCAAATCTTGTAAAAGTAAATAGTCATTTGAAAATTGCTGTTTTATGCATTAAAATTCATTATTACGGTAGATTCTAGCAAGAAATGGTCTGCTTTGAATTCCACCATATTACTTGTCTAAAGGTGGAAGATTGCTTTCAAAAGAGAGTTATATGGTGAAATGAAAAGTTGCAAAAGAGAGGTTGATAATGGAGGCAAAAAGTGAAAAAAGTAACCAACGTATACCGTTAATTGTTGCTGGAATTTTCCTTGGTTTAGGTCTTGGTGGATTCTTTGATGGCATTGTGCTGCATCAGATTCTTCAGTGGCACCATATGTTGAGCAATGTTCGACCTTTGACCACAATCTCTAATATAGATGTGAATACAGTCTGGGACGGCTTATTTCACGCTTTTGATTGGATCATGACTGTGATTGGAGTGGTATTGCTATGGCGGGCAGGACGGCGTGAAGATGTTCCTTGGTCATCCAATATCTATTTTGGATCTATACTTATCGGCGCTGGATTGTTTAACTTAATTGAAGGAGTGATTGATCATCATATTCTCGGTATCCATCATGTCAAACCAGGACCAAATCAGTTAGCCTGGGATTTAGGATTTCTTGCCGTTGGTGCGCTTCTTGTTGTCGTTGGGTGGTTCACCATACAACAAAGAAAGCAAAATTTAGAACTTAAGTAGGTTATATCTTACACCAGGGTCAAAAACCGGGTTTCTTGAGAATGACGACAGTTAAAATCCTTAATTTTCTGCCTCAGTGACCCGGTTTTTTAGATCTTGTTGAGAATCATGCAAGATGTCGGCTAGCCGCTGTATACATGGGTGAATTTTCCACAAATCCTCCAGTCGGAATTCAGCTATTAATCCTGTTGATGAGAAAATATGTAAGCACCCCATAGGGAAAGGGC
Source organism: Brasilonema sp. UFV-L1 (assembly GCF_012912105.1). Lineage (GTDB taxonomy): Bacteria > Cyanobacteriota > Cyanobacteriia > Cyanobacteriales > Nostocaceae > Brasilonema. The sequence continues at coordinate 22,192 of NZ_QMEA01000020.1, forward strand.
GATCGCCATCACGAATAAAATTGGCACGCAATACCAAGGAAACTGAGACAATGGTAAATAAACAGCTGCACGCAATCCGAGGCTAGCGTAGGTAAGCGGTAACAAGTAAACAACGACTTTCAAAACTGTTGGTAATGTACCTGGATCAAAAAACGTTCCTCCCAAGAATGACATCGGGATAATAATAAAGTTGTTGTAGAGTCCGACTGATTCAAGGGATTTCACCGTCAACCCTACAATCACTCCCAAACCAGCAAAAACTGCACAACTTAATACCAGTATCAGCACAAACAATGGATTGAGAAAATTCCAGTTTCTAGTAAACACTAGGGCAACTAAAATAACGCTAAGTGAAGTCATTAATCCCCGCGTCACTCCCGCCAGCATTTTTCCTATGTGCAACGCCAGAGGATGCACGGGGACGAGTAATAATTCCTCGAAGTTTTTGGTAAAGATTCTGTCTCCGCAGATGGAAAAAGTCGTCCCGACAAAGCTGACTGTCATAGACGACAGTGCTACCATTCCTGGTAAAATAAATTCTAAATAGTTATTATAATCACTACTGATTCCTGAGCCAGGTTTGATTGAGCTACCCAAACCCAAGCCAAAAGTCAGAATGTATATCAGTGGAGAGATTAATCCAGATGACGCAATTGGTACAAATCGCGCACGTAATTCTAGCCAATCTCCCCAGAAGATTGTGAGACTATCGGCTATGAGAGTTTGAAATTGTGAGATTTTGAAACTTTTGCCAAAGGGCAGCGATCGTAGGAGTATCACTTTAGTTGTACAGAATGTATTAATATATTCTTAATATTTAAGTTAACAGAAATTTGCGGTTCCACTGTTAAAAGTAAATGGGTAAGTAGCAACAGTAGCCCCACCTAGATCAGATCCAAGTGGGGCACTAATAATGTGTAGCGTAAGTGTCAGTCAAGCATTATTTTGTTAACTTAACGACTGAGATCAACTCGACGAAATTCCGAAGGCGGATTGGGCACTTTTTCATGGGCACAGGGAAGGGGAGATTGAGCCAGCACCACAATCATTCTTTCCGTACCAGTATTTATAATTTCATGTCCCACATCTTTAGGAATGTGAACACAGTCTCCAGCTTGTACAGCCGCAATTTCATCAGCCACAATCACATCTCCTGCACCTTGCACAAAGTAACAAATTTCGTCACTTTGGGAATGCTTGTGCAATGGGTTGGATTGACCCGGCTCAATGCAGTAGATATTGAAATGCATGGAATCGGTAGAGAAAATTCGTCGCCGCACAAAGAAGCGAGGATTGAACTGAGCTATTTCTTCCAGGTTTTTGAGGTCGCCATTGCTGAACTTTTTGGGATCTTGCAAAAGACTAGTATCAGCTTGTAAGGGAATCAAACCAATTTCGTTGGTAATTTCAGTTTGCATGGTAAGTCTCTCCTTTATTAACTTCGTTATTAGTTCAACTCGTGGTTCAAATCGTGGTTCAAATCGTGTCACCCAATTAAGCTAGTGAATGAATACATTGGTATTCCTTTTTTGTCGTTAGCCTCTTGCTGGTTCCTCCCTGACACCAATCCGAAAAGCTAGTGCTGCTCCAATTAAAATTCCTGATATTAAGGCAAACGAAAGGCGGAAATCTTCACCACCTGACCAACTAATCAATACACCTGCCAATAAAGGACCTGCAGCGTGTCCCACATCAAAGATGGTTCCAAAGGTACCCATTGCTGAACCTAAATTACTTTCACTGCAAAAGTCAGCTACTAATGCTGCAGTTCCTGAGGTAACAATCGCCTCTCCAATTCCAAACACTGCGGCTAAAACCAGTAAGACCACATAGTTTTGAAACCAGGGGATGAGGGCAAAGGGGATTGCACAAGCAAACATACCCCAAAACAGCAGAGGTAATCGCCCTCTTTGGTCTGACAACCTGCCCATAAATGGCTTAGAAAAAGTTGTCACCAGAATCTGCACACCCCAAAGCATCCCCGCTTGAAATGCACTAAATCCGCAAATCTTGACAGCGTAAATAGGTAAGAAAGCTTCTAAGGCTCCAACTGAGAGGTTTTGCACTCCTTCGATGTTGCTGCTGAGTAACACTCGCCTATCCATTAGGATTTCACGGATACCTTTTTTAAACTTTCTCCAAACTGCGCCGAGTGTACGCGTTTGTTCAGACTTCGGTTCTTCCCATTGGTCTTTTAGCACCAACAAAGCAATCAGTAACGAAGCTGTACCCAAGGCTGCAACCACACCGTAGATAATGTGAAATTGGACAAGGCTAGGTGTCCCACTTCCCGCTAGCTGAGTCAGCAAAAACCCACCCAACGGCGCTCCAATCAGATTGCCAATAATGGTGACGGATGAGAACCAAGACAACATTTCTGCTCGTCTATCCTTAGCAATGCTCACCACGACAGCCATTGCTACAGGTCCATAAATTGCTGTGGCAAAACCATGCAAGAATCGCACCACAATCTACTCCTGCTGTTTCAGGACGCGCATATTGTCCGTCTCGCAGGTCAATTTCATGCACAATTTCCCCAACAGCTTGCATTCCAGGTTTATTCAAGCCAAATGCAGCCGCCATCACTTCAAAAGTGCAAAGGTTGCCACAATGTCCAAAGAAAGCATCTTTCATTTCAAAGGCGACTTCATCAGGAGCAACCTCATGAGAATATCGAATTTCAGCACTTGGATTGATAAATCGACGAATGAGCCAAATGCAGGCTAAGCGGTCTACATACGGTCGGGGTCTGGTAACCCATCGCTTATCCCGGTATTGGGCAATTGCTGTATGTGGAATCTCTACTGCCACAGATACACTCAGAGATAGTGCTTGAGCAACACGGTTTAATGCAGTTATTACTCGTTGTCCATCAGGACAATCGAAAAAGTCAACACGAGCAATCTCAGTGTGTTGTTTCCGTAGTTTTTCTAAAGTTTCAAGCAGACTCCTACGCTCTTCTAAGCTGGTGTTGGCATTTACAGACTTTTCCAATTCAATTGCTTGGGCTTCAATCTCTTGGTACTCTTCGCTACGAGCTTTACGAAATAATTCAGTGATTTCCTCATCTGCTAATCCCTCAAATCGCTCTACCCGCATAACTAATGCTTCACCCTTTGCCTGTTGTACTTCCTGCGCCAGCCATTGAAAGGATTCTATACACTCATCACGGGCAGGCAAAACGTGAATACCGCTTTTAAGAGAGATGGCTCCTATTCGTCGCAGTCGTCGCCACAGCGTGACACGAGGACTAGACGACGACTTGGAAGGGAGAGAGTAAGAGAAAATCATCCAACTCAACTTTGATACCTCCATCAAGAGCTTAAAGTAATATTTATTTCAATAGAAAGCAATAATATTTCATAAAAATTGTTGATACTAGGGTGATTAAGGTCATAGAATTTGTTAGTCATAAAATAAGCAATAAGTCAACTATTTGAATCACATACAGCATCAATCTAGCATGCTTCCATTTTGCTGAATCTGTCAGGTGGTAGGAACATAACAGAAAAACTTACAGACAATGACACTCAAGAATCGTCATACTGAAAGAGGGAGAGCAATTGAATCCACTCCCTGCTGTCCAAAGGGTAAAATTGATTAAGCGTGATTAAGCAAAAATGAGACGAAAATCCACTGGTAGAACAGCTACGATTCCTAAACCCTCTATCTTCCAATCTCCTATGTTTAATTTCACCACCATAGCGATTTTGGGAGGGGTATTTGTTTTGGGTATTGGGATTGGTATTGCTTTTAGCTCGACGGCTACATTTACTCCCAACAACGTAGCTACACGAGAATTTATTGATACTAAAGCACCAAATGCTGATATTTGCGTGCAGTATGGAGCCAGCGCTATGGTGATGGACACTAGATTATTTGTAACTCTTAACCCCTTTAAAGTATACGTCGGTCAGCCTAGTATGCGTCCTGGCTGTGTTTTGCGTTCTAGTAACTGGGCTATTTTAGAGCAAAAGAAACTTGTGTCATCAGATCAAGTCAGAGATTGCAAAAATCGCCTGAACCACTTTGCTTATGCGGGTGATTTGAACGGCGACAAACCTGATATTAGCTGCACTTACGAGAACGATGATGCGAAAAACTTCTTCATCAACCAACCAGGAGCAACAGCTCCAACACTGGAAACAGAAAGATTCTAGAAAAGATGAAGACAGAAGAAGAAAGAAAGAAGAATTTCCTTGTTATTTGGTTTTTCGTTCTTCTTTCTTTTTCTACCTTTACCTTGTAGAGTTGGGAAAAGGTTCACCAAACTCAATCACCCCAGAATTAGGAAAACGAGTTGAAGCATTGGGAACAGTTGGAACAGGAAAATTTGACTCCCCCACAGCAGGAACTCTGTGATTACTATGACTGCGTTGATATGGAAAAGAAGGTGCAGGAAAAGCAGAATCAGAAAGTTGAGAAGGATTATTACGGCTTAAGGGCGGTACTTGGACAGATGGTGTTTGTGGAAAGTTATTAGTTGTTGCAGGTAGGGTTGTTAATGGTGGCGGTACACTGAAATCAGGTACTTGTTGCTGATTATAGGTAGCTGATGGTAAGTTGTTTGGAGGTTGTGGGTAATTATTGTACATTCCAGGTTGTGGACTGCCTGGAGATTGTGGCGGATTATAAACACCCACTGATGGATTATTAGATGGTTGTGGCGGATTATTATAGATACCAAGTGGTGAGTGACTAGGTGGCTGTGGAGAATTGTAAGTGGCTGATGGTAAGTTACCTGAAGGCTGTGGCGGGTTGTAGATACCAAGTGGTGTGTTACTTGGTAACGGTGGAGTTATAGTTGTCGGTGAAAAATTGCTAGGATTCCTAGGTGCAGGTGACAAGTATCCTTGTGGTAAAGAGTTACCGCTGCTACTAGCAACCAAAGGACGTAATACCCAACGGTTGGGATTGTTTCTCGAAACAGGTTGCAGTTGCACTTGGTTTGGAGCAATGAAAGTTCCTGGTGCTAAATCCATGACAATACGAGTAACATCTGCGTTGAGTTGGGAAACGCGAATGCTTTGGATGGCTCCATAAAAATTTTGTTTGGTGGGAATTCTGCCTAATTTAGTACCTGGCAAATCTATAACTATGCGCGATGGTTGGCTGAGGTAAAAGTATCGAGGTTGTGCGGCTGCTGAGAGGGAAATTTCTAGTTGTGATGTCTCTGGAGAAAAGCGCCAATCCTCAAGTCTTGCTACTGGCGCGGTGCTACTACTATTGTTGCCCACATCAAAAGCATAGACGCTTAATGGTTTGCTATTAAATGCTGCTACATACAAGCCAAACAAGCTAACCCGAAATAAATACTTGCAAAACCGGAAAAATAGTTTATTCCTTAATTGCTTATCCATACTCCTCACGACTCCACAAAATTGATTCACAATTGTTATCTACAATTGTCCATGACAACTCGTTTTTTGGCTTCTCGCTTTTACCAAACGTCTCATGAAAAAGAATCCAGCATTTCCTCCTGAACGGAGGCGGAGCAAGGAAACCTCCGCTCCAGCAATTCTGAATTCTTACTTATTAATGACTGCTTGACTCCTGAGATTGTTCATTCTTTTTTTGTGGTTTTGCTGTCAATCCAATAGCTTTGGAAGTGTGACTCACATTTATGTTACCTACTAAATCTTCTTGCTGTGCCAATTGAAGTTGTATCTTAACTGGGATAATATTTGCTTGTGTTTGAGAATTTGGAGTATTGCATAGGATATATCTGGGAACTTTTCCAGATAAACTCAATTGTTGATTCTCAAGTTTACCAGTGAGAGCATATTTTTCAGATGATAGTGTCGAGTTTGTTGTTGAGTTAGCTGGCACTAAAAATCCATTTAAGTAAATTCCTGATTGCTGAATCTTTAAGAAGATAACATTTAATTTTTCGCATACAGGTAATTTTTCACTCAAGATGAGATGATAGTTACTGTTAATTGTCGGAGGTGCTTTGAGCTTATTTTCTCCATAAACACTTACGACTTTAAATAAAAGCAGTACTGAACTGATTGCCACACCATAAAAGGTTAGGGATTTTAAGTTGAAATGAGATTTGGTCATGGAGATAAGAGATAATAGAGAACCAAGACAAATAATGAAGCCTTCATCTAATTTTTCACCTCTGATTTGTCGCTAGAAAAAACAGAAGCAATATGAGAGGTAAATTGACTGTAGCGACGGGTAATGAGCAGCGAGGAACGACACTCAATCGCTAGTTCGTCTGTGTATCTTCCCAAAGTTTGACGTTCAATACCCCAAGCACGGTTAGTACCAGCAATCGTCAGATCAACATTTTCTGAAGCTGCAACTACAGCTTGAATTGGCTCTATGGCTTCGACTATTTTGAGATCAATGCGATCGCGTACACTTTGAGGTAATTGCTCCATGACGTTGTGAAGCTCATAACTGAGTTCATTTTTGACTTGATTTTCTGCCACCACAACTTGTAAAACGAGTAATCGACAAGTCTCAAGATTTATTAGCAATCTCAAAGCAAGTATCATTGCTAAATCATCGTGAATATTTGCACAATAAGGAACCAACAAGCTTTCTAAACGCTCTTCTCCTCGATCTATGAACACTGCTACATCCACTGGTGCATTGGTTAAAATTTGACCAACTCGTCCACCTAAGCGATTCTTACTAAAAGCTGGACGATGCCATCCGACTAAAATTAAATTAACTTGCTCAAGTAAGGCAATCCGTGCTGTTTCTCGTGCAACATTGCTCGAAGTGCGAACAATAGGTTGCATATAAGAGCGTACTTCTGATGGTTCTAAACGTGAAATTAATTCTTCTAGCTGCTCGCGCCGCTGTGCAATGGCTCTATCTGCTTCTTGTGGAGTACTTTCAAAGGCATAGTCTTCTTGGAATTCAATCAAACTGAGCGGATAAACAACAGCGCTTTGTCGATGGTTAACAGCAATCGCCACAGCCAACTGCACTAAACCTTTTTGAGTGCTGGGATTTGCGATTGGAACTAAAACTCGGTAAGGACGATTCTGAAGCTCTTCACCCTCAGAGATGTCTACTTCTGTTTGTTCTGGTTCTTGCTCAACGACATCCAACCTGATAAGCTTTTTTGGATAAGTGTGCTCTAATAGTGGTGAAGTCATAAACGTTGTTACCAATGCCATAATTACCAGCATGGTAAATAGTAGCGGCGAAATGACTCCAAGACTCAGACCGATATTTAAGACTATCAGTTCAGTTAAGCCGCGAGTATTCATCAACCAACCAAGCGCTGAAGCTTCTCGGTGATTTATACCACTGACACGCGCTGCTACATATGTACCAGCATATTTACCTATAATTGCCACTGCGAGGACAGCCAGACACAATACCCATAATTCAGGTTTATTTAGCAAACCAATTTGCGTCCGCAAACCACTGTAAGCAAAGAAGACTGGTAGCAGAAATATCAGAACAAAATCTTCCGTTTTGACGGCTAATTCCCGGACTAAACCCGGATTCTTTGGCATAGCTGCCCCTAGCAAAAATGCTCCAAATATAAGGTGAATGCCAATCAGTTCAGTAATCAGGGCAGAAGCAACCACACCCATGTAAATGAGAGCCAGAACCAATTGGTTCAGGCGTCCAGTACGGCGGTAGTAGCTGGCAAGGTGTTCCAAGAAGTTTCGCCCTACCGTCACCATTAAGCCGATGTATACTAAGCTGGCGATAATCGTAGGAACAGCACCAATAATACTACCTGTACGCGCTACTGCGATCGCCACTGCCAATAAGCACCACGCAGTTACATCATCTACCGCCGCACAAGTCAGCGCCAAAGTTCCCAAGCGTGTCCCTTGCAAGTTATTCTCAGTAATAATACGTGCCAAGACTGGAAAAGCAGTAATCGACATTGCCGCCCCCAGAAACAAGGCAAAAGCGGTAAATGACACACTAGCGTTGGAAACCAGAGGATACAGAAGTACTGCTAGCAGCGTTCCTAAGGAAAACGGTACTAAAATACTGACGTGAGATGTTAATATTGCGATTTCTAAATTGCCGCTGAGGTATTTGGGGTTTAGCTCTAGCCCAATCAAAAACATGAAAAATATTAACCCTACCTGAGATAATACATTCAGGAAGGGAATTGTTTCAGGTGGAAACAAGGTAGCTGCTAATCCTGGCGCAACCAAACCAAAAAGAGATGGTCCGAGCATAATCCCGGCAACAATTTCTCCAATGACTAATGGTTGGTTAATCCACCTAAAGGCAAGTCCTACTAACCGTGACAGTCCAATGACGATTAGTACCTCAACGAGAACGAGAACAACTGTGTGCATGTTTTCCTCACAAGCGACTATCCAGTGTTCCTAAGATAATTCTTTATAAGGCTTAAATCTGTCAACCAACTCTCAGCTGATTTTAAAACGTATTAGTGTTGTTAATTCTTGTTAAGAAACAACAACAGATATTAGGAATCATAAACTCTTAATTTTTTTTATAAAAAGGCGATCGCTAGCCCCTTAGGGGGCCTGCGCTAACGCTTGCCTTACGAGCGCAAAGTACACGCTACGCGCTTCGGCAGTGAGCCTACTTCTTTCGGTGCTATAAGATGACCGAACTTTCGCCTCTTCTTTTTACCGTAAGTTACAAAAAATCAATCATTTGAACCAAATCTGACTATTGGCAAACTCGCGTCAAACGATAGAATTGCACAAGTGGGAAAATGCTACATGTACCGACTGCCGCGAAACCTTAGTACTCGACCAACCCAAAATTGCTGGGTTAAAGCAAGTAGGGGGCGCTTGGGTCCCCTCTGGGGTTGGGGGCTGTAGGGGAGGCAGTGTGCCCAAAGGAGGTTTCCTCGTTGATTGCAACTGCCGTGAAGTAGAAGGAGAAAGAGATTTTTCTTGCTGCTATTAACCCCGCTTTCGTTCTCAAAGAAGGACTACTAGTACTGCGTGGCACCGAATAAAAATAGTATTCAAAATCCACGTAAAGCCTATGATATAAGCTTTTGGAATGAGCGAATTTTGAATGAGCGAATTCCAACATTATATCTCACTTCGATGAAAAGCGCTGTGAAGAATTTTATTAAAATCCTATATAAAACAAAAGAATTATTACAAATTTTTAACGCAGTGAACACCAGGAATCAAAGGAAGCAACCACAATGAGGATTCTCATCGTAGAGGATGACGAGTTAAGTGCCAAAGCGCTCACCACAGTTCTTGAACACCAAAATTATGCAGTTGAAATTGCCACAGATGGTCAAGCAGCTTGGGATTTGGTACAAGCCTTTGACTATGATTTAATCATGCTTGATGTGATGTTACCCAAGCTTGATGGCATTAGCCTTTGCCACAAGTTGCGATCGCACGACTTCAAAATGCCCATTCTTTTGCTGACAGGCCGAGATAGCAGTCATGATAAAGCAATAGGACTAGACGCAGGTGCAGATGATTACGTTGTCAAACCCTTTGACTGTGAGGAAATAGTCGCTCGTGTTCGTGCTCTACTGCGTCGAGGCAATTCTACCGTCACACCTCCTGTGTTGGAATGGGGAAACTTACGTTTTGACCCGAGTAGCTTAGAAGTTCGTTATGACACGCGCACTGTAGAACTCACTCCTAAAGAGTATGCTCTGTTAGAACTGTTTCTGCGAAATCCTCAACGGGTGTATAGCTGTGGGACAATTCTTGAGCACGTTTGGTCGTTTGATAAAATACCCACAGAAGAAGCCGTGAGAACTCAAATCAAAGGTTTACGGCACAAATTAAAAGCAGCAGGAGCAGCTTCTGATTTGATTGAGACTGTTTATGGTATTGGCTATCGACTCAAACCACTACAAGCAAAGACAAACAAAAACAAGCAGAGTGAGACAGAACAACAGAAACAGCAGACACTCGCAGCACTCGCTGGGGTTTGGAACCGATTTCAAGACAGAATTCATGAGCAGGTATCCGTTCTTGAACAAGCTGCAGTCGCAGTGTTGGAAAATAAACTCACTCAGGGATTACATGTTCTCGCGCAGCAGGAAGCTCATACACTCGCAGGTGTACTAGGCACTTTTGGTTCTAGCAAAGGTTCACAGTTAGCTCGTACTATCGAACATCAACTGCAAGCCGGTAAATCTTTTGGAACTAAAAAGGGTAAGCAGTTACGTCAATTGGTAAAAGCTTTACGCCAAGAAATAGAGCAAACGCCTCAAGAGTTAGTTTCAGCTTCCCAAACGAACAACGATGAACCTCCCAAGTTATTGATCATTGACAGTGACAGCCAAGTGACTCGTGAATTGGTGAGTGAGGCTCAAATGCGGGGAATCACAGCAGAAGTCGTAACGAACCTGTCCAAAGCTGAAGAGAAAATTGCTCAAGTTCGTCCGAATGTTGTGTTACTTGATCCCGCTGTTGATAATACCACTGAGGAGGGATTGACACTGTTGGCACAATTGCAGAAAACACCAGCAGTACCTGTTTTGATTTTTACTGCTTGTGATAGTTTAAGCGATCGCCTAGAAGTCGCCCGTTTAGGTTCCCGCGCCTTTTTACAAAAGCCATTACCAGCAACTCAAGTGCTAGAGGCAGTTACCCATGTACTACAACCAGCTGACACGAGTGTAGAAGCAGTGATCATGGTCGTAGATGACGATCCTCAGATTTTAGCAACTTTGAGAAGTTTACTGGAGCCTTGGGGATTTAAAGTCATTACCCTCAATGATTCTCGGCGGTTTTGGGAAACTCTGGAAGCCTCTGCACCGGATTTGCTGATTCTGGATATTGAGATACCGCATGTGAGTGGAATTGAATTGTGTAAAGTAGTGCGAAACGATACACGCACTTGTGGATTGCCAATTTTGTTTCTGACAGCTCATACAGAGTCTGCAATTGTGCATGAAGTGTTTGCTGTTGGTGCAGATGACTTTGTGAGCAAGCCAATTGTTGGGCCAGAATTGGTGACTCGTATTCTCAACCGTTTAGAACGCATTAAATTACTGCGGAGTTTAGCGGAAACAGATCCGCTGACGACAGTCTATAACCGTCATCGCGCAACCCAAGACTTGAATAAGTTTCTACGCTTGAGCCAACGATTCAATCAACCACTGTGCTTAGCTATTCTGGATTTAGACCACTTTAAACAAATCAACGATGCTTTTGGTCATGCAACCGGAGACGTGGTATTACGCCAACTCGGACAACTGCTGCGCCAATCATTTCGTGGAGAAGATGTTGTCTGTCGGTGGGGAGGAGAAGAATTTGTTGTGGGTATGTACGGTATGAACCAAAGTGATGGTGTACACCGGCTTGAAGAGGTGCTAAAAACTCTACAGAAGCAAGAGTTTATTGCCTCTAACGGCAGCAAATTTCAGGTAACTTTCAGTGCAGGTGTTGCTCAGTATCCTGAAAATGGAACTGACTTGCAGTTACTATATCGTTCTGCGGACACAGCCCTTTACCAAGCCAAGGCAAATGGACGCAATTGTGTATTACCTGCTGCAACCACTGCCAAACCTGAACTCAGTGTGACAAAGCATTAACCATAAATTATTAGAAATCATTATAAATAAATTTTATGACTCATATGACTCATTCTTTACCTGAAACTTTACCTGACAATGAAGCTCAACAACTGAGGTTAGCCCTAAAAGCAGCTCGTATGGGCATCTGGGACTGGAACATCTTAACTCACAAAGTCACCTGGGCTGGGGAACATGAACAGTTGTTTGGTGTATCGCCTGGTACCTTTGGGGGAACTTATGAAGCTTTTTATGAAAGAGTGTACCCAGAGGATCGTGAAGAAGTTGCCCAAGCAATAAACCTTGCCCGTCAACAACGACAGGATTTCTATCATGAATTTCGGATTGTCTGGAGTGATGGTAGCATTCACTGGATCGAGGGCAAAGGACGATTTTTCTACGATGAAACAGGTCTTGCAGTGCGCATGATTGGCACAGTTATGAGTGTAAGCGAACGGCAAGCTGTGCTCTTGCAACAAAAGCAGGCAAAAAAGAGCTTGAATGTACGACTCAACCAGCAAGCAGCTGTCGCTAAATTAGGTCAATTGGCTTTGTCAGGTTGTGATCTTGGTACCTTAATGGACGAGGCTGTTGTTCTTGTCACCCAAAGCCTGGGAGTAGAGTATAGCATGGTTTTGGAACTGCTTGATGATGGTAAGGCTTTACTGTTACGAGCAGGCGTGGGATGGAAAGAGGGATGTGTGGGTCATGTGAAAGTGAGTACAGGTGTTGATTCTCAAGCTGGCTACACCCTACTTGCTAATGAACCAGTGGTGACAGAGGATTTGCGGACAGAAACTAGATTTCGCGGTTCGCCCTTACTGCACGAACATCAAGTCATTAGCGGTTTAACTGTGACTATTTTTGGTAAGAATGGTCCTTATGGTATCTTGGGTACACACACAACGCAAAAACGCACATTCACTCAAGATGACATTCATTTTCTCCAGGTGATTGCCAATGTGTTGGCAGAGGCAATTGAACGTAAGCTTTTTGAGCAAATTCTGCAAGTGTCACTCAAAAATTTGGCAGACTTTAAGTTTGCATTAGATCAGTCCTCTATTGTAGCAATTACTGACCGCCAAGGAACGATTACTTACGTTAACGATAAATTTTGCGAGATTTCAAAATACTCTAGAGCAGAACTGTTGGGACAAAACCACCGCATCATTAATTCTGGTTATCACTCCAAAGAATTCTTTCAACAGATGTGGGCAACTATTACCAGTGGGCAAGTTTGGAAAGGCGAAATCAAAAACCGTGCCAAAGACGAAACGTATTACTGGGTAGATACGACCATAGTACCGCTTTTAAATAGTCAAGGACAACCCTATCAATATGTCGCAATTCGTAGCGATATTACTGAGCGCAAGCAGGCAGAAGAGGCGCTGCGACTAAGCGAAGAACGCTTCCGTGCCTTAGTAGAAGGTGTCAAAAACTACGCAATTTACATCGTCAATCCACAGGGATGCATTCTGAGTTGGAATGCGGGAGCACAGCGCATTCAAGGCTATCGCGCTGAGGAAATTTTGGGTCGGCATTTCTCTTGCTTTTACACGAGTGAAGATATCCAACTGGGTAAGCCAGAGCAAGAACTCAGGATAGCTTCGCTTGAAGGTCGCTTTGAAAACGAGGGCTGGTGCATACGTAAGGACAAGTCGCGTTTTTGGGCGAATACAATCATCACAGCCTTACATGATGAGTCTGGACAAATCTGTGGCTTTTCTAGAGTCATCCGCGACATCACTGAGCGCAAGCGCAATGAAGAAGCACTACGCAAAGCTAAGGATGAGCTAGAAATGAGAGTCGCAGAGCGGACAGCCGAATTGATTAGCGTCAACGCACAGTTACACAGTGAACTCGCTGAGCGCCAGCTGACGCAGGAGGCTTTGCGGCTATCACAAGCTCGGTTTGCAGGAATTCTGGAAATTGCCGATGATGCTATCATTTCAATAGATGCAAGTCAACGTATTACCTTGTTTAATCAGGGAGCAGAAAAGATTTTTGGCTACACTGCTAGTGAGGTTATCGGTCAACCGCTTGAGTTGCTTTTACCATCCAAATATACCTGTGTTCATCGCCAGCATGTTGCTAGGTTCGCGAACTCTACTGGAAAAGCCCGTAGAATGGGAGAGCGTAGCGAGATTTTTGCCCGCCGCAAAGATGGGACAGAGTTCCCCGCAGAAGCTTCGATTTCTAAGCTTGAGTTAGGCAATGAAATTATATTTACTGTGATTCTACGTGATACTACTCAGAGTCAACGAGCACGGGAAGCTCTCGAACGCCTCAGTCATCAAAATGAGTTGATTTTAAATTCTGTGGGAGAAGGCTTGTGCGGATTGGATAACTTGGGCAAAATCACCTTTGTCAATCCAGCCGCTGCTAAGTTGCTTGGGTATCAAGTCAAAGAATTAATCGGTCAGTCTATAGATATTCTCTTGCCTGACTCGAACTCTGACGGGACACCATACAGCTTGACAGATTCTCCGATTTATGAATCACTGCACGATGCATCAGTGCATCAAGTCACTCATGAAGTCTTTCGGTGCAAGAATGGTTCTAGTTTTCCGGTTGAGTATGTTTCAACGCCGATTCTAGAACAAGGTGTGGTCAAAGGAGCCGTTATCACCTTTAAAGATATTACTGATCGCCAGCTTGTGGAGCGGATGAAGAATGAGTTTATTTCTGTTGTCAGTCACGAACTCCGCACACCTTTAACTTCAATTCATGGTTCATTGGGGATGCTTGCGAGTGGGTTGCTTGATCCCAATTCAGAACGGGGACAGCGCCTTCTGGAAATTGCTGTCGATAGCACTGAACGCTTGGTACGACTCATCAATGACATTTTAGATATCGAACGCATTGAGTCGGGTAAGGTGACGATGGCAAAACAGGTTTGTAACGCTGCTGATTTGATGACTCAAGCAGCAGATGTGATGCAAGCTATGGCACAACGGTATGGGGTGAATTTATTAGTTTCACCCATTTGTGTTGATTTGTGGGCTGATAGCGATCGCCTTCACCAAACTCTTACCAATCTGTTGAGTAACGCTATTAAATTTTCACCCTCTGGAGGTACAGTTTGGTTAACTGCCGAACGTCAAGAAGATCAAATACTGTTTCAAGTTAAAGATCAAGGACGTGGTATCCCTAGTGATAAACTCGAAACCATTTTTGAACGCTTTCAACAAGTCGATTCCTCCGATTCACGGAACCATGAAGGAACTGGCTTAGGTTTGGCAATTTGCCGCAGTATTGTGCAGCAGCACTCTGGTCGTATATGGGCTGAAAGTCAATTGGGTGAGGGTAGTACCTTTTCGTTTACTTTACCAATCCCTAAAGCTTCAAAGCAAACTACACAAGAAACTGTCAATCATAATCCTTCCTTAATACTGGTGTGTGATCATGATTTAAATGCCAGAACTGTGTTGCAAACAATGCTGGAACAACAAAGTTACCGGGTTGTGACTGTGGCTTCTGGTGAAGAAGCCCTGCAACAGGCAATTGCTTTGCAACCAGACGCGATTCTACTGGATTTACTCATACCAGGGATGAATGGCTGGGAAATCATTGCGGCTCTCAAGCAGCACCCGAATACGAAAAATATTCCGATCATGCTTTGTAGTGTCTATTTACCAATGGATGCTTCAATTCCTCAGTGCAATTCATATACACGAGCAAGCATGCATAGAATATCACAAAAGCGGACTCCTGATGTGTTGGACTGTGATGAAAGCCACTACAACAGCGCTTTTGTGGATTGGGTGTATCAGCCTGTCAATGAAGTATCTCTGCTGGAATCTCTCAAACAAGTTGTCGCTAAACCTCATAAGCGTGTCCGCATCTTGCTAGTAGAAGATGACAACGAACTGGCACAGCTACTGATGATGTTGTTTGAAAACCATGAAATTGAAGTTTTTCACGCTCAAACTGCAAGAGAAGCAATTCACCAAAGCCAGCAATTGCAACCAGATTTACTTATTCTCGATTTGATACTACCTGATAAAGATGGGTTTGCAGTTGTAGAGTGGCTTTCTCAACATAATTATTTGCACAACTTACCTTTAGTAGTATACTCTGCTAAAGATTTAGATAATTCTGAACGAAATCGCCTCAAGTTGGGGCAAACCGAGTTCTTGACGAAAAGTCGTGTGACGGCTCAAGAATTTGAACAACGGGTGCTAGAACTTCTTTCCAGAATGACCCAGAACCAACGCAAGGATATACAGTGATGATGGCTAAACGCATTTTAGTGATTGATAACGAGGAATACATTCGAGAAGTCGCTCAAATTTGCCTAGAAACTGTGGCGGGTTGGGAGATTCTAACTGCTGCTGATGGGCGTTCTGGGTTAGTTTTGGCTCAAAGTACACAGCCTGATGCTATCCTGTTGGATGTGATGATGCCTGATATGGATGGTCCTACAACATTTGAACATTTACAGGCTAATGCTGCAACTAAAGATATTCCCGTGATTTTGCTGACAGCTAAAGTCCAAGCTTCGGATCGTCGCCGCTATGCGTCTATGGGAATGAAAGCTGCTATTTCCAAGCCCTTTAATCCGCTACAGTTAGCAAACGAAGTAGCCCAAGCCCTGGGCTGGACTTTGTGACAGATTTTTGAGTTCTGTTTCATCACTTTATCATTTCTTGGGTGTCGTCATAAGTCGTTGGTTGGCACAAAAAGTCCTCAACACAAATAAACACAACTGTCAATTCTTTACTACAGGTAAGGGAAAATAAAAAAAATAACAGTTCACACCCAACACTTAACATCCATCTTGTTATGTTCAATTACAATCCCTTAGACTGCCTACCTTCATCGGCAGAATTACCAGATTCAGATGATACACCTGTGGACAATGAACTGCAAATATTAATCCCCAATTTATTATTAGCTATCTTATCTTTGATATGGCAAAATCGCGATGATTGGTTTTTTGGTATAAATATGGGAATTTATTCTGCTCCCCATCAAGGACCAATTGTACCTGATGGATTTCTGAGTTTAGGAGTAGAAAGATTTGTTGGAGAAAATGGACGTTCTAGCTATGTTCTTTGGGAAGAAGATGGAATTTCGCCAATTCTGGCTTTAGAAGTTGTTTCTCAAACATACAACGGCGAATACGAACAAAAGAAAATAGACTATGCCGAATTAGGCATTTTATACTATGTCATTTATGCCCCAACGCGCTTGCGTCGTAAGCGACAACGTTTAGAAGTTTATCGCTTAGTTGAAGGGAAATATGTATTAGAATCTGGGGATGTCATTTGGATGCCTGAGATTGGTTTAGGTATTGGACGTGAACGCGGAACTTATCAGGGATTAACACGGGAATGGTTGTACTGGTATGACCAAAATGGTAAGAAATATCTCACACCAGAAGAACAATTACAAACTCTTTTAGCTAAGTTACAACAGCAGAAAATCGATCCGAATACATTTTAAATTAATTAAAGGATTTCTCGTAGGGTACTTAGTAATGCCTGAGCTGTGAAGGGTTTTGGCAAGAAGTGTTGGATGCCAAGACTTCTCTTTTGAGCAGTCGTCCAAGTGCTCATCAGTCCGCTCATTGCAATGATTTGCACCTGCGGATTCATACGTTGCAATGTCAGAATTGTGGTAGAACCATCCATCAAAGGCATCATCATATCTATCAATACAACACTGATTTTATTCTTGTACTGAGCGTAGAGTGCAAGTGCCTCAATTCCATCACTGGCGGTTAAAACTCTATAGTTATGGGTTTCCAAAGTCGTTTGAGCAATCTCGCAGATTGTGAGTTCGTCATCAACCACCAAAATTAATTCGCCATTGCCCCTTGGTGGATATGTATTAGTTGCTACTTGGGTTTCAGTGACTTGGCTACTCGGCAAATACACTTGAAAGGTGCTGCCCTTGCCCATCTCGCTATAAACATTCACAAAACCGCCGTGACTTTTAACAATCCCCATGACAGTAGAAAGTCCTAAACCAGTTCCTTTACCCACTTCTTTAGTTGTAAAAAAGGGGTCAAAAATGCGATCCATAATTTCCGGTGGAATGCCCTTTCCAGTATCAGTAATAGTGATCACAATGTATGAGCCGACCTCAGCATCCACATGCATACGAGCATAACTTTCGTCAACCAAAAGGTTTTCGGCGCTAATCTCCAGGATACCGCCATCGGGCATGGCATCACGAGCATTGACTATTAGGTTCATCAGCACTTGATGAAGTTGAGTTGCATCTGCACAAACCGTCCAAAGATTGGGTGCTATATTAGTTTCGGTTTCGATAGATTTTGGGAAGGTTCTTTGAGCAACCTGTGCCACATCGCAAAGCAAATGTTTAGTCTGGACAATGGTGCGGTTTCCTTCCACTCCTCGACGAGTAAACGATAGAATTTGCGTGACCAAATCAGCACCACGCTTGGCACTGCCTTCGAGTATGCTCAGCAGTTGCTGAGTGTTCTCATCAAGGTTGGAGAATTTGAGAGGTAGCAGTTGAGCAACTGCCAAAATGGGAGTAAGGATATTGTTGAAGTCGTGGGCAATGCCCGAAGCAAGAGTACCTAAGCTTTCTAGACGTTGGGTGCGGAGAAACTGGGTTTCGAGTTGTTTTTTCTCAGTAATATCAGTGTTAACAGTTAGAATAGATTTGGGATTGCCAGCTTCATCGTACACAAGCGTCCAGCGACTTTCGACGATGATCTCCTTACCGTTCTTTGTAACTTGCTGCAACTCACCCCGGCATTTCCCCTCTTTAGCCAGCGTTGCCTGCATTGTTTCAAACTGCGGCCAAATTTTTTCATGTTGGTACAAAAGCGACTCGGCACTCCTACCAAGGACTTCTGCAGCCTCCCATCCGTACAGGCGCTGGGCACCTTGATTCCAGAATAAGAGATTCTGTTCTAAATCTTGAACAAAAATTGCATCAGTCGTGACATCTAGTAAGGCTGCTTGTTCGCGGATTTTCTGTTCGGCTTGCAGGCGATCGCTGATGTCGTCGATTAGAACCAGGCTTGTCCATTTACCCGCAAATGAGAAAATGTGAGCCAATGCCTTGATATCGATCAGACTGCCATCTTTCTTGCGGTGTTTCCAAACCCCAAGGTCGTTCTGTCCGGGTGTGAAGTTAGATAAAGTCTTATGCAGTGAGGTGATGTCGGCGGCAGGAATAATATCAGCAAGCGTCATGCTCAAAAATTCTTCTTTGGAATAGCCGTAATGGGCGATCGCCGCTTGGTTCACCGCTAGAAAAGCCAGGGTTTCCATCTCAAAAACCCACATCGGGTTGGGGTTACTTTCAAACAGCAGGCGATACCGCGCTTCCGAGTCCCGTAGTTTATTCTCTGAACGCTTGCGATCAGTAATGTCTCTGGCAAGATGCGATGCGCCAAGCTGCTGATGATTTGCATTGCGAATCGAACTATAGGTAATCTCGTAATAATTCCGCTCTAATTGTTCATCCCCAAATTCCTCGATCACCGTGAACTCTTCTCCCAAGAGTGCCCGTTCCCAAATTGCGACTGCTTTGGCTTGTTCTTCTGGCAAATGGGCGAGTGCGTCTATCAAACTCATGCCCACTGCAACAGTTTTACCGAATATCTTTTGAAACTCCTGTTTATATGCACTGTTGAATGCAATAAACCGAAACTCTAGATCCAAGGCTGCGATTAAGTCATGGGTTCCTTCAAGAATCCCCGTGAGGCGATCGTTAACCAATTGCACATGCTGGTGAGCTTGCTGAAGTTGTTCCTCGGCATGTTTACGTTCGCTAATATCAATCACCACACAACGACTCATCAGGTAATTGCCTGTACTCTCCGTTATCGCAGTAGCGCTCAAGCTCACGGGCACGATTGTGCCATCCTTGCGAATTATGTGGAATTCCAGATCTCTGACTCTGCCTTGCTGCTGGAAAAGCAGGAGATTTTTTTGGAAGCTTTGTAAGCTCTCAGCAGCAAGTAAGTCGGAGAACTTTTTCTTGCCAATTATCTCATCCCGCGTGTACCCCAACATGTTAAGTTCTGTGTCGTTGATACGGACAAAGACGCCATCTTTATCCAGGGAGTGATAGCCACAGGGGGCATGGTTGTAAAGTTCTTCTAACTCCTCTGTATACTTTCGCAATACATTGTCTGCTTCCTGTAACGCGTGCTCTGCATGGTGCCGTTTCTGTCGTTCTTGTGCCTCCCGCAACTCCCGCTCCACTGCGGGTACCAGGCGGGCAAGATTACCTTTTATGATATAATCATGTGCCCCAGCTTTCATGGCAGCAACGGCAGTATCTTCGCCAATAGTGCCAGAAACGATAATAAAAGGTAAATCCAGTTTCTGGTTCTGGAGTAGTTTAAGGGCTTCCAAAGCACTGAAAGCAGGCAGACTGTAATCTGCAATCACAATGTCCCACGACTGTTGATCCAGTACTGCCTGCATAGCATCCGGGGTATCCACCCGAATATAGTCCAGAGTATAGCCGCTCCGACGTAACTCCCTCACAGTTAAGAGAGTATCATCTTCAGAATCCTCAACAATCAGAACACGCAGGTGAGAGTTCATCGTCACTACCTTCCTAAAGTGGCGGTGGTTCGTTCATTAAAAGCCAGTACATCCCTAATTGCCGGACTGCTTCCGTAAACTCGATAAAATTTACGGGTTTGCGGATGTAACTGTTACACCCCAAACTGTAACTATTGAGCATATCTTGTTCTTCGTTGGAGGTAGTCAGAATCACTACTGGCAGCAGCTTAGTGCGTTCGTCTTCTCGCAAGCGGCGCAATACTTCAATACCATCAATGCGGGGCAGCTTTAAATCCAACAAAATCACCGTAGGCTTGAGGTTGATATTTCGTCCGGCATAAACTCCAGTTCCAAACAGGTAATCTAGGGCTTCAACACCGTCATGAGCCACTACAATCTCATTGCTGATGTGATTGCGCTTGAGGGCTCGGATTGCCAAAGCTTCATCATCAGGATTATCTTCCACTAGGAGAATAGTTTTGTTGTTCGCGCTCATGTCCTTCCTCCTCTGCTACTAATGTAAAGTAAAAAGTAGCCCCTTGTTCCACTGCTCCTTCTGCCCACACCCGACCACCATGCCGATGCACAATTCGCTGCACAGTGGCAAGTCCAATTCCATTTCCTGGAAATTCATTCATTCCATGCAAACGCTGGAACGGACTAAATAACTTGTTAGTGTACGCCATATCAAAGCCCGCGCCATCATCTCGAACAAAGTAGACGCTCTTGCCACTTTCGCTCTGACTCGCTCCAAACGAAATCCGTGCTTGAAGGTGCTTGGATGTAAATTTCCAGGCATTGTTCAGTAAGTTTACCAACAAAACTCGCAACAGACGGCTATCCCCTTGAGCGATCAGCCCTGTTTGGATCACAAATTCTACCTGCCGTTCTGGCTGACTCTGCTGTAACTCAGTACAGATTCCACGAGCTAACAGACTCAAATTCACAGTTTCTAGGTGCATGTCACTGCGCGTCACCCTAGATAAATTGAGCAGATCATCAATCAATTGCCCCATCCGGTGAGTCGCTCCCCGAATTCGCCGCAGGTAGTCCTGTCCGGTTGTATCCAGCAAATCAAAGTAATCTTCCAGCAAAGCTTGACTGAAGCCGTCAATACCGCGTAAAGGCGCACGCAAATCATGGGAGACAGAGTAGCAAAAAGCTTCCAGTTCCTTGTTCACTGCCTGTAGTTCAATGATCGCTCGTTGCAGTCCCTGGTTTAGCGATTGTACTGCTTGCTGGGCTTGTAGGCGCTCCACGACTTCCGCCCGTAGATCAGCCAGGAGTTCTGCGTGCTGGAGAGCAACTCCCAAGTGAGTGGCAATTTGGCTGACAAATTCGATTTCTGTCGCTTGCCATTCTCGCTGAGTGCGACATTGCTGAATACAGAGCAATCCCCAGAGTTTTTCACCTTGCAGAAGTGGCACTGCTAGGTTAGCTCGTACCTGAAATTGAGATAGAATCTGAATGTGACAGTCGCTCAACCCATAATTATAAATATCTGCAACAGCCTGAATTCGCCCCTGCTGATAATGGACTGCAAACTGTTCGCCAAAACAATGATCGTGAATTTTTTGCGCCATAGCTGAAGGAAAAGCTGGATCCACATCCTCAGAAACAAATTCTCCATCATCCCAGCCTGAGTTTGGATAGAAGCGAAACATCCCGACTCGATCTGCTTCCAAAAGTTGACGAACCTCAGTCGCTGTGGCTTGAAAAATTGTTTCCAAATCTAGAGGTTCCCGCAAGCGAGTAATCACACGGAACAATGCTTTTTGCTGCTCTAGTTGGAAATTAGCTTGATTGATTTGCTGCTGCAATTGTTGGACTTCTTCTGCCAGGATCTGCTTGAGCGTCTCAAATGCCGCTTCATCTCTACACAAGTTTTGTAATCTTACCAATATCTCTGGGTTCATTTCTCTGAGCGGCGTTAGATCAGGAGTTAAAAACTATAACTTGATTGCTGAACACATCTAGGACTTACGCAAAAACCCTTTTAAACTCTCTTAACTATGCGCCAAGGGCGCACGCTGCGCTAACGTGCTCTTTGCGTCCTACCCTGCGGGAAGCCCTTCGGGGAAGACCTTCGGTCTCGCTGCGCTAACGCAGTCGCCTCTGTCGGGAAACCCTCCTGCAGCGCTGTCTCACCGCTGCGCGTCTATGCGGTTTATTTTTTCATTATTTTGCGTAAGTCCTGACATCTATACTTTACACGTCATTTTTTCATAACAACTGTCCACCCCGGAAGCGCCAACGGACAAATAAAATTCGCATCAAGCTTTGCGAAACAAGAAAAACTGCCAACCACACGATGCTATAATGCACTAAAAACCAGAAAATTGGTAGTTCTTTTGCAACCGCTGGTAAGCCAATAATTTTGATACTACACAAAACAAATATCATTTCCCAAAGACCAGCCAACAATTGATATGTAGCAGGCCAATCCCTATCCCAACGATATTTTTGGATTTGGATATAAACCACATCCCAGACTAAGCCAAATATAGCTACATAGCTAAGTATCCAAAAATAAACAGAGTCAGGAGGAGAACCAACTAAACCGATTGCAAAAGGTATCGATACCAATACGCCGACAGTAAAAAATAGTAACAGTCGAGTTTGCCAGCGACCAAACAAAGTAGGAGTCATAACAATTCACGCATTCGCTCATTCAAAAATAAGAAACTCGAATTAGAACACCGATTCACTAATCCCAAAAACCCAGTTTCTGTTACCGGAAAGACTGAAATTTCCTTGGCTCGACAAGAAGAAACTAGGTTTTTTTGTTAGAATTGTGAATACTGAATCGGTGTTCTACAAGGAACTGGAATTGTAGCAAGCAAAAGCTTCCCAATTCATGACATCCTCTAATAAAGTTTGATACCCAAGCGTATTTGGATGAAGACCGTCTTTGCTCAAACGTTTGAGCCTCCATGCTTCGCCGCAATCCATCCATTTCTGGAAAATATCGAGATAGGGAATTCTCCTTGCAGAACAAGCAACTCGCATAGCTTCTTTGTAACGGTACTGGTCAATATGATTGTAGTAAAGGCAATCCATAAATGGCATTTTGGCTTCATCAACTGGTACCATGCCTACAAACAAAACTGGACATAATTGCTGTGCTTGGTCAAGTAAGGATGCAATGTGTGACTCAAAAACGGCAAAATCTGTATAGTTTCGTCCATTCAAACGACCTAACCGTGCTGAATCGTTGACTCCGACTGAAAGAATAATCAAGTCAGGAACCTGATTTCGTAGTTCACCTCGATGTCGAAATTCAACTTCTAGCCTTTGTGAGACTTGCTGAATGCGATCGCCTCGTACTCCCAAATTGTAAATAACATGACCTGGGCTATCTGGTGACATCCAACATCGCCGTAGTCGTTCGACCCAGCCGCCTCCTTCTGGATCGCCAAATCCATAGACTAAGCTATCTCCTAACGCGACAATCTTTAGAGGCTGGCAACGTTTTGGTACAACTGACAGATGCATTAAGGAACTTGTTTCAAATGTCTGCATCTCTTAAATATATATTTAATATCTCTATAGAATTCTATACATTTCCATACCACAGAGCATAACATTTCTTGTTTTTTCACGACTCTTTTTCAAAAGAGTTGATGAAGTAGGGGATGTTTTCATCTTTGCGTGGCCAGTTTTGGGAAAGAAAGCGTACTAGCACAGGTAGTGAGAGAAGAATCAACACGATGCCTAACCACAAGCTATGACGGACTTGTTCTAACTCGTTCATGACTGAGACAGTGTTATTAGATTCATTGGATAACAGCGTCATGACCACCACGAAAGAATTATTGATTGCATGGCAGGCAATAGGTACCATGAGCGAGCGTGTCCTAATATATAGCACTCCCAAAATCATTCCTACCATAGACAATCCCACAACATTCGTGTGCCCGATGCCGAACAACAGCGATGAACTTATCAATCCTGCTCGAATACCCCATTTACTTGCCCAGCGTTGTAAGATAATTCCTCTAAAGAGAAATTCTTCTGTCAATGGGGCCACAACCACTAACACGATAGCTCCCAGCAGATTGGATAACAGTGGTGCAGTCTTTTGAGGTGTTGGACTTTTAGCAGCCTCACGTAGGATTGTATCTACAAATGATGGAGCAGCTAATGACAATAGGTAAAATAACACCAGGTACGAACCAATAGAAAATAGTATCAACACAATAACTAAGCCTACCATTGGCAACCACCTATGATTATTTGGCAGCCGACCAACGAAATACCTGATGTGAATTCTAAAACGCTTAAAGTCTGCCAGTGTCCACAGACAAAGTAATCCAAACACAAAAATGTAGAGGATGAGATTCAAGACTTGAGGATGGAATTGTACCCCTGTTGTCGCTTGGATGATCCCCAGTCCTAAACCAAGAATAAAAAATATCAGTAAAAGCCGCAACAGCAAAGAGCGAACTTTGAGATGGAGAAATGGATTATTGCTATTTTCAGGAGTCATAATTATAGGGATGCTTTGCTTGACACTTCCACGGCTTTTAGCCGTTTGCTGCGCGTGCCGTAGGCATTGGGCTTTCTGCTTTCAACACTGTAAGCGTATCCAGCGCCTGCAAATTCTTTCGTCTGCGGGATCAAGGCGATTGATTGAACACCCACTTCAACCATTGTCCAAAAGAACTAAAAGCATTTAAGCGATGTACCCCAGGCGCACGGGCAGCGGCAAGACTATCCACAGCACATAAAGCCGCGTACTGCAAACCGAGGAAGCTATCAACCGCTGCATAGGGACCACCTAAAGTTGTTGCCCCAGCGGCATATATTTGACTTTTTGCATGACGCATCTCAACCAACTCAAAGTTGTTCCCAACAGATAAACGCCCCAGATAATTCAATGGTAGGTTGTAGTGTTTCACCAAATCCTCCAGTAGTGGGCTGGCTTGCGCTTTAGCATCCAGTCCGGTGCTATCAATAATAAAATCAGCATCTAGAGTCATTTGCCCAAAACCTTGTTCTTGGATATGTGTAAGAGGTCGGTTTTGAGCATCGCGTTCCACCTTTTGTACTTCGCCAAATTCAATTTTATACCAACCTTCTCTTAATCCTTCCTCGGTAATACGCTGCCAGTCACGGCGATCTGCAGTGGTGGTACCACCCCAGTCTGTGAGCAAGCGCTTGCGTTCATCAGTATTCGCTTTTTCTAGCATGACTCGCAGTTCGCCACCCCAACAAGCTTTTGGCCAGTTAAAAGGTTGGAATTCGTAATGATTATTGACGAAACGTTGTGCTTTTTCAAACTTGTTACCGATGGGTTTAGGCGATCGCATTAAATGCAAAACTGTAATATTTCGATTTCGTTGTCGTGCTTCATAAATGCGCTGCAAAATACGGGAAGCTACAATTCCTCGTCCCCGAATCAGCACTTTACCACCCTGTTTCTCCAGTTGTTCATAAACATGATTGTGGTCTTCGTAAGCATTGACCACAGACTTAAAATCTTGATACTTTTCCCTGTAAGCTTGCAAATCTGGAAGAAACTGAATCGCTGGATAGCCAATTGCCAAATGTAGATAACGAGCAACATGAAAAGCATGACTTCCTGGTCCTTGAGAATAAGCGACACAATACCGACCATCATCAGTTTTACGAATTGCCCGCACTCGTCCATAACGATAAATCTTATCCCAACCTATACGCTTTGCCTCTCGATTTATCGAATCAAACACATTTCCCGCACGAGGAGTATAAGTTTCAGCAAAAGTTGGTTCGTTAAACACTTGCCACAAATATTTAAATGACTGACTCAGGTTTGCCTTGGTAAAATCACGCCAAGACTCCCGTAACGCGTAACTAGGCCAACCCCAAATATTATCAGGACAAGAATCTGAATTAGAACGCAATCGTTCATGCAAAGGAATTTGCGAATTCATACAGAGGCGCTTGTATCGCGCATAAGGTTCTTGATCTAATCCCAAAGCCACTATTTTTTCACAACGAACACCCCAAATTCTCAGTAAATCTACCCAAATATAGCTACCCAATCCTGCTCCAATTGCAAGAAAATCACTTTCACCCACTGTTTTACCAGTTGCGTGCAGCGCTTGTACTGGAACTTTTTCCTCTTGAAACACAGGTGGTGGAAAACTGCTGCCCAAAGGTGTTGCAGCTCTGGGAGAAAGTAAGCTGGGATCTGGTAAATTGGTGTCGGGATTGAAGTGGATAGCAGAGTTGACACTAGGGGTAAGTGCAGGTGTGTTAGCAGCAACAAAGGTGATTGTGATTATGTACGGACCGATTTGCACAGTATCGCCATTCGCCAGAACACTGCGTGTTTGTCGCTGACCATTGACAAAAATGCCATTGGTACTTTTTTGGTCAGTCACTACCAACTGATTTTGTTCCCATGAAATCAGCGCATGAACTCGAGAGACTTGATGACTATTTAGCAACATTCGGGTAACGCGCTGTCCTCTGATTTCAGTTGGTAGCGCAGCAAAATCTCGTCCAAAAGCAATCGGTAAACTCAGGCGTGGTTCTCGCCTCTCTCCCGTTGTTGGTTCATCCCAACTTAATTGAATTTGTAAATTATTAGTCATTAATGTTTAATTAATAGTTAAAAGCAACTGATTATTTGTAACAAGTCATCAGTCAAAAATTTTTGAATGCGTAAATGCGTGAATTGACCTGTGAATTGACCTAATGATTGGGTGCTACTAAAACACTGGCTGCGCCAGCCAAAGAAGTACCGCACCAACGACACCAACAACAGCCGACTTGCAGATATTCAGATGAGGAAACTCTATGACATTTGGGGCACTTTAACCCATAGACTTCTTGCTGTACAGGAAGTACAGGTGGATGATGATGTCCTGGCGCTACTGCTTGTTGTGCTGGAGGTATCGCTAAATGAACTTGAGGTTGTGACTGTACAACTGGTTTTACAGGTTGAGGATTTGCTGCTGGTGGTTGCGGTGGTAACAAAATTGTTGTTGGGACACTGCTTGTTGTAGGGATAGAAACAGCAATCACCTTGAGCTGTTGTTGTCCTAAATAGATAGTACTGCCCTGATTTAAAACCACCTCACCCTGAACGAGTTGCTGTCCATCTACAAGAGGAGGATTTTGCTCTCGCAAATTTCTCAAGAAAAAGTGCTGCTGTTGAGTGTGAAAATAGATTTCAATGTGCAGACCCGATACAGTCTGATGACTCAGAACAATGTCACATCGGAGTGGATCGCGACCGATGCGGACGCTACCATGATTTTTGTTTAGACCGTGTTCATGAATTTTCTGAGTTTTTTGTTGACCTGCATCGTTCCACTGTAAAGTTAGTGTGTTCATTTTTAACCAAGTAACTCTATATATAAATAACTTCAGTTCCTTCCTGTGCGATTCCTAACATGACTGAGATAGAAAAAGCAAGTCTTTAAAAAATTGAAAATTAACTTATATTGAGCCAGCGTGAAATTTCTTTATACAACGCAACAATTCCTTGAACAATCGGTCACCGCTTTCTGTCACAATGAGATATCCAAGTTTTTAAACTAAGCTTATTTACTATAATTACCTAACACTATGAACCGTGATAACTCTGAACTGCAACTAAAAATCTGCCACACCAAGAACAACTTTCAAGTAAATGCTTTGGGTCTACTATACGACGCTTATTCCGATTTACTTATTTTGCAGACGCGAGTTTATCAGCGATGCGTGTTGTTTCTGGTAACCGATATTTCGTCGTACAACGCAATACATAATCAATTGCCGTAGGTAAACTAATTTTATGACCGCTAGAAATATAGAGTGGTTTTACTCCTGTACGTGTCCGTAAAACAACTCCAATTGTTTCTCCTTTATGTATCAGTGGTTGATAGCTACCGCGTGTTTCTGGTACATCTTCATGCTGACCAACAAGCAATGATTTAGCAACACCAATAGTAGGTATATCGACAAGTAAACCTAAATGACAAGCTATACCAAATCTTCGAGGATGAGCAATTCCCTGTCCATCACACAAAATAATATCTGGTATTATTTGAATCTTTTCCAATGCATCTAGTACAGCAGGTATTTCCCGAAATGAGAGAAATCCAGGGATGTAAGGAAATGTTGTAGGACGTCGTGCTAAGCTTGTTTCTTGTAGTTGTAAATCAGGAAAACTTAGCACTGCAACAGCTGCACGACTAATTGTTCCATCCGCTTCAAAACCCATATCTACCCCAGCCACAAATTGTACCGGTTCTTTGAGTTTATCTTCAGTAATAACCTCATCTCTGAGTTCTTCTTGAATTTTTATCGCTTCATCTACTGTTAGAGACCAAGCATGACGTTGAGAAATTTTCATATTTTATAGCTTTTTTATAGCTTTAGTTAAATTTTGCAGGACTTACGCATAGACACGAAAGAAACCGGGTTTCACAGACAGAGACTTACGGTTAAAATAACAATTTTTCGTAAACTCAGATCTTGCACCTGAGTTAAAAACCGGGTTTCTTGAGAATACCTGCTCGTATAAACCTTAATTTCTCGTTTATAAACCCTAGGTTTGGGTCTTGTTGAGAATGGTGCAAGATATCAGTAAAGAAACCCGGTTTCTGCGTAAGTCCTATTTTGCAGGACTTACGCAAAATAATGAAAAAATAAACCGCAAAGGACGCAAAGAGCACGTTAGCGCAGCGTGCGCCCTTGGCGCATAGTTAAGAGGGTTTAAAAGGGTTTTTGCGTAAGTCCTATTTTGAATGAAATCCTACCCTAGGGTTCGGACGCTACGCAATGCGTGAATTTTGAATTTCCCGGAGAGACTGACGTTGCTCTTTACAGTGACTTTACTTAAAATCTGACTTTAGATAGATGCAGTGAACCCTTGATTTTACTGAGACTCCCATTGGTTACTTATTGGAAGAGCAATGATTGTTTAGTGCGAAAAAAGTTTGTTGTTCGATATGTTACAGCTAAATTTTGCCATGATCAAGTCTAACAACAAGCCGCGACAGGACTACACAGTCTTTTCCTAAAGGCGTAGAAATCTGTTCACTCAGGTCAAAAAAGTAGGTGTGAGATGAAAAAGTTTAGATTACCTATATGGTTTCCTTACCCCAGTTCTTGGTTAAATGCCTTGATATTATCAATGTTCATGACTGGGTTGGTCGCTTTGATCAGGCGTAGCAGCGGTTTGGATTCCTATTTCGCTCAATGGTCAAATAACCTAGAATTAGTGACCATGTTTGTCATATTCATAGCAATATTACCAATTCCTGCGATCGCCTTTTTTCATCACTTCTTTCTTGGTCGCTTCATCCCCGCGATTCCAGGAGAACCGACAAACAATATCAAGGGATTTGTTCCTGGAATTATCAGTTGGTGGGAAAGTTTATATAGCTGGCTTGTGTTTGTCTTTTCGACTCTGATTGCAATATTTTTTTCGACTCCTTTTTTACCTTTGTTTAAGGTCAGCTACGAAAATTTTATTGACAGCAATAACCAGCCTCACAAAAATCTGCAAGTCATCTTTACTATTTTCTGGATAATCAGCGCGGCTATTTTTTACCACATCGAGTATTCATTTAAATACCACTTGATTTTTGGTGATGTTGTTACTGCTGATTCTGAAAGTGTCAAGACAACGAGTAATGTACCAGTAGAGAATAAGACTGAAATTCAACCAACAGTAGCCAGTGTCCCCGAAACAAAACAAACTGAGCCAGCACCGACAAAAAAGTCCAATCTTATTGACTGGATTGTGAAAAATGGAAAGTTAGTTAAGAGACTTTTCACACTTGTTTTAATTTCCTTAATTGGTTTATGGATATACCTATTTACCAATTTGCCAGAAGTGAAACCAAGTCTATCATCTGCAAAGATATCTTTGGTCAATCAAATAGAAGTCTCTTCTCAACCGACTCCTGACAATGGTAATTATACGCAAGCGATTAATAAAGCTAAAATTGCAGCACGGCTAACCAAGTCAGCACAAACTGAAGATGAGTGGAAAATAGTTCTTAATCGGTGGGAACAAGCAATTAGACTTTTGGAAAAAGTACCCCTTTCTAGCGAAAACTACCCAATGGCGCAGCAAAAAATTATTCAGTATCAAATTCATCGGGAATTTGCTAGGCAAAATGCCGCAGTCAATTAGTTTGTAAAATTTATACTGCCTACAGTGACACTTCGCTAACATATAAAAAGAAAAGCGGATTTACCCCAGGAAGAAAACTATGTCAGGAAACACGACGCGGCGTAACTTCCTCATCACTAGTGTTGCTGTTACAGGCAGTATAGTGGGAGCGTCTGCTTTGCAACACAAAGCAGCTGACACTGCGACACCACCAGCAACAATGCTAGAACGAGTGCTGGGACGCACAGGAGTCAAAGTTCCCATTTTTGGGTTAGGAGGGGCAGGACAAACACCTCTCTCTTGGGAAGGAAAAGAACGTGATGCTGTCGCAATTATTCAAAAAGCGCTTGACCTTGGCATCCGTTACTTTGATACTGCAGCTGATTATGGACCAAGTGAAGATTATTTCGGGAAAGTCGTACCATCTCATAGAGCAAAAATTTTTCTTGCAAGCAAAACAGATAAAAGGGATCGTGATGGTGCGTGGCGAGAATTAGAAAGAAGTCTCAAACGTTTAAACACAGACTATCTTGACTTGTGGCAATTGCATCACGTCTCTTTCCGTGAAGAACTCAACTCTCTCTTTAGTTCGTCCGGTGCAGTGAAAGCCTTAGAAGAGGCAATGCAGCAAAAACTCGTTCGATTTGTTGGCATCACTGGACACCGCGACCCAGATGTAATTGCTGAAGGATTACGTCGCTATCCGTTCCACACAACGCTTATCCCCGTCAATTCTGCTGACAAATATCATCCGCGCCCATTCCTTCCAGTCGTTCTTCCAATCGCACAACAAAAAAATGTCGGTGTGATTGCTATGAAAGTACCGGCTTACGGCAGACTATTCAAACCAGGGGGAGTAGATGGGATGCAGCAAGCTATGGGATATAGTTTGTCTCAGCCTGGTGTTCAGTGTTGCGTCATTGCAGCTGAAACAGTCAAGCAATTGGAAGATAATGTAAAAGTCGCGCGAGCTTTCCAACCTCTTGGCAATAAAGAATTAGCCGCAATTGAGCAGCGTACTGCTGCAGTATGGCAGGATAGCACGTTTTTCCGAGCTTGGACATGAAATCTTGCTATTTCTTAAAATCATAGTCCGCAGCGACCGGAGGGAAGCAATCGCAACCCGCTAACTGAAAATTTCCGTTCTAGAAGTTGTGGGCGTAGCGAAAGCCCCCGGCTAGAAGCCGGGGGTAAGCTTACCTCCGTATACTCGCAAGATTACCAATATATTGTCTATCTACATAATCTGTTGTTTTCCCTTTCTTTTTATCTCCTGATTCCATCAACACTTTCAAATGTCTGCTACCACCTTTTGAAATATTTTACTCCTCAAAGAGTGACACAAGAGGGCTAACACTCGCCTCATGTAGTCTATGGCTTACTCGTAAATCCTGTAATTTTTTAAATCTGTTTCGGATATTTGCTCTGCATGGACTAGCCTGTAATGTTTTTCTTGTACTACCTTGACTTCGCCTTCCTCTAGCGTCAGTTCAAATATTGCTATTACGTTATTCTTCATAAACTGAGCCGATATAGTCCGACAAATCAACTCAGGAAATTTTATAGTGCAGTAAGCAATGTCTTGCTTTGTCTGAACAATGCTAATTTGGTCACTACCACTTTTAGCTTGAACAGGTATGATAAAATGCGCTCCATTACGATTTACACCAACATAAAGTTCATCTATTTCTATTTGACCAACTCCATTGACAGCAGTTCTGAGATGATTTTGTAGTGAGTAAGCCGTAATTCCTAAAAATATATCTATCAGCCGATTATAACGTATTTTAGTTAGGAGAGCCTGCTCATCGCCAGATGAATACTTGCTGATAATTTCTGGAGTAGAGTCAGGAATTTTTATTTGCACCAAGCTACTTGAGGGAACAATTCGGTTAATACGTTCCAGACGAAACCTGTAAATTGCACGTCCTGCTAACTCTATAATCCACTGCAATCCTTCAGGTTCTGTATTTGTTATTTCTTTAGGTAATGGTCTTCTAAATCGATAAGCATAAATAACATCACCAAGATTTTTTGGATCAAGTCCAAGCCTAACTCCAACGGCTTCAAGTTCAGAGCGAGTAAATTCAAATTGATCTATACCTGGTTCGTAATGCTGCCTAAAAATTTCAAGAATTACAGTGTTATATATTCTTTCCTTACTCATACCATTTCTCTATGAAGTTGAGTTTAATTCAACCCCCTTGTAGTCCCATGCTAGGTGCTATAACGCGCTTAACCAAGGGCGCACCGGCTCTCCAAGGTATTGGGAAGACGCCGGAGGCGGAGGATAATGATTAAGCGCATTGTTACAGAGAATTGCTATCACCTTGAATTTCTCTTCCTTGGCTCTATCACCTGTGGATTAACACCGTAATATTCAGCAGCTTGAGACATATCATACA
The DNA here is from genome assembly GCF_012912105.1 of Brasilonema sp. UFV-L1. Taxonomy (GTDB): domain Bacteria; phylum Cyanobacteriota; class Cyanobacteriia; order Cyanobacteriales; family Nostocaceae; genus Brasilonema. Next base: position 54,670 of record NZ_QMEA01000020.1, read on the forward strand.
TCAGTAAATTTTCGTTTCCTAGTTCTTGTATAATTCTAGGTTTAAATAGATATACACCAAGAACTTTTATAATTTCTAACGCTACAGCCTTAGCTAATAATGGTGGAACAGAATTTCCTATTTGTCGAAATCCATGCCATTTTGTGACATGAAATCTGAACCAATCTGGATAAGAATGTAAACGTGCAGCTTCACGCACAGTAATGCATCTTGGGGTAAATGGGTGAATTGGTCTAGCAGAAGTAAAAGCTCCTCTATTACTGGGAGTTCCTGCTCTAAGTGTATTGCATATTCCTTCAGGAGCAAGTTTATGAAAGCGGCTGACAGGTTCTGTTTTCCCAGCAGGAGTAGCTTCAAACCTTTTGATAGATTGAAAAGTATGCTTTGTTCTTAAACTTGAGGTGAGCATTCTAGAGTCATATTTACGCTCATATGAATAGTCTTTATCTGTATAGCAAAGACCACGAAGTTGTCTAGCATAATCACTTGGTTTACCAAATTCTGCAATCACCGAATCTTTTTCAAAAAGCTCTATATAATCTTCGACTTCAGGTAAGTCGCCAATTGCATCCCAAACTGTTGGACTTAATGGTAATTGGTTTTTCAATTCTGCTTTATTTAATTTTGCAGGTCTAGTCAGGGCTGCAGGATAATTTGGTAATTCTAAATCCTGACGACAACCTAGCAAAAATAATCTTTCACGATTCTGTGGCACTCCGTATTCAGCAGCATTTAAGACTTTGTAATCTTTGCGAACTTTGTAACCACTTTGCTCAAATTCATTGATAATTACTGAAATAAACTCTCTGTGCTTTCCTAGAGTCATTCCTTTAACATTTTCTAAAACAAAAAACTTTGGCTGCAATTCTATAACTAAATTTATAAAATTTTTGACTAGGGAATTACGAGGGTCATCAAAAATACGTTTACCTATCAATGAAAAACCTTGACAAGGTGGTCCACCAAATACGACATCTATTTCTCTATCACCAATAGAAGAGCGACTTCTAATTTCTGCTGCAGTAGTATCAACGACACTTTTACATAAAATACGCCAAAAAGGAAAATTAAATTCATGTGTTGCACAATGAACTGGATCAATTTCAATAGATGCAAGTACGTCAAATCCTGCTTGCTCAAAACCAAGAGTCATGCCACCAGCACCAGCAAATAAATCAACAGCAATAGGTCTTTCTTTCTGATTACTATGAATCATCTTGGATTTTTTAGCTACTCATTATGGATTTTAGATGAAAAATGTATAGAGGCGCTGTTACAGCAAATCTAAATTATTTGTGAACATCTTCTCTCTTTTCTTCCTTTGCGTACTTAGCGTACTTCGCGGTTAGTTATCATAATTTTTTGTTCACGACCTATCTAGGATTGCTGTAGCAACGCCTCTACCCTGGATGATTGACTTTTAGCTTAATTTCAAATCTAAAATCTAATGCTCACAATGTGGTAGCATTTGCAAAATTTCTTTAGCAGCGCGATCGCACACTCCCACTTCTCCCAAACACTGTCGCATTTCTTGATAATCTTCCAACATCTGCTGTTTACGCTTGGGATTAAGCAGTAATTCCAAAGCTGCTTGAATAACGTTCTCTGGTGTCGCTTTTTCTTGTAAAAACTCTGGCACAATTGGCTTCATCACAACTAAGTTGGGTGGCGATGCAAAAGGTATAGAACCTTTGAGCACAGTACGCGCAATCCAAGCTGTTATCGGATGAAGTCGGTAGAGAACAACTTGAGGCACTTTCAACAGTGCCAGTTCTAAGTTAACTGTACCAGATTTGGTGATTGCTAAATCAGCAGCGGCGAGGACTTCCTGAGTTTTTCCAGATACCACAGAAGCTCGTAAACCATACCTGTGTATCGCTTGTTCTATAGGTTTTCGATAGATTTCCAGAGATAGAGGTATCCAAAAATGCACATGGGGTAATTTTGCTTGAATCACCTGAGCAGCCTGAAACATGACAGGTAGAAGGTGTTTGAGTTCTTGGCGACGAGAAGCGGGGAGAAGAGCGACACTGATTACATCTTCCGCAATTCCTAAATTAGCACGAGCCGCTTCTCGACTAGGAAAGTTTTGGACTCTATCTACCAAAGGATGTCCTACCCAAGTTACTTTTGCTCCTTTTTCTTGGAAGTAACGCGCTTCCTCTGGAAAAATAGCTAACAGCTTGTCTGTTATACTAACAATCAAATTTGTGTTACGTGAATTAACGGACCAAACCCACTCTTGAGGTGCAATATAGTACACTATAGGAATTTGTGACAAGTTTAGGCGAACATAATTGCCAATTCCCAAATTTGGTCCCATGTAGTCGATAAGTATCACCAAATCAGGTGGATTTTGTTTGAGATAGGCGATCGCCTGCCGCTGCATTCTGAGTGTTGGTAACACATAAGGCAGTGATTCCAAAATCCCAACCGAGCCAATCTCACTCGTATTACCTATAACGATAGCTCCAACACTTGCCATTTTTTCGCCACCCAGCGCCACAATCTCTAATTCCAAGCCAGCAGCCGCAGCTTGGCGCTTGAGTGCAGTAACAAGTAGCGACCCTTGCAGGTCGCCAGAAACTTCACCAGTACTGATAAATATTCGCATTTATAAATTTAGGAATAGGAATTGGAGAGTAGGGGAAGTGGGGGAAGTGGAGGGAGTCGGGGAAGAAAGTACTCCCCTAACTCCCTTAACTCCCCCATCTCCCCCACTCTGAATTATGATTCGTCACTCACGGCTGCTTTTCCTTTACCAGGAATTAAGCCACGTCTTCCTGGCATTTGAGAAAGCAGCAAAAAGCGACGTAGATGCTGTAATTGTTGGGTATCACCCAGGAGTTCTAGCTGTTCTAAGGAATCCTTGAAAAGCAACTCAGAACGATAAAGAATACGGAAGGCTTTTTTAAGGATTTGAAATTCGTCAGGAGTAAAACCAGCGCGTTTGAGTCCGACAAGGTTTAGTGAACGGATTCGCGATGGATTTCCTTCGACAAGCATATATGGAGGGACATCTCGCTCAATGCGACTCATACCTCCCACCATTGCGAAGCTACCAATATGGACAAATTGATGAATTCCTAGGACTCCACTAATGACTGCTCGTGATTCTATGTGAACGTGACCGGCGATCGCCACAGAATTAGAAATAGTCACACTGTCTTCTACCACAGAATTATGACCGACATGGACGTAAGCCATGAGCAAGTTACCGTTACCTATACGAGTTTCTTTACCCGCACCAGTTGCACGGTTAATCGTGACGTACTCGCGAATGCGATTATCATCTCCGATTTTAACCCAGCTAAATTCGCCATTATATTTCCGGTCTTGGGGTTCCATTCCAATAACCGCTCCCGGAAAAATTTGATTTCGTGCCCCAATTTCTAAAGGTCCTTCCAGTACAGCATGAGCGCCGATGGTGGTTTCTGGACCTACTTTGACATGCCCTCCAATGACAGCATAAGCACCGACTTGCACTGTAGGGTGCAATTCTGCATCAGGATGAACGACAGCTGTAGAATGAATTAACGTTTTCAAGGGTGCATCTCCAGAACAAACTTGAGTGCTGAGCATTTAGTTATTTAGTAGCCGAAAGTGTCAGGTAAGCTACTCAAGTGTGAGGGTGTCGAAAATATAGAACTCAAATAATAATGCTATTGTGGGCTGTGTATTTTACTGGTATCCTTATCAGTTACCAGTTATCAGTTATCAAGTACCCGCAGTATCAATTATCAATTATCAATTATCAATTATCAGTTATCGATTTGATAATTGTTCATTGCTGATTGCTCATTGTTCATTGATAACTGTTCATTGTTCACTGTTCAGTGTGTACTGTGTACTGTGTACTGTTTGAATCAAGATTTGATAAAGGCACGTCACGGTCATGCCTTTACCACGCTTCTACCACAAAAGCAAATTTTTAAGATACGAGGGAAAACATCAGTTCGCCTTCAGTAGCCAGGTGACCATCAACTTCGGCATGCGCTTGCATTTTACCGAAACGACGTTGTTTTACCCACAACAGTTCCACGGTCATAACCAGTTGATCCCCTGGCACAACTTGACGTCGGAAGCGAGTTTTGTCGATACCAGCAAAGACAAAGAGTCCGCCTTCCAACTCTGGAAGTTGAGTTAAAACAATACCGCCGACTTGTGCCATTGCTTCTACAATCAGTACTCCTGGCATAATTGGACGTCCTGGAAAATGACCTTGAAAATGAGGTTCATTGATAGTGACGTTTTTAATGCCAACAGCTCGTTTCCCTGGCACATATTCAATAATCCGGTCTACGAGCGCAAAGGGGTACCGATGAGGTAGCAGCTTTTGGATCTCTTCGACAGAGTAGATAATTTTATTGTCCGACTTGTTTGTGCTTGTATCATCTGCCTGATTGTTGGTAGATGCGGGTGTGGGAGCATCAACAACAGTATTGATTTGTTCGGTAACGGTTGACATTGAGACTGTTATTTGCCTTCTATTTTTGCTCTTTCCGTAGGTGCTTGTTTGAACCTCCCCCTTTTGATTTGGGATTTGGGATTTAGGATTTAAGAACCAATCTAAAATCTAAAATCCAAAATCTAAAATCTTTTGTGCCAGTTGAATGTGTAAATTGTGGCTGGCTTTATACGCCAAGAAATGAGCGCAAGGGAAAATTCCAAGTAAGCTTAAATCTCCTACTAGATCCAAGATTTTATGACGTACTGGCTCATTTGCAAATCTTAATGGCGGATTTAGCCAACCTTCTGGTCCACAAACAAGTGCATTCTCTAAGCTTCCACCTTTAATTAACCCAGTTTGCTGTAAGTGTTCGATTTGATGCAGTAAACCAAATGTACGGGCAGGAGCAATGTCTGTAACAAAGCTAGAATAAGGGTTTACTTTGTTAGTACTAAGTAATAAGCTGTGCCATTGATTACCAATTGCTGGTAAATCAAAATCAATTCCGTAGGTAAAACGAGTTTCTGGGGCTGGAAGGGCACAGACAAAAGCATCACCCTGACGTACCCAAATTGGCTGGTCAATAACTAGGGGAACTTTATCCTCAGTTAAGTTTTGTGACGTTAAGCCAACTTGGGCGATCGCCTCTGTCCATACTTTTGCCGAACCATCTAAAAGTGGCACTTCTGGGCCATCAATTTCAATTCGGGCGTTATCAACTCCCATTGCGCTAAGAGATGCGAGTAAATGCTCTACTGTGCGGACGTATGCTTCTTCTTTACCCAACTGAGTCGAAAGCACAGTTTGATGAACCGCTGCGACTTGGGCTGGAATTATTGGAGTATCGGGCAAATCTACACGTACAAAGTAGCGTCCACTTCCTGCTACATCTGGGCGTATCCGAACTTGGGTTGTGACTCCGCTATGCAGTCCTACCCCTGTTTGGATGATTTCTGCTGCTAATGTGTGTTGTTGCATATTGTTTTTTGTCCTTTGTCCTTAGTCATTGGTCTTAACTTATGACTAATGACCGAATCAGTTATCAGTTATCAGCAGGACTTACGCAAAATAATGAAAAAATAAACCGCAAAGGACGCATTAGCGTAGCGTGCCCGCAGGGCATAGAGCACGAAGTTAAGAGAGTTTAAAAGAGTTTTTGCGTAAGTCCTAATCAGTTATCAGTTATCAAGGAAGCGCAGTATCAGTACTTGTTATTCATAAGCGCTGATTTGTGTGTACTGTGTACTGTGTACTGTTTACTGATAACTGTTAATAATGAGTACTTAGAACCTTTCACCAATACCAAAATTGATCCGGCTATCTCCATCGTCGCTGATACCGTAGTCAATACGAATCGGTCCTAAAGGAGACTGTACCCGTACTCCAATACCATAGCCGTAGCCACTCCCGCTTTTGTTCAGTATCTCAGCTGCTTTGGTTCCGCTTCCCAAATCGGTACCAAGATCGAAAAAGAGTGCGCCACTGACGACTGAGAAAACTGGGAACCGATACTCAAGTGATGCTTGTACGAAACTGCGTCCACTCCCTAAACCTCCTTCGTCATATCCTCGAACGGAGTTGCTACCACCAAGAGAGAAAGCTTCGTAGGGAGGTAAGTCACCGAGAATTGTTCCCGCTTGAAGATTAAAAGCAAGGGTTTGCGGTCCTTTGCTGAAGTTCAGAAAGCTGACAGGGAGGTATTGACTGTAGCTACCCCGCAACCTGGTTAGTAAAATATTGCCTAATCCTATCGGTACTGATTGGTCAAGACCAACGCGGAAGAATGAACCCTTGGTAGGTTGTAAAGGATTATTTCTCAGGTCACGTGCAACACCAAGTTGCAATAACAGCAAATCGTCTTCACCTTCTCCAGATTGGCTCAACTCAACGAATTGATCCTTTGTGTCTTCGAGTAGTCCAATCTTTCTAATATCGCCATCAGCATCTTTGATGGAAACTCGTTGATATTGCAAACCAGCTGAAGCTGTCCATTGTGATCTCTCGAAGGGATTTCTGGACAAGGGACGGGTGAAGTTAACGCCACCTCCTAAACGCGTGATGCGGGGGCGATCGCCATCGTCGTCAGGTTTATTGGGGTTATAAGTCTCAATATTTTTATCATCACCCTCAAAAATTAAGGAAATCGACCGACGACGGAAGAGATTTGCCGTATACGAAGTCCGGAAGGGATCACCTGCTATCCAGGGATCTGTAAAGCGCAGGTCAAATAAAAATTCATCTCGCGTTCCCAGTTGTATTTCTGCCCCTAATTTTTGATTTCTACCGTTGAGGTTTTGCTGCTGATAGCTGAGAGAACCAAACAGTCCACTTGCAGAACTAATACCAGCACCAGCTCCAATAGAACCACTGTTGCGCTCAACAACATTAACGATCACATCCACTCTACTAGGATCTTTGCCCCCACTGGCGTCTGTACCTGGGTCAAGAGAAACATTGACATCTTCAAACAGTCCTAATCCAAAGACCCTTTGTAAGTCTTTTTGCACTGTGTTTCTGTTAAATATTTTTCCTGGCTTTAACTCCAGTTCTCTTGTGACGATATAAGGTTGTGTCCGTCCCCGGATTGGTTCTCCCTTATCATTTGTCACCTGACCTTCTTTATTGCGGAATTGTACTCGTATATTTGCGACTACCCCTTCTGCGACTTGCAAGTTGACAACGCCATTTTCTGAAACTTGCGGCGCTCCAATCACGTTTGCGAGTACGTAACCTTGGTCTTGATAGCGTTTAGTTAATTGCTTGATACCTTCTTGTAAATCACGCAGGTTCAGTATTTTACCATACTGCTCTTTGAATATTTCATCCGCAGTATTAGCAGGTAGTACGGATGGTACATTTGTGCCAGGATTTGCTTGTACCTGCACTTTCGTCAAGACAGGATTGGGTCGTACAACAAAGCTCACCCGTACTCCCAAAGGAGTATCTTCCGGTAGTGCTTGAACGTTTGAGAAGAAACCGGTGGCGAAGATAGAGTTGATATCCTCTTGCAGTTGAGAACGGGTTGTTGTTCGTCCTGGTTGGGTGCGAATTGCTCGATAAATTTGCTCTTCCAGTTCTGGCGTGATTTGTTGACCAGTTTCTGATCTAATGAAAACTTCAGAAACTAGCACGCGGGGTTCAGCAGCTTCTGGGGATTGTTCTGGTTGGGGACTTCCTGGAATTTGTGGAGATGTTGGTTGAGTCCCAGGTTCATTGGTTCCATCTGGTGTAGTTGGAGTACCAGGAGTTTGGGGCGGTATCTGCTGCTGTTGATTACCAGGAGCAGGTGTTTGTTGTTGAATGCTTGGGAAAGAAGGTGTTTCGGGAGAATTTTGTCCCGGTTGAGCTTCTGGTTGATTGGTGTTATCTGGCGTGGTGGGAGTATTAGGAGTTTGGGTTGGTATCTGCTGCTGTTGATTATTTGGAACGGGTGTTTGTTGTTGAATGCTTGGAAGCTGATTGGTATTTCCCGGTGCGGGCGTCGTATTTGGGACTTCGGGGGATATTTGTTGCTGTTGAGTGTCGGGTGTGGGTGTTGCTTCCGGATTTTGTGCAGTTGTTGACGATTTTCTTGGCAGTGTAACCTTTTTTGTGGCGGTTGGTGCTGCTTGTTGACTGGTTAAAGGTTTTAAAGCCTCTGCTGTCTGCTGAAAACTCTTGAGAGGTTGTATTGTCACTGACTTTTGTGCTGCTAAAGTTGGAAATCCGGTTGCAGCTTTGTACTGTTGACTAGTTAAAGGTTTTAAAGCCTCTGCTGTCTGCTGAACACTGTTGAGGGGTTGTGTTGTCACTGACTTTTCTGTGAAACTTGGCACTATGACTTCCGGTTTTGCCACAGATGCTGAAGCTGGAAAAATCCCGACAACTTGATGCTCCTGATGAGCTGTGGGTTTCAAAACCTCTGCTGTCTGGTTTGAGTTTGAACTATTGGGGGTTTGTGCATTTGCACTCAGTAAACTACCAAAAGGGGACGAAATCGCCACAACTGTGACTAAAACGGGAGATAAGCGCATTTTCTTTAGATTCCTCTTCACATCCACACACCATCACAAGGCAATCATGCTTTCGAGCAAAGGTTATGCAAAAATTACATTCCTACTTTTGCAATTTACCTTTATCAGGCAAATGACAAAAGACAAAACTGAATAAAACTCATTTGCTTTTCCTTTTTACCAGAAGTCTGAGGAATTGGGGATCACCGATGAAGGATTGGGGATAACCTAGTTCCCAGTCAAGAGTCTCCAATACCTCCGTAGCATCAAGTGCTTTCTACAGCTTTGAGTACTCGTTGTAAAACCTCCTGGTACGCATTTTCTACATTTCCCAAATCTCGACGGAAACGATCTTTGTCAAGTACCCGCAGATTCGGATCATCTCCTTTGGAGTTGTCCCACAAGCGACAAGTATCAGGGCTAATTTCATCTGCTAATAGCAATTGTTGTTGTGCGTCCAAGCCAAACTCCAGTTTGAAGTCTACTAAGGTAATGTCGCACCGCCCGAAAAAGTCACAGAGAAACTTGTTGATTTGTAATGCTAGATGGGTAATACTATCCACTTGTTCCACAGTCGCTAGTTCCAACAGGAAAAGGCGATCGCGTGTTAACAATGGATCTCCAAGTTGATCATTTTTGTAATAAAACTCGACCAATGGCTGTTTTAGCACAGTACCCAGTGCTAATCCTGTTTGTTGGCAAAGACTCCCAGCCGCAATGTTTCTAACAACGACTTCTAGGGGCAAAATCTTCAATGCCTTTACCCGCATCTGATGAGGACTAGGGCTGTCTATATAATGAGTCTTTATGCCATGTGCTTCCAGTTGTTGAAATAATTTACTGGAAATGCTACAATTAAAAGTTCCTTTATTCTGTATCAATCCTCGCTTTTGAGCATTAAAGGCAGTTGCATCGTCTTTAAAATCAGCTAATAAGATATTAGGCTCCTCCGTCGTATAGAGGATTTTAGCTTTGCCCTCGTATACTCTTGTTTGAATAGACATGGCGAAAGGTAAAGTTATCAGTAATGGACCGCTTTTATGGTTTGCGGCTTAATCATTTTATCTCTAGTCATTAGCTATTAGTCATTAGTAACAGACAAATGAGATACGCACCCGGATCTATGCTGATTTTAAGAGGATGTTTTAAAAGGGTTGTTCTATGTCATGTTGAACGCAGCAAAGCGGAGTGAAACATCTCAGTATATGCCCAAAATCCTAGATTCTATGTCCTCTTGTCCACGCTGCGCTAACGTTCCGCTTTGCTCCACTGCCCTCCCTTGCCCGCTGCGCGCTCCAGAATGACAAAATTATACTTTCTCGGACTTTTCAAACATCCTCTAAGATTAAGATGGTTGTCTTTAGATGACAAAAAAGATGCGAGTGATGTGTATAAAAATATACAATAATGGCTCATAAATTTTAGCTGTCTAAATGTTAGAATGAAATCTCGAAAAGAAAAAAAGATGACATTCTATCCGGTAATTTTCGTTTAAGTTAAACGCAATGATTCGGTTAAAGGCACAAGAATTTAGTGAGCAACCAAAGGAAACTCAACAGAGGTTACGAGCTATCTTTTGGAGCCGAAAACAGGGGGGATTAAGTCAATGGAGAGAACAATGGTAAATAAAGACGATTTTCTCTATCCTCGTGGTCGCTACTATGGTCAGGTCAAACCAGAAAACCTGGTTTTCAATGCTAACTTGCAGGAATTTGCGCAGAAAATAAGTTACATTTGTAACTTAGAAACAGCAGGGAAAATACCACCAGAGCAAGCCTACGATCAAATTAAGGAGCTTTGGAAGAACATAAAGCGCTCGAAAAAACAACTAGGAATTGGTGAAGATCCTTTTAAGAATGATCAGGGGAACAGTCAATAAGTCACGAATGATGAATGAGAGTATTCCGGTTAGGAATTCATAATTGACAATTCATATCCAAGTTTGTTGATGACTTTGGATTACTTTGTCAGCATACTGTATACACCATCCCAAGAAAGACTGGGAGGATGGTTAAGATAATTACGAGAACGTTCTAAGTGGATATCAACGGCTTGGTCTTTGGGTCGAATTTTTTTGGCGGCTTTAAAGCAGGCGATCGCGTACTGGAAATTGCGTGATAAGTAAGCAGTACGCCCATTTTGGTAATGGGATAAAAATTCTTGAGTGTTATCATCTAAAGGAGTGTGGCGATCGCCTATCAACTCGTAGATATTGACTGCTTGGAGTTTCCCTTTCACTCTTATTTTATCCAACTCGCGCACCCAAATCAGGTCACGGCACAATTGGTACGTAAATTCACTTAAAATGATATCACAGCCGTATTCTTTCGTGACTCCTTCTAAGCGCGAACTCAAATTGACTCCATCTCCGATTACGGTGTAGTCCATTCGTCTTCGGGAACCAATATTGCCAGAAACGACTTCTCCGGAACTAATTCCAATGCCAATATGAATTTGTGGTTGTTTCTGGACCATTCGTGGTCGATTAAATTCTGCGAGTCGTTTTCGCATTTCCAACGCCGACTGAATTGCCCTCCAAGCATGATTATCGGTTAACGGTAATGGGGCACCAAACACTGCCATCAAAGCATCACCAATAAACTTATCTAAAGTGCCTTCATGGTTAAAAACTGCTTCGACCATTGTTTCAAAATACTGATTCAGCAAGGAAACCACTTCAGCAGCACCGAGATTTTCTGTTAAGGTGGTATAACCTCTAATATCAGAAAACAAGATAGTAACCTCTTTACGTTCGCCCACCATTAAAGCATCTTCCCCTAATGCCATGACTTGTTCTGCAACTCGGGGAGTCAGGTACCGGTACATAGTCGTTTTCATGCGTTTTTCCTGACTGATGTCTTCCAGTACGACCAAACCACCTCTTACCCCACCTTCTGGGTTTGTTAAGGGGTTGACGGTAAGGTTAATGCTGCGTTCGATTTTCAGAACATTGTTTGCATCAAGCAACGCCAAACGAGGTGTCAGAGGTTGATTCCAAGGAATGAAAACGTCTGGGTTCGTGCGATCGCGTATTGCCAAAATGTAAACAGGTGCGTCCTGCAAAGACTTGACATATAACGTCTCTACATATTGTCCTATCATTAAACTTTGCTCTGGGACATAATGTTTTGCCCCAGTTTTTAAACTATCTTGTAGCCGCAGTTGCAGATTATCAATTGGCACAACTTCCCACACGAAGCGACCAATCAAGTTTTGTTCCCAAAGATACTTGTTATTTTTTGCGTTTGCATCTCCCAACGGACAACCTAAAAGCTGTAACGCGGCATCATTAATTGTAACAATCTTCCCTTCCATATCCGTAGAAATAACGGCATCGGAAAGACTTTGTAGAATATCTTTTTGATACTGTTTTTCTAATAAAACATTTTCAAATAAGCGGGCATTTTCTAGAGCAATCCCTGCTTGAATATTAAAAGCCCGCATAAATTCTTCATCCGATGCGGTAAAAAAACTACCTTTATGCTTATTAATCAACTGCGTTACGCCAATCAATTCATTTGCTGAATTAAAAACTGGCAAACACAGGATATTGCGGGTCATATACCCTGTCTTTTGGTCTGTCGTGGGGTCAAAACGTGGATCTTTGTAAGCATCGGGAATATTCAGTGCTTCACCAGTAGATGCTACGTAACCTACAATTCCCTTGTTCGCGGGCATACGGATTTCCATCGTCGTTTTACCATCTGCAGATGCTACCTTTGTCCAAAGTTCCCCCATTTCTTTACGATGTAAAAATAGAGTGCTGCGGTCTGCTTGCATCAAAATTCGGGCTTGTTCCATGACTATTTGCAAAGTTGCTTCGAGATCTAAACTTTGTCCCAAAGTTTGAGTTGCTCGTAAAAGAGCAGTTGCACCTCGTTGATTGCGAGCAGCAACATAGAAAGATTGACAACTTTCCAAGATTATGCCTATAGAAGAAGCAAAATCCCGAAAGTGTACTTCATCTTCATAATTAAACGGAAAACTCCCAGCTTTATTTGCCAGTTGCACGACCGCTACAACCTGATTTTTACTGCTCAAAACAGGCATACATAATATATTGCGAAACTTATAGCCCATTTGTTTTTCTAATTCCGGGCTAAAAAGGGGATGAGTAGAGGTATCAGATATATTCAAACATTGACCTGTACTCGCAACATGACCGGGGATACCAATGGTGATTGGAGTACGAATTTCTATAGCTTTTTGGGTATTATCTTGAGGAATTTTTGACCACAACTGACCTTTGTCATAATCAACTAAAAAAATTGTGGTGTGTTCAGCTTGTAAAATTTGACCAATTTTGAGTGTAATTGCCTCCAATACCTTTTCCAGCATGGTTTCTAGAGCTTCATTATTAATTAATTCGATGGCTCTGAGAAACTGCTGAAACTCGGCTGTGATGAAGTCGAGTAAACAAACAAATTCGTTAACAGAAAGGTTTTTTACACGATACAGTAAGGAGTGAGTGCGATTAACTTGAGTCAGTTCAGTTAATGTAGCCAGGACGCTACCAGGATCTAGGAGTGTCATGGGGATTGTAGATTGTATTGTAAGTTTTGACGTACCCACAGCTTCAAGCCGTGGAATTCATGTGTAGAAACGTTTTCAAAATATTGCTGACGGCTCAGATATACACCGGTGTTGTACAAGCTGTTAGATGCCATGCCTTGTACATTCAGGATACTTTGAGTTATTGCGTCTGGCTTGCTCACGTTGTTTTGTGTTCCTAGCATGTTTATTACCTACGCAGGGAAAACGTCAGTCGCCGAGGGCGAAGGATTTTGGTGTTGGACGGGGGAGTCTCCAAAGGGGATGAGGGGCAGAGGGGGGAAAGACATGCCAACGGGAGAACCAGTCGCCAAGGCGCGGGAAACAAGAACTGTATAGCGCTGCCTCCCTGACTGTGAACTGGCTCACCGATAACTAACAACTGACAATCCCTATGCCACCTTTGGCAATTCAGAATAAATCACCTTTTGATAGTAGGTTTGTAGCTGACGTGTAGCAGCAGCCCATCCCCAACGTTCTGCTTCCCGACGCGCGTTTTGACGGATAGTTTCTCGTTCTTGTTGCTGTTTCAGAAGACCTTGAGTTGCATCAATGGCACTTTGAACGTCTACTTCTGGCTCAAAAAGATATCCATTCACTCCATCTGTCACAATATCAGGAATGCCACCGGAACGGGCTGCAACAACTGGACATCCAGCTGCCATAGCTTCTAGGAGAACTAATCCTAGTGTCTCTGTCCGAGAAGGAAAAATAAACGCGTCAGCACTCGCAAAGGCAGAGGCTAATTCTTTACCAACAAGGTACCCAACAAAATGGGTATTTGTTCCAGCAAAGTGTTTTTCTAACGCTTGACGATGGGGACCATCTCCTACTAATGCTAGCCGTGCTTTGGGAATAGCTTCTAAGATTGGTTTGATACGCTCAATTTCTTTTTCGGCGGAAAGACGCCCTACGTACAGTAACAATGGGCTATCGGGGTGATTTTGTGACAGGCGCGATCGCATGTGGTGGCATACGTTATCAGGATGAAACGATTCCGTATCCACCCCTCTTTGCCATAGATCCACCCTTTCAATACCGTGTGCTATCAATTCTTGCATCATCGCCGTGGAAGTACACAAATTTAAAGCTGCTTGATTGTGACCGACCTTCAGTAGTTCCCACAATAATCCTTCCAGCATTCCTAAACCGTAATGCTGAAGATACTGAGGCAGGTGAGTATGATAAGATGCAACCAAGGGAACATTCAAATATTTGCTATAAAATATACCAGCTAGTCCCAAGACTGCTGGATTCACCACATGAATGATATCTGGCTTAAACTCCTCTAAGGTTTGACCAATTGCTGGACGAGGTAGTGCCATTTTTAACTCTGGATACAGTGGCAAGGAGAAACCCGAGACACCATATACTCTAGCTCCTTTATACTCAAAAATGCCACCATCCGGGGCAACAACTAAAACTTGGTTACCATTACGCTGAAGATGGTCAATGGTATGACTTAGACGTGTTACAATTCCATCAACCTTGGGTAGAAAGGTTTCGGTAAACAGGGCGATTCGCATAAATAAGTGTGTTAGAAAAAGCGAAGTATGAAGTATGAAATGAAGGCAAAGGTTTGAAGTATCAAGCATCAAGTCAAGAATGGGTATTTCATCCTTCATCCTTCTAAAAATATAGTCGTCATACTGGGCAACAATATGACGACTATATTTTATACAGATCATGAGCCAGCAGTCTTGGGACAGAATTTACTTAATTTTTCCGCCAAGAGACTTTGGGCAGAATTTGATTGTGATCAACTTGATGCTGGTACTTAGTCGCAAAGTTCAACAGAGAATCGAGTAGAGAATCAGATAGATAGTGGGGCTGCAACCCAAGATCCAACAATCTCGTGTTTTTGGCGTTGTAGTAATGTTCTTCTCTCTCAACTCTGGGATTATCTAAATGATTGATTTCAACATTTAATCCCATTGCTAATCCAGCTTTTTTCACCATCATCGCCAAGTCACCTACGCTAAATTGTTCGGTAAATTGGTTAAACACACGGAATTCTCCAGATTGCGCTGGGTTGGCAATCGCAATCTCGACACATCGCACTGTATCTCGAATATCTAAAAATCCTCGAGTTTGCCCACCTTTACCGTAAACAGTCAGCGGATGACCGATTGCTGCTTGAATACAGAAACGGTTTAGCGCAGTTCCAAATACCCCATCGTAATCAAGGCGGTTAATCAACAGTTCGTCCATCCCTGTCTCTTCGGTTAAAACACCGTAGACAACGCCTTGATTCAAATCTGTTGCTCTTAATCCCCAAATCCGACAAGCAAAGTGAATATTGTGACTGTCATGGACTTTGCTTAAGTGATACATTGAACCGGGCTGCTTGGGATAAGGTAGGGTATCTTTACGCCCGTTGTGTTCTACAGTAATGTATCCTTCTTCAATATCGATGTTGGGTGTGCCGTATTCACCCATTGTGCCCAGTTTGACCAAGTGACAGTTAGGGAAATCTTCCCGCATCGCATACAGTAAGTTCAACGTACCAACTACGTTGTTCACTTGAGTCAGAACTGCATGTTCACGATCAATCATTGAAAAAGGTGCTGAACGTTGTTCACCAAAATGCACAATTGCTTCTGGCGAGAATGTGTGCAGCGCCTTACTCAAAAATTCGTAATTAGTAATATCGCCAATAAAGAGGTCGATAGATTTGCCTGTCAAATCTCGCCAGCGCTGTATTCGTTGCTGAATTGGCGCGATTGGGGTGAGAGTTTGCACCCCCAGTTCGTTATCCCAGTGCCGGCGCACTAAACTATCTAAAATACCAACTTCATAGCCGCGATTTGAAAGGTAAAGTGCGGTTGCCCAACCGCAATACCCATCGCCACCAATAACCAGGACTTTCATTTTCACCAGTTTTTACTCGCTGATAGCTAAATCTATCAGGTTTGTGTCCCTTCTAATCATGAAAGATGGGGAGGTCGCTTAACAATTAAAAAGTCAAAAGAGAATTCTCAATCTTTCCGATATCGGGATTTAACAAGGACGCGTGAGTTGAATTGAAACCTTACATTAACAAATGTAACAATAATGCCGTCAAAACGTTTTACCGTCTTGACAAGCAATAGGATGTCCGATATCGTGATATACATACCCGGGTAAGACCGTTAAAGAGTAATATGCAAGCTAAGCAAAAGGTTACATTGTATCTGTCGCCAGAACTGCACAGAAAGTTGAAGATTCGTTCGGCAATTGACTCCGAACCGATGTCAGAGTTAGCTGAACGTGCCCTTGACTTCTATTTGGCAAATTCGGAATTAGTAGAAGAAATGGTGGAAGAGTCGTATGGAAGAACTCACAAAGTTTATTCCTGCCCAGCTTGCGAAAGCTCAGTAGTGTTGCGAGATGGGGAATTGGTCACCTTGGGTCAACAGCCCGGAGTGATTGGTCAACAACAAGAAGAACGCCTTCCCATTGATGAAAGAAATCGGGATGAGACGAACCAAAAAAGTAAGGAAGAATTAGTTCCCTGCTAAATAGGAATTATGAATCTCAAATTCATATTTCTCTCATCTTTGCACAACAAAGCGATGTCTGTACTGTCTGTAAAGGTCCCAAGTAGGTCGATGTATGAAAGAAGAGCTCAACATCCTCATTCAAGCTCAATACCCTATAATCTACCTTGTGACCTCCGAGGAAGAGCGGGCTGAGCAGGCAATTTCTACAATCGCTCAATCGTCAAAGCCTCAGCGAAAAGTATATGTGTGGACAGTCACTCACGGCATCGTAGAGTATGGTCAACCCCGGAATGTAACTCAACATAATACCGTTTCTCCGGAAGCGGCAATTGAGTGGATCATTCGGCAGAGAGAACCAGGTATATTTATTCTTAAAGATTTACATCCATTTATAGATGCGCCAGCGACAACAAGGTCATTACGTGATGCGATCGCTAGCTTTAAGGGGTCGCAGAAGAATATTATCTTGATGTCACCGATGCAGCAGGTCCCAATTGAACTGGAGAAGGAAGTAGTCGTTCTTGATTTCCCGCTTCCAGACATGGGCGATTTAAATAAAGTTCTATCTAGTCATCTGGAGCAAAACCGTGGGCGACGGCTAGCGACAGAGGCGCGTGAAAAGCTGTTGAGGGCTGCTTTAGGATTAACTAAAGATGAAGCTGAAAAAGTCTACCGTAAGGCACAGGTCACGACAGGGCGTCTGACGGAAGATGAAGTAGACATAGTCTTATCCGAGAAAAAGCAGCTAATTCGGCGTAATGGTATATTAGAATACATAGAAGAAGACGCAACCATTGATGCTGTTGGTGGCTTAGAAGAGTTAAAGAAGTGGCTAAAGCAACGCTCTAACGCCTTTACAGAGAGAGCGCGTGAATATGGATTACCTCAACCAAAAGGGATGCTGATTTTGGGAGTTCCAGGTTGTGGAAAGTCTTTAATTGCCAAAACGACCTCTCGGCTGTGGGGTTTACCACTACTGCGGTTAGATATGGGGCGAGTGTATGATGGCTCAATGGTAGGACGTTCAGAAGCAAATTTACGTAATGCCCTAAAAACAGCAGAATCTATTTCACCAGCCATTCTGTTTATTGATGAATTAGATAAATCCTTTGCTGGAAGTGCTGGTTCTGGAGATTCTGATGGTGGTACTTCCAGCCGGATATTCGGCTCTTTCCTCACCTGGATGCAAGAAAAGAAATCGCCAGTGTTTGTCATGGCAACAGCAAACCGAGTTGAACGCCTACCTGGCGAATTTTTGAGGAAAGGTCGCTTTGATGAGATTTTCTTTGTGGATCTGCCCACCCCTGAAGAGCGGCAGGATATTTTCACAATACACCTGTCTAAGCGCCGGGAAGACATCTCGCGATTTGACCTAGAACAGCTCTCTAAGATGTCTGAAGGATTTTCCGGGGCAGAAATTGAACAAGCGATTGTTGCGGCAATGTACGAAGCTTTTGCCCAAGATCGGGAGTTCACACAATTAGATATTATTGCGGCGATTAAAGCAACACTGCCGTTGTCTCGTACGATGCAAGAACAAGTGACAGCCCTAAGAGATTGGGCTAGACAACGAGCAAGACCAGCCGCATCCTCCGTTGCTGAGTATCAGCGAATGGAGTTCTAAAAGCTTTCTCCTGCTACCACAGGGGGAAAGGCTAGCACCATAAAGCTAGCAGTTATGAAAAAACCGCGTCTAGGTAAACGCGGCTTCGCTTAAAACAAACCGTTGTCTTTTTCTCTACTTTCTCATTGGAGGAAACCCAAATGTCTCACTTTAGCACTCTGCGTACCAAAATCACCGATGCAGAAATCCTTAAGTCTTCCCTGCGCGATCTAGGTATCTCTGTTAAGACCGAGGCTGATGTTCGTGGCTACAATGGTCAGCGTGTTCGTTCCGACATCGTTGCAGTTTTGGAAGGCGAGTATGACCTCGGTTGGTCTCGTAACAGCGACGGTTCCTTCGACCTGATCGCAGACCTGTGGGGTGTTGCTAAGAAGCACAACCAAACCGAGTTAATCAACTCAATCAACCAAAAGTATGCCGTTAACAAGACCCTGGCAGAAGTGAAGCAACGCGGCCTGCAAAATGCCAACGTTAAGTTGGTATTGCAATAGTCATATTTCTGCGCGTTCCCAAAGCTGCACGGGTTAACCAAGTTAATAGCGGTTAGCCCGCTTTTTTTCGGACTAGAATCATTTCTAGTCCGTTAATTTTTTTATCTTTTATGAATTTACCATAACAAAAATCTTTTATTCAAAGGGGATGGGAAAAATTTTTTTGTTATTCTCCTCCCCAACCTCACATTGGTGAAGAATGTCGCACCTCTACGTCTGGTTCCTTATGCTTTGGTTATGGGAAACTGGACTTCTGTCACGTATGACTCATTGTCCTGTTCGTTTCCTCCAATAATATAAACCTCGCGGTTAGAACCGATGATTTTATAGCCATTAGCTTCAATCCAAGCAGGTAAAGCAGCATACGCTTTTTCTATGGTGTTATAGCTACCATGATGGACTACACAAGCCATTTTTTCTACGCCTGGTAATTCGTACACTTTCAAGCGTTCTGTACTGGGTAGTTCACCCTCAATTGATATCACTGCTTCGCCATCCACATTAAACTCTTTGTATTCCGGATCGTGCCAGATGGCAGCACAATAACTACCCTCTTCAACTCCATGTTGCTTGAAATACTCTAATAACTCATCGTATAGCCGCCCTATACTGGAAAAATCTGGTAATATTTCTCGTATTGATGCAACTTTGATTGAACTTTCTTTTTTCAGTACAATTTCGTAATTAGCCATAGTATCCTCCTGTTCAATCTGTTTAAGTTTTGCTTCTACACGTAATAGCCGCGCCTGTTCTTCCTCAACTAACCGCTGAAGTTCCGCTTGCTTGATTCGCAGCATTCCACGAATTTCTGCTGCTGGCAAATTCTCATCTAGCAGCTTGGCAATCTGCTCAAGAGAAAAACCCAAGTCTTTGAATGCTAAAATACGGTTCAGTCGAGGTAACTGGTCAGCCTAATAGTACCGATATCCGGTAAAGTGGTCTACATAGCTTGGTTTGAGTAGTCCCAGTTGGTCGTATAGCCGCAGTGCTTTGACTGTCACATGGCTGAGTTTGGAAAAGTCGCCAATTTTCAGCATCTTTTCGCCTCTTGTCTCACTACAGTTCTGGGGGCCAATTGGGAGTGTGTGTTAGTTCCAGCTTGATGCCATCTGGATCTAAAAAGAACAAAGCATAGTAACCTGGCAAATAATCGTATTCAGCAGGAGGATCTAGAATTTCTACTCTTTGTTCTAACAAATACTTATACAGCTGGTCCACATCTTCTCGACTATCCGCACTAAAAGCAAGATGATGCAACCCCGGAGAATAGCGATCATGCTTTTGATTAGGTGATTCCGGATGAGACGGAGAAATAGTTATGACACCATTAGGACTTGCCCAGAGTATTAACTGCGGTGTTTTTTCTCCCTGTTCATAGCCAAGGAATCCAAGTAGCGCGTTGTAGAAAGACTCTGAACGCTCTAAATTAGATACACTTAAGGCTATGTGATTGATAGCTCCCAGTTTCATAGTTTCTTGCCTCATGCCCGTGACTGTTTCTAGTACACACCCTCCTGTAAGGGCAGAGTCAACAGCGATATGAAGGAAAATTTTCATGAGTTCACCCGAACCCCTGCAAAAATTGTTGGTGCTGGAAGGTTGTTATAACACTCGCGATATTGGTGGTTACGAAACACTGGATGGCAAAAAGACGAGCTGGTGTACCATATTACGTTTAGATGGAATGACAGCTGAGCAAATTAATCAATTACATGGGATGCTGATTGATTAATTAGTTTTCATTCACAAATGTCTGTTATTTCTTCTGTATCTATTACTGTTCCAGCGACAACTGCTAATTTAGGACCAGGTTTTGATTGTATTGGTGCGGCTCTGACGCTGTACAATAAGTTTCAGTTCACTCGCACTGAACAAGAGAAAGTGAAAATTAATGTCACGGGTGCGGAGGCTGAAAAAGTTGTTACTGATGAAGGTAATTTACTCTATCAAGCTTTTGTAAAGTTTTATCAACACATAGAACAAACACCGCCACCTGTAGACATCGAGATTCATCTTGGTGTTCCACTGGCACGGGGTTTGGGAAGTTCTGCGACAGCAATTGTTGGTGGGTTGGTTGGTGCCAATTTGCTGGCAGGGGAACCTTTGAGTCAGCTGCAAGTGATGGAGTTGGCGATCGCCCTAGAAGGACATCCGGATAATGTGGTACCAGCTTTGTTGGGAGGATGTCGGTTGGCGGCGACGGGGGTAAGAAACGAACCGCAAAGACACAAAGAACGCGAAGAAAAGAGTTGGGAGATTTGTGAGGTTCTTTGGTGTGAGGAGATTGTACCAGTGGTGGCGATTCCAGATTTTGAGCTTTCGACGAAGGAGGCGCGCCAGGTTTTACCTACTGAGGTGAGTCGTGCAGATGCAATTTTTAATGCGGCGCATCTGGGGTTGTTGTTGCGTGGTTTGGAAACTGGTAGGGGTGATTGGTTGAGGGCTGCTTTGCAAGATAGGTTGCATCAGCCTTATCGCAAAGTATTGATTCGAGGTTACGATGCTGTGCATTCTGCGGCTGTTGGGGCTGGTGCTTATGGAATGGTGATTAGTGGTGCAGGTCCAACGCTGTTGGCTTTAACGGATAATACTCATTGTGAAGCTGTGGCGCAAGCGATGACAGCTGCTTGGATAAAGGAGGGCATAAAAGCAGAGGTGCGATCGCTCTGTGTTGATACTCAAGGAGCACAATCAATTCAAGGAAATAATGCGTGAATTTTTCTTCATCCTGACACCAAGTTCGGACTTTTTTTTGGGAAACTTGCAACATAAGTACACGTCTTTGAAGTGTGTGCAACATTGGTGTCAGACGATTTCGGTGTCTAACATTTTCTGAAATTGAGATGTTTTGTTAGGTGTCAACCGTATCGTTTGAGATAGCTAAGGGTAACTTTATCTCTCTTTTGGTTTAAGTAGTGAGAACTCTCCTTGCCAGATCACCTTCTTTAGGCAGATTTTATATAATAATTTGTGACGGTGGCAACAGCCACCGTTTTTTGTTGACTTAGCAAAACTTTACAATTAGAATAGATTTGAGCTAACAAAATAAGTATTTATTCCTATCAATGCTAAAGATTTGATTTTGATAGAGAAAGGACGTTCACAAAACTATGAATTGCTTAATATAATGTAATTAAAAAGAAAAACGTAAAGTGATTGTCAGTGATGAATACTATTGATTTTCCTTGGTTAACGACCATAATTCTTTTGCCAATATTGGCTGCTACAGCCATCCCCTTTATCCCAGATAAAGAAGGCAGAGCTGTTCGGTGGTATGCTTTGGGGGTTGCGATCGCGGACTTTGCTTTGATGATTTACGCCTTTTGGGATGACTACGATTTTCAAAGTTCCGCATTCCAACTTGTTGAAAAATATTCTTGGATTCCTCAGATAGGTTTGAATTGGTCTGTAGCGGTTGACGGTTTATCGATGCCGTTGATACTGTTGACAGGCTTGATTAACACACTCGCAGTATTCGCGGCTTGGAAGGTTACTAACAAGCCGCGTTTGTTTTATGGTTTGATGCTGGCGATGTACAGCGCTCAAATTGGCGTGTTTGTTGCCCAGGATTTGCTGTTGTTCTTCCTAATGTGGGAAATCGAGTTGGTACCTGTGTACTTGCTGATTTCTATCTGGGGAGGAGAAAAGCGCCGCTATGCAGCAACCAAGTTTATTCTCTACACTGCTGCTGCTTCAATATTTATTTTGGTAGCGGGCTTTGCAATGGCATTCTCAGGAGACAACGTTACCTTCGATATGGCAACTCTGGGAATGAAGGAATATCCCAAAGCGTTTGAACTCCTAGTTTATGTATGCTTCTTGATTGCTTTTGGTGTCAAGCTGCCGATTTTCCCTTTGCACACTTGGTTACCTGATGCTCATGGTGAAGCCCCAGCACCTGGTTCGATGATTTTGGCTGGTGTTTTGTTAAAGATGGGCGGTTATGCACTCATCCGCATCAACGTGGAGATGTTACCCGACGCTCATGTTTACTTTGCTCCAGTGCTAGCAATTTTAGGTGTTGTGAATATTGTCTACGGTGCTTGCTGTGCCTTTGCTCAAACGAATCTGAAGCGGCGCTTGGCTTATTCGTCAGTTGCTCACATGGGGTTTGTTCTGATTGGTATTGCCTCCTACACAGACTTGGGCATCAACGGCGCAATGCTGCAGATGATTTCTCATGGATTGATTGCTGCAAGCTTGTTCTTCCTCGCTGGTGTGACTTACGAGCGCACTCACACTTTAATGATGGACAAAATGGGGGGCATAGCAAAAGTCATGCCCAAAACCTTTGCTTTGTTCACAGCAGGTGCAATGGCTTCTCTAGCGTTACCAGGGATGAGTGGTTTTGTTGGTGAATTGATGGTTTTTCTCGGTATTGCTACAAGCGATGTTTACAGCTCAAGCTTTAAGGTTGTCGTCGTGTTGCTCTCGGCTGTTGGTGTGATTCTGACTCCGATTTACTTATTATCAATGCTGCGCGCAGTGTTCTACGGTCAGCAAAATGAAGATTTAGTCCTGGATGCAGTGGTTCTGGATGTTAAACCACGCGAACTGTTCATCACTGCTTGTTTGATAATTCCCATCATCGGTATCGGTTTGTATCCTAAATTGGCGACACAAGCATACGATGTGAAAACTATGCAAGTCGCAACTCATGCCCGTCAAGTTCTACCAGTTGTCGCTCGACAGCAACCTACAAGTTTATATTCTCTTATATTTACAGCACCAACATTGGCTGATTCACAAGTTCCAGGTTTGGTGAATATAGCTGAGTAATATCTGTTCTCAGGGAACTAGTGCTATCTAATAATCGTACAAAGATTATATGGGGGATGATTCAGCAATCATCCCCCTCACAATTGGTACTTTTGTCACATCTGCTCATGACTTTAGTCCGATGAAATTGCTGCGTGGAATTTTTAGTATAGATATGGCATTAACATCAAGCACTCAAAACCTAACCCCATGAGACACGGGTTGGGTTTTTTTGTTGTTTGATTGTCAGTTAAGCAATTACAAAAATTTCTTGATTATGAATGTAACGGAAAAAGTGCAATAAAAAAGACCTGATTATCTACGGCTTTCTGGTTTTAATCTATACAAATCGTACCAATGACGGACTGCAAGCCAAATAACTGAAAGCAAACCTGCAAGACTGAGTGTAAGACCACTAAATGGTACTAATAATCCAAAAACAGGTAGCACAGCGCCAGCAATTGTACAGATGAGAGCTGCTAAAGAAACACTGCGATTTTTTGACCCTAAACCCCATGTCAACGCTAACAAGACAAAAGAAATGAGAGTCCAAGCTAGCTGAGAATTTATGAAGCGACTGAGATAAGTCAAACTCAATAAACAGGCAAAGAAAACAGTACCTGCAATTGTCACATTTGTCAAGTTCATCGGTAGTGAGAAATACAGCAGCAATATCCACCATAAAAATATTGTCGGTGCTAGCAATAACAGTCGAGGTAGGACACCAGTATGACGAACAGGGTCAGTGTAAGTGTATACTCCAAATGGGTTTTTGACTGAAACATTGTCATCAAATACCCAAGTAAATTGAGTTCCCTGTCTGTCGTTTTTAATCTCATTAGGTACAATACCGCTAGCAAAATCTGCTCCAGGGAAGTTGGCGATCGCCACCAAGCGGAAGTTAGAAAGTAACTGTCCATTGGAACTATAAACCCAGCGTGGTCCTCCTTGTGCCTTATAAGTGACTCTGAGACTTGTTTCTTCTGTTGGTTGTAGTTGAAAAGGAAAGCCATAGTCACCAGGATTTGTTTGTGAAAGTCTAGTACCGTCACGCTCTACTTTGTAGCTTTGTAATAAAGAGTAACCAATTGGTGGCGGTGCTTCAAAGAAAAAACTCTTAATATCTTTAAGTTGGTTAATAACTTTATAGTCGGCAGTATAGTCTATCTTATAAATTGCGCGACGACCTTGAACATCTGGGCTTTGGTCGATTTTAACTTGAATTTGCGAACCACTTAATGTTAAAAAACGGCTGATTTTCCGTTTCTCATTTACCTTAATTATTTTGCCATTCACTTGAGTGGTGTATACATATGGCTCTTCGGTAATGTATCGTATTTGAGGCGCTATTTGTTCTAACCTTTCACCAGCAACACTCTGGGCGACTTGAGCCACCTTCGCCTGTTCCCAATGATGATAACGATTGCTCAAAGTTGAACAAAGAAAAAATCCTCCCACCAGCAAAATTAACACCAGAGTAAAATGCTGTAATCCCCGCAATAGTTGAGAGTAACTAACTGCCCACTCTCCAATCAAAATTTCTTGCTGTTGTTGATTTCGACGTAGGGCAAAGCTCAACAGAGCAATTGCAATTCCCAGAGCTAAAACCAAGAATACTAATAATAGTGAAGCTTTGAGTAGATGCGTTCCAAATTGGATGAGTTCGGTAGGATGCGTCAAATCGGGCAATCCTGGAATGCCTTGGGCAGATTCAGACATGAGCGAGTTTTGAAAGAATTTGGAGATTCTGACTGATAATATCTACCAAATGTTTCTTGTTATTCTTGTCAAAACTCAGTCTTTATCTTCGTCCAGGATTGTTCCTTCTAGATTTGCATTATTCAAGTTGGTTTGGTTCAGATTGGTTTCGTTGAGTTCCGCATTGCTCAGATCTGCTTGGCTTAAATCTGCTTTAGCTAAGTCAGCACGACTGAGATTTGCTTCATTTAAAGAAACTGCATTCAGGTTGGCGGACTGTAACTCCGCTTCACGCAAGTTAGTACCAATTAACTTTGCGATCGTCAAGTCAGCTTGATTTAAATTAGCACCATCCAAAATAGCTCCTTCTAGAATTGCTCCATCTAGAATAGCTCCACTCAAATTAGCTTTTGTGAGATTTGCCTGATTTAAATTGGCTCCATTTAAGTCAGCCTCTATTAAGCTTGCTTGAGTTAAATTAACCCTACTTAAATCAGCTCCATCCAAAATAGCTCTGTCTAAAATTGCTCCACTCAGATTAACTCCTTCTAAAAACACCTCACTCAGATTGACTTCAGTAAAATCTCTTCTACCTTTGGCGTATTGTGCCAATAGTTCATCAGCTTTCATTGCTTCGCCTCCGACAAGTTTTTACTTCTTTTGTCAGCTACAGTAGGCAAATTTTTGAGGGCAGAGTATTCCTCTACCCTTGAAGATGAGACTAATTAATTTTCACTTTCATTTTCATTTTCAAGCTGCTTTGTTCCGACTAGAAAGTTTATATCTTCCCTTGGCACTTTGGCATACACATCTTTGCCTCCTGGAAGAGGAAACTGAACATCAAAACCATCTTCCTTGCATTCTAAAACCTTTCCTACTAAACCTTCTGGCAGGTTCTGATCAACATCGCGAGCTAGTCCAACTAAATCGTTCTTTTCGATGGGCGTCATATTTTTGACCTCCACTTAGTGACTATTTGAGTGGGCTGCCTTTGCTTTTGCAAAGTGTTTTATTAAAGTATTCTGTTAATCATGACGCATCACTTGCTCTATTCACGTCCTACCTAGGCACGAACTTTAATACTTGATACCATCCTATGGATGTACGAAGAAAGAAAGAGCTCATCCGTAGAGTACCAACCTAAACACTTTTGTTGTACTTTTGTTGTGAGCTATAAGCCTCCGGCTGATCGCATGTGCGTATCGAGCTGAAGACTTGTGATATCAAATCCGTTTGTAATGGCTAGCGGATACGGTCATGGCCAATACGGTTCGGTTAAGGGTAGTTCGGTGCTTAGAAACCGGGTTTGTGTCCGGGTGCCAGATTTTTAGGGGACAATGCGTCACAATCTGAGTTAAAACTTGATTTAGTGCTTCATGGGTTGTAACTTTTGCTGCTCGCAAACACTGCTTTAGTTTTGACCAACATAATTCAATCCCAGATAAATCAGGTGAGCAATCAAAAATTATGTCGCAAAAAATAAGTTTCAAAAACAGCAATAATCCAAATATTACAATGTCCGCTTTGATTAATTTTCCCGAAGGATTTGACGAAAGCAAAAAATATCCGGCAATCGTCGTTACGCATCCGGGCGGCGGCGTGAAGGAGCAAACAGCAGGTTTGTATGCAGAAAAAATGGCGGTAGTAACCGGATTTATCACTATCGCCACCGACGCTTCTTATCAAGGCGAAAGCGGCGGCGAACCGCGTCAGTTGGAAAACCCGCATATCAGAACGGAAGACATCAGCGCAGTTGCGTTCTCTGCAACGAAAGATTGCTCAACGAGAGGGGAACCCCCACACGCAAGTGTCCTCGCTTTTGTGGTTTTTAAAAAATTCAGATTCAATCGGAAACAATATTAAATGGTGGTATTCGTAGACTTCGACTTCCGATCATTTTTTACTTTCCCGTCGCCACTTTCCTCGTACCAAGCGAATTTCATCAAAGCTATAATTATCACCAAGATATTCTTTAATTGGTGTCAAAGAAATATCACCCAGAATTTCTAAAACTTGCAAAATTTTCTGCTGCTTTTCGACAGGAACTAACAGATTAAAATCTACTGACTGATTCTTCTCTATTAAATCGGAAAGGTGACGAACAATTGTTGTCGGGCGAAGATTGCGTTTTGCCGCAATTTCTGTCACACTAAGACCTTGTTGGTGTAACTGTAAAGTTAATAATTCAGTGTCTGAAGGTAAGCCAAAAAAAGGTGTGGAATTTTCTTCTAGCAAACCTTGCTCTTGGCGATAGGCGCGAATTTCTGCAAGGAACTTTTCACCATAGTTGGAAACTTTATGACTGCCTACACCAGAAAGTTTACTAAATTCGTTTAAAGTTTGAGGTTGTACCTGAGCCATTAATTTTAAGGTAGAGTCGGCAAAAATGACGTAAGGTGGAACAGACTGCGCATCAGCAATTTGTTTGCGTAAAGCACGTAACCTTTGCAAAAGCAATTCCACCTCTGTTGCTTTTTCATCTCCATCTTCCCAAGTTATCTTTTGCACGACAGGAACTGCAATAGAAACTGTTCGCTGTCTTCGCATGACTTCCCAACTCAGGGCGTTGAGTTTCAGCACAGCGTAACCATCAGCGCTTTGTTCTAGTAAGCCTTGATGCAAAAGAGAACGCCCCAGCATGCGCCACTCATCTACAGTTTTATCTTTACCAATACTGTAGGTGGAAAGTTTGTCGTGTTCGTATTGAGCAATTTTTTGGGTTTTTGCTCCTCGCAAAACATCTATAATATGACCCATTCCAAATCTTTCTTTACATCGAGCCACACAAGATAAGAACTTCATGGCTTCAATTGTCCAGTCTTCTACTGGTTTAGGATAACGACAATTATCACAGTTACCACAGTTACCAGAAAAACGTTCCCCAAAATATCCTAACTGAATTGTCCGTCGGCAGTCTGTTCCTTCAGCATAGTCTATTATCTGCCGCAATTGATGTTTAGAAATCAACTGTTCTTGAGGATCTGGTTTTTGGTTAATCAGAAATTCAATTGTTTTGACATCACCGTAACTATAGAAAAGTATACAGCGAGATGCTTCTCCGTCTCTTCCTGCTCTACCTGATTCCTGATAGTAACTTTCTAGATTACGGGAGATATCAAAGTGAATGACAAACCGCACATCCGGTTTATTAATTCCCATACCAAAAGCGATTGTTGCCACCATAACACGTACATCATCCCGAATAAACCGAGTTTGATTTGTGGTGCGTTCTTCATCAGTTAATCCAGCATGATAAGGCAAAACTGAAATCTTATCGTGTTGCAGTTTTATAGTCAGTTCATCAACTTTTTTGCGTGTCAAGCAATAGATAATTCCTGAACCTTCCGTTTCCCGAAGGAGTTCCAACACTTCGGCGTAAGCATACTTCGTTTTAGAACGGACTTCGTAGTAAAGATTTGTGCGGTTGAAGCTAGCGAGATGGATACTTGGTTGATTCAACCCAAGTTGTTTGATAATATCAGCACGAACACGCTCAGTTGCTGTCGCAGTCAAGGCAAGCACGGGAATATCTGGGTAGCGTTTGCGCAGTGACTTCAGTTGACGATACTCTGGACGAAAGTCGTGTCCCCACTCAGAGACGCAGTGTGCTTCGTCAATCGCAAAGGCAGAAATGCCAACTTGATGATGTACTAAGTCGAGAAACGGGAGAAATCTTTCACTCAGCAGGCGTTCTGGAGCGACGTATAGTAATTTGACTTTACCACTGAGGATGTATTCTTCGCGCGATCGCACTTTGTAAGCATTCAAACTACTATTAAGAAATGTTGCGGCAATTCCATTATCTTGTAGTGCTTCCACTTGGTCTTGCATCAAGGCTATCAGCGGCGATACCACCACAGTTAAACCTTTTTTGAGTAGTGCTGGTAGTTGAAAACACAGCGACTTTCCGCCACCAGTCGGCATGACAATCATTAAATCCCGATTTTGGAGCGCTTGTTCTATGATTTGTCGCTGTCCGAGGCGAAAGTTATCGTATCCGAAGTAATATTTTAGCGCTTGTTCTAAATTGGGATTGTGTGACATAACAGACTGTGTTGCAAAGGAGGCAGATTGCTTGTTTTACATGATAGTCAATACTTTCAAGACTTGAGCGTATCTTTTCTTTCTACCACAAAGGCTATTTTGAATACGTCACTTTGACACGGAATGCCCCCACATTATCAGAAAACCATACAAGCGGTACTGAACCAATCTTATGATAATAATCTCCACTGAGAGACTGTTCAGCCTTTTTTAAGGCTTCATAGTACACTCGCGACTTTTCTGATGGAGAATATTGTGAATTAACAGCCTCATTGATTATAAAAGTTAACCAGCCGTCTCGATCAGCTACAAAATCTTCTTTCTTCTTGAAAACATGAAGCAATTGTCCAGTCTGAAGTTCTCCTTGATTTTTCAGGACTTCAAAAGGATCGGTTTGTGAGGAAAAATTGTCTTTGGGCATTACAATAGCAAGTAACGTTCCCCAATTCAAGTCTGTCCGAAGTTTACAATCGTTAAGAAAGTCACTATCAACTGATTCCCCTTCAGGACCCATCCAATTTCGATTAAAAATATTTTTGTCACTTTTGTCATCTAAATCTAGTTGTGAATACTGTCTTTGTATATTTTCGGCAAAGGTTCCTGATGGTGAATGTTTGATAATGAGTGGTTTGATATACTCTGCACGATTGTAAATTTGAGCTACAGCTAGATGAATACGCCCCTCAGGTTCAAGGACAACCCGTTGTCCCTGTTTGAGGAAAATACCTGAATTCTGGAATCCAGCAGTTGCATCGACTGTCATGTATGTCTCAATAGGTTGGTCATTCGGAGTAGAAGAAGAGTTGAATGTGTTTTTCGGTGAAGATTGGGATGTCATCATTAACATATTTGCCAAAAGAAGAATTGAACACACTAGTAATATAACGAGGACTGAAACAATGATTTTGTATGTTTTCTCCATTCTTACATTTTATTCAAACTATTAATTGTTGAACTTTAATCTTGAAATACTTGAAATAAATTCATAACAGCCACTCCCAACAAACTAGATAAAACTGATAGCAACACCAAACTCAAAAATCCCACTACTTGTGGCTTCCAATTTTCCAAACCAGGAACACATGAAAAAATTATCAGGGTAGGAATTAAGGAACTGATGACCAAACTAATCTGTTGTTTATTTTTGCGTATTTTAGTAACAAAAAAGTAAATCAAAGCAGAAAATATTATGGGTAAAAGCCAGAAGCTAGCACTCGTTAAACCAACTTTTAGTAACATCACAATTGCAAACGTTACCAAAAAGCTAGCAGAACTCGTGAACCATGCTATTATTAGATTCAAAAACTTCCTTTGATTCGCTTGACTAAGTAAAGTATCAACAGGTGGTTGAATCGCTTCTGAAACAACATTTTCTAATGGATTATGTGTCGGGTTAAGTTGCGTATTTTGAGTGTTAACAAGGGAGAATTGAGTCTCTAGATTTGGCTCAATATTACCAATCTTACCTGGTAGTCTATCTAGCCATTCTTGTATTGTCTGAGGACGTTCCTTTGGATAGATTTGCAATCCTAGGAGAATGGCATCATTTACCTGAGTACTTATATATTGTTTACCTCTAATCTGCTGCGGAGTTTCCAATGTCTCTCCTTTTAATCTCCTCCAAAAAGTAATTGGTACTTTCCCTGTCAACAAAAAATACAGTGTTGCTGCTAAAGCATAAACATCAGTGTAAGCTCCTCTTTTATACTTTTCTATATACTGCTCAATTGGTGCAAAATCTCGTGTGAAAATTGGAGTATGTTGCTCTGTCTGGTTATGAGAGAAATGACGAGCAATTCCCAAATCAATTAAAACTGCTTCTAAACCATTAGCTCTCCTGATAATATTTTGGGGCTTAACATCTCGATGTAATAAATTATGATCATGAAGTACTTTTAGTGCTTCACCAATTTGCCGAATATAACGTAAAGCATCATTTTCGGA
Organism: Brasilonema sp. UFV-L1; assembly: GCF_012912105.1. GTDB lineage: Bacteria > Cyanobacteriota > Cyanobacteriia > Cyanobacteriales > Nostocaceae > Brasilonema. Next base: position 85,704 of record NZ_QMEA01000020.1, read on the forward strand.
GAGAGGACCATTTTTAATAACCCATTTGTTCAAGTCTTCACCTTCAACATATTCCATCACAATGCACCATTTACCCGATGACTTAATCAGGTTTTTAAACTGCACTATGCATGAATGTTTACAGATTGCAAGATAAATGGCTTCTTTGACAAAATTTTCTTCAAAACAGTCAAATTCTTGTTGGTTGTGCAATTCATTTTTGAGAACTTTGATCACAACATCTTGATTTTTTCGGGTATCTTTGGCGCGATAGATAACACCAAAGCCTCCACGACTCAATTCTTCTTGAAGAATGTACCGACCACCTTCTAATTTATAACCATGCGACCAGTTACTTACAATACCTCGCTGATTTTGAAGTGACTGTTCTAACACCTGCTGTATTTCCTCTTGTGCAATTTTGTTTATAGGTTCACTTAACTTACCATTATTAGCAAAGCTAGGTTCTTTTTGAACCATAATGCCTATCCACTCAAAGTTAATTGAAGACATTCAGCTGAGTGCTTCAGGAGGGCGATCGCTCATACCAAAAGCGTAAATCTATGTTATGGGAAATCGCCTATTGTTTGTGGTTAAGATATATTTAAGGTTATAAAACTAGTGACAAGCCAAATGCGACACCTGGTATTTGGCTTCAATCAAAGGTTGCTTTCACTAACAATTATTTTTGCAAGTACTACTTACACTGCTAGTATATTAGTTAACATAAACGAATAATTAACAATGAGCAATGAACAGTGAACAGTGAACAGTAAACATTGAACAGTGAACAAGGGGTGGACGAGTCCGTTTCCTACCTGATAACTGATAACTGGTAACTGGTAACTGGTAACTGGTAACTGGTAACTGGTAACTGGTAACTGATAACTGGTAACTGATAACTGATAATTGACAATTGATGAGTCACGCCTTGAATTTTTCTTGCTCAAAAACTCTTAAGTGTCATTTGATGCGTAGGCAAGATGCTCACCAGAAGAATCATAATGTTATGTGTAGCGTTATGACCACTTGTCATCTATGCCAAAAGCAATCTGGAATGGTGCTGTGTTAGCCGAAAGCGATAACACCGTCGTTGTGGAAAGCAACCATTACTTTCCTCCTGACTCAATTGACAAACAGTACTTCAAGGGAAGCGACACTCACACGACTTGTCCTTGGAAAGGTGTAGCCAGTTACTACAACATTGAAGTTGATGGACAAGTCAACAAGGACGCTGCTTGGTATTATCCTGATGCAAAGGAGAAGGCAAAGCAAATTGAAGGTTATGTCGCCTTCTGGAGAGGTGTAAAAGTCGAAGCTTAATAAAAGTATATAATTCAAAATGCCCTCATTCCTTACTCCTTCCCAACTAGGAACAGAGTTTACGGATAAGGGCTTTTGTGTTATTGTCAGTTTTTACCTACCATAATAATACAATCTTTTAACGCTTGATAGCTTAAAATGAACTTTTCTTTATTCCCTGGCAATCACGATATCGTTAGATTTAATCACTGCGTAAGCTTCTGCACCCTCAGACAAATCTAGCTCATCTGCTGACACTCTTGTGATGATTGAGGTTAGCTCAACTTTGTGAACAATCTCCAGCGTGACTTCAGTGTTAACTGCTCCTGTCACAATTCGTTTAACGATTCCCTTAAGAATATTACGGGAACTGACTTTGAGTGGTTTCTTGCGACCAAAAACTTCTATCTGTGAAGTCCAAGGCTTCTCGTCTTCATACCGTTGTGTTGGTATTGACGGCTGTTGTGGAGACTCCTTGTTGAGACTACGCACAAGTTCCCGCAAAATTTCTGTTTTGGTGCGCTGAGACTGCTTTGAAAACTCATCCAGAATTTTTCGTTCCTCTTCTGAGGTTTGAAAAGTAATCCATCCTTGTTCTTTTCTTGGCATAAGGTTACCAATTAAGTTGGTAATTAGAGCTTTTCCTGGTATGATCCTATCAAGTGTCAATCCTTGTAAAAATAAACTTCTGTCGAGCTGTTTTCCGATGAGAAGACAAGATGCTTTCTTTCGCACAGCATTGCCAGCTTGCTTTTGAATATCTAGCTTAGGATTGTTTGATTGGTTGCCAGTTGTAGCACAATCTAACATTAACTTACTTATGTTTGCTACGACCAGCTCAAAAAAAGAATAAGCAAATAAGAGGCTAATTTTATCAAAAATTTTATCTAGGCAAGTGATACTAGTATGTCATAGCCGAAATAAAGCACCTATCCAAAATCAGTGAAAAGCTTGCTGTGTACTAATGCGTGAATTTTGAATTTCTCCGAATTGCGAATTTCAAGAAAGCAGTACTAGTCTTTAAATCACGACTGTCCAATCGCCAGTTTGGGTGCTGTGCTTTGCACAATTGCGTTACACGATCCCATTCGACTCGTATGAATGAACCCTGCTTCTAACGAAGCAGGGAAGGCGTTTTTGAAAAAAACGCCTTGACAATATACGCCGAAGTGTCCATCAAGTGGTAGAAACCATGTGTTAAGACACATCTTTTTCATCCGATATTTCATCTACCCCAATTTCCCAAGGTATGCCCTCTTTAGATGGAGGATAGAAACGGATTTTGGCAGTATTGGAAAATAGCTTTAACTTGTCAACCATCTGGGGAATAGCATTTGCCATATGCCAGTAACTTTCCACGTCATAGCTAATAATGACTAGTATTAAAGTCCCAGCATTCATTTGAAAATACCAGTGACAACTAGACAATAAAGCCCGAGTGATTGGACCGCAAACTTTGAAAAACCGTTTGCAGGTAGCTTCTTCCAATTGTCTTAGCAATAACTCATCAAGTTGTGTCACCCGAGTTGGAGGCAAATCATCTGGAGAAAGAGGAGGAAGAAAACGTCTACTCATGGCACAAAATCTTTCTATTAACGGGATTGCTTATACATAAATTCGCACTGTCTAATGAAAGTACGCTAATTTCTCTAGATTTTTTTCCAAATTAGATAACAAAAATTTAAAAAACCATTGAAGATTTTATGTCCAGTACTAAAGCCTCTTTGGTTCGTGTTTTTTTATTAACTAGACTAGAACATTGAATTCTATGTCACTAATTTATACTGTTATTTATATAGGATATTCAAAAATAAAATTGTCACTGAGTGATGCATTCTTTGAGTCAAAATACTCAATCAACAAAAAACTTAGCAAAGCTTTAAACATAAAAATAAACTCATGAAAGTTGTCAGCTTTCAGCCTAATTACTGAAAGCTAACAGTTCATCATTCACTCATGACAGAAGCTCTATGTTGAGCTTCTTGCCAAAGTTTTTGGAGAAAGAACTCAGTGCATGAAGCAGAGCGATCGCCCCACATAGATGGGCACTCTGCAGCATCGCCTTTTGAGCAGCTTCCTCCGAGAACATCGCCCGCAAGTGAATCACTCATCGCGGTGACAAAAATGCCATCAGCATCCTGGGAACCATTTGATAGCCAATAACCTCGTAGAATCACCTCCACACACTCATTATCACAACCACACAGTGCGATGATTTCATTGTCCTCTTTATTGACAAGAGTCTTAAGTATTTCTACTCCTGGCAAATTAACAGGAAGTAAAAAGGAAGCAGTGCTGGGTTCAACGCAAAGAGATTGACCCACTCGCAGTGCCAAAATCACTCGCGCTTGTACCCATTCTTCCAACGATTGAACTAAACACTCTAAACAAAAGCTCGTTTCAGTGTACGTTAATTTCAGCATTCCTTATGCTCTCCTGTGATTCCAGGTTTGCTTTGAGCGAGGTGAGTAAACTTCCCATCTGGCTTGGCTGGAAAAATATAGTGATTCAGCCTTATTTGTTACTAACAATACAATCGCTTGTTTGATATTAACCTGATACAGTGGCAAGTCACTTTGAGAAAACACGATCACGGATTGTTCTAAAACTCGCATCACGCTTGTCACAGCTTGACTCCTCATAAACAAACCCCCGCTTCTTATTGAGTTGAAGCGGGGGTTGGAATTTGACCTTTAAGTCTTCTTCTTTTACCTCTACAGAGGTACAGCATCTTGTTATAATCTGTACCTCCCGCTTCGTCGTTCTAGTCTTCGTACTGCATTCAGTACACCAATGCTGGCATATTGAGAATCATTATTGCCCTCTGTGATTTGCCATTTATTCAGGCTACCGTCTCCCATAAATAAATACTCCACTCCCAAAGCAGGTGATTTCCAACTCAATCGGCAGTTGGCAACACGCAAGGAAGTAGAGATCGGGTAAACGGATTTCACAGAAAATTTCACCTATTGAACATTCCTTTAAACATACTACACTTGTATTACTATCCTGTCCATAGTTTAAGGAGAAAAAATGATGCATACAATAGCTCGCACACCAACCACCGACATGGAAGTGACCAGCATCCGTTTAGAACGGGAATTGAAAGATAAACTCAAAGAATTAGCTGGTAATCAGGGATATCAAGCTTTGATTCGAGACATTCTCTGGAATTATGTCCAGCAAAAATCAGGTGAGTGGAAACCTCGGTTTTCGCGAGCCGATATTCGCGCTAGCATAGCCGCAACTGCACAACAAGAAGAACGCTGTGTACTCACTGGTCAACTCATTTCACCAAAACAACCGATGTTATTAGGACTGACAAGAAATGGCGATATGGTTCCTCTCAGTATCGAGAGTTTAGCTGGTTAAACTTTTTCAAGTGAACGCAGCTGGCGTTGCTCTATGTGATACTGCAACGGGCTGCGTTCATATTTTACTCTTTCTTGTTGCTCAGTATATTTAAGAATTCACAATATGAAATTCTTAGAGTGTTAGCCTATCGATTTTTCAGTTCTTTCATCAAGCAGCTGTTGCACCAGCAAAAGTTTTAACAACACTACACATACGAAAACCCTGAGCCTTAGTCATACAGCAGCCATTCCGAGAGCGTTCCCTTATTCCTACTTCGGAGATCCGGAGTAAAACAGCCTTCATACCTGGCGCGTGAAATCTAGGTTCTGTACCTCACTGACTAGCAAACTGCTGTCAGTCAAATCTTGTAAACAATTATGAATTAAGAATATAATACCTAAAAAGTTTTTGGGTCTTTGTGAACACAAACCATAGAAAATTCTTTGAAACTTTGTGTTGATAACATTTTCTTCTGGCTAAACTCGCAAGTTTTCACTCAATGACTGTATCAAATGTTTTGTGATATTTAATACCAAAAAAGCAAAAAAACTATCCGTGGTAACGCGGATGCTATTCACAGAGCTTTCGCCTCAAGACCAGAGAAATTACGGTTTATATGTGGAGGCTGGCAGGATATTCTAAATCAAGGTTAGCTAGTTATTGAAGGCAAAAATAGCCGAAAATTCTTTACAGACAACGTCTTAAGAAAATTTTAATTTTTATTCACATAAAGAAAAATTTATCTCACAAAGGATTTGACTATCTCTAATAGAAAGGGGCTATAACAGGTAGCACAAGCTTTGGGTGAATGATATGCCGAGAGGTTGCTTACGAAAAAAATGGGATCAAGATTCAAGAGTGTACCAAAAATGAATAAATTTTTATCGCCGTCTAAGCATTTAGACGAAGCAGATCTACAGAAACAATACTCAGTTAAGCTGATGCAGCATCCGGAAGAACCTGTCTACCAGTTAATACAAGAAATTAATAAAATCATTGCCAATAGCTCAACTCCGACAAGGATGCTGCAAGATGTTGCCAAAGTGCTAGGAGTTGCTTTTAAAGTAGATGGCTGTAGCTTAGTGACAGTATCAGGTGAAGTGTCGAGTGAGACAATAATTGCGAACTGGTGTGCCCGAGATCATTCAGAGTTGTCTGGTGGAGATGAAATATTTCCAATAGAACAGCATTTGGACGTAGCAGTGATGGAATGTGCTTCTGAGACATTGAGCATTGAAGATGTTTCAACAATTCAAAAAAGTTTGGCAATTGGACATCAATCTTTGCCACTAACAATTAAAGCTGTTTTAGCCATCTCCACTCGTTTTGGTAGCAAAAATAACGGCGTAATTAGTCTGATAAAATCACAGCCATACATTTGGCGAGAATCAGAAAAACAACTCTTAAAAGCTGTAGAGTCGTGTTGCGCGATCGCATTTTCTCAAGTTGCACAAGCCCAGCAGATTGCGGCTCAAAACCAGTACCTACGAACTTCTGTACAGCATCAAAGTTTAATCAAGCAATTAACGATAATAAGTCGTAGCAATCTGGAGTTAAATCAAATGCTTCAGCTAGCGCTAACTTCTACAGCTGAGGCTCTGGAAACAGATCGTGGTTTGCTCATACTGCTGAAATATACCGATCCATTATTTAGAAATCGACCAAAAAAACAAATTCTCAAAGCAAAAGCCTCTGTTGTCGGTGAATGGAATAAGAAAACAGAAAATTTCCTCATAAATCAATCAGAGACTTCTTTTTTTATTTCCGACTGTGGTTTATGCCAGCGTGCCTTTCTAAACTCTGGGAAACCATTAATCATCAATGACATCAATGACGATACAGATTTAAAAGATACTTTAACAGTTGCCCCAGTATTTGCAATAGAAGCGCTGCCTGCAGTACTATTAATGCCATTAGAAATTCAAGGTAAAGTATTAGGATTTTTAGTTTTACAGCAATCAGTTGCTCGCAATTGGCAATCAGCAGAATTAAATATAGTACAAATGGTTTGTGCTCAACTGAGCAATACGATCATTCAAACACAGACACTACGTCAAGTACAAACATTGGTAGATGAACGTACAGCACAACTGCAACGTAGTTTAGAAGTTCAAGCAAGACTCTACGAAATCAAGCGCCAACAAACTGAGCAGTTGCAGAGGCTGAACGATTTAAAAGATGAATTTTTAAGCAATATTAGCGATCGCTTGCGTCATCCACTGACAAGGATCCGTTTGGCTATTCGTAACTTACGTCAAATGGGACAATTAAACGAGCGTCAGACTAAGTACGCCCATATGATCGAGCAAGATTGTACCGATGAAATTAATTTAATTAACGACTTACTAAAACTCCAAGCATTAGCAACCCATAATGAACGTCCGCAATTAGAAACTACTGATATAAATGCCAGAATTCGTGATTTAGCAACCATTTTTGATACTAAACTAGCAGAGAAAGGCATAAGGCTTTCCCTAAATTTGCCAGATTCACCACTGACAGTGCAAACTGAAGCAGAGAGCTTTGACCGCATTCTACAGGAATTATTAACAAATGCTAGTAAATACTCAGAACATGACACTGTTGTTCATTTGGAAGTTACTCATCAACTCAATCAACAACTTGATCAAGTTATCATTAAAGTTAGTAATATAGGACGTGGCATTTCACAAGAAGAAGCCACTTACATATTTGACAGGTTTCGTCGGGGGCAAGGGAGATGGACTCCTGGAGCTGGCGTAGGACTTGCTCTGGTCAAGTCTTTAGTTCAACATCTAAATGGGTCAATAGCAGTGGAGAGTATGCCCATTGAAGACTCCAGCTTATGTACAATCTGCTTTACCCTGACACTGCCCCAATTTTCTGACCAAGATGACTGATTATTTTTGGCAAAAGTGACTGAAAAACACAACACACAACAGGAACTGGATTTATCTGTCATCGGTGACGACACCGATCCAGAACTCAATGTAGTAGCCGCAGATGCTGACGATTTAGAAGCTGTAGAAGTTCAAATCGAGACGATACAGGAACGACAGCGACAAATCACTGCTAAACTCCAAATTCCCCAACCAGTAGAACAAGTCTGGAAAGTACTCACAGATTATGAAGCTTTAGCTGACTTCATCCCCAATTTGACAAAAAGCCGCCTCCTTGAGCATCCTCAAGGAGGTATTCGTTTAGAGCAAGTGGGTGCTCAGCGATTTTTACGCTTTAACTTTTGTGCGCGTGTCGTTCTTGACTTAGAAGAATATTTTCCAAAAGCTATTCATTTCCGTATGGTAGAAGGAGATTTCAAAGATTTCTCAGGTAGCTGGCTATTAGAACCTTACTCTCTGAATGAAGCTCTGGAAACAGTTCTTTGCTACACTGTGAAGGTTTGGCCTAAACGCACTATGCCAGTTGGATTCATTGAGCGCCGTCTTAGCAATGATATGCGATTAAACCTCATTGCAATCCGTAAACGGGTCTTAGATTCATGAACAACAGAGGAAGAGGAGACAATTCAGTGACGCTTCTTAATATTTCTCCTCTTTTTCTGTTTTTCTCTAATACCCCCAGGGGAATTCGAATCCCCGTTACCTCCGTGAAAGGGAGGTGTCCTAGGCCTCTAGACGATGGGGGCGCTTGGTTGACACTCTTATAAATCTAACGGTTTTCGCCACTGATGTCAACAGATTTTGAAAACTTTTCCAAAAAAATTACGGAAAGATGAAAAATAGGGACATGAAAACTGTGTATCAGCAAAAATGCTTACGAATGACAAAAACGCAGAGTTTAAAGTATAGAATATCTCTAGACAGTATAATAGCATGGGTTAAAAGCAAGTTTGCTTCGCCTTATACTCAAATGCAATCATCACTGCTAGTTCACAAAAAAGAAAGAAACTTAAAATTCAATTATGTTGAGTATGATACAATACTCGGCTTAGTAAGGGACTGTGGATGTGATATTGCACCCTGTAGAGTTACAACCTACAATCCTTTACGAAAGATTTTGAAATTCATCGCTCAAAATCTACAGCATGGAAGCATCTTTTGAAATTACCCTGCAGATAGTAACGACTGTCTTTGCAGGCATTAGCGCTCAGGTACTGGCTGCATCTCTTAAGGTACCCAGCATTGTCTTTTTGCTGATGTTTGGCATTCTGCTTGGCTCTGATGGCATTGGGCTATTGCACCCTCAAATGCTAGGCACCGGTTTGGAAGTTATTGTCGCTTTGGCAACAGCAATTATTCTGTTTGAAGGCGGACTTAACTTGGATTTGCAAGAGTTAGGCAAAGTTTCCACTAGCCTGCAATTGCTTGTTACTCTGGGAACCATGATCACGCTGCTTGGGGGCGGTATGGCTGTGCATTGGCTAGGTGAATTTCCTTGGCCGATTGCTTTTCTCTACGCTTCCTTGGTAGTGGTGACAGGACCAACCGTTGTGAGTCCTCTACTCAAGCAAATCAATGTGGATCGGCAAGTAGCAACACTTTTGGAAGGGGAAGCCGTTCTCATTGACCCAGTAGGAGCTATCCTCGCCGTCGTGGTGCTCAACACGATATTAAACAACCACACTGACTTCATGACAGCAATGAGCAGTCTCATACTGCGCTTGGGTGTTGGTAGCATAATTGGTGCAGCCGGTGGCTGGCTGATGTCCTTAGTTAGCAAACGTGCCAACTTTCTCTCATTTGAGCTGAAAAACCTGGTTGTCCTAGCGGGATTATGGGGCTTATTTGCTCTCTCGCAGATGATTCGCAGCGAGTCAGGATTGATGAGTGTTGTCGTTGCAGGAGTCGTTTTTGGAGCTTCCTCAGTCCCAGAAGAACGATTGTTGCGACGTTTTAAAGGTCAACTGACTATTCTCAGCGTTTCAGTGTTGTTCATCTTGCTAGCAGCTGACTTATCTATTGCGAGTGTGTTTGCTTTGGGTTGGGGCAGTGTGTTCACAGTGCTAGTATTGATGTTTGTTGTTCGCCCGATAAATATCCTTTTTTGTACCTGGAATAGTGATCTTAATTGGCGACAGAAATTGTTTTTAAGTTGGATCGCGCCACGCGGAATCGTTTCTGCCTCTGTTGCTTCTTTGTTTGCAATTTTACTGACTCAGCGCGGGATTAACGGTGGTGAAGCCATCAAAGCTTTAGTATTTCTCACAATTATCATGACTGTCGTCTGTCAGGGATTAACGGCTGGTTGGGTTGCCAAATGTCTAGAAATCACCTCAAAAGACGCCATAGGGGCGGTGATTGTGGGTTGTAATCCTTTGAGTTTATTGATTGCTCGGTTGTTTCAAGAACGGGGAGAACCAGTGGTGATGATTGACACTGACCCGCAACGTTGTGAACAAGCTCAAGCACAAAATCTGAGAGTTATTTCTAGCAGCGCCTTAGATACTGGTGTACTAGAAGAAGCTGGACTTGCTTCAATGGGAACTTTTCTAGCAATGACTAGTAATGGTGAAGTTAATTTTGTCTTAGCACAACGTGCAACAGAAGAGTTTAACCCACCCCGTGTCTTGGCTGTTTTCCCTCGCGATCCACAAGCAACGACTTCCAATAATGAAAATAAGATTAACCAGGCTTTGATTCCAGATTTGCCAATTAAGATCTGGAATGAGTATGTGAATGACGGACAGGTCAAGTTGGGGACAACGACGCTCAATGAATCTAGTTTTGACCTTCAACAAGAGCATTTGAAAGCGTTAATTAGAACTGGCGAGTTGATACCGTTATTGGTAGAACGAGAAGAACATCTTCAAGTTATGCCTGCATCACAAGAGTGGGAGGTTGGCGATCGCATCATCTACCTATTACACGATCCCAGACCACACTTATTAAAACGCTTGTCCGGTGGTAGCCAGTCAACTCGTCTCGCCCTTGAAAAATTACCGAAAGTTGAAGAAATACCATTAGCAAAACTCCCTCAACTTTCTGCGCGCGATACTTCTAGACTGTGAACGATCCACTGACTTCACTTACACTAAGTCTAGGGCTTCCAGATTCACGGGCGATGACCTCGTGTCATATCAAATCTGATAGCATCACAATACTGCGTAGGTTTTGGAAATTTATTTATCTCCCACAGGGGAGGCACTTGGGTTGCTTTTGAGGAAAAAAAGGCTTATCCGAGTAGTATTCGGTAGCATCGGAGTGAATCGCCTTGGGCTAAAACCTAATATTAACCAAAACAGCGAAGGTGTCAGTCGTCAGGAGCGTTCTCCCTGCCTACATTCCGCGCCTAAAGTCAGAATAGTTCTTGTACGACGCTCAGATGAGTAAAGGGGTAGCTCTGAGATGAATTGATCAACTGACCGGAATGCACCTTTCTCAACAAAACCTAAAAAACCGGGTTTTTGAATAGAAAATTAAGGTAAAGCTTGTGTTGTCATTCTCAAGAAACTCGGTTTTTTAGTCTAGTGCAAGATATAACTCAACAAACTCTCTTAGCCGTTCTTGCCAATTGAGGACGGTTTTAAGTTTTTCTTATTAACCTTTTCGACCTTTACTTTAAAGTTTATCGACTTGGTTTCGAGTGGTTCGTCACCATAAGGTTTCTCTCATGAGTGACTGGGGTAACTTGGGAGAATTTAAACACCACTAACAGTCATTATCTTAGATTATTTGAGAAATCTAAATCGAGGAAATTACCATATGTCGCAGTTGTTGCGTACTTGTTTGTTTGCAGGCTACTTTTCTGTGATAGTTACAATTGCAGTTACCCCATCTGTCTCGGCTGAATTATTCAATAGTCCTGTTGATAAATTACCTGTTGCCGAACGAGTAAAATTAAGAAATGGTCAAGCTTTAGTCACTGGAGAAAAAGGAAAGTATACTGCTAAAGTTTTGGTGACAGCTTCGCCAGATATTGCTTGGGAAGTACTGACTGATTATGATAATTTTTCTAAATTTTTACCTAATACAGTATCGGGTAAAGTGCTTACAGTGAATGGCAATCAGAAAGTGGTCGAGCAGGTAGATACACGTCAGGTATTTTTAATGAATGTTCAATCACGCATTCGGTCAGCTATTACTGAAACTGCAAAAACCCGTATAGATTTTCGTCAAATTGATGGAGATTTACAAAGCTTAGATGGATACTGGAAAATTGAACCTGTAGCTCCCTATTCTGGTGCAAAAGCAAATCAAGTTTTAATTACGCAGGTCGTGGACGCTCAACCAAAATCAGGAACTCCAAAGGGAATCTTCTATAATCTTTTTAAAGATTCACTGGCTAAAATTATGATTGCAATAAAAAAAGAAGTCGATAGACGAACTCCTTAAGCAAAACCTTATTTTCCCGCACGTTAAAGCCTAAGCTTATAGAAGCTCATCTCCGATAAAACACATTCTGTTGCGTAAGGATTAGGAATGAGTTCTAAGCCGAAAGCGTGAGCTTTTTTATTGAGGTTTTTGATTATCCGATCAGCGTATCGTCGTCAGCTATGTATGAAAGAAACACATTTTTGTTAATTTCTTCAAAGACTTGCTGTATAAGGCTTGTAAAATGTGTTTCCGAAAAGTGATCGCATCTTTACATCGAAGATGGCCATTTAGCTAGTCATTCAGCTTTGACACTCGTTAACTCCAATGCTGTACAGGTTGTTCGAGTTTCTAGCATAAAAATATTGTGAAGGCTCTCCCATTTCATACTCGTTATGAGTACAATAAAAAATTCATACTCGTTATGAGTACGTTTTAACAAAACTGCCATTCTCACGGCAGTCTTTGAGAGAATAATGGAGAGGCAACACAATGGATTTATCAAACTCAAACACTGCAAAGAACTTGTCTGAAGCATTTGCAGGCGAGTCGATGGCGAATCGTAAGTATCTGTTTTTTGCAGAAGTGACTCGCCAGTTGGGGATGACGGAAGTGTCAAAGCTATTTCGAGAAACAGCAAATCAGGAGACAGAACATGCTTTTGCTCACTTTCGATTAATGCATCCAGAGTTGGTGGTGGATGATGTGGCTTCGTTAACTGATGAGCAAAAGAAAGCGATCGCAGCTCGTTGTCTAGAGTTAGCAATTGAGGGCGAAACCTATGAGTACACCACAATGTACCCAGAGTTTACAGAAGCAGCACGTGTAGATAGAGATCACAAGGCTGTTGTCGAGTTTGAAGCACAACAAGCTGAATCCCGTGAACACGCCCAAATTTTCCGTAAAGCTGCACACAACTTTGGATTGCTGACACCAATCGAACATCATCATGCCAATCAGTATACAGAAGCGCTTCAAGCTCTGGAAGGAGTTGCTCCTGCACCAAAAGCAGCAAGTGATAACCCTACAACCCAGAAATGGATTTGTCGCCAGTGTTCGATGATTTATGATCCCGTAGAGGGCGATCCTGATTCTGGAATTGCTCCTGGAACGCCGTTTGAAGCAATTCCAGAAGATTGGTACTGTCCAATTTGTAACGCTTCTAAGAAAACTTTTGTTCCTTATGAAGAAGCTGTTGCAGCATAAACATTAATTAACAATTTTGGTGTGTGTCATGTAGGGGCGTAATATATTACGCTCTTTACCTTAACTTGTTACAAATTATAGTCATTATAAGGTTGAGTTATTTTTCAGGAGAAACAATAGCCATGAGTAACATAAAAGACACAATCGTGCAGGACGTGCAAACTTGGCAAGGTGTAACTGTCGCACCTCATCGCTTTGGTGGTATAGAGTTTCAGGTCAATGGTCGAGAAATTGGTCACCTGCATGGAGATTATCAAGCAGATATTCCTTTTACAGCTCGCATACGTAAAGAACTCGTAGAATCAGGCAAAGCCTCAGTGCATCACATCTATCCAAAAAGCGGTTGGATTTCTTTCTACATTCATGGTGTTGAGGATGTACCTTTACTTTTGGAGCTGTTGCGAATGAATTATGACCGACTAGCAAAGACTCGGTTAGAAGTGAAAGGTGAGAAAATAGCAGCGTAGCTATATTGCTATGTACAATTTTTCTCAAATATTATGGGTAGGACATCTTGTCCGCCCATATAAGAAATTTATTGTGCTTGAAGCGCAAACAATGAATGAACTTTTTATAGTTTATAAATGTTTGAAAAACGATTGCGGATTATTTAAAAAAGGTTTTGTTTTTTTAGCAAGTTGTTTTTTGGCGATCGCTCTTAAATGAATCATGCAGTGAAACTTGCCAAGAGTAACTTTAATAATAATTATGCCGCATTTGAGTTAAGGGTTGTTTCCTGTTGGTACATTAGAAAAACAGACTTCAAAAGATGCCTATATGAGCCAGACTACGACTAACCAGGTACGCTGGACAACTTCTGATTTAGAGCTGTTCCCAGATAACGGCAAGCGGTATGAAATTGTAGATGGAGAGTTATTTGTGACATATGCACCACACTGGAGACACCAAAAAGCTGCTGATAATATTTGTACAGAGTTGAAACTGTGGTCTCGCCACTCTGGTTTGGGAGAAGCTGTCACAGCCGCTGGTATTATTTTCACTGATGCTGATAACGTCATTCCTGATGTGGTGTGGATTAGCAATGAACGGCTAGCATTGGTGATAGATCATGCAGGACATCTCACTGCTGCACCAGAGTTAGTGGTTGAGGTACTTTCTCCTGGTGAGAACAATGAACGACGCGATAAACAAGTGAAGCTGAAGCTTTACGCTACTCAAGGCGTCCAAGAATACTGGATTGTTGATTGGCAGTTACAGCAAATTCAGGTTTATCGACGGCAGCAAGCGACACTAGTGTTGGTAGCAACGTTAGTTATCAGTGACGAACTAAGTTCACCACTCTTAAGCGGGTTCACTTGTCCTATTGCCCGAATATTTAGTTAGTTAATTATACTTTAGCGTTAAGACTACGAAATGTTTTCCATCAAGATCTCTCTGGAACTTCTGGGCTGTCTGGAATCCGGCTTTTTCACATATCCGTAACGCCTGCTTATTAAAATCAGCAACTGTAACACGAAACACAGTGGGTGTAAACTTGTTTTGAGCGAAATTTAGTACCGCATCAATTACACGAAGACCAAGTCCTCGTCTCGTCAGGTTCGGACGTATACCAAGCCCAACATCGAGTGCTTCGACACTATAATCACCTCCACTGACTCGCGCATCTGGTCCGAAGCAACAGTAGGCTATAAGATTACTATCATCATTGGTAATGGTGTAATAAGCATTGTGCGGATCTAAAAATTGCTGTACACTCTCGGAGATTTCACCAGAATCTAAGTTGTAGAAGTCATAGGGCTCGTCGTATCGCCAAGTCAGAATAACACATGAACTCTCAGAGTTCATTGGTGAGAAGATAAAAGACATAAGTTTGAGTTGTAGAGTTGTGATTAGTCTAATCAAATACAATTGACAAAAATTTACTTTGTCAAGTCTATAGTTATACCAATTTGAAAAAAGAATGCGACAGATACACAGTCCCAAACCCTCGTTATCTTAGGCTTTCTTAATTTTGAATTTTGAATTTTGAATTTTGAATTGGTATTAGTCCTTCTCTCAACACTTCACGGTGAATCAACGCTCTATCCACTAAATACTGAATTTTTTCTGCTGACAATGGATCACCATTAGCGTAATGCTCCATCCATGTTTTACTAATGAAATTAGGATCATCTGGCAAATTAGCTAAATCCCATCCTGGCATATCCACATCTTCCATCAATCGATTCACTTTGGGGTCATAACTTAACGCAAAGCAGCGACAACCTTCACTTGCTGCCATAATTAAGCTATGCAAACGCATCCCAATTGCCATTTCTACGCCGCGAAACACTCCTTTTAAAAGTTCCGGTTCTTCCAAGCACATAATTTTGCTAACATCTTTGAGTTGTGGTTGAATTGCTTCGGCTATTTCTAAATCTTCACTCTTTTGAAAAGGCAACAATAATATAAAAGTTTGTGTAGCTTTTTGAAAATCAACGAGTGCGCGAGTTAGGTTAGCAAGGCGTGTTTGGGTTAACTGAGAGTGAGTTCGTAAAGTCACCGCCACTCTAGGGGCGGGTAAATCCCAAAGTCCAGGAACTGGTTTACTTTGTAGCGCCCAAACTGGATCTGGAGCTAAGATAAAAGGAATTTGCCAATCAGTGAGTAATGCAGCAGAAGCGCGATCGCGCACACTCACTTTTGTACAACCACCAAAATTTTGCCGTGCTAACCAACGAGTCACAGGACGTTTCAAAGGACCAATTCCTTGTCCCCAAGCGATCGTTTTTAAACCCATTTTTTGGGCTAATGTCATGATTGCTCCATAATAAAATGGACTAATGGCACTGGTTGTATCTTGAATTAAGCTACCGCCACCCCAAATAAAAGCATCACAAGAGCGTAAAGCTTGCAGTACGGTTAAAGGTGCCATGCGATCGCACGCTTGGACACCATAGCGACTGCTAGTTTCCTCTGGATTGCCAGAGAGAACCACAGGTGTGACTGATGGTGGTAGCATCTGTAGAAGCGTTGCTAACAAAGCTTCGTCCCCACCATTTCCCTTACCGTAATATCCAGACAGTAGTACCCGCATCTTTGATCCTGATAAATTGACTTTTATGAACGCTCTTTCGATTCCGACTTGGATTATTCACGTCTCTAGCGTTATTGAGTGGATTGCCGCCATTTGGTTAATTTGGAAATACGGTGAAGTCACTAGTAACCGTACTTGGTGGGCATTGTCCTTTGCCATGTTACCTGCTTTAGTCAGCGCCATGTGTGCTTGCACTTGGCACTACTTTGATAACGCAGAATCTCTAGAATGGTTGGTCACACTACAAGCTAGTATGACTTTATTGGGTAATTTTACCCTTTGGGCAGCGGCGGTGTTGATTTGGCGTTCCAGCAAGTCTGCCAAAATAACAAATAATCCTGTCTCCACTAAAACTATAGAATTAAAGCAATGATTTCAAAAGAAACCCTCTTTGCCCTTTCCCTGTTTCCCTACTTGGGTTTCTTGTGGTTTATCAGCCGTACTCCGCAAATGCCTCGTTTGGCGCTGTATGGTTTTTACTGTACTCTTGTCTTTGTCGCCGTCACCATTCCAGCAGGGATTTATGCTCAAGTTCATTATGGAAAGTCTCTAGCAAATGTCGATTGGCTGCATGGAAGTGCAGAATCTTTTTTGACGCTTGCTAATATCTTGATTGTGCTAGGTTTTCGGCAAGCTGTGATTCACAAGAGCCAAGAGTAGAATTGTTAGATGAATTTAAATCCTTTTATGGTGAGCTTAGCAAGACAGTTCACAGATATTCCTTATGCTAAGGAGTTGACGCAATTGCCAGAAGCACAAGGATTGGTAGAGCTATCTGAGACACAAAAGCAAGACAAAAGTGCTTCGCTTACCGTACGCGTAGAAGCTCGCTGTGACATCCTCCCACACCAACCGCAAGCGGTATGGTGTGGGCTTCCAAAATTCACACTTTGGATTTCCTGGTTACTCTGTTGCGAGATTTCGCCACTTGCCTAGACTGACTTTCGTCAGTCCCCGGCAGATCGACTGCACAGGCTGTTTCCATTCCCGTCTGCCCGACGGTACTAATGAGGACTATCCCTCGATTTCTAATATTTTGACCAGCTGCTACATCTCTATCTGTTTGATATCCACAATGTGAGCAGCTATGAACTCTAACACTGGAATCTTTTTTGACCAAACCACCACATTCTGGACATTCTTGAGAAGTCCCTTTGGCATCAACTTCAGCAAAAAACTTTCCACGCTTCCAACACACGTACTTGACGATAGTTCTGAACTGCCCAAATCCAGCATCAAGCATATGCTTGCCAAACATTCCTCTGGCACTGGTACGATAGTCTAGGTCTTCCATGAAAATCATGTCGCCGCTATCGCAAAGCGCATGGGCTTGCTTAAAGTGAAAGTCCTTCCTTGTATTGTCAATTTTGTGATGTAGCCCTTGTACCAAAAGTCGTTGTTTCTCGTAGTTTTTCGACCGCTTTTGTAATCTAGCTAGTCTGCGTTGCAGCAATTTCAGCTTGCCTTGCAGTTGCTTGAAAAACTTTGGCGGTTTTATGAGAACGCCATCGCTGGTTGCTAAAAACTTCTCCAATCCAATGTCAACTCCAACTGGATGACCGTGTGGTACTGGATCTGGAACTGTCACATCAGATTGAAGAGCAATGGATGCATACCACTTATCTGCTTTCCTCAAGATTCTTACTTGCTTGACCACAAATCCGGTAGGAATTGGTCGATGCAAATTAATTGGAATTGCTCCAATCTTCGGCAGTTTGATATGCAAATTCGTCACCGGACTCTCTTTGAACTGAGGGAACAACAACGATTTAAACTGTCCATGCTTTTTGAATCGAGGAAAGCCAAAACCTCTGTCCTGAAAATATTCCCAACTTCTATGCAACTGCTTGACAGCTTGCTGAAGCACTTGAGAAGGAACTTCTCCTAGTTTGGGGAACTCAATCTTCGCTTTCGGCAAGTTGTTCAGTTGATAGACCTCATTGGGAAATTTTAATTCACAAGAGAGGATATACTCTTTTTCAATGGAACATCTATCAATGAAACACTTACGACTATCACACCAATCTTTTATTTCCCGAAGAGCAAAGTTGTAAGCTCCTCGACAAATTTCCATCCACTCAATCAATGTTTGCTCTTGAGTGGCATCTGGATAGATTCGGTAGCGGTGAGTCAGTGTTATCATGGATTAATTTTAGCGCATTTACTAGAAATGTGTCGCCTAGTAAATGCGATTTTCATACCCATCGAGGGCATGAAAATCGCGCGGGGGTCCATGTATCTGACGCATCGTCCCCTCCAAAATCAGCCAGCCTTATTAGAGCGAGTACGCGACTTGGAAGACAGATCAACGGAAACAAAGGCTGGCTCATTTTCTTTGCCCAATGCGACGGCTGATTTTGGTACGTGTTAGACCCCCACCCGCACTAAATCAAAGATTATAGTGCCGGTCTTATAGCCCCCGAACCCCCGTTAGATAAACAAATTAGTTTTTCAGGACAGTTATGGAAGTTATTCCGGCGATAGATTTACTAGAAGGTCGCTGTGTGCGACTTTATCAGGGAGATTATGAACGATCGCAAGTTTTCAGCGACAACCCAGTTGATGTTGCAAATCAGTGGGTTGAACAGGGAGCCACCAGATTACACATAGTCGATTTGGATGGGGCGAAAACTGGTAAACTAGTGAACTTGCCAGCAATTGAAGCGATCGCTCAAGCTGTGTCGCTACCCATTCAAGTTGGTGGAGGAGTGCGCGATCGCTCTCGTGTACAACAACTACTCAACATAGGCGTGCAACGGGTTATTTTGGGAACTGTAGCCGTAGAACAACCCCAGCTTGTGCAACAACTCTGTCAAGAATTTCCAGAGCAGATTGTGATTGGTATAGATGCTCGTAATGGAATGGTAGCAACTCGTGGGTGGCAAGAAACCTCTGAAGTTTTTGCAACTCAACTGGCTGTACAGATGCAAGAATTGGGAGCAGCAGCCATCATTTACACTGATATCCATCGTGATGGTACCCTTTCTGGACCAAATATAGAAGCATTGCGATCGCTCGCGGCTAAAATTTCCATTCCGATCATTGCTTCTGGTGGTGTCAGTTCTGTCACCGATTTGCTGAGTCTGTTGGCGCTAGAGTCACAAGGTGTGACTGGTGTTATTGTTGGTCGAGCACTATATACAGGAGATGTTTCTTTAACAGAAGCATTGCGTGCTGTTGGTTTTGGACGTATTCAAGACGTTGGGCCCAATATAGATTTTTCAGCATTTGCTTAATAACCCAAGTTGCTAGTTATCAAAAAGCGCCCCTTTTTAAGTACAAAACTTTAGTTTTTTGTAACTAGCAATACTTAAAAACCAAGTTTTTGTATCTTTTGGATACTGTTTAGGGGTACTAACTAGCAACTTGCGTTAATATTTTTTACCTTCGAGTGTAGAGAAATTCTATAGTACGTTTGTGATTCCAAATTTATAACCGGCTTGCAGCCGGTTATTTTTTGAGATTTTCCGGAGTGGTCATTTCCTCTCGTGTATCTCAACTTATAAACAATCATCCAGTTCTAAAGATAGCGGGTTCGGCACTCGCCAAAGTTCGGAAAAGCTATCATTTGCGTCTTTATTCATCTCTTAATAGAGGTAAACTACGCAAAAAATCCTGGATGAGAATAAAGTGCCTGGAAATAACATTTATTTTAAATATTTAAATTTCTCATTCTAAATTTTGATTTTTACAATTTATGGGTTTCCTCTCTGATAGAGACGCTTGGTTTATGCGTCTCTATTTTCTTTTTTAGAATGAAACGGGACAATTTTTTGTAACTATCTTCTTTGTACCATCCAACGGTCGTCTGTTGATGTTGTACTCAAAATTCCCTTGTCACAAATGTATACAGATACATGCTGAATGCAGAGAGTGTCACAAGAACAGGTATAACAATGTTATTCTGTAGTTTCCGTGTTTTCAAAATTTCTAGACAATATATAGGAATACTCAGAAACCAGAAGACACTTGTTGTCAAAAAAACTACCATGTCTAACCACTTTTCTTCTGGAGAATAAATTGGATGCCGAATAGAAAAAGTTAACCAATTCATCAAAAAATAGCAACTGATCAGCAGATAACTCACAACCAAAGCCAGTTCAATCTTGTTCATGGTAGGTACTCCTTAAGCTAATTCAATCTGAAAAAGAATACTGAAAACGCTAATTTTTTTCCACAATTTTGACAGAGTGTCAATGATTTCTTGAAGAAGCTGTCAGAAGACAGCCTTGCTGAATCGATTTGGTTGGACATTCAAAGCTGACAACCAACCGTTAACCACCAAATTTACAATTTTGGTGGAGGCGACGACCACCGATTTTTTCAATCGAGCGTCTAAAGTATTCCGACTCAATTGTTTAGACTGATGCTTCTATGTATTTCGTGTCAAATCAAGAACATTTTTTTGCTAGAAGTCAGCCCATATATTAGCAAGTTTATGTGTGTCTTAAAAGTAAGAAAGTTAGGTAATTACTATTAATTTTTTTTAAAAAAGTGGGAAATGTAGAAAAAGTGATAGTCTTTAGAAAAGAACGCAGAAATTCTTAGCACAGAACTCGTCTGGGAAAAAATCTTTTTTATGGAAAAATTTGTAGAATTTTTTCATGAATAATCGATATCAAATCGAGTCAGTGCGTTCGTTGCCGGGGTTCCCCCAGTTGTTGCATCTGGCGTGGCTTTCTAATGTGTCATTCCTCTGTCTGGGAAGAATCTCGCGAGATACAGCAATTCCAAACAGAGACGTTGAGTCTACAACAGAAGACGCGCACTCAGTAAATAATCCTGTACTGATAAGAGCAAGAAATAAGTTGTCAAAATCTATCAAGTTAGTTGCTGTGTAGTATAATTTGGGACTTGTTGCAAATCCTGATGATAAGTTCGCTTGATTATAGCTATTTTTCGTATTTTTAACGGTTAAAAAGTAAATTTGTAAAAAACAATTGCTGGTTTTGTGTTGCTTTGGTTTATAATAATATTAGTTCTGTTGTAGATGTTACAAATTGTAAATTTAAATATCTTCAAGAAAGCGTAGATACACTGAAATTAAAGAATTAATATTGATACCATCACAACCACGAGAATCTGTGATATCAATGTATACCAGCGAATCGACCAAGTATCCCCACACGGCGGCAATCGGACAAAGAAGCCGCATTCTGGTAGTGGAAGATGAAGAGCTGATCCGGGATATGATTGTTTTAGCTTTGGAAGAGGAAGGTTATGGAGTTGTAACTGCCACTGATGGGCGGTTGGCTGTAGAATACCTCAAAAGTTATGAACCCAGTTCAGGAGAGCTTTCCTTTGATCTGGTGATTCTTGATTTGATGCTACCTCAAATTAATGGATTAGATATCTGCCGCTTAATCCGATATCAAGGGAACCCAGTACCAATTTTAATGTTAAGTGCTAAGGGGAGTGAAACAGACCGTGTTTTGGGGCTGGAAGTGGGGGCAGATGACTACTTAACCAAACCCTTTAGTATGCGGGAGTTAGTGGCTCGTTGTCGAGCATTGCTGCGTCGTCAACGCTTGAGCTGTTTGCCTCAGCTACCAGTACTTCAGTATAAAGATGTGACTTTGTATCCCCAAGAATGTCGGGTGCTGGTTCGCTCTCAAGAGGTGAATTTGTCACCAAAGGAATTCCGACTTTTAGAACTGTTTATGAGTTATGCCCGTAGGGTATGGTCGCGCGAGCAATTGCTAGACCAAGTTTGGGGACCAGATTTTGTCGGAGATAGTAAAACTGTGGATGTGCATATTCGCTGGCTGCGCGAAAAATTAGAGCAAGATCCCAGTCGTCCAGAATATATCGTGACTGTACGAGGTTTTGGCTATCGATTTGGATAGTTGTTAGTTTTTAGTTGTCAGAGAACAACTAATAACTAGCAATGCTCATACTGGGATTTTTACTGGGTTTAGCGGTAGGTGTAAGTTTTTGGGTATGGCAACAGGTTCAACTGAACCGCTATTTAGGGCAGGTATTGCGACCGTTAACCGCGCATTCTTCTGACGTGGCGCTGCTAATACCAGGCTTGCGGCACGAAATTAAATTAATTGTGCAGCAACGGCAACAATTGCAACAGTTGCTCCAAACATATGAAGACCTCTTAGAGTTCGCGCCAGTAGGGTATTTGCAAGTTGACGAAGAAAATCAACTGCTTTGGTGTAATCAGCAGGCGCGAAAAATGTTGTATCTGCAAAGATGGCAACCCGGACAGGTACGCTTATTGTTAGAGTTAATAAGATCCTACGAACTTGACCAGTTAATTGAGCAAACGCGCGATCGCCAAAAGTCACAGGTTAAGGAGTGGGTGTTTCATCCTTCTTGCGAGAATGCAGCAGCTATTTCGGAGGTGAAATCTCTCATGTTGCAAGCAACAAGTTTATCCTTGCCAAAAGGACATGTAGGAGTTTTTATAGAAAATCGTCAGCCTGTGCTGGATATGAACCAAGCACGCGAGCGTGCTTTTTCTGATCTCGCACACGAACTGAGAACTCCGTTGACTTCAATACGTCTGGTTGTCGAAACATTACAAGATCGTGTCAAACCACCTTTGGATCGCTGGGTGAATCGTCTGTTGCAAGAGGTTGACAGATTGATTCACCTGGTACAAAGTTGGCTAGAACTCACTCAGCTAGAAACAAACCCTACCATTCAACTGCATCGTCAACCAATAGAAGCGCGATCGCTGATTCTGTCTGTATGGGACACTTTAGCACCCTTAGCACAGCAACACAAAATTGAGATTGCTTACTCTGGTCCAGAAAATATCTGGATTAATGCCGATGAATCTCGCATTTACCAGGTGTTCCTCAACTTACTTGACAACAGTATCAAATACAGCTTACCAAATACAACCGTTGTCGTTGAAGCAAAAATCGTTTCGGAACAGAAAAATCAACAACCAGTACTACAAATTAACATTATTGACTCCGGTGCAGGTTTTTCTCAAGCAGATTTACCCCATGTTTTTGAGCGATTTTACCGAGGAGACCAAGCACGGTCTCGTGTGACAACTTTAGACAGTTATTCAACTACGGCAATTGTCGGTAGTGGTTTAGGTTTGGCAATTGTCCGGCAAATTATTCTAGCCCACGGCGGTTCTGTAAAAGCGATGAATCATCCAAAAACTGGGGGAGCATGGTTACAAATTGAACTTCCTTGCGTCGTGGCAAATTCTGCTAGCCAAGATTATATTTGAAAATATCTTCATGTTTGAGACTACAAGAGTGAAAGTCCCCCTTTATAGTCCCAATACTGAAACACCCCAGCTGGCTCGTGAGATTAGGCGCTTAGAGCAAGATGTCTTGCGTATGGGTGCTCTAGTAGAACAATCTTTTCGTCAGAGTCACCAAGCCTTGTTTGCTCGTAACTTGACAGCAGCTGAGGAACTTCCTGTTTTAGATAAAAAGATTGATCGCTTCTATAAACAAATAGAGCTAGATTGTACAGCAATCATGACGCTGCAAGTTCCTACAGCTCAAGATTTGCGTTGTTTGAGTGCTTTTATGCAACTTGTGCGCGATTTAGAACGCATTGGTGACTATGCTAAGGATTTGGCTAAAATTGCAATTAAAATTTTTCCCTATCCGACTCATTCTTCTTTACCAGAGATTGCAGTCATGTCTCACCATGCACAAGCAATGTTAGCAACGAGCTTAGTGGCTTTAGCAGATTTAGATGAAGTCAACGGACGAGGTATAAAGCAACTCGATGATGCTGTAGATAATGCTTATGAACGGCTTTATCAGACTTTAGCTCATCAGCGCTACGACCAAGGTGTTGTTGAGCCGATTTTACTGTTGGTACTGGCGATTCGTTGTTTAGAGCGCATGGCAGATCATGCAACTAACATCGGTCAACGTGTAGCATATATTGTGACTGGTCAACGAAATTAAATACTCGGTGTAAGTTTCGGGGAGGGAGTTTTCACTCTCCCCAAGCCTATATTTCTATCAACAGCCTATCTCTTGTAGCTATTACTTTAGATAGATGTAGGCAAAACAGATAAAGATTACTTATTATATTATCAAAAACATTTAGCTTGTTCCTTCTTAAAAAAGGTTAGTAGCTCTTCAAAAAAAACAGGCCAAAAGCTATACAGATTGTATTTTCTGATAATGAGATAAAAACTTGAGATATCCCAAGAGTTTAAAAGATTTGTGTACTAGCAAATATTTTACGAAAAATTTACCTATTCTTAAACTTATAAGTTTAGATTAGGCAATGATAATGTAAAAGCGATGCTGTCTGATAGATAGCTCAAGTGTAATTAATAAAATAAATGAGTATCACACGTCGGGACTTCCTGCTGTTGCTTGGAAGCAGTGCAAGTACAGTAGTACTTTACTCTTTGGCAGGATGCGACAAAAAAGTCGCAGTGCAACCTACCACGCCAGAAGTCAAAGCAGCATTTGCATTTCAACCAATTAAAGGTCCAATTCCCCTAGAAACAGCTGGTTTTCGACCAGAACAGCAAAAAGAACAATACAGTAGTTATGAAGTTCAGGATGATTTGGTTCTGCCACAAGGATATCAATACCAAGTCATTGCTGCATGGGGTGATAAATTAGGTGATTCTCGTTTTGGTTACAACAATGATTATCTTTCTTTGATTCCAACAGGCGAGAATGAAGGATATTTGTCAGTCAACTTTGAATATATTAGTGCCATACCTTGGATGCAAACTTACGAACAAGTGATCGGGAAATCACTGCCGTTTGATGAGGTAAAAGCAGCACTCAAAGAAAACAAGTCAGGAAAGAATGAGATTAATGCTTTCTCATTGCCAGACTCAAATCCAATCAAGGCGAAAATACGAGAAATTTGCAAAGAAGCACTCTTAGACCAGGGCTTGGGTGTGATGTCCATTCGCAAAACAGCTGATGGAAAGTGGGAACGTACTAATTCTAAAGCAGATAGACGAATTAGTGGTATCTCTGGTTTGGAAGATGGGCGCTATCTGAAAGCAACTGGACCGGCAGTTGTGGTTTTTCGCAAGCAGCAAGGATTAGGATATGTAGATAAGTTAGGCGATCGCATTATTGGTTCTTATGGTAACTGTGCTGGTGGAACCACGCCTTGGGGTACAGTCCTCAGCGCGGAAGAAAACTTTCAAGCACAAGTCCCAGAACCAGTTTATGCTGATGGCACATCCTTTGACCCCAGCAAGCAACCATTTGCTTTAGGTGACGAAGAACTTTTCGGACAAGGTAATGTGTTTGGATTAGCAGGGAATAAATATGGTTGGATTGTGGAAGTTGATCCAGCTAATCCTAACGACTACGGAACAAAACATACTTGGTTGGGACGCTATCACCATGAAGCGGTAGGTGTGCGAACAGAAGCAGGAAAACCACTGGCTTTTTATTCTGGGTGCGATCGCCGAGGCGGACACATCTACAAATTTGTCAGCCGTGATATTGTCAACGATCCCAAAGATAAAGCGAATTCCCGCTTACTTTCTCAAGGAATGCTGTACGTTGCAAAATTTAACCCTGATGGGACAGGTCGTTGGATTCCCTTGAAAGCTGACACACCTATCAATCCAGATCTTCCTAGCACAATTGCAGGAAACGTCATTCGCTTACCAAAAGGTCCAACAAAAGCTCAAGATAAAGGAGGACAAGCTTTTCAGCCGTTGCCAGCGCGTGTCGAAGGTGGTGATTTTGAAATCACCAAAGACGAGCAGATAACTCAGTACAAGCAAAAATTTAAAAAACTGGGTGACCTTTATATTGGTAATCCAGAAGAACAACAAGGTGCTATTCTTATAGACGCTCATTATGCAGCTAATGCTGCTGGTGGAACTTGCACAGCTCGTCCTGAAGATACAGAAATCGCTCCGAATGGAAATTTGTATATTAGTTTCACCTCTGGTTCTCCTGATGATGAAGGTGGTCCAGATATACGAGTTTTTAAAGGTCCTAAAAACGAAACTCCCTATGAGTATGGCTGGGTGATGCGTCTGGTTGAAGATGCGAACGAGCCTACAGCAAATAGCTTCCAATGGCAAATGGTAGCGACTGGTGGTGAGCCATCTGTTGGTGGTTTGGGTTTTGCAAATCCAGACAATTTACTCTTGGATAACAACGGTAATATCTGGATGGTAACAGATATGTCCACCAGCAAAATGAATCAAGCTGTAAAAAGTCGCACAAATGACAAGGGAAAACCTGCTAGCCTATCCGGCTTGTTTGGTAACAACGCCTTATGGTACATTCCCACAAACGGCGACGATGCTCTTAAAGCTTTTTTGTTTGGCATCGGACCGATGGAATGCGAAACCACAGGACCTTGCTTTGCTCCAGACCAGCAAACAATGTTTCTTTCCATACAACACCCTGGAGAAACTAACGGCATTCGTAAAAACCAAGCATCCGAGACTAGAGAATTTCTGATCACCACAACAACAGGTGAAGAATTCTTACAATCTCGTCAAATTCCAGTTGGTTCTAATTGGCCAAGCAAAAAACCTGATGATTCACCGAAACCAGCGGTTGTTGCTGTCTGGAAATCTCCGGCAACTTGACAAAGAATTCAGGACAAGCTAGGATGTTCTGCTGCGAGTTTTTATTTTGTCCAGAGCGAAAATGATTTTTTGATACACGTAAGTCTGCTCTTCATAGCATTTCTCCATAAATCTTTAGAAACAAAGACAACACAAAGAATCAACAATACATCAAAATGATTTTATGTCAGACAAAAATGACAAAGCCTGATTTCAACCCCATCGTATTGCTTTTGCTTTTTATGACAAATTAATCAGCACAACTATTCAACGCACTACCAAACTAAGTGCTTACAGCTATCACTAAGATTTTACTTGTTAATTTTTCACCAATTCTTTCTATTATAGTCAACTAGGTTACAGTCTTAAGTGACCAGAGTCTCCCAAGCTTACCAAATCTATCTTTTGATTGAGCTTGATACCAAGGAGCACGGATATGATAGCCTGAACCAACTTTGTGACGAGGCAACGTTCGACCCCACATCTTCGTGATGGCTCTAATCACTTTCCAATCTATCCCTTGACTCGTTTTACCTTATAAAATCCCATGATGAATTCTACAAATCATTCTCAAAATCCTCTGCAGTCTAATAATTCTTCTCCTAGTGGGCAACTGCCACAACGACTTTTTACACGCCGTGAAATCATTCCGGCGCGCAATGACGTACTGTGGCGGATTGAGCGTGGAGCAGTTCGGACTTTAACCTGGAGTGAAGACGGAACGTTTATCACTTTGGGTTATTGGGGAGCTGGGGATTTGATTGGCTATCCTTTATCCAATGTCAAGCCATACCAAATTGAATGCTTAACGAGTGTAGAAGTCAGCGCCATCCCACCTCATTTGTGGAGTCAGGACGTTCATGCTTTGTTTTCCCACATCCAACAAGCAGAAGAGCTACTCAGTATTATACACCGTAAACCCATTTCCTTGCGTTTATGGCAGTTTCTTGGTTGGCTAAGTGGAAAATTTGGTCGTGATGTCGAGCAAGGAAAGCTCATCGACCTCAATGTCACTCATCAAGAGATGGCAGAAGTGTTAAATACAACACGGGTGACTGTAACTCGCTTGCTTCAGCAGTTTGAAGAAGAAGGAACTTTGCTGCGTCACAAACGTCGCGTGATTTTGCGTTCGTCAGAGAAAGAATGTAAATAGTTTGCATTCAGTTCAGCCTTGCAGGCGGTTTTCCACAACCAGGAAACCAGCGTAGCCTATCTATAGACTTTGCATGCCCGCAGGGCTATTGACATATACAAAGAGTAAAAAAAGAGTGGTGATTAACCTGTGTTAATCACCACTTACATCTGGTACAATTCTGACAGAGAATCATTAGTGAGTTCCCAACAAAACCGTGTATTTTTAGGGAATTGTACCATGATTAAGTCGGTAGGTGTGAGCGAGACATAAATCATGAAAAAACTATCTAAAAACTTTCTAAAGTTAAGCCCAGTTGTTGTAGCTGCAACATTTTTCGCCGCAAATAGTGCTGTAGCCGGAGAAGTCAACGAACAAATGACTTCCGTCTCTCAATTGACAGCACAATCTGACAGCATTGGTCAAGTAACATCTGTTTCCCAGTTTTCTGACGTACAACCAACAGATTGGGCATTCCAAGCATTACAGTCTCTGGTGGAGCGCTACGGTTGTATCGCTGGTTATCCAAATGGAACCTATCGTGGTAACCGCGCTTTGACTCGTTATGAGTTCGCGGCTGGTTTGAATGCTTGTTTGGATCGGGTGAATGAACTGATTGCAACAGCCACCGCCGACTTGGTAAGAAAAGAAGACCTGACGACCTTACAGCGCTTACAAGAAGAATTTTCTGCTGAATTGGCTACCCTGCGCGGTCGTGTTGATGCCTTAGAAGCTCGTACTGCTGAATTGGAAGCAAATCAATTCTCCACCACGACAAAATTAGTTGGGGAAGCAATTTTCAACGTATCTGGCGCTTTTGGAGATGAAAAAGCAGTTCCCTCCGGTGCTGCACGTAATAACTCAGACGTAGAAGACAACATAGTTTTCTCTGATCGGGTTCGTTTGAACTTGAACACCAGCTTCTTTGGCTCAGACCAGTTGCAAACTCGTCTCCAAGCTCGCAACACCTTCCAAAATGATGGTGGGAGCACATCTTCTACCAACCCCAGACCTAACGTCACGGGTACAAGCATGACCCGTCTGGGCTTTGATGGAAACAACAACAACGACATTGAAATCGACAAACTCAATTATGCTTTCAATTTAGGCAGCGCTGCGCGTGTCAAGATTGATGCATTTGGTGGTGAGTTATACGAAAACATCAACACTTTCAACCCAGATTTTGCTAGCTCCGGTAGAGGTGCAATTTCCCGCTACGGTCGTTTCAGCCCCATTTACCGCCAAGGGAATGGTGGTAGTGGTGCAACACTAACCCTCAATCCCAAAGGACCTATCACTGTATCTGCTGCGTACCTAGCTGCTAGAGCCAATAACCCTAACGATGGGTCAGGTCTTTTCGATGGTAGCTATGCAGCCGTTGGTCAGATATCCTTCCAGCCGACTCAAGCATTCAACGTTGGTTTGACATACGCTCGCACCTATCAAAATAGAGGTGAAGGCAATGTAGGATCGATTAACCTGTTTGACTCCACTGGTAGTCAATATGCAAATAACCCTTTTAACGATGCTGCTCTCACTGCTGACAATTACGGTGTACAAGCCAGTCTGAGACTTGGACCTAAAGTTACGCTTGGTGGTTGGTACGGTTACAGTGAGGCAGAAGCTGTGAGCGGTACGAGAGAGGGTGATAATGCATACTTCGAGTACTGGGCTGCTACAGTCTCTTTCAAGGACTTTGGCAGACAAGGTAGCGTGCTTGGTTTCGTCTTTGGTCAACCACCCAAAGCAACTGGTAACGAATTTGTCCAAACAAATGGTGTTCGTCGTCAAGATAGAGATACGTCATATCACTTAGAGGCGCTGTACAGATTGCAACTCACTGATAACATTGCTGTCACTCCTGGCGTGTTGGTTATCTTCAACCCAGAACACAATGACAGAAACGACACCGTTTACGTGGGTACACTGCGTACTACCTTCACTTTCTAAGATGAATTTTATGGCAAAGCTTACCTTTTGTTGAAGGTAAGGCTATGTGAAAAAAGCCTGTGTCAGCAGGCTTTTTTTGCATGAAAAGTCTATTGATTATCAAGATTTGTTGGAGGAAGATCGTCCTCTAGACTTGCTTTTTTGGGGCGATCGCTACTCCAAGCCCACCACACGCAACCACAATGACATTGGTAAAACTCCTGCCATTTGCGACGATAGTTTTCTGTCATCACAGGTGAACGACGGTTGATCCAAACTTCTACAGCTTCTAGGCTACTGGCGTGACAGTTAGGACAGCAAAATTCATGAGCATGAATTGCAGTATTTGTCCACTCAGGTGGGGTTGGAGTAAAAGCATTTATATTCATTCGTTATGAGTCATTTGTCATGAGCTGTATCAATCATAAATGACTAAGAAAGAATCATTCGTCAAAAGCCACGAGGCATAATGTGGGGTGTGCGACTGGAGAGTTATGCTGGAGGATTTCCTTTCGTAGGTATCTGGCGTTGGGCGAGTTGGATTTGGTGCTTCCAGATTCATCCCATTTATGACAAGTTAAAAACAACTACATTTTGTCAATACGTCCAAGTATTGAAACAGTATTGAGCTTAATCGAACAGAAGCTTCCATTGGGGATATTCTGACCGGAGGCTGCGCGTCTGCTGCTCCGCTTCTGACTCCTTTTGACAAAAGAAGTTGCTGTCGCGTTAACATATCATGTCAATAATATTGCTTAAATATTTATTAATTATCCTATGATATGTGAGAAGCTTAATGAAGGAGTGCAAGAAATCTCCTTCATCCTTTTATGTCAGATACCAGGACGCTACTCATCATTGATGATTGTGCAGAGGATCGGAGAATTTATCGGCGATATCTTTTAAAGGATCCCAGCCAGTCCTACCAGATTTTGGAAGCAGATTCTGCACAGGACGGGCTTGCTATGTGCCAAGAAATACTCTGTGACGTTATTCTACTCGATTTTTGCCTACCTGATATGAGTGGGCTAGAAATTCTTGATCAGCTTAAGCAGGAAAGGTTTGAGACTCCTACACCCGTCATTATGCTGACAGGACAAGGTGATGAGGGGATCGCTGTACAAGCGATGAAAAAGGGTGTTCAAGATTACTTGGTTAAGCAACATCTCAAACCGGATGTACTACAATTAGCAGTTCGCAACGTGATTTCGCACTCGAACTTGCAAAGTGTGCTCAGCAAAACTAAGGAAAGACAACGCTTCATGAGCCAACAAGCAGAACTGCTTGCTCAAACTCAAGCAGCTCTTATGAAGGAACAGAAACTTAACGCATTTAAATCCCAAATCATTACAACAGTTTCTTGTGAGTATCGAATGCCGTTAGCTTCTATACTGACAGCTGCATCCACCCTCAAGCAACATAGCGATCGCCTAGACGAATCCTTACAACAGAAGTTCCTACAAATTATTGAACAGAAAGCCCGCTACATGGCTAAATTGGTTGATGACTTGCTTGTGTTTAACCAATTAGAGTTAAAAAAAGCTGAGTTTAAGCCCCAACCACTCGATTTGTGCCACTTTTTTTCTGACTTAATAGAAGAACAGCGAGAAAATTTGAGCGATCGCCATCAATTGATTTATAAAATCAGAGGAAATCACAAGGGCTTCTGGGGTGATGGCGGACTTCTGCGGCAAATCTTTATAAACTTAATATCTAATGCGATTAAGTTCTCCCCTAATAAAAGCAGTATAGAGTTTCACCTGATTGGAGATGACTCACAAGTTATCTTTTACATTAAAGACAAGGGCATTGGTATACCGATAAAAGAGCAAGAAAACTTGTTTCAAGCTTTCAGCCGTGCAAGTAACGTTGACACAATCCCAGGAACAGGTTTAGGACTTGCTATTGCAAAAGTTTGTGTGGAGTTACACGGCGGTGATATTACCTTAGAAAGTCAGGTGAGTAAAGGGACAAAGGTTACAGTAACCTTACCAAAGCGAGCGGGTGAGTTGAGCTATTGCAAAGTGTCTGTTTGAGGAAATCAGCTCATTATTACACTTTGCGTTGGATTTTACTCCGTTCAACCCAACCTAGATTCTTTTTTTGAATGTCTTGTTTGATCTGTTCAAGATCAGTATAAGAGTCAGCAACTCTAATTAGACTTTCACTAGTCATAGAACTCAAACCAACAACTTCCACTTTAACTCCTCGGTAAGTAATGTTATCGACAGCATAAGCAAGGTCACCATCTCCACTCAATAGTACTAAAGTGTTGCAGTACCTTGCTAAAGTCATCATATCGATGGCAATTTCTACATCCAAATCTGCTTTTTTAGAACCATTTGGGAGCGCAATGAGTTCTTTACTCACCACACGATAGCCATTGCGACTCATCCAAAGCAGAAAACCTTGCTGTTTTTCATTTGTGTGATCAACACCTGTATAAAAATAAGCCCTAAGCAGCTGACGCTCCTTTGTTAGATAGCCCAATAGTTTGGTGTAATCAATTTCAATGTTGAGCTGCATTGCTGCGTAAAACAAGTTTGCGCCATCAATAAAAATGGCAATACGTTGGTGTAGCTTTTTGTCTGGATTGTCCTGCTGGCACGGTCGTAAGGTATTTGCGCTTTCAATATCTGGTTTCTCAAATACAGAAAGCTGTGTCAAATTCAACGGTTGCTCAGGCTCCAACTTTAAGCGTTGTTGGCTATTATGCTGAGGTCGTGGAAGTAGCTGCATGGAAATACGACTCCGAGCGTGCGTGATTCTTATTAAAGAGAACGGTGAAAATCATTCAACCTAGAATGAGTAGACTTCAAAAACAAAAAATTTAATATTTTTTTTATTTTTTACTATGTTTTGTCTTGTAAGTCATCTGACTGTATACAAATATTCATTTATTGTAAGATTTATTATAGAAAAAATCACAAAAAATAAATATTGGCTTGATTTTGAATTTTGAATTCGAGCAAAGCAACGCTCAGGTATACTTTGCTAAAGTTGACGCCAAAGGTACATCTCAAACTTGTCCCCAGTAATGGGATGCATACTTCCAACGATTGAAGTGCGTGTGTTTATCAATAATGCTTTGAATGTGGAGACACCACCCATAGGGTATGACAGACGAGCACAAACATTTGGTTTCATGCGCCACTCACCCAGTGAAGCAGGAAGTATCCCTCAATATCAGTACAAGTCCGGCGTTGTATTTGTTTTTTAGCTTCTTCGCGCCCTCGCCCCGCGCTATAACGGTACCCCGTTTAGCGTCGGGATATAAGGCGGGGAATGACGAAAGCAACCCTAATCGAAGTTGTTCTCGATCAACTAGATTATGGGTTGTTTGTTAGCGTTTGCGCAGCGCCCCTGGAGGGGCTAGCGGCGCGTTTAGCGCGGAATTCCCAATCTTTCCGGAATTCTGCCAGAGCAGAGAGTATACTGATAGTGGTTTGCTTCACCCGTATTGGTGTCTGATAAGCCTCTGTCCGATAGCATTGCGATTATTGGTAAGCGACTCCGTTGCACAGCATAGAAGTAAGTACGGCACATCTTGATTAATGCAAATTACCGTTTGGTTTGTCCGATAGTGCAAATAAGCACGCCAGATGCTACCCTCCGGGAAGCCGCCCTCCGGGCGTCTACAAGCCGGGAAACCCTAGTCGAGCACTGGCTCCAGCATTTCATCCAGGACAGTAAAATTTGTAGGGTACAAGGTAAGAAATTCTAGTCTGCGGTAGGGCATTCCGTGGACTTAAAACAAAGCTCAGTGTCTCCGAAGCAATAGCTGGATTGGCTGAGAAGCCCACACTGTACTGCTTGCAGTCAGTGTGGGAGTATGTCACTTTTATGGAGTAGAGGCTTATGTTTGGATTGGGATGGACGGAGGTAGGTGTTATTGCTTTGGTCGCTGTTCTCATTTTTGGACCAAAAAAAATTCCGGAATTAGGTAGCGCACTGGGTAAAACTCTGCGGGGTTTTAAGGAGGAACTGAAAAATCCCAGTGATGATACTAATCCGGAAGAAGAAAAACAAGAAGAAAAACAAGAAGAAAAATAATTGTTCTTTTTGGGAAGAATTCTGAATTGGTGAGTTGCTGAAGAAACAACAACAGGAGTGAGAGAGGGAGTGATGGAGGGAGGGAAGGAGTGAGGGAAATATCGCTTTTTTCCTCGTATTTTCCTTCTCTCTTCTAAGTGACTAAGCACTATAACAGCGTGTTGACGACAGTTGATGCCACTCCTATTTGAGAATCTATGGTAGACGAGTTGGTATTTTGTTGAGCTATTTCCTCTCTGACGATTCCACGGGCTGTAATTAACCCAATCGCCCGGCTAATGCTTTCTGGCAAAATGACGACGAGACTGTTATCTGGGGCTGTGTCCAAGGCTCTATTCACTGCTTGTGTTTCATTCAGAATTGTTTCATGCTCGCAGTTGGGGTTGATTTCCTTGATTCCTTTGACAATCAACTCAGCAGCGTTCCCTCGCACCCGTCCTCTTGTATCATCATCTTCTTTGACAATAATGTAGTCAAAAATTTCTGCTGCGAGTTTGCCAAGCATGATAAAATCTTCGTCACGGCGATCGCCTGGTCCGCCAATCACGCCAATGCGCTGACCAGAAGTCCAATTGCGGACAAAAGCGCCCAAGGCTTGATAACTAGCTGGGTTATGGGCATAGTCTACCAAAGCGTGGTAGTTCCCCAAATTAAATAAATTCATCCGTCCTGGCGTTTGACTCACCGAAGCACGAAAGGTATTCAAGCCCGCGCGAATTTGTTCTATCGTGACATTTTGTACGAATGCTGCCAAAGAAGCGGCTAAAGCATTGGCGATCATAAATGGCGCACGTCCACCCATCGTCAGGGGTATGTTTTCTGCCCGTTCAATTCGATGTGTCCAATCGCCTTTCAATATTGACAGATAGCCATTTTCATAAACTGCTGCGACTCCACCCTTTTGAATGTGCTGTCGCACCAATTGTGAATCTGGATTCATAGTGAAGTAAGCGATATTGGCTTTTGTTTTTTCTGCCATCGCAGCGACTCTGTGATCATCAGCGTTGAGGACTGCGTAGCCGTCAGGAAACACAGCTTCAGCAACTACACTCTTGAGATGCGCCAACTGTTCAATAGTATCAATATCGCCGATTCCCAGGTGGTCAGAGGCTACGTTCAATATCACGCCCACGTTAGCGTTTTCAAAAGCTAGTCCAGACCGGAGGATACCTCCACGCGCAGTTTCCAGCACCGCTACTTCCACCGTTGGATCTTGCAGGATGAGTTGGGCACTTTGGGGACCTGTGTTGTCTCCAGCTTCTACTAAGTAATCACCGATGTACGTGCCGTCTGTTGTTGTATAACCTATGACTTTATTCGTTTGTTTGAAAATATGTGCTAGCAGACGGGTGGTGGTCGTTTTGCCGTTGGTACCGGTTACGGAAAGAATGGGTATATGGCTGATTTTATCAGCCGGGAACAGCATATCTAGTACTGCTCCTGAGACGTTACGAGGGATTCCAACACTTGGAGCAACATGCATCCGGAATCCGGGAGCGGCATTAACTTCTACAATCACACCATCCACTTCTCGCAAGGGACGGCTAATATTCTGTGTGACAATATCAATTCCTGCAATATCCAGACCGATAATTTTCACGATCCGTTGTGCCAACCAAACATTTTCTGGATGAATTTCATCTGTACGGTCTACGGCTATGCCTCCTGTACTTAAGTTGGCCGTTGCCCGCAGGTAGCAAATTTCGTTTGCAGGTAACACGCTATTCAGGGTGAAACCTTGCTTTTCCAGAAGTTGGTAGCTGCTGCGGTCTAGTTCAATTTTGGTCAGGATGTTATCATGTCCTTCACCACGGTTTGGATCTCTGTTAGTTTCCTCAATGAGTTCAAAAATGGTAGATCTGCCATTGCCGACGACATGAGCTGGCACACGTTCAGCAACTGCCACTACCTTGCCATCTACCACCAGTACTCTGTGATCCCGTCCAGTGTAATACCGCTCTACAATAATTGAGCGGGAAATCTGTCTGGCAGAATCGTATGCAGCTTCTGCTTCTTCCCAAGAAGTGATGTTGATGGAGATACCGCGTCCGTGATTGCCATCTAAAGGTTTGATGACAATAGGGTAACCGCCAACTTGTTCAATCGCTTCTTCTAAATCGTCCAAGAAGTTGATGACTGTACCTCTTGGTACTGGGACTCCGGCGTTGGCAAGAATGCGTTTGGTGGCTTCTTTATCGCAGGCGAGTTCTACTCCCAGGATGCCAGTGTTGTCTGTCATTGTCGCTTGTACCCGCTTTTGATTAACGCCGTAGCCTAGCTGAATCAAAAAGCGTGCGCCAAGGTGCATCCAGGGAATGCCTCTTTTTTCTGCTTCTTTGACGAGTGTTTCTGTGCTTGGTCCTAAGGCCGCGTCACGCCACAAGTCTTTCAGGTCTTGCAAATCTTGTTCTAATTCTGCCCTTGGATAACGACCCCGGTCTACAATACTTTGGCATAACCGCACTGCTGCTCTGCCAGCGTAGCGTCCCGCTTCCTCGTTCAGATACTCGAACACTACCTGGTAAACTCCCGATGTTGATGTTTCTCGGGTCCGACCAAAGCCTACGTGCATTCCAGTCAAATCTTGCAATTCTAGGGCTACGTGTTCCACAACATGACCCATCATGGTGCCTTCACGCACCCGCATTAAAAAACCGCCACGACAACCAGGAGAGCAAAAATGACCTTCCAGACTGGGTAGAGCCTCAACTAATCCTTCATGAAAGCCAGGAATTTCGTTTGTCGGCGTCTGGGCAAGGTTTTCTAAATCGAGGCGCATGACAATCAGCTTGTGGCGTCGAATGCTCCAATAGTTGGGGCCGCGTAAGGTCTGGATCTTGAGGATTCTCATGGGAAATAGGTAGATGGAGATTCGGAACCAAAATTCTAGTTTCTTACTGGAATTGACCGCTTAACTGTTTATAGTAAACAGTTTTTTCTTCTTACATCGTATTATTCTCGGTTTTTTTGCTGCAACCTCAAAATCTAGCGATCAACCCGATGTAACTTCAGCTACCTAGTGTAACCTCAGCTACTGTTTGCCGTCAGCTGGAGACACGGTAGACAGCAGGCAATACAGTACGTTGGTACACGTGATAGCGATCGCCATGACTCAAAATGTGCAGCCGTAGATTATGGATGTTTAAAGGTTCAGTTGCTCCCACATGTGGTTCATTGGTGTGAGTGACTTCAGTTGGATCTACGATCGTAACACTACCTTTGCCTAAGACTTGTAGCCAACCATCTCGCTCAAACATGGCACATGTATCTTCATCAATGCCAATCCCCAGGCGATCTGGATGAGCGGCGATCGCGCTCATCAGCCGCACCATACGATTACGATTGTGGAAGTGTTGGTCTACGACAACCTCTGGGATCAATCCTAAACCTGTAGCCATATCCACGAGGGAGCGATTTGGCGATTCACCGCTACCTCCTCCTGCAATCATATGATGACCCATCACAGCTGCTCCTGCACTCGTACCTGCTAAGGTGAGTTGCCCAGATCTAACCCGTTGCCGGATAATATCCATAACTGGCGTATCTGATAAGACGCCACAGAGGCGTAATTGGTCTCCGCCTGTTAAAAAAGCTCCTGTACAACCTTCCAAAGATGCTTGGATGTAGGAATCATCACACTGATCCCGTTCTCGAATGTCTAAGATTTCGACTTTCTTAGCACCCATTTCTTCAAAAATACGAACATACCTGCCACCGATGATGCTTGGTTCACGGGAAGCAGAGGGGATAATAGTAATGTAGGCATTGCTGCCACCAGATCGACTAACAAATGTCCGCAAAATTTCGCGTCCATGTACTTTGTCTTCTGCGCCTCCGATAACCAGAACAGCGGTTTTAGTTGCTTGGGGTGTCCTCATTTCCAGCGATTTGACTTTTAATTGCGGCATTGTGTTTCTCCTGTCAACAACTTCAGGTGAATGAAACAAGGTAGCTTTCGCCTGATTATTTTGATGCTTCCCCTCTAGTAGAGGACGGTGCTTTTTGCACAAAATATTTCAGGAGTATGCAGTACCTTTGCTGTTCCTTCCTGGTTGGATGTCTTGTTTTTCACCTAAGCTCTCAATGAAATACAGTGTAGGGGCGCAAGGTTTTATCCTTGTGGATCTGTACGGGCGCAAGGAACTGCACCTGTACTGGTGTAAGGTAGGAAGGTGATTAGAACACCTATTTTCCTGAAGATGTGGTTTGAAGTCTCTCAATTTGTTCATGAAGAAAAACAACTAGATTCTTTATTCAGTTCCCTGAGTCTATGTATCAAGGTTCCCTAGCTGATACCAGCTACACTCAAGAGTGGAGGAAGAAAAGCAGGTCTTGACACGCTTTTTTTGAGGCTGGCTAGATGCATCCCAAGAAGTTGTTAACAAACGTTCAGTTTAATAATTTAAATGTAGATGTGACAATATTTAAACATAAATTAAGTAATTAGAAAAACTTGTGTTGACACGGAAAATCTATGACTCCCGGTACTTTTAGATACGGTTGATGATGTTAAATCTCTAGGACATAACATCATTTTTAAAGAATCCAATTTCAGACTAGTGTTCTCCAATACGAAATACTGTGCGCTTTGATATAGTTACGCTGTTTCCTGATTGTTTTACCTCTGTTCTCAACACCGGGCTGATAGGT
This sequence comes from Brasilonema sp. UFV-L1, assembly GCF_012912105.1. Taxonomy (GTDB): domain Bacteria; phylum Cyanobacteriota; class Cyanobacteriia; order Cyanobacteriales; family Nostocaceae; genus Brasilonema. The sequence goes on from NZ_QMEA01000020.1 coordinate 124,106, forward strand.
AAAGCTTTGGCAAAGCAAATTGCCCAAGTACATCTGATTAATCCACGAGACTTTACAACTGACAAGCACCGGAAAGTTGATGATGAACCTTATGGCGGTGGTGTGGGGATGCTGATGAAGCCAGAACCAATCTTTGCTGCTGTAGAGTCACTGCCGATTTTACATCGAAGAGAGGTTATTCTGATGAGTCCTCAAGGTCAAACGATGAATCAGCCATTATTACGAGAGTTAGCGACGAATTATGACCAGTTAATCGTGATTTGTGGTCATTATGAAGGAGTAGATGAGCGCGTCTTGCATTTAGTTGACCGTGAGGTCTCTTTGGGCGATTTTATTCTCACTGGTGGAGAAATTCCAGCAATGGCATTAATGAATGGTGTCGTACGTTTACTACCAGGAACTGTCGCTAAAGTCGAGTCCCTAACGGCAGAAAGTTTTGAAGAGGGATTATTGGACTATCCCCAGTATACTCGTCCTGCGGTGTTTCGTGGCTGGAAAGTTCCTGAAGTCCTGCTTTCTGGTAATCATGCTGCGATCGCTCAGTGGCGCTATGAACAACAAATTAGCAGAACACGCCTGCGTCGCCCTGATTTGCTCAAAAGTTGGGAAGAGAAGCAGAGGGAGCAAGGGGAGTAGGGGAAGT
>NZ_QMEA01000210.1 GCF_012912105.1 Brasilonema sp. UFV-L1
AACAGTGTTTGAGACGCGCTAACCCTGTTTATCAGACCAATTGTCAGATTCTGACTGACGCTGCAAATCTTGCTCATCAAAACTGTTTTCCCAATCAGCAGAAACGTTGTAATCGTCGTAATTATTGTTGATATTATATCCTTCCATAGGTGTGTAGCGATTCTCTTGTCTTAAGGCTTGCCGTTCTTGCAATGTCAACTTCGGTTTCTGAGACGATGATAGACGTTCAACTGTTCGCCTTGAAGATTTAGGGCGCGTAAAATTTCTCCAAGCAGCTTGCACACCAACTATAAAACTGCGCGTGCCTATTTGGACATTTTGTGCTTGCTTTTTCGCATTATCCAAACTTTGATCAACTTGTTTCGCCACTTGACTAGCACTTTTGACACCTTCACTGACATCATCAGTTAAGTCAGTGATTTCTAAACTCGTCATGCGAATGGCATCAAGAGTGGGGGGTAACTCTCTATAAAGAGTATCAAATAACTTTTCTGCGCTGCGAGCTGCTCTTGCTAATTCCTGCAAAGCTGGAATCGCCGCCACCAAAACAGCTGTAAGACTGGCGGCGACTAGGAGTATAGATAGTCCCAGCCAAAACAGGGGATCGATCACTGTGATATCTTCTACTAACGATTTAAATGTTGAGAAATAGTATCGGACTTTTCTTGAGCATTTGGCTGCTTCATTGCTTGACTTTCCCGTAAACTAGCATCAATGCCAGCTGAAATTGCCTCCCGCAGTCGGTCTAGGGTATCATCCCAGTTAGAGCGTGCGTTTGTAGAAAGGCGATCTGCTTGCATTTGGACGCTTGTTGAAATATCTTCTGCCAATTCTGGCAAAGCACTGGCAGATTTCTTCAAAAGTTGACGAGTTTCGCGTCCTGTGCGTGGAGCAATAAGCAATCCAGTTAAAGCACCAATGGTTGCACCTAGCATCATACCGCCAACAAATAATCCAGAACGGTTGTTAGACATTTTTTCTTTCTCTCCTTAAACCCATTTTATGCGGGTTTTCACGCCTTGCAAAATCAAAAAGATTTTATCTTTACTAAATTTAGAGAGACAATGTATTTGCGGCAAAGGTTGCCTTGATATGGAGATTCTAGAAAAATCTGTAATCTATAACACCGATTCATTTATAAATTGTGACTAAAAAACCCGGTTTCTTCCAGTTCAGCCAAAATTTTCAGTTTTTCCCATAACACAAACCTCTACTCTTTACTTTCTCTTTTTCACTAATTTTGCTCGGAACCGAAGAAAATTGCTACGCCAGATTTGCTGTCCAAGTGTAAGCAGCCTAAAAATCTGCCGGAGTCGTTGGATTTGTAGCTGTGGTGGTTGGTTTCCCTGTCGCAGATTATGAATATTGCGTTGACGCATGTAAAAAGCTTCGGGTGCTCCAAGTAGTACTGCATGGGAACTACGTTCAGCAGCAACTAAAATATTAGCGATTCTTGTCAGTCGCTTCTTGAGTAGCCGTACTCGCCAAGCCACGTAGAGAAGAATCAGCGAGATAAGTATGTTGATAACAACAACGACTGTAACCATTGCTTAATTTTGTTGCACCCACTGTTAACTTTTGCTAAATTATGGCTTTAAATTCAAGCCATAATAATCTCTCTTTAGTTAGCTTAATCCGCAATTCATCTCATCGCTCACCCGTAAAGGTTTTACCGGGAAGTGCGGTCTGAAATATACTTAAATAGCCGACTACGGCCTGCGGTATGTAAAATATTCAAGTAAACGAACGTAGGGAATGGTTTTTCAATCATTCAAGTCGGGTATCACACGAACCTGACTATAAACTGCGGTAGTGGGAAAGAATTCGAGTACCACGAACGAAGTTCTGGAAATATAAAATCTGCCAGAAGCCTACACTGTACACGAAGTCTCAGTGTGGGAGTGTCACGTCTCAAGCGCTAAGCAGGCTGCAACTAAAGTCGAGAAATTTAGGACTTACGCACAACTTAGCTGGTTTTTATCAAAAATCCTCTGTTTCGATCAAATACGAAGCTTGTGCGTAAGTCCTGTTAATCAATCAATTCAAGGCATGTTTTTTCAAATCATCCAGAGAAACCACTTCCAAAGCTCTAGAATGAGTTGCCGAGAGGATGACAGGGGGAGCAACGCCAGCCTCAAGAGCTTCTTCCCAGCGAGCAGCACATAAACACCAGCGATCGCCTTGTTTCAAACCAGGAAATTGATATTCCAAAACTGGAGTACTGAGATCATTTCCTCGTGATTTGGTGAACTCAAGAAATTCTGCTGTCACTTGGGCGCAAATAACATGCTGTCCAAAATCCATACCGCCAGTGTTGCAGAACCCATCACGGTAATATCCAGTCACAGGAGAAGAGCAGCAAATTTCTAGCTCTTCGCCGAGTACGTTTCTTGCTTGTGTCATCGCCAATTCCTTTAAGTTTGCGTGACTGTTCCTAAACAAGTATATCCGCCTTGCTCACCAGAGCATCCTGGCTCACCAGTTTGAGGGGATAGGAGTACACTCATCGACTTTGAACCATCGCTTTTTACCACGCGGCAACTTCACTAATACACTACCGGGTTTCCACCACGGGGAAGGAATCACCAAACCGTTACGACCGTTGGGGAGTTTAACAAGTGTACCTGGAATAATAGTCATAAGAGTTTATCAAAAATGAGAGATATCTAAAAGTGAATTAGAAAACTATTCTTCGAGAGTTCATCACCGGAAAATCCCACGAACCTTGCCATAAGAAAGATTTTTCTCGGACGAGTTGGTGGAGCGCGTAGCGGGGCGCTAGCCCGTTCTATTTCCAAGTCAAATGAATGTTGCAGGGCTAACGACTTGCAACAGGCTTGATTAGAGGCGTGGAAAAAAATTATTAAGAGAATCTAAAGAATAATTAAAGTCTAGCTAATCTTTCTGTTTGTTTTAAGAATGTCAATATTTCTTTACATAAAACAGAAGACTATGAGAGCGATCGCTTCGCTGACATCTTGCGTTATTCTTAATAACCTGAAAGAAACCGGGTTTCTATACAAAAAATCAAGGTTTTGACTCTAAGCCGTTTTCAAGAAACTCGGTTTCTGACCTTAGTGTAAAATCTGAGGTATCGCAATTACTATCGTATTGAGCATTCTGAGTTCAGGTTGCTCGCTTCGGCAAGTTGACAGTTATCTTCGTTCCTTGCTTTTCTTGGCTTTCTACTGTGATTTCGCCGCGATGCAACTCGACGCAAGCTTTAACAATCGCTAACCCTAAGCCGATTCCAGGAATTGCGCCAACGTTACTCCCGCGACGAAAGGCTTGAAACAAGTGTTTTTGCTCCTCAATGGGTATGCCGATTCCTTGATCTTTGACATCAAAAATGATGTGGGAATCATTCCCCATCAGGTGAACTTCAATATTGCCACCATCTGGAGAGTACTTGATCGCATTCGACAGTAAGTTCACCAGAATGTGTCGCAAAAGTTTTTGATCACCCCAGAACCCCTTTGTATTCCCTGTGATTTTGAACGTCAATTCATGGCGTTCGCTGATGATTTGTCGCTGCTCCTCAATGATGTCACAGAAGAATTGCAGCAGTTCAAATGGATATGGGGTAAACGTTGTTTTGCCAAATTCAAATGTCTCAATCACCAGCAAGTCATCCACTAGCTTAGTCATTTGTCTGGCTTTGTCTTCTATGAGTTGAAGGAAGTGCAGGTGTTGCGCCTGATGCAGTTTGTTGTTGTGTTGCAACAGCGTTGACGTCGCCGCAAGAATGGATGCCAACAGAGTTCGATATTCGTAAGAAACTGTGGTGACAAATTGGGATTTAATAGTGTTGAGTTGCTTTTCGTTCTCCAGAGCCAGCAGAACCTGGTTGAACTGTTCGGCTTGTTGGATGGCGATCGCCAACTGCTCAGCCAATTGATTGAAAATTTCTACTTCATCTGTGGACCACTGTCGCACGTTAGAATCTTGACAAGCAACGAGTAACCCCCAATATCTCCTAGAGGATTCGTCTTGTTCTTTTTTCAGAATCGGAACAAGCAAATATCTTTCAGTCGCCTTTTTCTTATTGTGCGAAACAATGATTGACGCGTGATTTTGCGTCAGTGTGCTTGCTTCTTCTACCTCCCAGGGGCTGGACTGGTGATTGTCAGTCAAGAAGGCGGTGAATTGCTGGATGGGTTCGTGGGATAAGCGACTCGTGCCAGATTCACAAAGCTTTGTCAGATAAAGCTTTGCTGATTTACTTCTCTGGTTGTTGTCTGGAGTTGGGGTAACTTGGTATATTGTCACGCGATCGCACAAAAGCAGTTGTTGCACTTGAGTGACAGTCGTCTGCAAGATTTGCTCTAGGTTCAATGACTGACGGATGCGTAGGGCGATCGCCGCAGTTAATTGCTGTTGTTCCTGTTTTTTACTGAACTGATTTTGCTTTTGTGAGTGTTGAATTGCATTGCGAACACTCAGTTGCAGAACATCCGGTTGTAGATGTTGCTTAATAAGGTAATCTTGAGCGCCCCGTTTCATTGCCTGTACGGCAACGCGTTCATCACCTTGCCCTGTTAACATAATGACGGGGAGGGGGGAATCTAATCGCTGCTGGTTGAGCTGATCCAAAAACTCCAACCCGCTCATATCAGGTAGGCAAAAGTCGAGCAGAATGGCATCACAGCGTTTTTTCTGACAAAGCGCAAGTCCAACCTCTGCTGAGGCTGCTTCTAAAATGTGGTAAGAATGGTGAGGATCGTTTAAAAGGTATTCTCGATAAACTTCTCGATCCTCCATACAGTCATCGGTGATCAGGAGTGTCCAGACGTCTGACATAAGAGGAAAATAGAGGAATCTCTTCCCTATATGTGAAACCCACAGTTTATTTACTGTAAAGAAAATCTAAACGAAAGAGTGAAAAATTTTCTTTTTATACTGTCAATGATATCAAATCCTTTGCTAGCTTGCTAGATAAAGGTCGTAAGACCAGAGAGGGAGAGTAAGACCATCACCGACACTAGTGTCGGACTTGCAGCAATGTAAGTACCATAAGTGGCATCTGCCTGCCAGACAGGAAGCCCCATCCCTGAATGCGGTGGGGTACTTCACTGAGTCGAATTTGAAGTTGGTGGTGTATTTGCTTCCAGCCAATAGTTCACAAATGCTTGAACAGTTTTCTCCAGTTCATACGAGTCAAATGGCTTGATCAGATAGCCATTTGCTCCTTTTTCATAACATAATTCAACATCTTTTGGGTTGGAGGAAGTGGTGAAGACAATAATCGGAATTTCCTTGAGATTCTGGTCTTGCTTGAGTTGTTCTAGCACATCGCGACCATCAGTGCCCGGTAAATTCAAGTCAAGCAGGATGATCGAGGGGCGTGGAGCAACATCCAGACTGTCATAATCTCCTTCCTGATAAAGGAAATCTAAAACCTTATCTCCGTTTGTACAGCGGTAGATGGGGTTTTGAACATCCATTTGCTGCATCAGCAGTTGCAGCACTTCAAAATCCTCATCACTATCTTCAGCGATGAGCAAGGGATCGCACCGCTTTGTTGTTATTCGTGTCATTAAAAGTTGATGTTATGTTTTCTTTATATAATTTTACAAAAATTATAATTTATGAATTATCCTAAAGTAAAGTAAAATGTAGAGCCAATACCTACGGTAGACTCTACCCAAATCTGTCCGCCGTGACGCTCGATGATCTTTTTGGCAATTGTCAGTCCTGCCCCTGTACCGCCGCCATAGAGATTTTGCTCGTGCAGGCGCTTAAACAACCGGAAAATAATCTCTAGATGTCGTGCTCGAATGCCGATGCCGTTATCCCGAACGTAGAAAGTCATTGGGGAGTGGGAGAGTAAGGGAGTGTGGGAGTGTTGGAAAATATCTCTGACTTTCTGCTGTTTTTCACTGTCGCTGATTTCTTCTACGTTTAAGTAGCCAATTTCAATCCATTGTTCTGCCTGATCGTTGTATTTGAAAGCGTTACTGAGAAGGTTCATGAACACTTCATTGATAAGGACAGGATCACAGTGAACAGTGGGAAGTGATCGCGGAATGCGAATATCAGGTTGAATGTCTTGACGACTGACGCGCAAATCTGCAAGCACCTGGTTCACGACTTGGTTAATATCCGTGGGTATCAAATGAAGCTCTGCTTGTCCTAATCGCGAGAACTTGAGCAAAACATCGATTAGCGACTCCATGCGACGGGTTAGACGAACTAAGGTTTGCAGGCGGTTTTTACCCACGTCATCCAGCACCGACTCATAATTTTTCAACAACAGTGTTGAGTAATTATGAATACCTCGCAAAGGTTCCTTGAGATCATGAGAAGCGGCATAAACAAAAGAATCTAGCTCTCGGTTGCTGCGCTCTAATTCCTGATTAATTCGGGCTAATTCATCCGCTTTGTTAAGGACGATACCGACGATCGCACTTCTGAGATCCAGTGCATTTTCCAATTCACACGCTTTCCAGGGTAACGAAGTTAATCGAACGGTTTCTTGCCATTTTTCAAATGATTTGCGGGGAGATAGAGTTATTATGCCATCTGCAGCCTCTTTTATAGATGCATTTGGATCACCTGCCCAGTTTATAGTTTGCAGGACTTCCGGACGAAACCAGAGGATGTTATAATACCGGACTTTGGAAATTTGCAGTTTCAGCAAGCCACTGGCAACATCTTTGAACACAAGAGCTTCTGGATAAAGTGCTGGCAGGGAATTAGTATAAAATAGAGTGTCACTAACTTGAGTATCTGTCCATTGAAGCAAAGCTCGAACCTGCTCAAGCGTTGGCGTTATCCCAACTAAGGTCATGTCATCTTGCAGACAGACAGCAGCTCCAGTCGCACTGACTAGATCTAGCAAGCGAGGGGGAGGATTAACAAGAGCTTGTTTGAGGTTATCGACTTGAGAAATAGATTCAACAAACTCCGATTGTAGAGTTCTGAGTTTAACAATGTAGTCCAGTTCTTCGGAATTAACTTTATTGGCTAATTCCAACGCCACGAACTGCCCCAACAACTCGCAGGCTTCCCGAACTTTGTAGGGAACATACTTGGGTGTCTGGTGATGACAGGAAATTAATCCCCAAAGCTTTTGCTCGTTCATTAACGCAATGACTAGAATAGCTGCCGCGCCCATGTTTTGATGGTATTCAACGCAGCAGGCATCAACGCTCCGAAGAACTGCAAAGCTAAGATCAACCGGCTGCTGCATCAGCAAATGAGAAGCTGGTACTAACTCAACTGACTGTGCCTTAAAATTAGGAATATATCGCAATAATCCCCGTGCATACAGCCCTCGAACTTGCTCTGGAATATCCGTCGTTGGATAGCGCAAACCTAAATAAGGCGGTAAGTCGTCCTGCTTTGCTTCTGCCATCACGGTACCTGCTCCGTGTTGGTTAAACTGATAGACCATCACTCGGTCAAATTCAGTGATTTTACGAACTTCTTGAGTCACCAGCTGGAGAAATTCACCACTGTTGGATACTTGTCGCAGTTTGGCGAGCGCTCGTTTAAGCACAGCAGAGATACTAAAGGAACCTAACTTTGTTTCAGATGATGTTGGTTCTAACTCAAGGATGATGACACCTTCTGTGCGATGAAGCAAGCTGTCAAAAGAACACTCATTGACCGAGATACGTTCTTGAAGTTTTATCGGACTAACACCATCAATTTCCACCAAACTCTGCCTAATAGCTTCAACGAATTGGTCATCAAGCAGCCTGTTAAGTGGTTGACTTAGCAAACTGTCAGGTGTAATACCAAGATAATCCTTGATATTAGCACTTACGAAAAGAAGTGTTAGCTCAGGGTGACTCAGCACTAGAAGGATACCATGAGGCTGAATTAAACCAGAAAAACAAATCGATTCAAGATTGTGGCTCATTGAGCTCCCGGTATAAGTAACGTAGTGGTGATTTTGAACTTATTCATAGCTTGACGACTTGATACAAGTTTTAACTAAATCTAAAGATAATATTAAAATATTTTACAAAAAGATCGGGATGGGATGATTCGGATGAAACAATATAAACAAAAATATAAAAAAATATTAAATGCTTTTCCATGTAGAGACATGATGGTCAGGATTCTCTAGTTGAGAGCCAAGCCCCTGCCTTTTAGGCAGGGGCTTGCAGGATACTCCACCTGACCAGACTAATCGTTTAGAGCAAGAGTTAAAGTTCCTACCTTGGGATGCTTGCTAGTCCCAAGCTCTAGAACCAAACGATTAAACAGGCTTACGGAGAATAAACCAGTGTCGTTTGGATAGTACCGACTCTAAACAAAGTCGTTCGCGCAGCGTGTCCCAAGGGGACTCAGCAAACATTACTCTTAGGAGTTGCAGAAATGCAAAATTACGTTTTTGTTCTAGACACAAACAAGCAGCCGCTTAATCCCATTCCTCCAAAACGAGCAAGAGAGTTATTGACTAAGCAAAAAGCTGCGGTGCTCAGAATGTGTCCGTTCACAATCATTCTGAAACACGCAGTTCCTAATCCAGAACCAAAAACATTAACCATCAAACTAGACCCTGGTTCCAAAGTCACTGGAATTGCGGTTTTAGATGGAGAAAATGTTATCTGGGTTGCTGAACTAGAACATCGAGGTTGGCAAATCAAGAACTCTTTAGAATCAAGACGTTCACTGCGACGTGCCAGACGTAATACCCTTTCACGAAAATCCTGATACATTTCACTTCCCCAACAGCCCCCAACCCCAGAG
>NZ_QMEA01000211.1 GCF_012912105.1 Brasilonema sp. UFV-L1
CCCATACCCCTACACCCTTTCTTGGTCAGCTAATTCCTCTATGGCATGCTTATGTGTGTAGAATCGCGTGTAAAATCGGAGGTATTGTTGTTGGTAAAAAAGCGATGCCCAGAAGGAAGAAGCTTTCCGTTGAAGAACCGAACGAGCAACAGGAAGCGGCAGTAGAGATAGTACAGACTGAAGAACGTGTCTCTGTTCCTATCGAGAAGGGAAAAGCCAAACGTGATGAGCCTACGACCGAAGAAACGGGTGTAGTCCCTGTCGAAGCGGAGCTTGTCACCGAAGGAAAAGATGTGCCGCTTTCCGGCGAAGAGAAGGAGCTTCTCCTACAACTAGAACGCCAGGTAGAAGACTCTTTTTACGCCGCCGCTACGGCACTTCGAGCGATCAATGAAAATCGTCTCTATCGAGAGAGCTACCGGACATTTGCAGAATATTGTGAGTCACGTTTCGGCTTGAAACGTCGTCAAGCATACCACTATATCGAGGCTGCAAACGTCACCGATACTCTGGCGACAAGTGCACGTCCCGTGCACGTTCTTCCGACAAGCGAGTACCAAATCCGTCCCCTCTCGACGATAAAAGACCCGGAGAAACAGGTAGAGGTATGGATGCGAGCGGTCGAGAAGGCAGGGGGACGAGCTCCGAGCCATGATATCGTGAAGGAGGTAAAGCAGGAAATTCTAGGGAATAGCACGTCACCGAAACCTCCTTCAAGCCCACTTCAGGAGGGGGACGTGTGCGTCATAAAGCGCTCATCAGATGCCCTTCTTTCTGATCGTGCGGGATTCTGGGGGGTGGTGACGGAAGAGGCGGGGGAGACGGTCACCCTTGAGCTTTTCGACCGTACAGTCCCCAAGGTAGCCATTACTGACGTTGTGCCGCTCAAGCTTTCCAAGAAAGAGGAGAAGGAGAGAGCAGAGCTTCTTAGCCGTTTGAAAGCAATTTACGAAGGGGTTAGGGTCGGGGAGGATGCTCTTGTCCCCATTTTCCGGCATTTCGGTACCCTTACCGCGCGAGCGACCCTTACTCGGTTCGAGAAGAAGCTCTTGTCCTTCCTTGAGCGACAATTCAAAGATGCAAAAATGGAGACGGACGACGAGGATTCTACACCTCAAGACACTTCTGAATAAGCGCACTTCTTTGATGCACCTCTCGGATTGACTCACAGTCTACCTGTCCACAAGGGAATCACTTCATTTCATCTCCATTACACGACAGGTTTTACGAGAGGTTTCGTCATGGAAAACGTATCATTGGCAGTATTTTTGTTTATTATCATTCTTACTTCCCTGTCATAGCTTATTACGCTGACAGTTCATCTAATACCGGAAAGAAATATCGATGACACGGCGTCACCCAAGCCTCAGAATGCAATCAGTGAAGAATTGGGACCCGCCACTGTCTTGTTGACCACTAAATTGAAAATTTGGTGGGGGTGCAAAAACGCCGTTTATTCATCCGCCAGTCGTACAGAATACCCAAGCTGTTAGCGTTTGCGCAGTGCCCCAAGAGGGGCTAGCGGGACGCAGTCCATTCTGGCGACTGACGCCTCTATTCTGTTTGATAATACTTTCAAATTTCACCTTCAGAGTCGTTTGTCAATCCAGACGACTTTAGTTTTGTACCACAACATATGCAAATGCACAAGTTATTTGAACTAGTTCAAGAACCATAATTATGGCTAAAAATCCAATCAAACCAGATACAAAAGAAGAACAAAAAGAACAACTACAAACTGCAATTCCAGATAATCTCGAACAGAGAAAGTTGCTAGTATCAAAATTTGCCAACCCTGAATATAACGCTCCCATCAGTAATATTTGCATCTGCCAGATAATCAATCACATGGAAGCAGAAAAGGTTGGCTTGTTCGTCAAAGACAAATACTTAGGAAATATCGATTGGCAAGGAGGCGAACCCACCCACAAGCACACCTTCTCCAGCGGTACTCCAGAACTGGGAATTCTCCTGCAATCACCCCGTATGCACATCCTCGATGTATCACCCCGGTATATCGAACAAAGAGACGATGGTGCAATTATCGGTATATACGAGTACGGCGACGGATATGATATGTACCAAGCTTTGGGGAAAGAAAAAGTAGTACTGCGACGGTTCTACCTAATTAACCTAGTAGATGGAAACAATAAAAACCTCCACAACAAACCAATCGCTTTATCAATCAAAGGAGTAGCCTCTTCTAGATTTTGTGAGGCTTACAAACAATTCCAACGCGAACTGGAGGTAGCGTACGCCAGGTTTGCAGGCATACCCGTTGTTGAAAAATCCCAAGAATTCCACCGCCTTGGTATCTTTCAACCTACCTTCATACCATCACACGAACCCAAAGAAGCAACCAACCAACGCGACAAATCCTGGGTAGCAGTAGTTGACTCCTACAAATCTCCCAACCCTGATGGTAGCAATTTCCTCGAATTCTTCTGCGAAGACAAAGAAGTTGAATTCCAAACAATCATGCAGGCTAATCCTGAATTTAGCCACCGCATTGGTAAAACCTCCGCCGTCGTAGCTACACATCACCAGCTAGCAGGTGTAAATACTACCGATATACCTGCATTACCTCCCTCAACAATCGAAGAACTACCTTATTAAGTTCTCATTCTCAAAGGTGCTAGTTGACACGCGAGCACCTTTACAAGTCATGCCTAGGCAAAATACATCATGAAACTAACAACTACTCAATCTGTACTGACAGAACTCCTAGAAACAGCAAAAAACGGCATATCCACAAGACCAGTAGACCCTATACTCGGAAGTCTGCTAATCGAAGCCTCGGATGAAGGCAGACTTACCGTCATTGGTACTGACCTGAACGTCAGTATCAAAACTACAGCAATAACTAATATTCTACAGGCAGGTGTAGTCGCCTTAAACGCCAAACTACTAACCGACACAGTTAACAATCTAGTCAGCGGCGAGCTGGATATTGAAGTAAGCGAACGCACCTGCGTTATCAGCCACAGTACGGGGAAATGTCGCATTGTAGGAGGAAATCCAGAAGATTTTCCAAGTATCCCAGAAACAGAAAATCCCACTGAAATCAGTATCCCTAGCAAAAAGTTACAAGCTGCCTTAGAAGCTTGTCTGTATTGTAGTAGCACAGACGAAACCAAACTTATCCTCACAGGCGTACATTTCCACTTACAAGGCGAAAATTGGAGTTGCGCTAGCACCGACGGACACCGCCTTGCGTTGGTATCCTCCAAGCTAGAGGGAAACTACTCACCGATCTCATTCACAGTCCCTAGAAGAAGTCTCACCGAGTTGGGAAAAATCCTCTCGACAACAGCCGAAAATAGCAATTGTACCGTTAAGGTTGGAAACAACACTATCCAGTTTATCTTGCCAAATGCTGAACTCACATCCAGGTTATTAGAAGGAGAATTTCCTCATATTAACCACCTTATTCCTAAAAGCTTTGCTAACGAATTCATCGTAGAACGCAAAGGAATGGAAATAATTCTTAAAAGAATCAGCCATTTCGCAGAGAAAAAACACAAAATTGTCAAAATTCTATGGGAGGTCAATGACCAACAGGCAACATTAATGACGGGTAATACTGATATTGGGGACGCGGTAGATTCTTTGCTTATCAAGACCCAAACCAGTATAGGAGAAAACATCGGTATTGGGCTAAATAGTGGCTATCTACAAGAAGCGCTCAAGCACATCTCAACCGATGAAATTATATTCAGATTTAACAAACCCCTCCAACCAGTCATCATTTCTCCTCTAGGTGGATTGCTTGACCAACTAACACTAATTATGCCCGTAGAAGTGCAAGATTTCGAGAAACCAGAAGGTCTTACCAAAGATAAAACTGACACTTCAAAACCAGAAAATGAAAATGAAACAGGAGCAGAAAATACTACTGAGGTGAATAAACTTTCAGAACTAGAAAAAGTATCCAATGAAACAACTAATGTCACAGACACACCGCCGTCTGATACACCTACCGCCAACAAATCAAAATCCCGCAAGCGCAAGCAAGAACTAAAACCAGAACCAAAATTAGAAACAACAGCCGTATAAACCAAAAAGTATAGTCAGTCATAAAACTGACTATACACAAAATCATCTATAAAATCACACACTCTCAAATATGTACACACCACTACATCTCAAATATCGTCCTCAGCAACTTTCACAAATAATCGGACAAGAACATATTGTACGCACTCTGGATAATGCAATACTCTCAGGAGGGAGTGGCTCTGCGAATGCACTCAGCAAGATTGCCCCAGCCTATCTATTTACCGGTCCCAAAGGTACAGGTAAAACCAGTACAGCCCGCATTCTCGCCAAATCTCTCAACTGTCAATCAACAGAAGAACCAACAACCAAACCCTGTGGTGAGTGCAATTCTTGTCAGACTATTTCTCACTCCTCATCCCTCGATGTAACCGAACTCGACGCCGCCAGTCACTCGGGAGTAGAGAACATTCGCGAGATAGTCTCTAACCTTCTACTTAAACCAATCGAGAGTAGGCGCAAAATCTTAATAGTAGATGAATGTCATGCCCTTTCTCACCAATCGTGGCAAGCATTACTCAAAACAGTAGAACAACCACCAACCCATGTTGTATTCATCTTCTGTACCACTGAGGTACACAAGGTTCCAGAAACTATCATCTCCCGCTGCCAAAAGTTTGACTTTAGAAGAGTTTCCCTCTCACTAGTTGTAGATTACTTGGAAAAAGTTGCCCGCCAAGAAAGTATAGATATCACTCCTACAGCATTAACCGCCATCGCTAAAGCTAGCCACGGACACCTACGTGACTCACTTAAACTCCTAGACCAACTAACCTTACTACGAGAAGAGGAAATCACTCCCAACTGGGTATGGGAACTGTCAGGTACTATCCCCGAATACGATTTAGTCACTTTCTGTGAAAATATTACCAAGGGAGAAATGACAGGCAATTTAGGCATTCTCCAAGATTGGATGAAATATGGCAAGCACCCAATCACCATCCACACAAGTCTTGTCAGCTTTCTAAAAGACCTACTGATCTGCAAAACCAACCCGAATGGCAGAAATCTCACTCTTCTAGAGGAGGACACCTGGAAGGAACTTACAACAATCTCTAAATCGTGGAGTATTAACCGCATTCACTCAGCGATCGCGCTCCTAATGGCACGCCAAAATCTCATGCGAGATGAAGGGGCGCACCTATGGTTGGAAGCTACCCTTATCGAGATAGTTCCAACTACAAGCAGTCCCCAAACTCAACCTTGGAAGAATTGGAAAACTGCCCAAGATGCCATTAATTGGGGGAAAGAACAACTACCCCATCTATCACAAGCGCAGTTGCAGGAACACTGGCAGAAGCTTACACCCATTAATGGAAAAAAGGCTCCAGCATGGGTACAACTAGTAGAAAAGCTTCAAACTGCGTAAAAATGCTTTTCACCTCAGAAAAATCAAACATCCACTTTCCCCAATTTTGGGAGTTGGGCTGTTCCTAGCCTCGGAATGCGCGATTCGCAGCGTGCCGCAGGCAACGCCTTTGCAGCAAGGCGGGTTTGTTGAGTTGTGAAAAGTCGATTACTTAGTAACGCAACCGCCGTCACGGGGTTCCTCCGCAGTGAAAATGAGCACGAGCGTACTACTACGAGTACTCGTGGGTGCTGACAGATCAACCAAACATAGACCGGAGGCGGAGCGTCTCCGGCTCCGCGCAACTGAAAGGCTTCCCGCTTTCTTAGGCTGGCTCCGAGTCTTTGCCCAATGCGACGCTGCACTAATCGTGGACTCTAGATGGGTAAATTTGGGTAAGGAAGCTCCTCCTGCGCCGCTGCGAATCACGGCAATTTTGTCCAGACGGAATGAAACGGGAGATTTTTTCTGATAGAAGCAGATAATTAAGCCTTCCCGATGTAAAACACTTGGAGTGTTTTCGAGAGCGAATATCAGGTAGACACTACATTATCGACATCAAAAATTTGGCATTTGTAATTCGTAAAGTTTAGAAGTTATGAGTTATAACCATAGAAATTTTATTACCAAATTTGGTAATAAAATTATAGTTGATGAGGAAAAACTCGACATATTCTGGGAAGATACCACTCCTATACCGAAGTGGCAACCTACAGTAAATATTTCGACCTACTCTAGTCTCAAAACTCTAATAGTTGATATTGAAACAGCAGGAATCAACCCAAGAGAGAATCGCATCTATGCAATTGGCTGTATGAGTGAAATGGGGAAAGTCTCCATTTTTATGGATATCTCCGAAAGCAAAATCCTTATCTCGTTTCTCAAATACTTAGAAACAAGCAAACTAGACGTAATTTATACTTACAATGGAACTGAGTTTGACCTACCGTTTCTTATCACCCGCTGCCAATTACATGGCATCGCTCATCCCTTTAGAATTGCATCTAGAACGCGCACTATCGGAACTGCCCAGGTACGTGGTACACCATTAACTATCCGAGAAGTATTCATCCGAAACAGCATGCATGTAGATATCTATATCTGCGTTCTCAGATGGGATTTCGTCGCTAAGTCCCTTACCAACGGACGGTCACTCAAACAAGCCGTCCTGGAAATGGGATTACGCTCTCAAGCGAGACTTGTTCTCTCCTATGAGGAAATTCTAGTTTGCTGGAAAGCTGGTTGGGGTAGTGAGGGATGGCAAAAAATTAAGGAGTATCTTACTTACGACTTAGAAGATACCCAACTCATAGCGTCGAGGCTAGTACCTTCATATTACTACGAAGCGCTAGTTGTACCGGGAATAAACCTTCAACAACTAGTCCTGGCGGGTAATGGTACCAAGTGGGAGAGAATTTTCGAGCATCACTACCAAGGGATAAAACCTAAACCCGACCGCAAGCACAAATTCCAAGGGGGAATAGCGTATTCTGTTCCCGGACTGTATAAGAAAGTTGGATACATAGACATTAGTTCAATGTATCCCAATGCCATACTGTCTTTTGGGATTGTCTCTTGTAAGGATACAAATCGCATTGGGTTAAGCATCTTGCAATATTTAGTAAAAGAAAAATCAAGGCTGGAACAACTTGCTAAAACTGGAGATATTGTTGCCAAGGAAAAAAGAGAATCCACCAAAGTCCTAGCTAATTCTCAGTTTGGGTTCTTCGGCACATCTGAACTTGCCTTTAATGATATGGAAGCAGCAGCCCTGGTAACAGCTTATGGTCGGCGTATCCTACAGTTTATGATTGAGGTAATCAATCAAGCTGGCGCAGTCCCTATAGAAGTTGATACTGATGGTGTGTTTTTTACCCACCCTAATGTAGAAGAGGTGTACGCCATACTTCAATCTCAATTACCCAAAGGGATAATCGTCAAACTAGAATTTATTGCCGAAGCCATGTTTATTCCCGAAAGGGGAACTAAGAACTATCTCTTGTGGCTAAAAGATGGCAGGATTATCCGCAAAGGTAGTTGGAGAAGTCGCTCTCGCTCAAAACTAGAAAAAGAATTTCCTGTTGAATATTTAACCTATTTCATTCAAAATCAGCTACGCGCAGAGGAACATTACAAAAATGTCAAATCGCAGATTTCATCAAGAGACTACCCAAAAGAGAAACTCGCCATCACTCGCAAAATTCGTGAAGATGAAAAAGAACTTCTCAAACTAGGAAAACCTGGAGATATCGTCACCTACTATTACAGCATTCAAGGTGTAACAAATATCAAAAGTTCGCAGAAGTATTCATCACAGTATTATCTCAATTTACTCGCCCAAAAACGAGTAGAAATCTTGCAAATAGCAAACCCTCAAATGCTAGACAGTCGCAAACAATTGACCCTATTCTAACAATGGCTAAAAAATTATCACTACTCAACAAAAAACAACGCAAGTGGTTAGATAATTTCTTGAAAGACAAACCCCACGCCAGATTAACCAACGTCTATGATTTATTAGATGGCGATCGGGTTATTGAAATTGAATGGTGGGAACATACCATACCTGTAGTTCTTGATAGCCATACTTTCATCCGAGGAAATATATCTTATAAGCTAAAAGTCAAATTGCGCAAGTTTGGCGATCCCAGAAAAACAGCAAACTTCTCCTATAAGATGACCCCAGCTCAAAAGCAAACCGTACCCTACAGACTCAAAGAACAACTATCACTTGAACTCCCACAAGCTTACTTGATACCCACTCCCCAAAATCCTGTGGTTGTCAAAACCAAGGAGGTTAAACAAAAAAGAAGTTACCGGGGAGAAGTTACGCGTGTCACCCAACAAACTCTACCTCTATCAGGTATAACTGCCCTACTAAATGAGATAAATCTTAAAAGCAGTGGTGTACCTCTATCAGAACAAGAACTACTTCTAGAAACTACACCACACTTTGATTTAGATACTGGCAAGGAAATCAAATTTCCCACTGCTATCATCAAAATTCTTAATGAAAAAAAAGCAAGTTTTCAGGAGTGGGAGTCGGCTATTTCACTATATCAAGTAGCAGGTGCATCTGCTATATTACAATACCTCAATGAGTTAGATAACTGGCGCAATTATCACGGTAACCAATCAGTTAAACATCCTACAATCAGGGCAACAAAGCAAACCGAAAATGAAAAAGTAAATTTCAAGGAGGTATACAGCGTATTGCAGGTTTATGAGGTACAGTAACAGCAGTTTGTAAACCAGTTTT
>NZ_QMEA01000212.1:0-3070 GCF_012912105.1 Brasilonema sp. UFV-L1
ACCCCACTCCGTGGGGACCCCAAGCCCCCCACCTCCCTCTCAATTGCTCATGAAACACGAAGAACTATCTGCCTTAGAAGTCAGCTTTAACCAACTGATTGAAACTCTCTTAAATAAGAAACAAGAAAGTGAACAATTTACTGTGAAACTCAGCAGTGAGCGCAGTCAATTTACTCGTTTCAATCATGCCAAGGTGCGGCAAACAGGTTGTGTTGCTGATGGTTCGATTGAACTGACTTTGATGCAAAATCAGCGCAGTAGTTTTCGTCAGTTTCCCTTTACTGGCAATTGGAAAATTGATTGGCAGTTAGCATACGAAGCTTTGCAAGAACTACGTGAAGAACTTCCCTTGTTACCTGTAGATCCGTATTTGGTATTACCATCAGGAACAAATACTAGTCGAGAAGTTCATTTTGGGAATTTATTAGCGGATGAAGTTGTTGTATCAACGGTGCTAAAACAGGTTGCTGAATTAGATTTTGCGGGTATATACGCTGGGGGAGTTGTGATTAAAGCTTATGCTGATTCTAGCGGGCAAAAGCACTGGTTTAGTACTGATACTTTTTCGTTAGATTATTCTATATTCACAACAGAAGGACAAGCTGTTAAAGGAACTTTTGCTGGTAGCAAATGGAATCATGAAGCTTATATAACTAAAATTAGCGATGCGAAAAGACAACTACAATTGCTTTCTCGTCCTGTCAAAGAATTACCACGAGGTCAGTACAAAACATACTTTGCACCAGCAGCAGTTGCTGATTTATTGGCTATGCTTTCTTGGGGAGGTGTGAGTGAGGCTGATTTGCAACAGGGAGGTAGTGCTTTAGCATTACTGTGGCGCAAAGAAAAACAGTTATCTGTTGCATTTAATGTGAAAGAAAACTTTCAACGAGGGTTAGTACCGCGATTTAATGAATTGGGAGAAATGGCTGCGCCGGAATTACCTGTTATTGAAAAAGGAGTCTTAGTCAACACGCTCGTCAATTCTCGCACCGCTAGGGAATATCAAAAAATTGGTAATGGTGCTAATAGTTATGAAGCTTTACGTGCGCCAGAAATCAGTCCGGGAAATTTAAGCTTTGAGGAAATTTTGACCAGTTTAAACACGGGTTTGTATGTTTCTAATTTACATTACTTAAATTGGAGCGATCGCCCTACAGGTCGAATTACAGGTATGACTCGTTATGCCTGTTTTTGGGTAGAAAATGGTGAAATTGCTGCTCCTATCGAGAATTTGCGTTTTGATGAAAGTCTCTATCGATTTTGGGGTGAAAATCTCGTAGATTTGACCAATTTCCAAGAATTTGTACCTGAAGTTGGAACTTACGATAGTCGTCAACTTGGAGGCTGTATGGTTCCAGGTTTGTTGGTAGAAGATTTTACGTATACGCTGTAGTGTTTTAAACTTTCATCTCAAAAACCCGGTTTCTTGTGTTGAAAAGACTGATTTTTCGTTGAGTCAACGATGAAGTTACCGGATTTTTAGCCTCCAATGCGTGAATACTGAATCGGTGTTTTAGTAGGGTTATTTTTCTCTGCTCAGAGTGACAGAAGAGGATTATTTACAAGGTTGCTCGAATACAATTCCCCAAACGAGTAGAGATACAGGACTTACGCAAAAACTCTTCTTAACCTCTTTTCTTCGTGTCCTATGCCCTGCGGGCACGCTACGCTAATGCGTACTTTGTGGTTCGTTTTTTCATAACTTTGCGTAAGTCCTAAGATACTTGGAAGGTATTTACCACGCGTACGACTTGTTGCTGTACGACCTTTTTGTAGTACAGGTTACACAAGTTCCTCACAAGTTCCTCACATTTTACACATAAGGTGTAAGTAGAAGTTGTTTACTCGTGAGGTATGGATTTTTAAACAAACATTAATTTCGAGAGTTAACCAAAATTATAGACATGACATACAGTGAGCAAATTCTTAATTCCCTGAACCATTAAAGGTTCTTGGGGATTTTTTATGAATTTCGACTGCTCAGCGAGGGATTATACGGAAAAAGACTGGAGTATTAGGGTATATATCGTATTACTTAGCTCAGTATCAATCAATGTCTCCACGTATTCTTCTGCCCATAGGCTGAATCTGTTCTCTTCCCTTGGATAGATACGGTTGGCTCATAAAGAGATAGACGCACCCCTTACACCTGTAAACAACCAGTGAGGAGGGCGAAGCGCGTAGCGTACAAAGTTAAATGTGTTCACTGATTGCTGGTAGTGGACAAAGTAGTGCTCACAAACAAAGTTTCCTGTTGATGTGGACAAAGATAGACATTTCTTTATATCTTTGTCCGATTCAGAAAACTTTGATTTTCACTAACAGTTTGGTTTTTGAAAAACTAGCAATACAAAAATGACAGGAGAGTAAAATAATGAAGATGCAATGGGAAATTGATAACTATAAATGCGAGTTACTTCCAGATGGTGAATTCTTTCTTATAGATAATGGAAAATTATACGAATTTAAAAGCATTGGAATCAACCCTCACAAGTTATCATCATTCATTCTATACGGCGCTAAATATTACTATGAAAAGGAATCTCTTAATCAATCTCTATCTATAGATAAACCTCTAGTAGAATGCGCGAAAGAAGGACTTTTGGAAATTTATTGGAAGTATGTAGAAAATCTTGCTGAGAATTTGGAAATTGATTTCAAAGATCCAAGGATATATGAAGATCTTTTTATCAATGGAACATTTAATTATGTTCCTCTGGTTAAAGAAGCATTGATGACTATTTACAATAATGATGAAACAAAAATGCTAATAGATTTGCTTCAACAACACTTAAAGAACGCTATTAGTCTCGCTCAAGCTTACATAGAGAATCCATTAGTACCAGAAGAAAAGAAAGAAAAAGCCATAATGGCTTTAGACGCATTTGTTGAAGGAAAACTTGAACAAGGTTATTCACTTTGGAATCAGAAAGATTAAATATTTACTCAAAACCCGCAACAGCACTAGGTTAGCGGGTTTTACTAAGTCTTGAGTGCAATTCTTACCGCTGCTAAAAATCTGACAGGTCACCCCTTATGCCTAACGGCACGCTTGGGCTATCGGGGG
>NZ_QMEA01000212.1:3202-11609 GCF_012912105.1 Brasilonema sp. UFV-L1
AATTTTGAATTCTCGCGGAGCGAGGGTCATGATACTTGACACTCTAGCTAACTGGAGATTTCACAATAGTAGAAGAAAACTTATTGGTCAGTCTCAGATGAATGTCAAGTCTATGCTACCTATTTCTTGGAAAACTGGGTTTTTTACAGTCACCTTTGTTGCACTCGCATCCTTAACAGCCTGTTCTACAACTGCTTCCCAAAACCAAACTCAAGCCTCAAATACCACCGCGACTGAAGCTAGCGACAAGCATCAAATGAATCATGGTAGTGGCATGAATCACAGCATGGTGATGGAGAATGGTCCTGCTGATGCTAACTATGATTTGCGCTTCATTGATGCGATGACTCCACACCATCAAGGTGCTGTGAAAATGGCAAAAGAAGCCCAGCAGAAATCAAAACGTCCTGAAATCAAAAAGCTTGCAGAAGAAATCATCAAAGCTCAAAACAAAGAAATCGCTGAGTTGAAACAGTGGCGCACAGCATGGTATCCTAAAACATCTAGCACGCCAATGGCTTGGAATGCGCAGATGAATCATATGATGGCAATGTCTCCTGAACAATCTAAAGCTATGCGAATGGATATGGATTTGGGAGCTGCTGATGCTGAATTTGACCTTCGCTTCATTAATGCGATGATTCCTCATCATGAAGGAGCAGTGACAATGGGGCAAGATGCATTGAGTAAGTCTAAGCGCCCTGAAATTAAGAAACTCGCTCAAGATATTATCACTTCTCAACAGAAAGAAATTGAACAAATGAAGAAGTGGCGACAAGCTTGGTACAACAAGTAAGAAGTCGCAGGCGCGCATTTGCTCCCCTGCTTGTCCTTGGTGTTTTTCATCCTAATTTCATTTCTGAGTGCAAGACTAGCAAATGTGTGCATCAAAAACGCTCACTCACACAAATACGCAATCCAGTACCCAAAAACTTTTAAAGCGCGATGCCTAATTCTCTGCGTTCCCAACCACCCTCAGCAATTCGTTTCCAAAATCAGTGAAAAGCTTGCGGTATCATTTTAAATGTTAGCGTAGCGTGCCGTAGGCAGCGAATTCCAAGGGAGCGGTATTAGTTATCTTAGAGAAATAATAGGAAATAAGTATTCTCCATGAAATGTGTCCTGATGTATGCATTTTTTAGAGAATACTTATAGTATTGAGTCTGGGTTTTGAAAGCCTTGATTTCATAATCTGTTTATACGGGGTTTATTCACTCTCACGTCTTCTCATTAAATTAGAAACCAGTTTTTAGTTCCTTTACTGTTGAGTGTTGCACTTCGCTCTATAGTATAAGCATGTTATGAAATCATAACAATAATGATATAGTGGTTTTCAATGGCGTGTCATACAGTAAAGATGTTTCCCCGGAATGTCTCTACATATCGTTGTGTATTTGATTCAGTCAAGAATGACTGTTTGATGATAACTGTTTGATTAATAAATATTTATACTTATTTTTGTTTCTGAATTAAAAATTATATGTAAAATGCATATCATTAAATGATAGCTATATTGCGGTTAATAGGAAAAACTAATCTAAATCTGATTGAATAAAAATCTATGACTCAAAACAATATAGTAACAAATTTCCTGGAGGAAATGAATGGTCGGCTGGTAGTTGGAAATTGGAGCATAATGAATTCACCTCATGGGGCTATTGTGAATATAGCAACAGAGGAAGAAAAATTTACTGTGCGATCGCGTTCCACTCCATTGATACTTCAGCAACCCTTAGATAATTTACTAGATCGACAAGAATCAATCAAAGAAGCGATTGCGACTTTTCAAGGTGGACAATCAGTAGAGTTTTGTGGTGCATCTGGTTTTGGAAAAACATTTTTATTGCGTCACTTAGAGCACAATCATCAAGTCAAATCACTTTTCGCCGGTGGGATCATTAGCCTGTCTTCTGTTCATCCTAATGTTGGAGATTTACTTCAGTTCATATGGGATGCTTTTTATGAAAGCAATATTCCTTATAAACCAACTCATCACCAAATCTTTCAACAAATTCACGAAAAACAAGCTCTTGTTGTGCTTGATGATGGACTAACTCAAGATGAATTGCAAGAGCTGATGAATATAGCTAGCAACTGCACCTTCCTGATTGCTTCATCAACGAGTCGCATCAAGAAAAAGGGACGCTCAATGATGCTTTCTGGACTTCCGATCAATGATGGTTTGGCTTTGATGGAAAGGGAATTGCAGCGTCCTTTGAACGGGGAAGAACAATCTGCAGCAAAGTCGCTGTATGGTATTTTAAATGGAAACCCTATGCACTTGCAGATGACAATGGCAAGTCTACGGGAAGAAGGACGCTCCCTTAACGAAGTAATCACTCAATTGCCGAGCTCTAATCCAGACAATTTTCTACTTCAACAAATAATAGCATCGCAATCAACATCAGAAAAAATGATTCTGGAATTGCTAACTATTATGGGTGGTATTGGGCTTGAAAACCAACAAGTCACTGCCATAACACAAAGTATGGATGCTTCTAAGACACTTGAAAAATTGCGTAAACGTCATCTCGTGCAACTTGATGGTTCTCGATATAAAGTTAGTCAAACTATAGTCAAAATTTTACCACCACAATGGAAGTTAACAGCAGTTGTAGAAAAAGCGATCGCCTACTTTGTCGGTTGGGCTGAACGCCACCAACAGCAACCTAGCATTTTATTTGCACAAATAGATCCGATTGTGCAAATTATAGAGGTAGCAGTTAAAGATAGTCGTTGGAAAGATGTCTTGCGCTTGGTAAAAGCAGTGGAAGGTACACTCGCTTTAAGTAAGCAATGGGGTTTGTGGGAACAAGTGCTTCAAAGGGGACTACAAGCTTCTCAAGCCGAAAGAGATAAAGCGGCGCAAGCCTGGGTGTTACATCAACTAGGAACTCGTGCTCTTTGTTTGGAAGAAAACAGCACAGCTAAAAATTATCTTACTAAAGCAAGACAATTAAGAGAATCTCTTGATGATGGCAAAGAAGTTGCTGCAACTCGTCATAATCTTAATTTGTTGAGTAGTTTTCTATCTTCACAAACTCACAATCGTCAGCAAAAAAATTTGGAAGACTCAACAAAAGAGGATGGCGACTCCCAGTCATCCTCTTTTCAGCGCTTACTGACTCGAATAAATATAGTTTTACCAGAAAACGCTTCACTTTCGAGAAGACGTATTTATAACAACGTTTTGCTTTCTCCAAAAAGAATCATCACAACCGGAATTTTAGCATCAGGAGGATTGCTAGCTTGGTTCAACTGGCATCGTTTCATACCTGCACCTTCAGCAAAATCCACTCCTACGCCGACAATAACTGTCAAACCATCATCTATTCCGGAACAGAAACCTACACCAGAAGCCACGCCGTCACTAATTATCGAACCTCCCTCCCCAGTCATGGTTCCGTTGTCACCTTTACCTACAGTGACAACCAAAATCAGTCCACCACTTAGACCAAATTTAGAAGAGCAACAGCCAATAGTTCCCAAACGTCAGAAGTCTAAAACAAAACTGACACCAGCACCGACACCGACACGAACACCTGAGCAAACACCTACACGAACACCTGAGCAAATACCCGCGAAATCAGATGTACCCACATTTATACAACTGACTCCAGACACAACTATTGTACCAACACCGACACCAACACCAACACCAACACCAACACCAACACCAACACCAACACTAACACCAACACCAACTGCGGAAGCCGCGCCTACCCCAACTCTCACGCCATCACAGACGCCAAACATTCAACGAAATCAACCAAGTGTAGAACCTACATTTACTCCGACTTTTACACCAATTCCAACTCCAACACCAAGTTCACGAGTCGAAGCCATACCGACTCCAGCAGCCATAACAATAACACCAATTGCAGAACCATCACAACCCACGATTGAGAAAAATACAGAAAACACAACGCAAAACACACAATAATCGTAAAATACAAGACAGTGGTTAGTGAAAACTGCTGTCATTCTGAGTTAGTGAGTACTTTCTTCGCTCAACAATCAATTTTCATTTCTCGCACTCATGACTATTATGATTCTCCGTATGCCATACCATTCGCTTGAGCGTAACGATTCATAAATCTCATGAATCTTTCCCAGTGCTCATCTTGCTCTATATCAAATTTGCACTCTACGCGCTGCAATTCATCACCTTCTCCACCCCCAAAAATGAATTGTGTGGAAGAGGGAGTGACACGGATTTCACCCTCTTCGTCTGTTAGAAGCATGGAATTTAAAGATTGTTTAGTAAAGCTGTTAAATTTTTCTAAAGCTTTTAATTGATTGAATGTCATTAAGACAATGCGCTTACCAGAACTGGGATTACGCCGCAAGCTAACATTGCTGAGTTCTTCACAAATGCCAGAAAAAAATTGGATTGAGGGTGTAGTAGATGTCATGAAAAAAAACTTTATCGCTGGTAAGGATAATAATACTGCGGATTCATCACCGGAGGCTGAATGGGAGGCTGATAAACGTTAGGAGGTATAGGGTTTCCCATGCCGTTGGATGGAAGCGGATTGAATGCTGGGGATTGATAACCAGTTGTTGGCATTGTCGGGCTGCCCATATTGTTAGGTAAAGGCGGAGTCATGACTGGGGATTGATAACCAGTTGTAGGCGCTGTGCTTCCTGTGCTGGGAGGTATGGGAGCAGTTGGGCTAAACAGCTGATAAGCAGCACGAGAAATTGAACTGATGAGTTTTTCGGCGCGAGGATCGTTATTAGGGCGTTGTACCATCACAGCAACTATGTAACGCTTACCTGTAGGCATATCAACCAAACCTGCATCTGCAAGTGTTGTCCCAATATCACCCGTTTTATGGGCAATGGTTGCACCGACTCCTAAACCAGTTGGTAGAAGGTGATTTCTCACTGTGCGGCGCATAATATCCAGCATGCGATCGCGTGATGATAAACTCACCAAATTGCCTTTGCTTAGCATCGCCATCAAAGTCGTTAACTCTTTGGGACTAGTTGTATTTGTCCCTTCCAAATCCGGGAGTGGATTGCGAATTGCAGTTGTTGTCAAACCCCAACTGCGGAAACGCTGATTCAGCACCTCGATACCACCCAAGCGAGTTATCAGCATATTTGTTGCTGTGTTGTCGCTGACTGTCATCATTTTAGTCGCCACTTCCACGGCTGTGAACTCAGTTCCCACTGGTTTATACTGCATGTCCCCAGAACCACCGACAACCATTTTTTTAGTCATGATCAGTGTTTCATCCAGGCGAATTTTGCCAGCATCTACATCTTGGAAAAAGGCAATTAAAATAGGAATCTTGATTGTGCTAGCAGCAGAAAAACTCGAAGAGCCATTCACATCCACATAACTGCCATTGTCTAAATCTACCAAGAAAACTCCTGGTGTCAGAGTGGGGTTTGCGGCTGCCAAATTTTGCACAACAGCTTTTAAAGAAGAAATTTCCTGAGTTAGCAATAAGCCGGAAGCTGGTTCTGAGGGATTTTGGGTAAACTGTGGTTGTGCTTGCCTAATAGTTGTATCAGATGATGTTCCACCCGATGTCGTGATCCGAGTCGCAGGATCTAACACAGATAATGCCGTACCTACAATTGCACCGAGACCAACTCCCACAATTAACAACCGTACAGCATACAAGAGTGTTTTTGCCATCGGCTTTAACTGCGTTTTTCGGCGGGATGAACTGGCTTTTCTTGGCAACGGCTGCTTGCGCATTTGCACATTCTTTGACTGTACTGTTTTTGGATTGTACGGTGGAATCTTTCCTTTAGCAGTTGCAGTTGGTTTGATTGCTGTGGCTGCTGTCCCTGTTCGCTTTGTGGGCAAAGTGACAGGAGTTAACGGAGGAATAGATTTTATAGGTGTGGGCATTGTTTGGCTATCGGAGGCTTGCTGTTGCTTTGCCACTCCGACTTTTTTATTTTGTCCCTGCTTTTGAACTTTGCTCTTAACCGGACGACGGCTGGTACTTTGACGCCGTGAAACTGTTTTTATAACGGTTCTGGTTGCCATAAGATACAGTGGCGCTCACATGTATAATCTAGAACACACTTATAATCGTTTTACTTTAGAGGCTAAAGTCATTTCTTACCAATCTCTAATCACAGTTGAAATGTCGTTTGTGTGCGGACACCGTAACGACTGTTTCAATTGACTTCTAAGATACTTAATTATTGAAATGAATTTTTGCTTATAATTAGTATTTTTGAGTTAAGTCTAAGTCATTATGACAGGTTTTGCGCGGATGAGTCAGTATACAATCACTGATGAGTTACAAGCCTTAACGATTGTTCCGGTTCTCAAGCGCCCATTCTACTTGCCGTAAAATACCTCGCAACATCGCGACTTCCCTAGTTTGTAATTGAGCACGATTATACATTTGTCGAAATGTTTCCATACGGCTAGCTGCTGTATGGGGGTAAAGATATCCAATCTTGAGCAGTAGTGATTCTAACTGTTGGTAATATTCCTCCAAAATATTCAAAGGTGCAGACTCGTGAACAGATGTGGGAATGTCCGAAGATAAAGAGGCGGAAAATTTATCAGAAATGTTCCCCTTGTCCTCGTGTCGATGAACACTTTCCATTCTACGGGAAACCTGCTCTAGGGCATCTACAACTAAGCTTTTTTCTGCACCGAAGTTTTCTCGCTTTGTCGTATCTTCTTGATTTTCTGCGTCACTTTGTGCTAGTTCATAACAACAGATTGCTACAGCAGTTGCCAAATTCAACGATGGATAGCTGGAACTGGTAGGAATGCGAATAAACCGCTGAGCATAATTTAATTCTTCATTACTTAGTCCGCGATCTTCCCTACCAAAAATGAGCGCGGCTGGGTGTTGTGGTTCTTCGAGTAACCAAGGTAATGTTGTGCTGGGGTTTTCTAAAGGGGAATCCCAGTTACGAACACGAGCTGTTGTGGCGATCGCCCGTGTACATCCTTGCAATGCTTCTGGCACTGTTGTGACTGATACTGCTGAGTGTAAAATATCTTTAGCATGAACTGCCATTTTGAGCGCTTCTGTTGAGAGCACTTGACATTGGGGATTAACCAACACCAAGTGATTAAGCCCAAAATTTTTCATCACTCGTGCTATGGAGCCAACATTCATTGGACCTGCTGGCTCTACTAAGATAATTCTTACTCGGTCCAATCCCATTTGTTGCCTCGCATTTTGCCGAAAATGTTTCTAGCCATCATTGTAACTGTGCAACTAATTATTTAGCCCTCCATTCGAGCTTCCTGGTGTGGGCGCAAGCCTTCTGTTCGGGTTTTTTGGTGTAGGATTCAACCCTCCATTAAAGCTTCCTGGTCTCAGGAGAGCTCCATTAGGACTAACAATATTACTATTGGTTTGAATGCGCGTTCCATTGCGGTAATAATAAGTCGTAGAGCCGTCGCCATTATTGATTGTCGTGGCAGGATAAATCTTACTTCCATTTGGTATATTAATCACACCATTCTGCTGATTAATACGCGTCCCATAAGGGTAATTGGGAGTGTTGCCTAAACCAGGAGTAGAAGTGGAACGACTTTGTGCTTCAGCTTCTTGAGGAGATAAAAAACTGGCTCCCAATGCTGTGATAGCGACTATTAACAGCTTGAAGACTTTTTCTTGATAATCTTTACAAAACGTAAAATATCTGGTGGCACGATGCAATGTAACACAATTTGCCTTAGACATCTCACAAACCTCTATAGTTGTGATTTTACTTAACAAAAAAAACGATTTAAAAAAGTGCATAATAATTAACAACTGACAGAGTTCATATTGAGCTGACTCGTGATCAGTTACATATTGCGTTGTTGTCTACGAGCACGCATTTGCTCACGGTATTTTTGTAGTTCTTCTTTTTGCTCTGCACTCAGAAGTGCGTCAATTTGAGTTTTTTGTGACTGCATTACTTGTCGCAGTTGGTTTTTTTGCTCATCAGAAAGATTCAAAGAATCAAACACACGCCGCCCTTCCTGGGGGTTTTGCAGGGCAGTTTTTAACTGTTCCCGTTGTTGTTGTGTAAGAATTTTATCAACTTCGGTGCGGGTACCGCGACGGATTTCTTTGATTTTTGCTTTTTGTTCATCCGTGAGTTTTAAATGTTGAAATGGTCCCTTTTTGTCCTGAGATTGTGCAATAACTGACGGCAAAGACGAGTTTGCTTCTACTTTGACGGCGAAGCAGGTTGCAGTTAAACTCAGGGCAAGTGCCCCACAAATGAGTGATAAGTTTTTGAGTTGCATTCAAGTTTCTCCAATTTTTCTCCTGCTTGATACAACTATCATAAAAATTCTACTTTAAGTATTACATGAGGAAAAAGTCATAAATAAATCCATTACTTAAGTCGTAGTCCATTTTATTTACGTTCCTTACCTTTCAAGAAACACAGGGGAGTGGGGCTGTGGGGGGAG
>NZ_QMEA01000213.1 GCF_012912105.1 Brasilonema sp. UFV-L1
TCTGGACGCTAAATCAGAGATTATAGCGCCAGCCTTCTCTCCGAAATAGGTAAACGTGATTCGAGTCGGGGTAGACGTCGGCAAGATGGACAACCAGACGGGGTGATAAATTGTGATCAAACAGTAATTTCATGCCTGAACAATAAGTGTTTGTCGTTCCCGTTCGGCTGCATAGCTCAGACAAGCTAGAATATCTTCTTTCTGTAAATAAGGAAAATCATTAAGTACTTCTTCGTAAGTCATTCCTGAAGCTAAGTAAGAAAGTATATCATACACAGTAATCCGCATTCCGCGAATACACGGCTTACCTCCCCGCTTACCGGGTTCAATAGTGATAATATCTTGATATTGCATAATCACATTGACTTGAGAGCTTAATTTTAGTCTAGAACGTAATGGGTTTATTCAAGGAAGAGCGATTTTTGGCGAAGGGGTAGCGCTGCGGAAGCATCTCGCAATAGCAAAAACTAAAATTCTTTAATCCACTGGCGCTTGCTTGGAATCACAATTTGGGAATTGTTCAGATAGAAATTATTATACGTATATTTTGTCTATCAATGAAGAATTATTACGTTTACATTCTGAGCAATCGCTCAAAAACTCTTTATACTGGTGTAACTAATGATTTAATTCGTCGTGTATATGAGCACAAGCAAAAGCTAATTCCTGGCTTCACTCAGAAGTACAACATTGATAGACTGGCTTATTACGAGGAAACTGTGGATGTTACAGTGGCGATCGCCCGTGAAAAGCAAATTAAAGGTTGGCTGCGTTTAAAAAAGATAGCTTTGATTGAATCAATGAATCCAGAATGGCATGATTTAAGTGCCGATTGGTTTGAGAAATAACCTCACTAATGTCATGCTGAGTGTAGCGAAGCGAAACGTAGACACGAAGTGGCTTCCCGCAGGGTAGCATCTCGCCTGCCAACGTGAATATAAGATTCTTCGCTCCTGTTCCTTCCCTTTGGGAAAGACTCCGCTCAGAATGACATTTTGGACAATCATGTCATGCTGAGTGTAGCGAAGCGCAACGTAGACACGAAGTGGCTTCCCGCAGGGTAGCATCTGTCCCGATAACGTGAATATGAGATTCTTCACTCCTGTTCCTTCCCAAAGGGAAGGACTCCGTTCAGAATGACATTTTTGACAGCAAATTGCTATCAACTTCCTCACCAAAACTTCAGAACTTTGCCCCACCAAAAATTACTAGCCCTCACTTTAGCCCGGAGATTTTCCAAATTTTCACGGACACTAACTGTATTTGAATGGTTCTCCCCAAACACCCGGTGACGAATCTCTAATGCTTCCTCATACAAAGGTTCTGCTTCCGCTTCTGTAAATTTCTCAATAGTCTTTTCAAAGGCTTTTGTAAAAGCGAGAGTTGCGTACGCACCTGCAGTTAATGGTTCCATAAGCTTCTTTGTCAAGCGGGATGATACTGATAACTTCCAGCTTGGCAATAAAGATTCCGTAAAGGTTGAGATTATTTTATGGTATTTTCCCTGAGAAATGCCTAAGCGTGTTTCCTATGGCGATCGCATCTGAAAATTCTCTAACTGGCAAATCGCTTTCATAACCTGCAACAACCGAATTGA
Source organism: Brasilonema sp. UFV-L1 (assembly GCF_012912105.1). Classification (GTDB taxonomy): domain Bacteria; phylum Cyanobacteriota; class Cyanobacteriia; order Cyanobacteriales; family Nostocaceae; genus Brasilonema. Next base: position 1,598 of record NZ_QMEA01000213.1, read on the forward strand.
ATCCTCAGTATCAATCAGACTCAGTTCTGGCATAAGCTGATAAATTGGGGGATTACCTCGTCTCAAATACACAAACAGATAATTACGTCCATTGGTTACCAGTCCCCAGACTGATGTTTGTTGCCCTAAACTTTTAAAAGCATAAGTCAGTAATTGCGCTAAACCCTCAAATACATCTACCGAACTATTTTTTGTCTCAATCACTAAAATCCAAAAAGGTGGCGCAGTCGTTGCTTGAGCGTTGTTGACTGCTAAAATATCCATCCGTCCTCTGATGCTTGTATCCTCGTCTTCGATGGCGATCGCTATCACATCTTCCATTGTCAAGCGAATTGGAACATCGTAGAATCCAGCCGCTCGCATCAAAGGTGCTAGCGTCAAAAATTTAACTAAACCTTCAGAAATTTTACCAGCCGCAAGATAACGCCAGAAGTCATTCCTAATTTTCAATAAATCCTGCCGTTCAAAATCTGTGAGAGGATCTAAAGTTAGGAAGTCTGTGAATGAGCTTGTCGGCTCTTCTTGTAATTTCAGCAGGCGATGAACGTCGTTGAGAGACAAACTGCTGGGTTCTACAGTAATTGGCATGGCGCAAGCAAGTGTTTTGAGTACTACCTCTGATCTTGCAATATGAAAATTAGAAATAGGTTCTCAACGCCCACTATTTGTGGCTATGTATAAAGTAACTTTGCAATTGCCGCATATCTTAACGAAAATCAAAACACTTTCCGAGAAATATGCGTACACAATAGTTTTCAGTCACATCGCCAATTTACAGAAATAGTCATGTCCCAAGTAACGATAGAATCAATCCTTCAAGAAAAGCGTCTATTCCATCCCAGTTCTAAATTTTCCCAAAACGCCCACATCAAAAGCTTGGAAGAATACCACCGCCTCTACGAGAAAGCAAAAGCTGATCCGCAAACATTCTGGGCAGAATTAGCCGAACAAGAGTTGCACTGGTTCCAGAAATGGGACACAATTCTAGACTGGCAACCGCCTTTTGCTAAATGGTTTGTCAACGGCAAGATAAATATTTCTTACAACTGTCTTGACAGACACCTCACCACATGGCGCAAGAATAAAGCTGCCATTATTTGGGAAGGAGAACCAAGCGACTCGCGCACCATCACTTACGCCCAACTGCACCGGGAAGTTTCTCAGTTTGCGAATGTGCTCAAGCAACTGGGAGTGAAAAAAGGCGATCGAGTTGGCATTTATATGCCGATGATTCCGGAAGCGGCGATCGCCATGTTAGCCTGTGCCAGAATAGGCGCACCTCACAGTGTTGTTTTTGGTGGTTTTAGTGCAGAAGCTTTGCGCGACAGGCTGATCGATGCTCAAGCAAAACTCGTGGTGACTGCTGATGGTGGTTGGCGCAAAGATGCGATCGTCCCTCTCAAGGAACAAGTAGACAAAGCTTTAGCTGATAACGCTGTTCCCAGCGTAGAAAACGTCGTAGTGGTACAGCGTACTCGTCAAGAAATTCACATGGAACCAGGACGTGATCAATGGTGGCATGATTTGCAAAAGAATGTTTCCGCAGATTGTCCCGCCGAACCAATGGACAGTGAAGATATGCTGTTCATTCTCTACACTTCTGGTAGCACTGGCAAACCGAAAGGTGTTGTACACACAACTGGTGGTTATAACTTATACGCTCATATGACCACCAAATGGATTTTTGACTTGCAAGACACAGATGTATATTGGTGTACTGCTGATGTCGGTTGGATTACTGGACATAGCTATATTGTCTATGGTCCTCTTTCCAATGGAGCGACAACTGTGATGTATGAAGGAGCGCCTCGTGCCTCTAACCCTGGCTGTACATGGGACATCATTGAGAAACACGGTGTCAATATTTTTTATACTGCACCTACCGCGATTCGTGCCTTTATTAAGATGGGCGAACACCTACCTAAAGCGCGAAATCTTTCTTCCCTTCGCTTGCTAGGAACTGTCGGTGAACCAATTAACCCAGAAGCTTGGATGTGGTATCACAAAGTAATTGGTGGTGAACGCTGTCCGATTGTCGATACTTGGTGGCAAACGGAAACTGGCGGTATCATGATTACACCGTTACCAGGAGCAATTTCCACGAAACCCGGTTCCGCGACTCGTCCCTTCCCTGGAATTTTAGCTGATGTTGTGGATTTAGAAGGTAACTCTGTGGGTGACAATGAAGGCGGTTACTTGGTCGTGCGGCATCCCTGGCCTGGTATGATGCGAACAGTATATGGTGATCCAGAGCGCTTCCGCCGTACCTACTGGGAACATATCCCCCCGAAAGATGGGCAGTACGTCTATTTTGCCGGAGATGGCGCAAGACGCGATGAAGATGGTTACTTCTGGGTTATGGGACGTGTTGATGACGTGATAAATGTATCAGGTCACCGTCTCGGTACAATGGAAGTTGAATCGGCTCTTGTGTCTCATCCTGCAGTAGCTGAAGCTGCTGTGGTAGGCAAACCAGATGAACTTAAAGGAGAAGACATTGTTGCTTTTGTGACTTTAGAGGGTGGTAAAACCCCTAGTGAAGAACTGAGTAAAGAACTCAAGCAACACGTTGTCAAAGAAATTGGGGCGATCGCTCGTCCGGGAGAAATTTGCTTTACCGATGCTTTGCCCAAAACTCGTTCTGGTAAGATTATGCGGCGCTTGCTGCGGAATCTGGCTGCAGGACAAGAAGTCTCAGGTGATACATCTACTTTAGAAGATAGGGGCGTATTAGATAAGCTACGGGAAGGTGCTTGATAAAAATGACCCCGCTTATGGAGCGGGGTCGTTGATCCAGATTTGATATCACAAGGTAGAATCTTGACTAGAAAGGTGTTTCAATAGACCTTCACAAGCATCGACAAGTAAGTCAATTACTAGATTAAATCCCTGTGTACCACCATAGTATGGATCTGGAACTTCTTTGAGGTTGTGTCTAGAGCAAAAGTCACATATTAAACGTACCTTGTGGCGATATTTTCCAGTAGGATCAAGATAGAGGATATTCTCATAATTTTCTTGATCCATCGCCAAAATCAAATCAAAGTTTTCAAAATCAGACTTCTGAAATTGGCGTGCTTTACCACGCAATTTAATCTGTAGCTTTTGTAGTGCAGCAGAACTCATGCGTGAGTCGGGTGGGCTACCGATGTGATAGCTTGATGTCCCCGCTGAGTCACAAACAATGCGTTCACGAAATCCAGCTTCCTCGATCAGATAGTTCATTATGTTTTCTGCTGCTGGTGAACGGCAGATGTTCCCCAGGCAGACAAACAGCAGTTTGTAAGGCATAAATATTTACTGCGCTTGTCATTGGTGTAAAACCAATGACAAATAACGGATGACTAACGACTAAAATCCGGGAAGCTCTAGCCCACTGGTTAATTCTTCCATACGTTCACGCATTGTGGCAGTGGATTTGTTGTAAGCGTCTTTCATTGCTGCTGTTACGAGATCAGAAAGAACTTCTGCTCCTTCCTCTAATGCGTTTGGAGAGATTTCCACTCCTAATGGTTCTTGGTTACCGCTAACAATAACCTTGACTATACCACCGCCAGCTTCTCCTTGAATCTCCATTTGCTCTAATTCTTCTTGGAGTCGCTTTGCACCTTCTTGAACTTGCTGGGCTTTTTTAAACGCATCAGCAAGTTCTCTCATTTTTCCCAAACCAAAGCCAAATCCCTGTCCTTTTCCTGTCATAGATCTACTGTCCAAGTGTGCTTTGAGTGACAAATCAAATTCAATTATAGATGTGGTGAGTCAAAAGCCTGCTTTTTTTACCCACTCATAATTTACCTCTAATGATATTGACAAACTCTTATACCTTGTGGAATGAAACAACCCTGGGGTTGACGGGAGTCTGAAAGCCCTCTCTATTTATAGGAGGGATGAAAGACGACTCGACGAATTTATTCGTCGTCATCCTTGTGTTTCGCTTTCTTTAAGAAACGCTCTTATATTTCTTAAAGCTAAGGTATAATGGAAGCATGAGGTAATACAAATGTTTAGCCTGACGTACGAGTTTAAACTGAAACCAACATCGAAGCAAGCAGTTATTTTCACAGACTGGCTGGAACAATGCCGTCGTGTCTATAACTACGCTCTAGCTGAACGCAAAGACTGGTTTAAATCTCGTAGTTGTCAGACTTATATCTTGCACCGGGAAATTTGAATGTCAATTCCATGACTAAGTGCCAGAGGACGTATTCGTTCAAGGTCAAGTAAAAAACAACACAGAAGTAGTTGTGGAAACAAGGTTTGAAATGCAAGTTGGGCGGCTTCGCCCCAATCAGGTAAATTCTCAGTACAGATAGATAAATATGCCCAATGCGCCAGAATATAGGCAATTAGAGATAATACCAGCCAACGATAAACACCTAAAAGTGTCCCCTGTCCAAAACGGTCTAAGCCAAAACGATGTTTGGCAGTCTTAAACCAACCCTCTATCTGCCATCTGCGCTTGGCCCACCTATTAATAGTGCTAGCTTTGAGGGGTTTGGTAGAAAGAACAAAGCGTTTTTCCAATTTGCCATCATCACGCTTAAGGTAATACCAAGACACCGTGACGGGAAATTTTAAACCCACAAACCAGACTTGCTGTCCCCGTTTGTGTAAACGTCGTAAGATACGCCCATCAACTAATTTACGGTCAACGCGCACACCAACAATTGCGTAATATTTAAGCTTGCGTATACCGTGCAAAAACTCAATGCTGCCAAATGCAGTATCTGCCAAAATCATGACCTTGAAGTGTTTGGTTAATTTCTTAGGTAAGCATTTGACCAGCTTTAATCCCAGTTGTGCGGGAGAAGGAGTCCCTTTGCCCCTCCAAACACGGAAACTCCACGGTACGCGCCATTGCCCTACGACCAGATACATTACCACCAAATGCAATCCTCGTTTACCGTTGTAGACAGTGATTAGATGCTTGAAGGGCTTAAATTTGCCGCATTTGTCCAAAGTTGTTAGGTCAATAATGACTTGTAAAAACGGTTTGCGTCCTTTGGGGCACTCGGATAAGATATCCTTAAGTACGTGTTCACGAGTCGTGCGAATCATTTTTCTAGTTGACCAAGCGTAAATATTGAGAAAACGACTCAGAGCGCTTGCTGACTTGGTTTGACTATGTTGTGGTAGGGGATAACCTTGAGCTTTTAGAAACAATTCCAACATCGCTTCTAGATGATCTCGTTGGTACTGGGACGGTATCAATGACAGCAGGGTGTAAACTAGCCCTTGGGCGTGGGCAAGAATTGATTCCATTGTTCTTGCTTTTCTATATGCTTTTCACGCCCTTTTCTCGCATATTTCGGGTGATAAATGCAAATCTAGGCTCTCTCCCAAGTTGGCGTTAAGCGTAGCTGCGCCTCCGGCAATCGCCTGTGTTCTTCGCTCTTGCGTAATCTCACTCTTAACATAGTTATATAAATTACTTTTTATTGCATAACACAATCCTCATTGGAAGTGTTAATTTATTACTCACCTATTTGGGTATTAGTGGTTAACCCGTACAGGTGCAAGATATAAGATTTTCAAAATGGTCAGTTGATAGTGAGTTTAACTTGTTAACCTTAAAGAGGCATTTAAGATTAATTTTATAAATCGACTATTAGGTAGTTATCAACTGGTAATCCTGTCATAGTATGAAACATAGGAGTACTATTCTTACCTGTGTTTACTTATAGTGCTAACAAAAGCAAACTCAAGAGTAAAAAATGCTAGGGGTGTACTGTCCATGCCCTTAACGATCCTCATAGTGGATGATGACCTGGGCACTCGTCTGTCTATCAGCGACTATCTTGAACTGTCTGGCTACTCAGTCATGACAGCAGATGATGGTCAAGAGGCTTTGGCAATGGTGGAGGAGTATCATCCTGACTTAATAGTCACTGACATTATCATGCCACGAATGAATGGATATGACTTAGTAAGACGGGTGCGTCAACAACCAGGATTTCGGTTGCTACCTGTTATACTGCTAACAGCAAGAACTAAGACTCAAGAAAGAATTTTAGGCTATCAGTCAGGATGTGATTTGTACTTGCCCAAACCTTTTGAACTAGAAGAGTTGGCAGCAGCAATTCGCAATCTTCTTGAGCGATCGCAAATTATTCAATCACAGTATACTTCTTCTCATCTAGAAAATTTGGGGACTCACACTCCTAAATCGCTAGACACACATAACTCTGATTTAACTGATATTCAAAAATCCCAGATGCTCTGTGAGTTAACTTCAAGAGAGCAGCAAGTCTTAGAACTTTTAACTCATGGTCTTTCTAACGCTGAAATGGGTCAGCAGTTGTATCTGAGTCCAAGAACTGTAGAAAAGCATGTTAGTAGTTTACTAAGAAAAACTTTAACGAGCAACCGAGCCGAATTAGTGCGTTTTGCGATTAAACATGGTTTAGTGGAGTAGCTAATAACGCTTAAGTTTCAACTACCCCAGGCTGGCAAGCCTGAGCCTGGGGATTGCTAAGACCACTTTTAGCAAGGTAACTGTTGAATAGCTCACGAGACTACATCAGTTACGGACGTACAAATACTTCCCTAGTTTGTACCTCCAAGCATTTGCTCAAATCGTCAATTAGAACTGAGGTTGACACTCCTTGACCTAAAGGTGCAAGGATTCTTGGGCTGAACTTGCTTTTTTCCCACATTCCGCAGGTGCGATCGTAAATGCTGTATTTTTGGAAATGACGTAAAT
>NZ_QMEA01000214.1 GCF_012912105.1 Brasilonema sp. UFV-L1
GGGGGAACCCTCCGCAGTCGCCACAACGGGGGGAACCCCCGCAAGGCGCTGCTCTCCGCACGGAAGTGTCCTCTTCTCTGCGCCTCTGTTGTTCGTTTCCCCTCCTATTTCCCCTCCTAATGATGTAGAATTTGGCACAAAAAAACCTGCAGGCAAAGACTGTTCCACCACAGGATGACGTCCATCCGCAATCGTAATTTCTCGTCCTTCCACCATTTCTGGACGACAGTAACCTTGATAAACGGCTAACTCAGCCAAACCACACAACACATCTGCTGCTGCAACCGCACGAGAGATATTGCGAATAATTTCTGCTTGTCCGCCCACTTCTTCGCGCAACGCCACAAAAATCTCATATTCCAACTGATTCAAATCATCTCGCGCTGTGAGAATCCGTGCTTCCCGTTCCTTCAACTCTGGCGTGATGTAGCGCTCTTCATTCACCAATGTTTGCTTACGTATATAATTAGACGGCACTTGGTCAGCTTTAGCACGAGAAATACTGATGTAGTAACCAAAAGTTTTATTAAATCCGACTTTCAGTGTAGGAATTCCTGTCCTTGCTCTTTCATCAACTTCCAAATTGGCAATCCATTGTTGGTCGTCTTCAACAGTCGCACGTCTCTCGTCCAATTGAGCATTAATCCCAGAGCGAATTAACCCGCCTTCTTTAATATGTGTCGGTGGCGACTCGACCAAATGAGCGCGAATCTTCTGCGCCAATTCTTCCAACACAGGTGGTACTTTCTGCAATGCTCTCAGGAATAGAGAATGAGCATGAGCTACCAGACGAGATAATTCCGGCAAACGAGAGAGCGAGTCTGCCAAAGCAAGTAAATCCCTAGCGTTAGCAGTACCAGAACCGGCGCGTCCTGTCAACCGTTCTAGGTCATAAATTTGACGTAACAACTGGCGTAGTTCTTGACGGAGAGTTGTATTGTTGACTAATTCTTGGATAGTGTCTTGCCGAGAGCGAATACCTTTGATATCAAGTAACGGTTGCAACAACCACCGTCTTAAAGCACGACTGCCCATTGCCGTACTGGTTCTATCCAAAGCCCACAGCAGGGAACCATGAAAGGTGCCATCGCGCACAGTTTGCGTAATTTCAAGGTTGCGTCGAGTTTGATAATCAACAATTAAAAAATCAGTAAGAGTATAAGTGCGTAGCAACTGTAGGGGAATCGCGTTTTCTTTTTGGGTATCTTCTAAATATTCCAGCAACCCACCTGCAGCGCGGACAGCTAAGGGGAGATGGTCACAACCGAGTCCTTCTAGAGAGCGCACTTTAAATTTTTGCAATAATCTTGCTCTGGCTTCTCCTTGAGAGAAAGGAATTTGCGATCGCAAACAATAACAAAAAGATGGTGGTAAACACTCAGGTAGATGTTCTGATTTTTCTCCTGCGCGCAGTAGTAAACTTCTCAAGTCTGGTGCGTTCGTCGGAACGAGAACTTCTGCAGGCTGCAAGCGCATGAGTTCCTGTGTCAAAAGCTCTAAATTGCTACCTTGTGTCGTGAGGAATTCACCAGTCGAAATATCTGCATAAGCCAAACCCCAATGCTCAAGAGCAATGACCACAGCCGCCAAGTAATTATTGCGACTTGACTTGAGCATTCCTTCTTCTAACAAAGTCCCAGGAGTCAGGATACGCGTGACTTCTCGCCGCACCAATCGACCAGCAGCTTCTGCAGCATCTTCGACTTGATCGCAAATAACAACCGCATACCCTTTTTCTACCAGTTGCGTGGCGTGGCGTTCCCAGGCGTGATGCGGGACACCACTCATCGCCACCCGTCCGACTTCCCCTACAAGCTTGCTGGTGAGGGAGAGTTCTAATTCCTGCGCCAAAGTCACAGCATCTTCAAAGTAACATTCAAAGAAGTCTCCCACTCGATACAGTAGCATCGCATGAGGATACGTATCTTTAATATCGACATAATGCTGGAACATTTGAGTCAGCTTACTGCGATCCACTAGCCGATGGTCAGCGTGAGGTGCAGTTTGGTTATTGGGTTGGGATGTTTGGGATGCAGAGTAAGAAGCGCTCATGAATGTCTACCAATACACATGGTCACCTGCCAATATCCGATGTTGACATGCTCCCCCTTCTGAAGACAGGGGGATTCAAAAAGGTTGTTCCAAAACGGGCTAAAGCCGCGTTTTTTTACCTTTTCTTCCTGTCTCTTAGGTTCTTAACTAGACGCTCAACTTGAGTATTAGCCCCCGCCAGACCACCTCCACAGGCATTTTGTTTGACATTCAGGAAGTGCCCCTCCCCAAACGGTTCTCAATGTTGTTTTACGGAACAGTTACTCTACCAATTTCGGCTCTATCGTGCAGGTCGCGTCACCGTTACTGATTTCAAGGGTGATATTTGTTTCGACGATCCATGATGGGGCTGAGTTGCCCGGTAATAGATTGTGCGTTTTACCGCTAATAGTAATTATACCAAAGTAAGCGTGCAAGCAAGAAACAATCATGTTAAATCCAATTGAAGTCGGGTTTCATCCCCTCTTTAAAAGGCAGGGGTTCTCACCCTTCCGTATTATTTTGATAGAAGTTTTTTGCTTAGCGAGATTGGGAAATTGCTCGGCTAACTCTTTAAGTGCTTCCGCTTCCCAAAGAATTATTTGTTCGCTAAAAGCTGCCCAAGGGGATGTTTCCTCTGCTGCATAAGTGATAATTTTTGCCAAATCTTGTGCTGTTTCATACTGTTTTGCTCTAGCTTGTGCAATGTGGTTACCTGTTTCCACAACAGTTGCTAAAGGCAATACCAGCGTTGTTAATTTAGTTATTTCTTCTTCAATTTTACGTTCTACACGTTCAAAATTCCACTTATTATCATCAGAACCACAAACTTCCATTCCAGAAACTTTTAACCAAACACAAAGAAGCGATGTGTCGATGATTAGAACCTTTCTCATCTTTGAGTTACCTAACTACGAGAAAGGCTTCTTTCTATTGCACCACTTGTTGTGAGCTTACCCAAAGAAGCAGATGCAAACAACTTGGAAAAATTTTGAACATCTTCTAGCAAAGTCAGTTTACTTTCTCCAGTTTCAGTATCTCGATGCGCTACAACCACAAATGGTACTATCTCAGGTCCTAAAGCATCAAGTAAAGCTGGATTATGAGTCGTTATTAATATGTCAATTTTTCTTTTTTCACCAATTTCTCGCAGCATTCTTACCAGTAATTCTGCTCGCGAGGGATGAAGTCCGTTATCTATTTCTTCAATTACCAGTTGACTACCTTCTGGTCGGGTAAGAAGCGCTGTAAGGATAGCTATAAATCTCAGCGTACCATCTGACATACTTCTGGCATCAATTTCTGTAACATAACCTGGTTTCCATTGTTCCTGACAGTAAAGCATGGCATCTGTACCAAACCTACCAACTTTTTCTGTCCAGATTTTTTGAATATCTCCTTCTGGCAAATTTTTGGCGTAGGCTGATATGCTTGCTTCTATCTCGACTTTTTGGTCATTAGGCAATGCTGCTAATACACCAGCAATATTTGAGGCATCACTTTCAAGCGTGTCAGAAAGCAGTGAGTAATCCCGCATTTTGGAAGGAATGAGATTCAGAATGAAAATATTTGTGAGCGCAGAGATTATTATATTGATTGGGTCTAATGTATGACTCAACACATCTATTTGTTCTTCTATTTCTTCTATCTTAAGTGTCTTGATTGTGGTATTTATTGACTTGATTCGGTTTTCTAAATTTTCAGTTAACGATTCTACTTATTTTGGATTTTATTTTTGTAATTTTTTTTCATGATTTTGATTTTTAGCTACTGAGATTTCCTTAACTAACTCGTTTAATTCTTTAATTTATTGTTGACTTTATTTAAAATGTCAGAATGTAACTTATTTTTCTGGAAAAGGATCTTTAATTCTGGAAAAAAAGATTTTTCTGATTTTGTATCATTAATTAAAATCTCTTCCAGAAGATGAACATCATTTTTTTTAGATTCTATACGTTCTTGCAATACTTGAACAACAGGTTTTGTTTGTACTGTAATACTATAAAGATAATCGGTATTTTCATCTTCACCTTGAAGAATTGCCTTTAATGTAAACTGAGTTTCCGGTTTACGTGCAGCCCATTCCACACCCCCTCGAATTGAGGGTAAAGTTTTATCTCCTGCCAAGGCTGCTTCAATATCCTCGCCCCTAATTATTCTTTGAAGAAATTCCAAACCTTCAACGACATTAGATTTACCACTTGCATTCGTACCAATCAGAATAGTCAGTGAGTCAATAGGAAGTTCTGCATAACGGAAACTTTTCCAATTCTCAAGGATGAGTTGCTTAAGCATGACCCACTCCAAAAACTTTAATACCTAACTTTTTTATTATCGCTTTATCGCTCTAGGACAACATCTGGGGTTTGTTCACCAGAAATACCATCTTTTGAAACATTCTCCGCAGGCGGTACACTAAATCCCCCAGCACGCCAGCTATCCGCCACATCTTTAATAAAACTGGCGATCGGTATAGCAACCAACAGACCCAGCAATCCTCCTAGTTTCGTTCCCAAGAGCAAGGAAATAACAACCCACACGGGATTTAAGCCAGTTAAATTTCCCAAAAGGCGAGGAGCAACAAAATTAGTATTTACTTGGTCAATCATCACTGAAATAACTAGAACTTCAACGCCTAACCAAAAGTTTTGCAATCCCACCAATAAACTGACTATACCGATACCAATACCTGTACCAAAGGGGAATAGAGAAAAGAATCCAATTATGATCCCAAAAAGTAAAGCCAAAGGTACTCGTAGTGCTAAAAAGACAAGTATCAAAGCAAGCGCGAGCAAAGCACCTAATGTTGCTTGACCAATAAAGTAATTTTGAAAGTCTTCACGCATCAATTGTCTGACTTGCGAACCAATATGACGTGGGAACCACTGAAAAATTCCATCCCAAAGACGTTCTCCATTCAACACTAAATAGATTGTCAGTACGACCGTCAGCAGCACATTAGCTAGACTACCAATGGTATCTACAGCAAAACCCAAAACTTGACCAGTTAAAGATTGAAGTTGATTGGATAATTTGTCTAACTGTTGAGCCAATAAGCCACTCAAATTTACGGGAAGTTGTTGGGTTGCAGCCCAAGTTTGAAAAGCTTGAAGTTGTTGTGTTCCAGAATCAATCCAACTTGGCAAAAAATTAGCTAGTTCATTAAGCTGTTGCAGAATTAGCGGAACTAAAGTCAGAGTCAAAGCCACGACAATGACTACAGCGAATAACAACACACTTCCCGCAGCTAAGTAACGTTTTACCCCTTGTTGCTGAAAAAACCGAATTGGATAGTCTAGAACAAAAGCCAGCAAACTGGCGGCGACAAAGATACTGACCGAAGGTTGAAAATACTTCACAACCTGAAGCAATACCCAAGCGTTGAGTATAGCAAGGGGAAATGCTATGCTCAAACTTAACCATCGTGGTAGTTTGTTGTTAGTCATGAGTCATGAGTGCAGATGAACAATTGAACCATGAAATAATTTATCGTGTCTCTCCATAAAATCTAACAAAATCCTCTGATGCACAGAACCGAGGGGTCGTACGTCTGTTGATACAGCTGAATAACTCACACCTAGGCGAATGTCTTCTGGTGTGATTAGGCTCATATCCCAACCTTCGTTGAGAACGAGTTGATTTAATTCCACTGTCAGTGGTGCCCAGAAGACATGACGAACTGCTCTTTCATCGGGATAGCAGCCAAATTTAGAAAAAGTTGATGGTAGAGTGTAGCCGATTTCTTCTAAAATTTCTCGCTGTACTGCAACCTCTGGAGTTTCACCAAGTTCAATGTGTCCACCGAACAGTCCCCAGTGACCAGGATAGGCAATATCAGGGTTATTATCCCGTAACTGCATGAGAAATTTGCCTTTTTGGTAAAGAATGGCGATCGCCACTTCGGTAGTCATATTCACTCCTAGTTGTCATAATTTACCTGTTTAGGATAAACATTGTCTATCATGCATGACCACCACAAAAACTTTAATCATTGAATAAAGCCCTTGCTGTGCAAAGGCTTTATATCTGATCGCAAGCCCTACTTAGGAGCGCTAAAGCCAGCCTTTTCAGCTGTGGCTACGTCTGCAAAGCAGATATTTGGCTTGACCTTTTCATAATCAGGTGACTTGGGAGCACGATATATGTTACCCCGCTTCTTAGTCACTACGCCCTTTACAGGAGAATTGCTGGGACAGGTGGTTTCTCCTTCAGGCTTAACACCTAACTTTTCAGCTTCAGCCGATAGTGTCCCGTCGGTAGAAGAAGTTTTTGTCGTTGTATCTTTTTCAGGACTAGTCGGAGGTGCAGATTCACCAGAAGCCGGAACTTTGGCGGACTCGTCAGCCTTTTGTCCACAACCCGAAACGGCTAAGATAGTCAACAATACGATGGAAATTGTCCATCGATGCCCCAATGGATTTTTCATAGCTCATTTTTATTTCTCAAATGCAAAAGTGAAACTTTAATCTAACCAACACTCACTTGGTCAGTCTGTACATCTGTCGCACCAGTCACACCTTGAGCAATTTGTACCAGTTGGTCGAGAGTATCTTGATCGGGAACAGATCCTTTGAGAACAACCGTACTGCCTAGTTGTGCTACGTACAAGGTGTCAATATCATCAAAAGAGGAGTCTAGATCAAAAGCTAGAGCAACCCGCTTTGCCAGACCACTTTGGTCATACTCTCCATTTAACCCCAATCGCTCTGGAGCAATGGTTTCTTCGCCTGTTTCCTCGGATGGTGCTGGCTCAGGATTCACTTGAGCATCTTCAGTCTTTTCCTGTCCAAAAAGTCTTTGTAACCAACCCATAAGCTTTTTCTCCTAATTTCAAACACTTTTGGTCTATTTCTTGGTCTATTCAATATTAGGGTTATTTAGGGTTATTTCCTTCTCAACAACCCGCACAGTTTTGTATTCTCTACTATTTGTTCATCACTTTCCTAGTGATTTGGAATACAAAAAACCACCCCTTTATTTTTACGCACGATAGGTGTGCAAGAATGAAATAGCGCTATCAATCAAAGAAGCTTCTGTTTGTTGATTTGTCTATGTTATAATTATTACTCTTCCTCCAGATAAACCTCCCCATATTCTTTGCCTCCTAAAGGAATACTTGGGTAGCGAAGTTTACCCTTAATCACCACTTGTGCTCCCTCACGTAGACCAGTTTGATTGGTAACAACCCAAATTTTCCCTGTCGAATCATTAATTTGATACGCGTATTTATCCAAAAGCGGAACTTGCTTTTCTACCTTACCTTGTACGTAGACTGTAGTACTATCGTTCTGCTGTGGTTTCAAGTCCTGGATTTGGGTGATGTTGGCTCCTATGGCATTTATGCCCAAATACCCCAAGTTACCACAACTGAGTAGTCCTACTAGAAGAAAAACGGTTAATCCCAAGCGTGTGAGCACGACTACGCCGTGATTCTCTAAAATCGAGAAGTTTAAATTTTTCATTTGTTGCATCATGAATACCTACTGAGCAAATTTTGACATCAGTGTTTGGGCTGTGGCAATTTTCATTTAATGAGTCACTATCAATATTTTGTCTTTCAGTATCAAAAACACTCAATAAAGAACTCAAAAAAGCTCTGGTCAGAATTTAGAAGAAATTCTGTGTACGATTGGGTTTAAGATTGTAAACTCGCCATTTTTAATTCTTGTCTGACTAACGGTTAAGCAAAAAAGTGAATGTTGCTTCATTAGAATGAATCATTTACAACCTTGGATAAAATCAATGACTTGATGTAATGAGCCTGGTTTAGTCACAATCAGCACAGTTGAATCGGGTTGGAGTACTGTACTACCGTTAGGAATCATTAAATCCTCGTGGGCATATGGTTGATAGCCAATAATGAGAGAACCATTAGGAAACCGGGAATCTTGAGCAATTTCAGCAACGCTACGATTAACAACATAGCAATTGTTTGGGATAGAAAGTTTTAAAACCTCAATCTGTCCTTGTTCAAAATGCATCATCGATTCGACTTGCGGATACTCAATAGCATTCACCATTGTTGAAACTGCCAAATCTACGGTGCTGATGATATGATGAGCTCCAGCTAGACGCAGAGGTTCCACAAAATCGGGATGGCGCATTCGAGACAGAATATGAGGAACACCATAGTGCTTGGCAAGAGTGAGGAGTACACGAAACGGAGTAATCCGTAATAAGTCGTAGTAATTCGGCTTACT
>NZ_QMEA01000215.1 GCF_012912105.1 Brasilonema sp. UFV-L1
CGGGGTTTCTACCCAAATTTTCGATGACTCAAAAAAGCAGGCATCAAATTAACAGAGTCATAACAAATGCGCAAATTCTATTGCTCAAGCCTAAAAAGCTTTTGGATAGAGAGTTTGTGCTTGCAATGCTCCACGAAGCATTTTATTTATTCTGATTCTATTGATTCAGATATTGCACCTCGAAGGAAAAAATATGCCTTGAACTTTAGTTCAAGGCTAATAGTTCAAGTTCGTTTTAACGGACAGGAGTTCTTAGTATTAGGATTTATTTCTTGGCAGATGAGAATTTTGGTGCCAAATCTGAGTTGATTGAGTTTGTTGTCCGGCGACAGCGAAATACTTTACAGCAGGAAAGTATTTACTTGCTGAGTCTGTCATCTGAATATTTATAGCGGCTTGATGGATAATACCTCTTAGTCGAATTTTATGACGCCAAATGGTGAGTCACTCGCTTCGCTCAAATTCAAAATTCGCTCATTCAAAATTCAAAATTAAGAACCACCAAAATAAATTTAGGGGCTTGAAACAAGGACGCCGTTTTCCGCACTTCGTGCCGCTCCGCTAACGCGCTATGCGTCTTTTGAAAACATTTTTTACATTCTCCATAAAGAAATTTAGGGGCTTGTATCCTTTTCTTTTTCGGTCATAAGATTTTTTTATTTCAAATTCATCATCTAGTTTTGTTACAAAAGTTATGTTTTTTGTAACTTAAGTTTTACAGAAATGCATCTACTTTTTCAGAGTAATCATGTTATGATTTTTCTCGGTTGAGACAAAAATTATATTCACAAGATGTGTCTAAATGGTAGGAATTAGTGCATAAGATTCACGAACTAAAGAACAGCAAGATTTGAAAAATATTTTTTGCTAGAATTTAGTTCATGAAAGTTGAAAAGAGCATGGTTGCTCAATTTCTCTTATCCCAAAACGTGCGTCTCACTTTCACTACACACGGCTGGTTGCATACCAACATCAACGAGTTGAATTAAGATATTTGAACGAGTTCCATATAACTTAGGAGTTGTGTCATTTATGCGTGCATTTGAAGAGTTTTTGAATCTGGAATCTGAATCCCAATTTGAAAATAACTCACAAAATAACTCACAAGACACTCTTGTGAAAATGATGAACTCAGAGGCAAGTATCCATGACCTCATTTATCATCATGTGAGTGACACAAAGATGACATATGGGCAAGGAATATATCTTTATGACGAGGAGGGCAATCGTTATATTGACTGTGCAGCCGCAACATTTAATTTGTCTTTAGGTTACGGACATCCAGAGGTTCTGCAAGCAGTCAAAGAACAAGCTGATCAGTTAGTTCATGTCACCTCATCATTTCAAACGAACCCAATTAACACTGTTGTCAGAAAGTTGGTAGAACTTTCCCCAGAAAACCTGACGAGAGTGCATCCTAAAGTTTCTAGTGGTTCTGTAGCAAATGAAGGTGCAATTAAAATTGCTCAGCATTATACAGGGAAAAGAGATGTCATCTCATTCTTTCGCAGTCACTTAGGACAAACAATGATGATGACAAGTATGTCGGGAAATGCTTTTCGTAAAGAGCCTTTTCCTAACTTGTTTCCTGGTAGTATTCAGGTACCCGATCCATATTGTCACCGTTGCTTTTATAAACAGAAACCAAAGACATGTGACTTTCTGTGTGTAGAACGAATTCATGACTTTATTGAATATGGAAGTTCTGGAAGTGTTGCTTGCATGATTGTTGAACCCATCTCTGGCAATGGTGGTAATATAGTTCCACCTCCAGGATATTTTCAGGCTTTGAAGAAACTCTGTGATGAGAAGGGAATAATTCTCATTTTTGATGAGATTCAGACTGGTATTGGTCGAACAGGCAAAATGTTTGCGGCTGAATACTTTGGTGTACAACCTAACATTATTACTGCAGCCAAAGGTCTTGGTGGTACAGGGTTTCAGTTTGCCGCCATCTTAACTGAAGAGAGATTGGGTGGTCTTGACGGTCATCATCATTCCTTCACCTACGGTTCAAACGTTCTTGCAGCCGCCGCTGCTGCTAAGACTCTTGATATTGTTAGCCAACCTGAATTTCTCAAAAATGTTGAAATAGTTGGTGACTATATCATGGATCGCCTTCGCAAAATGCAGGAAAGATACACCTTCATCAGTGATGTTCGTGGTGTAGGATTAATGATTGGAGTTGAAATTTCTGATGATGAGGGCAATCCAGATACAGATCTAACTAACTATATTGCCAAAATAGCTATGAAGCACGGTTTGATTATTAGAACTTCTAGATATGGTTATGGAAATGTTTTCAAGATTCGTCCACCATTAACTATCACATTAGAAGAGTCTGAGCAGTTATGCGATCAACTTGAAAAAGTTCTGACAGAGGTTCAATGAAGGACTATATCTTGTGTCTAGCTGACTACGTTTATGAGGAAATTTCCAAGAGTCAGGGCAAATTAAAGAATCGCTGTGTTAATGGATACTCACCTGGAGGCGACGCACAGTTCAATATTGATGAAATCGCTGAGAGTGCGGTTTTGAAATTTGTCGTTGATAGAGGAGAACCAATAGCGGTCTATTCAGAAGACGGAGGTCTGCAATTATTTGGAGAAAATCCCACCCATCTTCTGATTGTTGATCCCATAGATGGGACTCGACCAGCTGCTGCTGGTTTGGAAATGTGCTGTATCTCAATTGCTGTAGCTAGACTCAAAGAGTCTCCACGAATTGCTGATGTCGAGTATGCACTGTTAAAAGAGCTCAAGAGTGGAGCTTATATTTATGGTGATCGTCACCATGATAATTTAATTTATGGAGGATATTCCTACCCACTACCAAACTTAAGTCAGACTTCTGAACTGAATCAGATGTTTTGGTCGTTTGAGTTTAATGGTCATCCAACATCACTGATGATTGATGCTTATGGTCATCTCATCGACCTTTCAGCTAATACTGGTGGAGTGTTCTTGTTTAACAGCGCCTCCTACTCTATTTCTCGGATTATCACAGGGCAGCTTGATGCTTACGTTGATATTGGTAATCGTTTACTGAAAGAGCATCCAGAACTACGTGCTGCTTTTCTTAAAGCGGGGAATGGTCATATCCTGCATTTGTTTCCATACGATATTGCTGCTAGCGTCTTGTTAGCAGAAAAAGCTGGGGTGATCATCACCGACGCTTTTGGGAAGTCTCTTGACAACACACTGTTAATGGATCTTAGTGATCACAATCAACAATCATGTATTGCAGCATCAACTTTAGATCTGCATCAGAAGTTGCTAGAGAATATCCGCTGGTAGAAACACAAAAACAGCCTTCATATTGAGAATTCATGAACTAAGCATTGTTGCCTTAACAGACTACTAGTACAACAAGCAGTCTCTATGAACTTATAGACGAGAGAAGGCAGTTCTTAAGGTTGCTTTCTCTCTTTCTGTATATTGATTATTATTATTGTGCAGTTCAAACCTCTTCTCAAGTTGTTTTTGGAGAATCATTTTTTTGGAAGTCTCTTAAGTATTTTCTTAACTGTCTGATCTGTCCTTGCATTTTTGCTATGGCAATGAAAGTATAAAAATTTGGGCGTTGCTGAATCGGGGTATGAATTTGATTTTGTCATGCTGAATGTAGCGAAGCGAAATGAAGCATCTACCGAGATTCTATGTCCTATGCCTGCGGCACGGCTGTTGCCTATCGGACACGCTGCGCTAACGCTCCTGTTCCTTCGCTTCGCTCAGGACTACGCTCAGAATGACAATTCATACCTTTGTTCAGCAACGCCAAAAATTGCTTTTAGAGAATAATAGTAATAATAATCGCAGCTTTCTGCACAGACGACTTCTGCCTTCTTCGTCAAAGAACAAAAGTCACTCAAAAAACCAAGTCACTCGAAAATTTTTACTCAGCATCTGAAATTTTGTGATTAAATATAGTTATCACCAAAACAAACAATTGCATACTCAAAAAAGTGTTTTACTGAATGAGTTCAAGCATGTCTGACAAATATAACTTTGTCATCATCAACTGAAGCAAAGTGGGAAAAATCCTGGTTTTTCGTCAAACTTTGTTCAGACTTTTCACGGCTCTTGAAAAAAGCTCAAATTTGTTGTGAGAAATTGCATAATCTGATTTCCACGATTCTAATTTTTGAGTTTGCAATTTTCATCAGATCAGAACTATTAAAAATAAGGTTCTGAGGAAGTAATGCTTGTTTCTGTTTCTCGAACTTCCGGTAAAAAGTCAGGAATTTAGAGATGCATTACTGTGGGATTTTTGCATGCCTGGCTTAATTTTTCCCAAAGCTAACAATACGATATCAAGCATCTACTATATAGATATGTCTTTAGGGTGAAAAAAATAAGCTGCCTACGTGCTTAAACTAGAGTAAATCTTGGGTTGAGTTGTTCCTAATATTGTAAGAATTCAGGACCCAGAATCCAGGCGCGGAGCCTCTAACTCAAGAAATGCTGAATTCTTACCTAAGATTAATCCTAAAAAGTTCCCTCATTGGCAAAAGTTCATCAACAAAAGTGTTGACAAAAGGATAGTAAATTTGGTAGAAATTCAGGAACCAGAATGGACTGCGTCCCGCTCCGCTAACAGGAGCGGAGGCGGAGCATAGGTGTGACTCTGCTCAAGAAGTGCTGAATTCTTACTAAGAATTGAGGAACACGAAAGTGAACAAAGAGTGTTAATTTCTTCAAAAACCTCGATTTTTTTGTTGAAAAATATCAGTTCTGGAACAAATAAAGTATGCTCAATGAATCATGGCAATTTGTAAACCTCTCTCATCTAAAAAACGAGGACATATCATCTACAGTCAGCAATGAAGTTCTTCGCGAAATTGATAAAGAATATCTTTCGTGGGGAGATACTGTCCACTATCAAGAAAAGCCAATCATCGTCAAAGGTTGTCAGGGAGGATTCATTTTTGACGACGAAAACAACACTTACGTTGATACTGGAATGTGGCACTCAAGCTGTAACTTTGGGTATCGAAATCCAGAAATTGAATCAGAGGTTTTCAAACAACTAAATACTCTTCCCCAAGCTTGTGGTGACTTCTTGCATCCTGAGAAATTGTTAGTAGCCAAAATGGTAGTTGATGCCATCTATGAAAGGACTGGTGTCAAAGGTCGAGTTTCGTTCAACGTTGGCGGCTCTCTTGTAGTAGAAGATGCACTGAAGATTGTTCGTAAAAATACGGGCAAAAATAGGGTGGCTGTGATGACGGGCGCTTACCACGGTCGTTCTTTGGGAACGCTAGGTCTTTCGAGTAGTCACCGATATCGACAATATTACAACGAGTTCCCAGACCGGGCGATTATGTTCCCGTTTGCCAATTGCTCTCAGTGTTTCTATGAAAAGAAAAGAGAAACCTGCGATTTGTACTGTGCCAAAATGATTAACAAGGCTTTTTCCAACGAATATTATGGAATAGCAAGTCAAACGAGTTCAGAAATAGGTGCTATTGTCGTAGAGCCTTGTCAGGGACGAGGCTACACTATTCCACCCAAAGATTTTTATCGGGATTTTATAGGCGAACTACAACAGCGTGGGATTTTAGTCATCTCGGACGAAATTCAAGTTGGGATGTACCGTACAGGAAAATTGTTCGGCTTTGAGCATTTTGATTTTGTGCCAGATATTATTACCTTGAGCAAGTCGTTTACCAATGGTTTGAGTCCTGTAAGCTTAGTATGGGCAAGAGCAGATTTGGTAGATCCACAAGTCTTCACTCCTGGACATGCTCACAGCAACTTTGCGAATCACCCACTGGGAACTGCTGCAGCGTTAGCATCATGGCAGTATATGCTAGCACAGGACTACGAAACGTCAGTACCAGCAAAAGGAGCGTACTTTCTAGAAAAACTGAAAGTTCTACAAGCACGTTATCCCTTTGTCTACAGCGTCGATGGGTTAGGACTGCTGCTAAATATGGTTTTTGCGAATGAACAGGGCGTACCGTACCGTAATTCTGCACAAGTAGCAGCGGCGATCGCACAAGACAACGACTTCACATGGCAAGGAAAAGCCTGGCGGATGGTCTTGCAAACTGGAGGATACGACCTCAACACCCTCAAGTTTGCGCCCTACCTGGACATCAGCTATTCCGAAATAGACCTGACAATTGCCGTACTCGATCAGGTGCTGCAAAAGCTTGGGGAAAAACTTTCTCCAATTACACTCGTACAAGGAGGTATTCAATGAAAGCCGCAGTTTTATACGGACCAAATCAAGTAGAGATTCGGGAAGTCAGCGCACCGACTCTTCCTCAAGACGGAGAAGTTATAGCAAATGTCGAATATGTCGGAGTTTGCAAGACAGACCAACAACTCACAGCGGCGGGTTTAGACTCTGAACGTATTCTGGGGCATGAGGTTGTTTGTCAGCTGCCTGATGAACAAGGTCATTTTGCCCTGAATAACGAGATTTCCTGCGGTCAATGCAGCTATTGTCGAGAAGGACTGACGAGTCACTGTCAGAATTTGCAGGAACTGGGCGTGAACCATGACGGGGGATATGCTGAGAAAATTCGCGTACCAAGAAACTCTTTACACCGCTTTGAGTTCCGTAATCCAGCGTTGGGAGTGCTGATTGAGCCTTTGAGTTGCGCGGTTAGGGGAGCGCAACGAATTCTTGCTGGTGCTAATTTGTTGTCAGTTTCACGACCAACAACCTTGGTGATTGGAGGTGGACTTTCGGGCGCTTTGATAAGTTACCTGCTAACGAATTCCCCTAATTTTGATGGGGAAATCAAGCTGTACGATATCACTAAAATGCCAATCCCTTGGGCAGAAAAACTAGGGATTGAACGGGTAGAAGTACCAGAAAAAGATAAAGCACACTTGGTTGTTGAGTGTTCTGGTTCGCCAGGCGGTCTTACCACAGCACTGCAGGTAGTACGCAAGGCTGGTATAGTGTTTATTTATGGTGTACCGAAGCAAGGAATTGCTTTACCTGTTTCCCCACATGAGCTATTCATGCGGGAGATTGCTGTGCTGACATCCTTTGCCGGTGCGACAGACGAGACTATGGGGAGGGCGATCGCCCACATCAAGCGCGACGAAGCATTCTTTGAACAACTGCTGGGTCGAGCGATTCCTCTGGAGAAGCTTCCCGATGAGTTGACGAATTGGAGTCCGCAACCTGGTACGCGCACTGTTGTTGATATGTGTCCTTGAGAGAGATTTTCATGCTAGATGCGGCAGTCATCTTCGATATGGACGGTTTGCTGATCGACAGCGAACCTCTATGGTGGAGAGCGGAATTGGAAGTATTCAAAGACTTGGGAGTGCCACTCCAAGAGAGTATGTGCAATCAAACAATGGGTTTGCGCACTTCGGAAGTCGTCAGCTATTGGTATGCACAATTTCCTTGGACAGGAACAAGTCAGTCTACAGTAGCCGAACGACTTGTCAGTCGCGTCAGTGAACTTGTGGTGACAGTCGGGCAGCCAATGCCCGGTGCAATTGAAGTTGTGCAATTGTGTCGGCAGATGCACTTGCCTTTGGCGTTAGCCACTTCATCTCCTATGTCTTTGATTGAATCGGTGCTCAATAAGCTGGGTTTGCAAGACGCATTCGATGCTATCAATTCTGCACAAATAGAGGAATATGGCAAACCTCATCCTGCGGTGTATTTGACGAGTGCCCATCGTCTCGGCGTTCATCCGACAAAGTGTGTGGCGTTTGAAGATTCAATTCGTGGCATCATTAGTGCGAAAGCGGCTTCGATGCGATGCATCGCTGTTCCAGCAGCAGAGGAACGAGAAGATCCTCGATTTGCGATCGCAGATGTCAAGCTCGATTCACTCGAACAGATTGACGAGTCTTGGCTAAAAAAGTTCCTAATCAATGAACAATGAACAATGAACAATGAACAATTATCAAATCGATAACTGATAACTGATAACTGATAACTGATAACTGATAATTGGTTGGTCATGTATTGGGGTAAAAAAACCCGGTAACTTTATCGTTGATCTCACGAGAACTCGGTCTTCCTAGCAAACAGAAACCGGGTTTTTGCTATGACTGTACCGGTGCTGTCAGCGAACCACTCAAAAATCATTGGTTTTACCAAGATATACAGCAATCTTAGATAGGTCGTGAACAAAAAATTATGATAACGAACCGCAAAGTACGCGTTAGACGCGCAGCGGCGTGCCGTAGGCTAGTACA
>NZ_QMEA01000216.1 GCF_012912105.1 Brasilonema sp. UFV-L1
CCAACCTCCCAACCCCTCGGGGGGCAAGGGGGAGTACCAACCTCCCAACCCCTCGGGGGGCAAGGGGGAGTACCAAGCGATGATAGTCGAGAACAGATTGAACTGTTGTTGAGTGGTTTAGTAGTAAGACACGAGGGAATACTCAAGGTAAAAAATCGCATTTATCAAGAAGTCTTCAATCTCCAATGGGTAGAAAAAAGACTAGCAGCTTTGCGTCCTTACTCTCAAGCGTTTGATGCTTGGGTTGCTTCTAAACAAAAAGATGAATCGCGATTGTTGCGGGGACAAGCACTCAAAGATGCCCAACTGTGGGCGCAGGGGAAAAGTTTGAGTGATTTGGATTATTTATTTTTTAACGCTTCTCAAGATGTGGATCGAAAGGAAGTGGAGTTGCGCTTAGAGGCAGAACGTGTTAAGGAAGTAGAAGCCAGACTTGTGCAAGAACAAAAAGCAGCAAGAATTCAGCAGTTTTTGCTGAATGCTAATATTGCTGCTTTACAACAATCTCGACTGAGTGAGATTAAGGCGATCGCCAGTGCATCTGTTGCCCTCTACGCCGGACATCAAGGTTTAGAAGCATTAGTTCAAGCAATTAAGGCCAAGCAAAAGTTGCAACAACTAGGTTCAGTTGAACCGAAATTAGAGCAAAGAATTGATAACGCTTTGCGACAGGCGGTTTATGGCACAATAGAATGCAATCAGCTTTCGGGACACACTGCCGATATTTGGGATATTGATATCAGTCCTGATAGTAACTTGATTGTCTCGACAGGAATTGATGGGACGATCAAAATTTGGCAAAGAGACGGGAAGCTGCTCAAAACCTTGCAACATGAAGCTGGGATACTTTGGTCAGTTAAATTCAGTCCCGACGGACAAATGATCGTTTCCGGACATGATGATGGGAGTGTGAAATTGTGGCGACTGAATGAAGATATACCAAAAATCTTAGCCAAATATTCTGCAACGACTCGTGTTGTCAACTTCAGCCTTGACGGTCAAATTGTCACTTCCGGACATGATGATGGCGTGGTCAACTTATGGAGTCTGGATGGTATCTTGCTCAGAACCTTCAAACATCCAAACCAAGCTGGTAGTATTATCTTTGTTCCTGATAGTCAACTGATATTTACAGAGGCAGAGAACATAATCTATCTTTGGCAGGAAGACGGCATCCTGGTCAAAAAATGGGAAGCACACCAAGCAGGAATCAGTCAATTAATCCTCAGCCCTGACGGACAAATTCTCGCTTCTTCTAGTCAAGATACGACTGCTAAATTGTGGACGCTTGATGGTACATTTTTAAAAACTTTAGCCGGACATAGTGCAGCAGTATGGGGCATTGCCTTTAGCCTACTTGGTCATAGTGCTGCAGTTTGGAATGTGGCGATAGCGCCTGATGGCAGTTTTTTAGCTTCTGTCGGTGAAGATAATACTCTTATTCTCTGGCATTTACCACGCATACTCAAACTTGACTTGCTGGAATATGGCCGTCATTGGGTACGAGATTATCTGCGAACCAACGCAGAGGTGGAGGAAGGCGACAGGCATCTTTGTGAGGATAGTTAACCAGCAATAATACCTATAAGAATTTGGCGTTGCTGAATCAGCGTATGAATTGTCATTCTGTTAGCGCAGCGTGCCCAGAGGGCATACGTAACGAAGTGAAGCGTTAGCGCAGCGTGTCCCAAAGACATAGAATCTCTGCAGATGCTTCATTTCGCTTCGCTACATTCAGCATGACAAAACTAGATTCATACTTCAAATCAGCAACGCCAAGAATTTTAACAAGCATCAATAAATCTTCTGGAACTTGATAGCGTTTCTGGTCTTGAGTCACCTTACGTAAGGCGCGATTGTAGACTCCAAAACGCCAGTCTTCGCCAGTTGTAACTGCCCCATATAGAAACTCAGATGTGGATTTAGTCCATTCATCAAGTGCTATTAATTCAATAGCGAGTTGAGTAAATCCCCTAACTATATCTGATTGTTTTGCTTCGATGACCAATAAATTTTGAGGTGCCGCAATATAGTAATCGAGAGTTCCTTTGAGATAGTCGTTGACAGCAATAGAATATTCTATATTGAGTCGCTGGTTAGTTAAATCGCATACCTCAAACAAAATCGGACTAATTAAAGCTTCACGTCTGGCAGTTTCATTAACTAAATCGATGTGAGATAAATGACGCTGAAGCTGCTGCTGTAACAATCGCAAGTCTAAAATTTTTGAAGATTCAGGTAGTGTTAAATGTTTCCTTTCAATAGTGCAATTTAATTCAGCTAATATATCATCAATAGTGAAAGATAATTCAAAATATCGGCTAAAAGTATAAGATTCACCAGCTTTCAGGATACGACGGGAATTCATAAAAAATCTCAGCCAAATTTCTCCTACTTATTCTATACAAATTAGCTGTTGATTTGAAAATGCATGGCGAAACGGTTGAACCACAGATTTTCGTAGGGGCACGGTAAGAACAGCCCCTACCTCGTGATTTATTTACTTGAAAAGCTGTGTAATTTATCTTTCGACAATCTCGTCTCTAAAACTATTGGCAAACGCCAGCACTTCCTGCTTCTCTCTTTGATTGACGTTGTTTTTATCAAGGGCTTGGGCAATACCATTAACAAAAGCATCATACTCAGCGTTCGTCAGACCTCCACCAATTCCACTATGGGAAAGCTTCATACTCCGTCCAGTATAAACAGCAGGACCACCAGCCGCTTGGGTGAATTGATCTATCAGTAACTGACGCAGCCGCTGTTTTGAGTTGGTGCTCAACCCAATAAAGTATTTGCCAATTAGTGGATCATTGAACACGTTTTGCGCGGTATCGTCAATAACGGCAGCGATCGCGTTGTAGCCACCAAGCCTGTCATAGAGAGAGTTTCCTGAATACTTGCGGGCTATTATGGTTGTCTGGGGTGCCAATTGTTGTGCTGACGGCGTAGTGGAACGATTAGAATAAGCCAAACTAGGACTTAATTTGAAAATAATCCCAACTAGGAGTGCGGTACAAATTAATCCCATCCAAACAGTCTTTATAAATGACTTTTGCATTTTCATGGTCAAAGCTCCTTTTCCAATTTTTTTGTTGATTTTGATACCTTACAACTTCAGTAGTAACGCAAGTATCACAATCGATCTGCATCACAACGTTCCGCTCTTGTGAGGCAAGCGGGTCTTCAACTCTGTTAGATAAAAAAGATGTAGATAAAGAAGATGGTGATATCGCACAACGCTATTAGCGCTATCACCAATAACACTTCAAACGTTTATCTAAAATAACTACCTAACAATCTTGCGTAACGCGATCTGCACCCTTGCTAACACCTCAGCACAAAGCATACGCTCCTTCTAGGCATGATATGGTCTTCTGTTGCTGTTACACTTGCGTCATTCCTTACCGTGTAATTACCAAGTGAATGCTTACTGAATATTTAACCACGAATTTCCTGGATTTCCTAGATATATCAAAATAGTTGATTTAGTTTTTTTTGAATGAAGTTATGTCCAGTCAATCGGAATTGATTGAAAAAATATTAACTTTGTATATTGACAAAAAACGTCTTTTGAAAAAAAAATTAAATAGCGATTGTAGAATAAAAAACAAGATGAAACTTATATCAACTTTCTGAACTTTTCTGCTCGTCGTGAATAACAGACTTCAAAAAGTGATAAATTTTGACAAGCTGTAATATGAAAAACAGGCGATAAGCGTCCCAACCGCGCTCGTCCCCTTGGGACTAGGGCGTCAAGCCAGAGGCTTATTGCTTACTTAACAGATGCAAGTGCGATCGCCTATCATAATTGCTAGGTTTGGGAAAGCTGACCAAAAAAGAAAAGGATACAACCCTCTGGCTTCATCCTAGTCATGCTTCAATGAGCGAATTTTGAGAGAAGTTGGAGCGGAGGAAACTTCCGATCCAATCTATGCCCTCCGGGGGCTAGCGGTGCGCAGCACCGGATTGAATTTTGAATTTTGAATTTTGAATTTTGAATTTTGAATTCCCTGAAAGGGCTGACTTGCTCATTTCAAAGAGTCAGACAAGCGGCGGTAGCGAAAATATTCCCGATATAACCCACAGCTAACCGTCGCCTCACTTCCCTCCAGATTCACTAACCCCAAACTTTTTAACTTAAATCCTACCTCAATATCTAATTCTTTCGGTGCAATCAACACCTTTTGAAACGCTTCAGCTAGTCGTGGGTTTTGCTGAAGATTCCACAACTGTTCATGCAGGTGTTTCTGATAAATTCCCTTATCGTTAATAGCCTGTTGTAATATCTTTTCTAAAGAAGAATTCTCAACAATAGAATGATAGAATGCTAACCGCACCAAATAAGGAAATCCCCCTGTTAAATCCATCAATCGTTCTAGTTCAGATGTTTCGAGTTTAAGTCCCTGACGTTGAGCTAAATCTTCTACTTGAGTTGCTGTCAAAGGTGGTAACTCAATTGCTAATCCCACATTAAAGGGAGATTTATTTGTTTTTAACGGGATATAAACTTCAGTAGAATGAACAATAACAAGGACATATTTTTCTTGTTCTTTGCCTATAGCAAGGAATGCAAACGCTGTGGGCTGCTGCCTTGATATAATCGATTAGGAGGCTTTGCCTCCTTAAGGCATTCTCATACAGAGCAGCCGTAACGAGAGAAACGAGAGAACGAGAGAAAAGTTCTTCTAAAAATAAAACCCAGAAATTTCCATTGCTTAACCTTGAAATCTTAAATATGGTTGCTTCACCTGAACTCTACCTTACCCCTGACGAATACCTCCAAATGGAGGAACACAGCGACATCAAAGATGAATATATCGACGGCTATATCTACGCAATGGCTGGAGCGCTTGACTCCCATGTTACCATTGCTGGCAACCTGTTTGCTCTCCTCCGTAATCATGTACGTGGCTCAGGTTGTCGTGTTTACATTGCTGACATGAAAGCACGTATCGAATCTTTAAATCGATATTACTATCCTGATGTGATGGTGACTTGCGACGAACGAGATCAGGAAACTGCTGCTTATAAAAGATTTCCCTGTTTAATTGTCGAAGTGTTATCTAACTCTGAGGCAGCGCGTTGCGGAGGTTCCCTCCGTTGTAGCGACTGCCGTACTGAAGCCTTTGACAGGGGAGACAAATTTGCCGATTACCAAACTTTAGAAAGTCTCAAAGAGTATGTTTTAATTAACACTAAACGTCAGCGAGTTGAGTGTTTCCGCCGTAATGATGAAGGGCTATGGGTTTTGCAATCTTACACAGCAGAAGATAAATCATTTCGACTACATAGTATAAACTTTGAAGGAGCGATCGCACAGCTTTACGAAGATGTCGTTTTCTAGCAGCAACGCCAATCTTGAAACTACATTCTGGTTTTTAAAAAGCAGCTGTTCTCTCAGCGCTTGATTTTCTTAAACCGTTCTTTTGCTTTTTGGAACGAATCTTGCATAACAGATTCAATCTTCTTAGGATCAGGTTTTTTACCACCCATTAAATCACCAAAGTAAACGCAAGCTGCTTCCCCAAGTGACCAAGTGTAAGCAGCAGCCCAAGAAGCAGCTATTACACTGCCAAAACCTGGTAAAAATTTGACTAACTCACGTGCGACAGCTCGTGCTAAGAAACCACTGGCGATCGCACTCACAATACCTCCTGCTTGCGATGGACTCAGCGTTTGTCCATACAATTTTCCCAGCAGCCCTACCATCGAGACTTGCAAAGCTGTTAGTGCTGGCATCGTTGCAAAGGGCAACGGTACAGCTGCTATAGTAGCTGATACAATAGCAAACACCAAAATATAACGCCTTCCAACATCTCGGTAAAGATTACCAATCTGTTTGCTAGTCCCTTCATCTAATAACTGATGAATCGTTTGCGCTTCTGCTTCTGGTAATAAGTCTGCTAAGGTATCTCTCAACGTCTCTAAGCCGTAAAACACCGGCGTGTAGCCATCTTCTTCCAGGGTGAAGTCAATCAGCACAGCACTATTATATAATCCTGTAAACGCTTGTTGTATTGCAGCGAATGCTCGGTTAACCTCTTCAAAATTTGGTGGATATTCCGGATGATCAGCGGTACCAGGAGGATAAACCTCATGCAAGCAAGTCACCGCCAGCAAACAAGGAACATCTGGATACTTCTGACGCAGTTGCTGAGCGATTTGTCGCAACGTATCAGTTGCAAAGTCATTGATTTTAACCGTCAAAATCAGGATTTTAGCGCGCTGATTTTCCTGTTGTAAATCTCCAACCAATTCCTCAATAATTGCCGGAGTATCCTGATTGACATCTCCTAGTCCAACGGTATCTGTAAAAACAAGTAGAGGTAACTCACCCGAAGGGTAAGCATAACGCTGGGTGTGTTGTGTGTGTGGACGAAATCCTTGACCGATAATTTCTGCCGAAACACCAGTCAGTCCTCGCACAATGGAACTTTTTCCGGCTTGAGGCTTACCAATCAAGAGAGCTTCAGTGGTTGGCAGTTCTGCTCGAATTGCTTCCAAAATTTCTGCAACCTGAGCCTCGTTAACGCTAAACCACCCAACAATCGTTTGTGCTACTTTATCTACGGGTAGGAATTTCATCACACGTGTTGTTGTCTCATTCCAAACACCACCAAACGCGTTTGTCAATGAATCATTGACCGACTTAGTTATCTTATCATCAGTCGGTTCACTGAACTGTTGAGAGTCGGCTGATGGTAAATCAGCATCACGTTGCTCAGTCATTTGCACCAAGACGGCAGCACGCCCTGAAGAACTTTTTGTTTGCTAGTATCCAGATTTAGGATAGCAAACATCGTAAATCTATGGTTAACGCTGGCGATTTTTGTAAGACTGCCAAATTTTATCTCCTCCCCAAATCAACATTCCTAAAACAACTCCGAAAAGGAGACTGTAACAAATTGATAAACTGAAGCGATGAGGAACGGGAGTGGAAAAGGGAGGTAACAGGGGATCTTCTTTTGTGACGAGGGCGTAACTAGATGCCATAATTCCAGCAGAACCAATGGCACTACCCACTGCGAGAATCGTGATTTGCAAGTTGCGCTCGCCTATTTCTTTCTTCTCTTCTGCAAGGCGATCGCTCTTCGCTTTATCTATCGCTACACGTCCCCTGATTGAGGCGATCGCCTTATCTAGTAAACTAGAACCATAATGAAAATATCCTAAGTCTGCTTGAATTTGTTCCTGAAAATCAGCACAGTTTTCCAGGCTAAACTTTTCTAAAAAGCTGATATCTTCATCCTCAATCATACCACGAATTTGTTGCACTCTATCAGCATAGTTTCGAGCATTGATTGCAATTGTATTTTTGTATGCTTCTAGATATCGCAGTAGATTCGTATAGTCTAAGGCAGTTTTGGGAAGTGTTTTTAATTTCTTGCTTAATTGCTCTAATTCCTCTGCTGTTAATTGCTCGTCACCAAACTTTTCTAATGTTTGAATTTCCTCTTCTATTTTGCTATATTCTTGATTGGCGTCCTGATACACCTGACGGCTTTGTTGAAAAGCTTTGACGACTTTGGCACGAAAGAAAAATAAATCTAATAATTCTTGCTGACAGCTATCAAAATTCTCCTCAGTTTCTGTATAGCTGAAAAACCAAACTAAAATATGACGGTAATTGGTTAATTGGGTAAAAAGTCCGTATTCAAAAATGGAACTACCAAATAAAGTGGCTGAACGAGCAAATGGAGGTATGTTATAATCTTGAGGAAAGAAAGCTTTGAGACATTCATCAGCAAGTTCTTTTAAAGCTTCGTGATTTTGAGGGTCTTGTTCTGATGACAACCAAGCAGTAATGATGAGAGTTTCACCGAGAAAGTTCTGATGGCTATTGTGATTGCCATTTAAGAGCAAACAATTATCTGGATTGAGTTGACGCAGAAGCTGAATATCGACATCATCAGTTTTTTGACAATTTTCTTGTTCTGGGCGGTGCAGATTGAACCACAGTCCGTAACTATCATAAAGTCTTAGCGGATAGGCAAATCCGTGAATAGATATTTTAGAAGAATTCGTAGAAGAATTATTGCAAGAATTATCGAAAGTTACCGCGCCTTCAATAGGAGCAACTTCTGTTTGTTCATCGGCTTTGATAAGAGAGACAGTCGGGTTATCTGGCTCTTTTTCTAAATCCAGCCATTGCATCAAGTTGAAATTTTCATGCAGAACTTTGTGGATGATTTGATCACAAGTTTGCCAAAGCCAATCTTTCTCTTTTTCTTCTGTTGTTTGCAGAATAAAGGCAAAGACATGGATATTAGGAGCATAAACTTTAGGACTCATTTTTTGGGAGGTTCTGGCTGTGGATTTTTTTGTCGCTCATCAATGATTTTCTGATAATCTGGGAACTGATTGATTAAAGTTCCTTCTTGTTTTGCTGGATTGCGCTTTTTGATGGTAATTTCTCTGGCTGCAAATCGCACAGCATCTGCAATATCTGGATGTTCTCTACACCAAGCGGTAATTGCATCAGCAGCTGTTGGGAGTGGTTGATTTTCTAATTCTGCCAGGGTTTGCTTGATTGTCAACAAATCTTCGCGGCTTTTTTCATCGAAGACAAATCCTTGCTGTTCGACGACTTGTAAAAATGCTTCAATTGTAATGTCTGGTTGATTAGCTTCCATAGCTCATATCTCCAATATTGTTGTCCGCTGCGTCCCGCTGGGCTAACAAAATTCAAATCTCGTTCAAATCTCGTAATCTCGTTAATCTCGTTTCCAGGTTCTACCTGGAAATGCATTTGAGGCGGCTGTGCCGCTTTCTAAGGGAGGCAAAGCCTCCCAATGAGTATTCCCAGTCTCTGACTGGGAACAAGGCAGGAGGAGGCGGATGTGGATGATAGAATTAACATCCAATCGCGCAGAAACCAGCCCAAGACTCTGGTTTGCGAAAGGGTTTATGCTCAGGAAAATACCATGTTTGTAAGTACTGCAAAATTGTCTGCTTGTGTTGTTCATTAATATTTGAGTGCTTTTGAGTCCATTGTATGATTTCGGCTTGAGTTGAGTTGCGTAACCACCACTGCGCCTGACAAAGTGCTTGAGCAATTGGTAAAGAGCGCTGATTGTGGTAAAATTGAATCATTAATAATGTAGTCGCAAAGTCATCCACCGACCACAAACTGCTAACTATACTAGAACTGCCTGCTTTGAGAAAGCCACTCGGTAAACCAATGTACTCATCGCTGCTGCTGAAAGGACTTGTTAGCCCAGTTTCACAAGCAGAGAGAGTGACGAGGTGACATTTTGGTAAGTTGAGATTAAAGATGTCAGGTAGAGTCAAGCATTTGTCTAAATCAATGGCATTACCATTTGCTAATTTGCGATCGCCTTTCTTAGAGTTAACAGTAGAGTCACCAGAATCAGCATCGGCGGGTAGAGGAGAGAGGCAACCTGCTAAAGCGATCGCCGAATCGACAGGCGAATTCATATCAAAGTACCCGTGACAAGAAAAGTGAACGACTTGGGCGTCACACAAACTCTCAAAAACTGGTGCTTGTAATAAAGCTTGTTTGGTAGCGTTGCTTTTTTCTATGACAGTGGTTGGTTGGAAGTGACGCGAAATTGTTTTGACTTCTATATTGGTATAAGTCAGGTTCTCGTTTGGATCTTGGATGGCGAATAAAGAACGTGACTCCTCACCTGGGAACCTCACCCTGCCCTGTCGGGCATCCCTCTCCTTATTAAGGAGAGGGAAAGATTTTCGTGGCGTCGTACGCGTTGGGAACCTCACCCTGCCCTGTCGGG
>NZ_QMEA01000217.1 GCF_012912105.1 Brasilonema sp. UFV-L1
TGGGCTAAAAGTGGCACTGTTGACACCACCCTGATGCCCAGTGAGTACCGCAAGCTGCTTGCCCGACAAATCCCACAGCCGTGCGGTTCTGTCACTTGATTCAGTGACAATGCGTCCTCCATCCGGGCTAAAACTGGCATTACGGACACTGTCCTGATGCCCAGTGAGTACTGCTAGCTGCTTGCCCGACAAATCCCACACACGAGCGGTTTTGTCCTCAGATGCAGTGATGATGCGCTGCCCATCCGGGCTAAAAGTGGCACTGTTGACACCACCCTGATGCCCAGTGAGTACCGCAAGCAGCTTACCGGACAAATCCCACACACGGGCGGTTTTGTCATCAGATGCAGTGACGATGCGCTGTCCATCTGGGCTAAAAGTGGCACTGTTGACACCACCCTGATGCCCAGTGAGTACCGCAAGCTGCTTGCCCGACAAATCCCACAGCCGTGCGGTTCTATCATTTCCGCATGCAGTAACGATGCGCTGCCCATCCGGGCTAAAACTGGCGCTGTTAACATAGTCCTGATGCCCAGTAAGTACCGCAAGCTGCTTACCGGACAAATCCCACACACGGGCTGTTTTGTCACTGGATGCAGTGACGATGCGCTGTCCATCCGGGCTAAAACTGGCGTTGTTGACTCTGCCATGACCTTGATGACCTTTGAGTACTACTAGCTGCTTGCCGGACAAATCCCACAGCCGTGCGGTATTGTCACTTGATGCAGTGACGATGTGCTGTCCATCCGGGCTAAAACTGGCTCTGTAGACAGGGTTCTGATGCCCTGTAAGTACTACTAGCTGCTTGCTGGACAAATCCCACACTTTGGCGGGTTCACCGGATGTAGTGACGATCTGCTGTCCATCTGGGCTAAAAGTGGCGTTGATGGTAAACACCCCAGCTCCAGTGAATACCGCAAGCTGCTTGCCGGACAAATCCCACACTCGGGCTGTTTCACCACCGGATACGGTGAGGATGCGCTGTCCATCTGGGCTAAAACTGGCGCTGTGGGAACGGTCTTGATGTCCAGTGAGTACTGCAAGCAGCTTGCCGGACAAATCCCACACACGGGTGGTTTCACTTGCAGTGAGGATGCGCCGCCCATCCGGGCTAAAACTGGCGCTGTGGACATCAGAATGATGTCCAGTGAGTACCGCTAGCTGCTTGCCGAACAAATCCCACACACGAGCGGTTTTGTCCTCAGATGCAGTGAGGATGCGCCGCCCATCCGGGCTAAAACTGGCACTGTTAACATAGCCCTGATGTCCTTTGAGTACCGCAAGCTGCTTGCCGGACAAATCCCACACACGAGCGGTTTTGTCCTCAGATGCAGTGAGGATGCGCCGCCCATCCGGGCTAAAACTGGCACTGTTAACATAGCCTTGATGCCCTTTGAGTACCGCAAGCAGCTTGCCGGACAAATCCCACACACGGGTGGTTTTGTCACTTGATGCAATGAGGATGCGCTGTCCATCCGGGCTAAAACTGGCGCTGTTGACTCTGTCCCCATACCCAGTAAGTACCGCAAGCTGCTTGCCAGACAAATCCCACAGCCGTGCGGTTCTGTCATTGTCGGATGCGGTGAGGATGCGCTGTCCATCCGGGCTAAAACTGGCACTGAGGACTTGACTCTGATGCCCTTTGAATTGGGCTAGCTGCCTACCCGACAAATCCCACATACGGACGATGTTGTCGTCATCAGATGCGGTGAGGATGCGCTGTCCATCTGGGCTAAAACTGGGGTTGACCACACCCTGATAGACAGTGAATACCGCTAGCTGCTTACCGGACAAATCCCAGACTCTGGCGGTTTTACCGGATACGGTGAGGATGCGCCCTCCCTCTGGGCTAAAACTGACGTTGACAAAGCTCTGATGCCCTGAAAGTTGAGTCCGCTCCCGGATATTATCGAGAATTGTTTGTAAAGCCAGGATGGGGCTGGCGGCTGGATATTTTTCCAGTGGGCGTCCGTCCTTAACCAATTCTTTCAAGCTTTGTCCTGCTTCCATAGCCGACACTAATGCTTCTATTTGTTGGAATTCAAACTGCCGCAAAGCACTAACCCCTGCTCGCTCCAGTTCAGTACCTTTGAGTGCTTCTTGTTGCTGACGCAAGGCATTACCTGCAAGCACTCCTGCAATTGTTGCTGTCACCAAGGATATTGCTAAAATAACAGAACCGATGCGAATTCGTCGATTGGCTTTGTTGGTTGCATCGGTCAAAATCTGATTAGCTTGCTTTTGCGCCAGTAGCGCTTTTCTTTCTGCTTCTAAATTAATTTGAGCTTCAAGTTTTTCCAGTTCCCTAGCTCTTTGTTCTGCTTCTAAATTAATTTGAGCTTCAAGTTTTTCCAGTTCCCTAGCCCTTTGTTCCGCTGACAAAGCAATTTGCACTTCCCGCTTCTCCAACTCTTGGCTAGCACTCAAAAACTGATAATCTTTATCGCTTAAACTTTTAGAAGCAGCCCACACGAGAGCATCCTGTAATGCTTGTCCACGCAGCAGCCGTGACGAATCTTGACAATCCGAAGCAATCCAAGCTGCTAGCGCCTCCGAGTACGGTCGCAGATTAGCTAATTCCTTCTCAACCCAATTAATATTAAAAATAGATTCATAAATGCGGTTATAAACTTTTAAAAAACCCTGCTGCTTGACGACTAAACCTGACAGTCGTAATTCCATTTGTTCAGGACTGTCATCAGCCGCAATTTCTCCTTGTTGCAAAATTTGCTGATACAGTCCCAACAGGCGACTGGTGCGTTGAGCATTGTGCAGCAAACGGTCTCGTATTGTCTTGAGATGCTCTGGCTCATCCATTGATTCCCAATTTTCAATCACCTGCTTGTGTACTAGTTGTTCAACACATTTGGCTTCACTACCTTCTGGAATCGGCGAAGTGGAAGCCAGAACCAGCTGACACAGCTTCTGAGTAAAAAATGGTTGACCGCCTGTCCAATTCAACACCTCTTCTAGCACAGCTTGAGGATTGCTGACAAACCCTGTCAATCCAAGAGCTAGAGGAGTCGCTTCTGACAACTGAAAACCGTTTAAGTCGATGGTCTGACCAATATTAAAAGGGGTGCGATTTTTGTCTTGAACCAAATCTGAAGCGGCTACCACTCCTAACAAAGCAAAGGTCAGGCGTGAGTATTCTGTTTTGTCAGCACGCAAGTTGTAGCACTGTCGGAGCAAAGCAAAAAAATCGTCTTTGAAATTTAAGTTGAGAATGCTATCAATTTCATCGACAAAAATGACTATGTTTTGGGGAATCTCAACTAAAAGCACCTCTTCAATGAAGAGACCCAAGCGATAAACGGGGGAAAGATGCTCGCGATCGCGCCACCAAGTTCTTAAATTTACCTTCAGCCTCAAGCTGCTTACCAGAGAGCCGATTAAGCTGGCATACCAGCGGTCTGGAGTCACTTGCTGAGTGCCAAGCGCTGTAACGTCGATAACGGCGCAGGCAATATTCTCGGCTTGTAATCGTCGCATGGTGCGGACTCGCAAGCTGGACTTGCCCATCTGCCGTGAATTTAGCACATAACAGAACTCCCCAGCTTTCAATTTCTCATAAAGGTCAAAGTCTGCCTGTCGTTCAACATAAGTCGGAGCATTTGGCGGTAAACTGCCCCCTACTTGATATTTGTAAGCTGAGTTTTGGGCTGTGCTCATAGGTGCATTTCTCTTTTATATTGCAGTAGCTGGTAAACGCTCGCGGAAATACTCGCGATACAAATCGCAGCGCGGTAGCACATAATTGCCTTCCTTTTTCACTAATCCCATACTGTATAATTTAAAACCCACTTCTGTCCGGAATTCTATTGCTTTGTTTGCCGCAACTACCTCGCTATAATGCGCCGCCAGTTCTGGATACTGTTCCAGATTCCATAAGTGGCGTCGCAGATGGTCGCTATAAGGTCCAGCTTCGGTGGGTGCTGTTTGCAGCAACTGTGCCAGCGTCATGTCCCCTTTGGCAACATGATACATCGCCAACCGCACTAAGTAGGGGTGTCCGCCTACCAAGTCAATCAGTTGTTCTACCTCAAAAGACCCCCAATCTAACCGATGGCGCTGAGCTAAATCTTGTACCTGCTCAGTTGTAAACTCCTGTAACTCCACCGCTAGCCCCACATTAAACGGTGATTGATTGATATTCATGGGAATATAAACTTCTGTGGAGTGGACAACGACTAAGCGGAGTTTTTTCCAAATATCGCTACCGCTATCACCATACTTGGCTTTTTCATACCAAGCTCGCAGAAGACCAAAAAAGTCGTCGGCAATTTCTGGGTATGAAAAAACGCGGTCCACTTCATCTAAGCCCAGCACCAGAGAACTATCAATTTCTGCTAATAAATACTCTTCAAAGTAAGCTGTGCTATTATAACTACTACCAAAAATATCGTCCCAATAATCAGCCAACCGATTTGGTAGCCGCAAGCTTTGACCGATAGAGGCACAAAACCAGCGTAAGAATCTATCCAAACTGGTGAAAACCTCAGCCGTTGCCAGTTGGAAACTTAAGGGAACCGTGCGATAGCCTTGCTCTCTTGAGAGATACAGAATCCGCGCCATCAAGGAGGTTTTTCCCATCTGCCTTGGTGCTTTGATGCGGATTAAGGCACCTGATTGGAGAACCTCCTGGTAACAGCGAGTTTCAATTGGAGGGCGTTCTATATAAAAGCTAGAAGCGAGGTGAACTTGACCCACAGGCAGTTCTGGCGATGCCACTGGCTCTGGAGGTCGTTGATTTGAAATGACTGGCATAGGGAGTACGGGTAGCAATGGCTCTGGAGGTTTATCTGGTGTTGGTGCTTTGTCTGTTGCCAGCAAGCTTAGGACTGCTTGGACAAGTTTGGGAGTGTCAGCGGGTGTTCTCCACTCCCACGCTTGAATTCCTTGTAGGTAGCCACGTAGGTCATAGTTGAGTACCGTAGTTTCACCTATATGGATTGGTAAAATCTCTGGTTTGTGACTAGTAGTACGCAAGTCCCTAGCCCGCCGAATCTGCTCGGTGACCATTTCGCTGACAGCTGCAGTCGGAGATAATAGGATGACTAAGCAATCACACTGCTCCAGTTCTTCATCAAAGCGGTGCAGCCAGCCTGCTTCACTCTCCTTGCTCATGAATACTTCTTTTCCAGCAGCTTTTAAGCTTTCACCTAACTGCATCGCGAAGCTATTGTCTGGTTCTTGTGTGTGATAGCTAATAAAAACTCTGGCGCTTAGCGCTGACTGACTGTGCCAATCTATTGGTTGTGAGTTGTTTTGGGGTGGATACCACTCATGGGGAGCGACAATGTCTGTTGGTTGTAAATCTAAGGCAAGAGCGATTTTCTCAATTGCGTCTCTCTGTACCTTATATCCCCAGTGAGGATTGAGTAGCCGCTTGAGTTGATCAATACCCACGCCTGCTTGGGTGGCAAGCTCTTCTTGAATGTAGCCCTTTTTGCTCATTCTTGCTTGTAGGTTTTTTACGCCTTCATCGCTGGCGCAAAAGCCACGACGTCTACTCTTTTGAGTCATTGTCAATAACGAGCATAATTGTTAGAGTCACTTTTAATTTAGCCAATTATAACAATCATCACTAGAGCGAATAAGTGCTTTTAACTAGTTGCATTTGACTGCCCTTTGAGTCGCAAAACCCAGTTATTTCGCTAATTCTAAGGTTTTTGTAGAGGGCGAATAACTGGTTTTTCGTATTTGCATTTAATTGCATTAATTCGCTCTGGTAGGTGACTACATTACCTGACTATTCTCAATAACTAGAGGCAACAAAAGCAGTGAAGGCGTTTTTTCGTTGCGAGCAAACTCAAATTTTAGTTGTTGATTTCACACTCAAGAACGAAATTTCGTTCTTTGAGCAGTGATGTGAACTTTAAGGTTTCGAGGAGTATAATCTCACTATGGCTTTGAAGGTGGAGAAACTGGCACAATATTGGCTCAAGCGGTTGGATATGGAATGTCCAGAACAAAGCGTTGCCAACAGGGAAAGTATAGTCAAATGGCTTGTGGGAAGTGACTTACATCGGTTTGAGACACTTAATCCAAAGGAACTGGATATCACCAAACAAGCAATGGAGTACCGCTACAAGATTTTGCGTCAGCGCTACTTAGGAATTACCAGAGAACATGCTTACCGCAACTTAATCACTCGATTGGGGAGTTTGGTGACATTACGCCATAAGGTTCAGACTTGGGTTGCTCTGAGTCATGATCGCCAACGGACTGTGTTAGATGTGTTGCAAGAAGTCATTCAAGAATTACTGCAAAGTGACAACTACATACAACAACAAATAATTTACATTTCTGAATTTACCACCAATTCCCACCTACGGAATGCATTGCTGTTTGCCAACTTAGAAGAGTATTGTTTGCGACCAGTATGCAATCAACCACTTCTAGTGTATCGTTTTGTAAACTATTTGAGATATAGTCAACATAACAGCTTAACCCAAGTACCCAGCAGCTTTGTGGGAACAGAGTGTGTACACTAATCCCCAAAAAGACTGTCTACATACTCAATAGCACCTCAATTCAAGTCATCAATTCAAGTCATCAATTATAGTATTTTAGTACTATTTGGAAAACAGACTGCTCACACCCCTGTCACTCAACAGAAGGTAAGTACTCAAAATTCCCCCAGAACTTTTTGAGGCGTTCGCCTTGAGAGAGGGCTAAGTAGAATTAATCCAAACTGCTAGAATTCTTTTGAAGAGAACCAGCTAGGGTAACCATCTGTGCGAGAGTATCCTGCCACCTTTCGGTAGGGTAAAAGTTTAAGTGTTGTTGTAATCTTTCACCACTATATTTCCAGCATTGCGCGAAAGAGCTACTTCCAGAGTTATTATGCTGAATATCACTGCTGCTTCTGGTAAGGTGAATTAATTCAGTACAGAAGTCATGCCAAGTAAAATGGTCGTTGATAACATTAGCTGCTTGTCCTAGTGGCTTCTGAAGACATTCAACTGATGCCCAAGCTAGTTCTCTTGCATCTACCCAAGCATCACCAAACTGTGACCATTCATCCTGAGTCTCTCCAGGCAACACTATAGATTCACCCCTATATACCCTTTCATAGATATCTGTTGTCCATAAACCTTTTTTTGTAAGACAACGCGGATCTGGACCCCAAATATGTGGCGGTCGAAGGATGCTAAAGTCACCACGCCCTCTCTTTTGGGCAGTCTCCTCTAATAAAGTTTCGCAGGACACTTTGCCATAGCTATACGATGAATAGGTTTTATTAAATGGGTGATTCTCAGTAATAGGAATCCATTGAGCATAACCATACACATCTACACTACTTATAAATACAAACGCTCCTTGATCCCAACTGTTGAGCAATGCCTCCATTGCGATAATGTCTACTTCAGGATGTGTGAATGTACAAGCTGTATGAATAATGCCTGTTACTTTCTGTGCAGCACGGTGAAGACTATCAATGTTAGCAAGATTACCAAGAACTACGTCAATATTTGTCTTTCGTGTTGCAGGTTCTGAGTGAGTTCGAGCTAGTATGCGAACATGCTGTCCACGTTGTTGTAGTTCTCGTACAACAAAACTTCCCAACATACCTGTTCCACCGGTGACCAAAATCATCCAACTACCCTCCGATAAGCTTCAGCTTTCTCATGTGCCAAGTCCAATATCCACACTACTGCATGTGGATAAAGGTGTTAAAAGGCAATTGGGCATTTTCGTGTAGTGCATTTGGTCTACTATATCATGTGTGTAGAATTCGTATCTTGACACTCTCTGGGCTAAAGCCGCAGAGATTCTTAAGACCTTTGGGTCTTAATATCCTGATTGCTCAGGTTGCTAGGCTCAACACGTTTGCCTCTTAGGGCGTGTTGATATCTCCTCTGTGGTTATTTCAGCCGTAACTTTCTTCCAGCCCGGAAGTAGGTTTTTATGTCTTGTCTGACTCTTTTAATGTACCACTAGCCTCATTATCCACGTTGATGATTCACCAAATTTTTAATGACTGAGGCGTAAACGCCTTAAACCGTTTTCATCCCTGTCCTAAAGAACAGGGTTTTCAACGGGCATTCTTATAAGTTGAGGCAACATGCAACTCTTTTAGCTGCTTCGTGTCTACTGCCGAAGGTGCATCTGTTAACAAGCAACGTGCTTGTTGGGTTTTTGGAAAAGCAATGACATCACGAATTGATTCTTCTTTGGCTAATAACATTACCAAACGGTCTAAACCATAAGCAAGACCACCATGAGGAGGAACACCGTACTCAAACGCCTCTAAGAGAAACCCAAATTTATTGTGAGCTTCCTCTGGAGATATTCCAATCGTTTCAAAGACTTGTTGTTGTAACTCTGGTTGATAAATACGCAGACTGCCGCTGACTATTTCAAATCCATTGTAAACTAAATCATAAGCTTGTGCGCGTGCCGTCTTTAAATCGTGGATGTCATCTGGATGCGGAGCTGTAAACGGATGGTGCAATGCATCTAACCGATTTTGCTCGACATTCCATTCAAACATAGGGAAGTCTGTTACCCAGAGCAAGTTGACCTTTTCTGGGTCTATTAATCCGAATTCTTTAGCGATCGCTTGTCGCAGCCTATCTAACGTTTTATTAACAGTCATGCTATCACCAGCCCCGAATAATAGCAAATGACCGGGTTTTGCATCTGTACGGTGCAAAATTTCCTGTTTTTGTTCTGTAGTCAGGTTGTCTTTAATTGCGCCAATGGTATCAATTTCCCCATCATCCCTGACTCGGATGTAAGCTAAACCTTTAGCACCTGCGTCGGTGGCTTCTTTAAATAAGTCACCGCCTGGTTTGATACGGACGTTAGAAATTGAATCGTTCCCGTTAGGAATAGGAAGAATTTTGACAGTTCCTCCGTTAGTCACAGCTTCGCGAAAGACTTTGAAACCACAATCTTTAACAACATCTGAGACATTGACGAGTTCTAAACCATAACGTGTATCTGGTTTATCACTACCATAACGTTCCATCGCCTCTGCGTAGACCAGACGAGGGAAAGGTCGCTGTAATTCAATGCCTTTAACTGTTTTGAAGATATGATAAACTAACTTTTCGTTGAGTTCAAAAATTTCTTCTTGGGACATGAAGCTCATTTCCATGTCCAACTGGGTAAATTCTGGTTGTCTATCGGCGCGTAAGTCTTCATCGCGGAAGCAACGGGCAATTTGATAGTATCTATCAAAACCTGATACCATCAGCAATTGTTTGAACAGCTGGGGTGATTGCGGTAAAGCAAACCATTCACCAGGGTTGACGCGACTGGGTACAAGATAATCTCGCGCACCTTCGGGAGTGGAACGGGTCAGGACAGGGGTTTCAATTTCTATGAAACCTTCTACGTCTTCTAGGTAGCGGCGTATGGCTTTGACGACTTGATGACGCAGTTGCAAGTTATCTGCCATGCGATCGCGCCGCAAATCTAAGTAACGATACTTCAGCCGCAAGTCTTCCCGCACGGGATCCGCGTCTGCTGTGGAAACTTGGAATGGTAACTGTTTACGGACTGAATTGAGGAGTTTGATTGTATCGGCGTAGATTTCAATTTCGCCTGTAGGTATGCGGGGATTGAGGGATTCTTCCGGACGTTGCGTCACTCTACCAGTGATTTCGACAACGTATTCATTTCGTAGGGTATTTGCTAGTTCATAGGAATCTGGGGTACGCTGTGGATCACTGACGATTTGAACGATGCCAGTGCGATCGCGTAAATCTATAAATATTACACCTCCATGATCGCGGCGACGGTCTACCCATCCGTACAAGGTGACAGTTTCTCCAATGTGTTCTTTTCGGAGTTCGCCGCAATAGTAAGTTCGCATAAGTCTGAGTTTCTAATGACCGAGCTAGAGAATTCAAGTCCATGTTAAAGCTTTTTCATTATCTAGCATCATTCGTCATTTCGGTTTAAGAAATCTTATCCAAAAATGCAAAGATGTAGAGACGAGGCATTTCTCGTCTCTACACTACTTTAGCGTCTATCAGGCTGTAAGTGGGAGGATGAGAACCTCTACCTTTTAAGGAGGGGATGAA
>NZ_QMEA01000218.1 GCF_012912105.1 Brasilonema sp. UFV-L1
CCCATCTCCCCTGAAAAAAATCGCTCTCCGAGTAGAGCAGATGCCGTCCGGAAATCAGGAGTTTACTCATATTGCTAACTCCTTAAAGAAGCGGATTAGATTTTCTGAGGGATGGTAGCTTGTAGTTCTTACAAGCTGATGAAACTCTTGATGGCAATTGGGGCAAATCTTAACGGTTTTTTCTCCACCCTCTGATTTAGGAATCGGGTAGTGGTGCGTATCCAGTATTAAAGTTCTTGCTTTGCACCATTCGCACACTAATGCCCCCAGTACAAAGCATTGAGGTTGTTTTTGACAGACTAACTCTTTGGCTTCTTTTGAAGATAGTTTTGATTGATTGAGCCATCCAGAAGAGGTAAGCTCTTTAAGTATCCTTTTAACCGTGACGAGAGCTGCACAACCTCCTAAGTAGTGGTAAATACCGTCAACTGTAAACGAAGATAGTTTTTGCTTGCCCAGATAGTCGTAATGATATCCGCCTATGATTGCAGCAACAACCGCGTTTTTGGTTATTTTTCCATATTCCGGATGAAAGACCAAGTACCCTTTACTGGGTTTAACATCAAACAGATTAGTAAGTTCACTACTCATTGCAATAGCTCCTGTTCGTTTGGTAAGTCACAATCCCAATTCCCTCTTAAAGTTATTCACTAGATGTTGTACCTACTAGATCCGCTTCTTCTAATGCTGCACGAGCATCTTCTTCTACATCGGCAAAGTCTTCTTTCGTTTTGAGAAACAGGAGGAAGTCTAATACTTCTGTTAGTACCTCTTCTGGTACTTCTTCCATCTGCTCAATGATTTTCTGCTTGGTGTTCATTTGTTGGCTCGTCTGCGTTCATTTGTTAAACTTGCTACT
Source organism: Brasilonema sp. UFV-L1 (assembly GCF_012912105.1). Taxonomy (GTDB): domain Bacteria; phylum Cyanobacteriota; class Cyanobacteriia; order Cyanobacteriales; family Nostocaceae; genus Brasilonema. The sequence continues at coordinate 860 of NZ_QMEA01000218.1, forward strand.
GTAGCTTGTATTGATATTATCACTAATTATTCAATACAAGCAAGCTCCCTTTAAAACAGTTAACCCGCCGAGTCGTCGATGGCGGGTCTTTCTTTACCGAGTAGTTCTAGTAACTGGTTGTGAGTCTGCCTGAGAGATTTGTTTTCCTCTCTCAGGCGCGTGATTCCCCCACTAATACTGAATTCCTTTCTTGTATTAAACGCTCTAGAGCCTCTACTCTGTGTTTTAGATCCATTACGTCAACGTTTTGGGCTTCGTTAACGTAGTCCTCAATCCACTTCAAAAGAACATCGGTAATTTTCTTGCCCTCTTGTTCAAGCTTATTGGTAAACCTAGTTTTCATTGCTGGGTCTATTTGAACTTGAATAAAAGTCCTTTCTCGCCTTGCCATACTTTCCTGTGCTGCAATATTGTCTGATGTTGTTAACCCCAAACTAGCAATGTCTGATGGTAATGACAAGTGTAGTGATAATGGTATTGATTATGTAGTGAAAAAATCATACTATTGTGATGACAAACAAAGAGCGATCGCCTACGGCAGAGCTTTGCTTAACGCTCTTTTAACCAAATAGTGCGATCGCCTTGTCGTAGTAAACCCCCATATTGGGAGACAAATAAAATAAATGATGACACAAGTACAAGCGCTCTTCAATGACTTGCAAGCAATCGCTCAATTGGAGTTGGAACAGTACGTGCAAGGGCAAGCAAGCGCGGTGGTGCAATTTGATGGTGCAAATTATTCCTTACAATCGGTAACTCAAGGCTTTTTGTCCAGTGCTGACAACGCAAATACACCCATCCCCAATCAAACTAACTCTCAAGCATCCCCAGAAAGAGAACCTATTAAACATACACTGGTTGGTTCTCCCAAAGCTGTAAAGAGCACAATTCGCGTTCTGCACCAACTCAAATACGCCTCTATTGGTGATTGGAGTCCTCTTGTACCAACTGGTAACACAGGTGAGGTTATGAGTATTTTGATACGTTCGATTTTGGTGCAATAGCTTGTTATCTCTTTGCTGCACTCAGCAATCGGAACCTCACCCTGCCCTATCGGGCATCCCTCTCCTTATTAAGGAGAGGGAAATATTTTAGCACCGATTCAAGCGAGGGAGTGGAACACTAGGGTGTGAATTTAAGGTTCAAAGGTTTATGCCACGTTGGTTTTACCTCACCCTGCCCTGTCGGGCATCCCTCTCCTTATAAAGGAGAGGGAAAGATTTTAGCGCACCCTAAAGCGAGGGTGAGGTTTTGAGCGCTTCGGTGTACACCACAGTAGCCTTATCCCCCAGAACTGCTCTAGGTGCGTTAGTCGTATGAAAAATCTTGAGTAGTGTAGCCCACCCTACGTGTGTTTCAAAAATCTTTGGAGGATTTCTATATAATTTATTTATCAGCCAGTTACTAAACAGTAATTTCTAATATGAATTCATCAAATCTACGCACAAAACTTCTTACAGAAATCAGTCTTATTCCAGAAGAAAAACTAGAAGAATTATATAACTTTATTCATGATTTTCGTTTAGGTGTAGAAGCATCTCAAGCTACAATTGAGCAGACGATGCAGTTTGCTGGTTGCTGGGAGGATATGTCTGATGAAATGTTTGCTGATTTTAACGAAGAAGTCATGACACGTCGCCAGCAAGCATTTTTAGCGAGAAGAAGTGATGAAAGCAGCATTGATTGACACAAATATCCTATCGTTATTCTTCCGCAATCAAACTTTAGTTGTTGAACATTTTGAAGCGAATGGCACTAAGAAAAGCTCTAATCTATGTGGAATAAGGGCTACAGCTTGTAGTACTTATTGAGGAGTAATCGTATGGGTCAGGCGATCGCGCACTGTAGAGATAAGGTAAGGTTACCCAAAAATTTTTGTATGTAGAAAAAGCTTACTCGTTCATGAAATACTTTCTTTGATACAAGTAAGCCAATAGCATAACTACTACTGTGACAAATCGTGTGACAATCCTCAAGGATAAATTTAACCAAAGTCTAGGATTACCTTTTAAAGAATTATTACCATCCTCGGCAATTGAGCAAGCCCTATCCGAGCTAAAAATTAAATATAAGAAGCGGTTATTTGATCCAATAGTAACGTTGTGGGCGTTTTTATCTCAGGTTTTAGATACTGATAAAACTTGCCACAATGCAGTGAGTAAAGTCATTGCTTATTTGGTAGGAGAAGGAGTAGAAATTCCTTCAACTGATACGAGTGCTTACTGCCAAGCACGGTTAAGATTGCCAGAAAATTTACTAGAAAAACTTTTTAGTCAAGCTGCACAAAGATTATCAGAGACAGTGACTACAGAACATCTATGGTGTGGTCGAAATGTCTTGGTAATAGACGGTTCAACTGTTTCCATGCCTGATACTGTAGAGAACCAGAAAGCATACCCTCAACCTAAGACTCAAAAAGCTGGATGTGGATTTCCTATTGCCAAAATAGGTGTGATATTTAGTTTAGTAACTGGTGCGGCTGTTGCTTTAGTTATTGATGTTCTAAATACTCATGATATCAAACTTGCACGCGTTTACTCTATCAGTTTCTTAATCCCTTAGATATCCTTTTAGGAGATAGAGCTTTTTGCGCTTACGCTGATCTAGTCGCCATTAAAAAACTTAATTGTGATGCAGTCTTCCGTAAACATCAAGCCCGAATAACATCAATGCGAAAAGGTAAAGTTGTTGGAGATTGTGACAAATTAGTTACTTGGTACAAACCTAAAATCTGCCCCAAAGGACTGAGCCTAGATGAATTTGATGCTCTGCCTTCAACCATAACTGTGCGAGAAATTTACTACTATATTTTTATTCCTGGTTTTCGCACTCAACGAGTCAGTTTAATCACTACTCTATTAGATACAACAACCTACTCTACTCTGGAAATTGTTGGTCTTTACGGTAAACGTTGGGATGTTGAATTAGATTTAAGGCATCTAAAAACTACCTTGGGCATGGATATTTTACGATGTAAAACCCCCTCAATGGTACGCAAAGAAATTTATGTTTATTTGTTAGCTTATAATCTACTTCGTAGTTTGATGTGGTCGGCAGGTACTACTTACGCTACTCCTCCGTTGTGCTTGTCTTTACAAGGAACTCGCCATCATTTAAATAACTTTATTCCCGAATTGTTAGCCACTGCTTCTAAAAAACGTCTTCAAATTTATTGCACTTTACTTAAAGTTATTGCCCACAAGGCTGTCAGCAATCGCCCCGGTAGAAACGAACCCCGAGTTCGCAAACGTCGCCCAAAAGCTTACCCTTTGATGACCAAACCCCGGCATGAGTTACGCAAGCAGTTGCAAACCGCTTAAACTACAAGTGTTTTGGCTTTTCTTAGTGCCATTCCATTTTGAAGCTTATATTAGAGTACATAGCAAAATCAATATTTCTGCTTGTTAATTTCCCCCAGAACTCTTGGGGGCGATTGCCGCAGCCTTGGTTCTGGGGGAAAGTGGGCGCGAGCCTATACTGAGGGATAAAATCACGTATGCGTAATTTCTGCTTGTTAATTTCCCCCAGAACTGAAGGGAGCGATCGCCTCATCATCGTTAACTATTGAACTGCACAATAGTGTTCAGTTCCTCTTCTTCTTCCTGAAAGACATGGTACATGTCCCAATTCTGTTGAAGATTCAACCAAAACTGTGGGCTATTCCCAAAAAACTTTGATAATCGTAAAGCGGTACTTAAGGTAATACCACGCTTTTCATTCACAAGCTCATTGATTCGTTGATAAGAAACATGAATTGCATTTGCAAGGTCACTTTGTGACAACCCAAGTGGCTCAAGAAAATCTTTAAGTAATATTTCGCCGGGATGTGTGGGCGGTCGTTTGGTAGGAATTCTCATATCTTTATATATATCTTCTTATGGGCTTAGTGATAGTCTACTATTTCAACTTCTTCTGAACCCTCTTGTGTCCATACAAAGCAGATGCGATATTGGTCATTAATCCGAATGCTATGCTGACCAACTCTTTCACCTTGAAGTGCTTCTAATCTATTACCTGGTGGAACTTTCATGTCATTCAAAGTATGTGCAGCATTCAGTTGATCTAATTTCCTTTGAGCGACTTTCCAAAGGGTTTGAGGGCACTGTTTTCGTGCGTCTTTTGAATCAATGCCATCAAAAATGTCTTCAGTTCCTTTATCTTTGAATGATACTATCATACATAGCATGGTAGCACGGATATCATGCTAGAGCTAACAAATCGCTACAACACAACAGAGGTCTGTTGTCTACGTTTCGTATGCCCAGAGGGCACGCTGCGGACAGGTGCTACCGGGGAATTGTGACTTGGTATCAGTTCTGGGGGATAAAGCTCAAGAATGTTTTTTTTCTTGAGAAAGCTTTTTCTCCTGCTCCTCGCACCAAGCAGCGATTAATTCTTTGGCAACACTGCTCATATCCGTTTCTGACTGCACACACAGCGACTTGAAGCGGATTTTTAACTCTTTGCCAATTACCAGTTTGACTGTATCTTCGGGTTTTGCCATCTCATCATTCTGGCATGGCATAGGGGGAATAGAATCAATATTCCCATATTCCCATATTCCCATGTTCCCCCCAAGTTGATATACTCAAAAGTTAAAAGCGATCGCTCCCAACGCCAACCGGAAAAGCGATCGCTTTGTAAACCCCCATATTGGGAGACAAATATAATGATGACACAAGTGCAAGCGCTCGCATATGACTTGCAAGCAAGCGCGGTGGTACCGAAAGATGGTGCAAATTATTCCTTACAATCGGTAACTCAAGGTTTTTTGTCCAGTGCCGACAACCCAAATACACCCATCCCCAATCAAACTAACTCTCAAGCATCCCCAGAAAGAGAACCTATTAAACATACACTGGTTGGTTCTCCCAAAGCTGTAAAGAGCACAATTCGCGTTCTGCACCAACTCAAATACGCCTCTATTGGTGATTGGAGTCCTCTTGTACCAACTGGTAACACAGGTGAGGTTATGAGTATTTTGATACGTTCGATTTTGGTGCAATAGCTCGTTATCTGTTTGCTGCATTCAGCAATCGGAACCTCACCCTGCCCTGTCGGGCATCCCTCTCCTTATAAAGGAGAGGGAAAGTTTTATACCAATGGACTTTTTCTGATACTGGCGAGACACGAGCCGCTGAAATTGGTTCAGTAGTTCTGGGGGAAACTCACAGTGTCAGTTCCTCAACCCGCTTCACCCTCACCACCAACTCACCACCCAAAATCTCTATCACTCTCTTTACAATTCTGTGCTTGGTGTCTTCCGGGTCTTTTAGCACCTTACGCATGAGTGAACCGTACTTTCTGATAGCTTCATCATCTGAAATGCCCGGAGATTCCTGCTTTCCATACTCTCTGGCAAGGTCAGAAATGTTCCATTTTTTTTCATTTAGTAATTTTTCTAGCGCATTCATGCTACAGCTTTGCATAGTATTGCTATTTAATTCTAAGCGGTAGTTGCCCTTAGTTGTATGCTGTCGTGAGTGCTTGGACTGCTTATTAGCATGATTGTGTTGCAAAGGTGATAGTTCTGGGGGAAAAAGGGGTGCAGTGAGCGCACCCCACACATAATTAAAAATTAGTCGTTATCAACAGCGGCTGGTAAAGCTATCCGACTAGTTTGGTTAAGCAGTGCCAAAATTTCCTTCTGGTTCATGCCATCAACGCAGATAGAGGTTGCCTCTAAATCCATATCAAATAGCAGTTCCATTTGGTCTGGGTTTTGGATTATGGCTACGGTGTTGTTGAGGGTTTTCTCTTCCTCTGGCTTGCACTCGCGCCACGCCCAATCAATTACGTACCAGCTGGCATTCTGCATTACCCCGTTTTCGTCTTCAATTGCGCCTGACTTCTTAATAAACTTGGGCATCCACACCAACTCGCGGGGGTCGTAGCCTTGGGACTGTGCAATAGCTACTTGACAACCGAAGTTTTTCAGTGAACCGCTGCGACCACTGCGGCTGTTTTTGATTAATGTATAGTACACAATTCCCATTGGCACTTCTCCAGCGATGGGCGTAAACCAAATTTGCCCTTGGGCGATGCGTCCGTCCATATACTCACTGACACGGCGCGAGAAGTGGACAATCAGAAACTCAAGCCTAGAGCCGTAATCAGTTTCACCAATCATCCATTTCCCTTCCTTACAGTCGTTGCGACAGAAAACCGCCATTTCAGGAATGACTAAGCCAGTGTTTTTAGGTGTAGATTCAAAAAATTTATGACGTGCCATTTTGGTTTATCCCCAGCTGCTATGGCTGGGGTGCTACTGGTTTTAGAAGTGGTCAAAGCTTGGGGTTTCTGGGTTGAAGCCGATTTCTAACTGATACTGTCTGTCCTCATACCCACTCATATACCACTCGTTATCTAAGTACTGAGGCGGTAGATTAAAGCTGTGGTCAGCTTCACCCTGCTCAAACCAGTAGAGAATTAAGCAATCTCGCTGCTCGTGCAGTTCAGCAATTTCTCGGTCTATATCTGCAATACGGTTATACATTTGATACCTAGTTGTTGACGGATGAGCTGCCGCTGTCTCTTGGCGGGGATGCGACAGCTTGATTTGAAAAGTCAGGTGTGTTATGGGTTCCCCGTATGTTGGGGGACATATGATGCTATTTAATGGCGACTAAAAACGTGGGTTTCTTCATAGCCGACTTCGACTGAAAAGTAAGAATCGATAAACCAGTCACGAGCGATCGCTTTCCAGTCAATGTAAAAAGCAGGAATACCTAACTCTTCCAACTTCTTAAGCCTTCCATCTTGCTCCCACATTTCATAAACAAAGTCTTCTTCGTCTTTGTATTTGCCTAAGTAATGTTCCTGGAAGTCAGAAGCTGTGGAATCATTGCCGTAGTATTCACAGTAAAGTGCAAAGGCTTTTCCATGTTCTTGCAATAACTCGGCTAACTCTGCAATGCGCTCGATTGATTCATGCTCATCAATTTTTATTTCCTGCCAGTTTTCAAAATCATGTATCGCCCACTCTTCGGTATCTGGTTCTGGGGAATTTGAGAGCATTTCATTAATTTCTACCCAAATGTCGTCTGCGTCTTGGTCGCAGTCAATCCAGCGCCCATGTAATTTGCCGTTGTTGTATGCGCTAAGACAAGCTACATAAATCCCAATACGGTTCAGTTAAGCTTCAAAGTGTTGTAAATTGAGCATTGACCTCAAA
>NZ_QMEA01000219.1 GCF_012912105.1 Brasilonema sp. UFV-L1
GAGTAAAATTAATGTACATTAACTGTTTTTCTCCCCCATCTTCTCCTACTGCCCCTAATCCCCAGGGAGTGGGGGGAGGTGAGTTCCCCAACTTCCCCATCTTCCTCCACTTCCCCATCTCCCCCTCCTCTTCTATGGTCCAGAAAAAACAGCTCGTTCTACGTCTTCTCGACTGAGGGAATACTTGAAGGCGCGCTGGATATCTTGCCCATCATCTCCAGCTTGGAGATATCGCACGATGATCTGCTCAATATCTAGCCAAAGTTCTGCTTGCCAACTAGGTCGCTGCACGCGCCAGCAATGCAGTTGTTGTTCATCTTGTTGACAACCTTGCTCTCTAAGCCAAGATTCAATTTGCGGGAGAGGATGGTTGTATAAGGGTGTTTCGGGGGAAGGAAGAGACATAATAATTTAAAATTCAAAATTCAAAATTCAAAATTCAAAATTCAAAAAATGCCCTGTGTGTATGCTGCGCGGAGCATAAAATGCCTCCTTTAGGATGCACAAAATTGCAAAAATGCAAACAAAAAATACAAAAATTATCAAAATTCAAAAATAATTTTTAATTTAAGACAGAACGGGCTGGTTGAGAAAGAGTAGCATCGGGTTGGTGTATTGCTGGGGTGTGTTGTAGTTGTGTTTGCAAGGCACCTTGACCACGGGTTAAGCCGATCGCGATCGCTAACAACAAGCAAGCCAAAAATGTCAATCCTAGAATAAACAAAGCAAAAATTTCACCAGCGCTGAGTGGGCGATCGCTGGCGTCAAGGTAAGCTGATTTAGACCAGTTGTAGGCATCAGAAACAGGATGATTCAAGTCGGGGGGTGCTTGGATAACCCCAAAGCGTGAATAGCCAATTTTCAGGTCGTAGCTAAACCGCCGTTCTGGGTTGCTGAGAGTAGCGTACGCCTCATTGAGTTGCTGAAACTTGCCAATCGCCACAGCAGTAGGCAATTTTGTGGTATCTGGATGATAGTGCTTGCTCAGTTCCCGGTAAGCGCGACGGATTTCAATTACCGATGCCCAGGGATGCAGTCCTAGCAGGGAGTAATACGTTGGTTCGCTGCTTTTTGGCATTGCCCCATTCTGATTCACGGCTGTTTCAGTCACTTAGCGATATTTTTCTAATATTCTAAACCGAACCGACCCTCCGCAGCTTAAAACTGTCATGAGTCTGTGATTGGTCGTTGATTTTTTGTTGTCAAAAATGACGACTAACCATTAACGACTGACAATCTTATTTCACTAAATCAGCACGAGGTTTGAAGGTTTCTATTTGCCGTAACTTTTCGTAAAGTTCACGTTCTTGCTGAGTGATATTTTTCGGAGCAACAATTTGAATTTCTACTAATTGGTCACCACGTTCACCATTTTCTTTAGGGTAGCCTTTATTGGCAAGCCGAAAGCGTTGACCTGAACGCACACCAGGGGGGATAGACATTTTTACTGCCCCGTCTAAGGTTGGTGCTTCTATCTGTCCTCCTAAGACTGCTTCTGTGGGAGTGAGTGGTACCTGACAAAGGACATTGTAGCCTTCTATTTTAAATAAATAATGAGGGTTAACTGTAATTTTTAAGTATAAATCTCCACCATTAATACCTTGATTTTTGAGGCGGATGGTTTGACCTGTGACCATACCAGGAGGCATATTGACTTCGAGCGATCGCCCATCTTCCAGGCGAATTCTTTCTGTTCCACCTTTATATGCTTTTTCCAATGGTAGGGTTAATCTGGCTTCTATATCTCGACGAGTGGGGCGAGAATTAACTGTATATTGAACTTTTCTATTTGTGGAACTAAACGGATCGCTTTCCACTCCAGTTGTGGAATTTCCATTTTTGGTATCTTTGCCAACACCTACGCCAATAACTTGATTAATAAAACTATCAAAATCAGGATATCTACCAGGGTCTACTTCTTGATTGCGTGTACGACCGTTATTACGATTCCAGCCGTTCTCTCGTGCTGCGGCTTGTTTATCAAAACCTTTTTGTTTCCAAAAGCGGCTAAATTGGTCGTATTGCGCCCGTTTTGCTGGGTCGGAAAGAACCTCATAAGCTTCTCCGATATCCTTAAATTTTTCCTCTGCTGCTTTGTTTCCTGGATTTAGATCTGGGTGATACTGACGTGCCAACCGTCGATAGTTCTTTTTAATATCTTCATTTGAGGCATCTTTTGTGACTCCCAAAATCTCGTAGTAATCGCGAAAGTTCTGCAAATTTGGCATAGTTCAGTTCTTTATCTTTAACTTTGAACTTTTAATTTTTTAAGGGCTATTCATTAATTATGGACTCAGAATTCAGGAATCAGGAGTCACCAAGTCAGTAATTATTCTCCCCAATACTCGCTTTGCTCTCTACCCCACCTCCCCATTTTCTTATCACCCCAATACTCGCACTTCCCCTGAAGGGGCAATGCGCAAACGTTCTCTACCCCAATAGCTAAAAGTTTTGTTCATTCTAGATTCACCGATTCTGAATTTTTACATTATTAAATTATTAACTAATTACTAATTACTAATGATTAATGACCGAATCCGAATTTGGAATCAACTTCTTTATCTTTGTGTCATCTGTCAAACTTCATCTTTGTTGTTAAGGAATTCCAAAAAATCAATGATCACTCCTCCTGCATTCAAAACGACTTTTTTCTTGTTGTCTGCGCTTTTTGAGTTTTGATTCCTATGCCTGCGGCACGGCTGCGCCTGACAGGAATGGTGAATTGAGGTTGAACGGACACGCTACTTTGTTAGCAGCAAAGCTGACGCTGCCTACGGCACGCTAGCCCCTAAGAGGGGCGCTGCGCAAACGCTAACAAATTCACGCATTCAGAATTCAAAATTTAAAATTAAGAATTCTTTTTTAATAGCGCAGCGAGCAACAAAGAGCATACTTTGAATTTCCTGGAGAGGTGTCCTCCTTATCTTGTGAGTGATTGAGTTTTTTGTTATTTGAAAGTTCCAAAAAAGGTGAGGTTTCCCGCCTTGAAAGTTATAACTCCATTTGCGCAAAATATCTACTAGTAGATGTTACAGCCAATCATCATCCTCATTGTCCCAGTTATCCTGGTAGCTAGGACGCTGGGGCTTGCGTGAATAACCCCTGTCATCGGAGGAACGACCTCCTCTGTTATAGTCTCTGTTATAGTCTCTGTTGTTGTTGTCGTCGTTATAATCTCTGCCATAGTAATCGCGATTATCACGGATGGGACGGTTGTCGGAATAACTATCACGCCTTGCGCGGTTTCCTCCGAGAGTATCGCGGAATGTATCCCTTGGGGGTTCGCGTTCTCGGTCTTTATCGCCGGTGAAGATGTCACGGATAGCACCAAACAAGTCATCCTCTTCATCGTCAACGTAGTACTCGCGCACTTCACGGTTTAGCTCATATAAAGCATCTTGCAAGTCGGCGTAGGCTTGGTCAATACCTCTGTCATCATTTTCTTGCAAACTCTCGCGCAATTCTCGGCAGATGTTATCAATTCTTTGACGACGACTGCGAGCAACTTGCATCCCAAAATCCAATGCGACTTCTCTGAGTTGTCGTTCTGCTTGTATAATCAAAGCTTCAGCACGAGTACGTTTTTCTACCCGTTCTTTACGTTCACGGTCGATTTCGGCGTATCTCTGAGCATCCTGAATTGCTTGCTTGATTTCTCCTTCGCTTAAGGTGGAAGCACCTTGAACTGTGATACTCTGTTCTCTACCTGTGGTTCTATCCAAGGCGGTTACCTGTAGAATCCCGTTAGCATCTATATCAAACGATACTTGAATCTGCGGAATTCCACGTGGTGCTGGTGGAATTCCATACAGTTTAAACCGTCCGAGAGACTTATTATCTGCTGCCATCTCCCGTTCACCTTGGACGACGTGGACTTCCACAGTGTTTTGATTATTTTCTGATGTGGAAAAAATATCAGAGCGACGCACTGGTATAGTGGTATTACGGGGAATGAGCTTTTTCATGACGCCGTTAACAGTTTCTAATCCCAAAGACAGGGGCGTGACATCTAACAGCAAGACATCTTTAAGTTCTCCACCGAGAATACCGGCTTGTATTGCTGCACCGACTGCCACAACTTCATCAGGATTGACGTTTTGGTTGGGTTCTATGCCAATCATTGCTTGTACAAGCCGCTGTACCATTGGCATACGTGTACCACCACCCACTAACACAACTTCATCAATATCTGCAGGTGTCAAACCAGCGTCTTTGAGTGCGCGTTTGACTGGGAGACGCACTCGTCCAAGTAAGTCATCACACAAACCTTCAAACTCTGAACGAGTTAAACGGGTTTCAAGATGTTTAGGGCCTTCTTGATCAGCAGCTATAAACGGTAAATTAATATCGGTGATACTGACTGAGGAAAGTTCGATTTTGGCTTTTTCCGCTGCTTCCATCAAACGTTGTAAAGCTTGGCGATCGCGTCTTAAGTCCACCCCTTCAGTTGACAAAAATTTTTCTGCCAACCAATCGACAACTTGTTTGTCAAAATCATTACCACCGAGTTGCGTGTCTCCACTGGTTGCTCTGACTTCAAAAACCCCATCACCAACGTCTAGAATCGACACGTCAAATGTGCCGCCACCTAAGTCAAAAACTAATATTGTTTCAGTATTACCACGATCTAATCCGTAAGCCAAAGAAGCTGCAGTCGGTTCATTGAGAATTCGCAGCACTTCCAAACCTGCTATTCTGCCAGCATCTCGTGTTGCTTGCCGTTGAGAATCATTAAAATAAGCAGGGACGGTGATCACGACTCCTGTCACTGGGGCACCCAGGTATTTACTGGCATCCTCTGCCAACTTTTTGAGTACCATTGCGGAAATTTCTTCTGGTGCAAAATCTCTATCTAGACGAGGACAAGAAATTTTAATGTTACCAACCTCGTCTTTGCGGATAGTGTATGGAACTCGTTTTGATTCTGGGTTAAGTTCGGCATACCTGCGCCCAATGAAACGTTTAACGGCGAAAAAGGTATCTTGTGGGTTGAGGAGGGTTTGCCGTCGCGCCATTTGCCCAACAACTCTTTCGCCTTCTTTGGTGAAGCCGACTACGGAGGGAGTTGTTCGCATGCCTTCTGCATTGGCAATCACTACCGGCTTGCCACCCTCCATGACGGCAACTACTGAGTTGGTTGTACCCAAGTCAATGCCGACTACCTTGCCCATGCGTTTTTGTTCTCCTATAGTGTCTTATAAATTAAATTTTTAGATCTAATGCTTGATTTATTGTATCTTGCTGTTGAGAGTTACACGTTCATCAGTGTTGAGTCTTGAGTACTGAGTTATGAAGTCCATTTTCGTCATCAATTGAGGGCTTTAACAAGGAGAAAAGCTTTTTTCTCAATGAATCAACAAAGAGAGTACGCAATTTTTTCCTGAACGCCTGAAACTCTGGAGAATGGAAAATCAGAAAATGACTCAAGATTGGGCAATACCAGTCGCACGGCAGTTGCACTCAACAGGGGCTTTGGGATTCCCTCTAGATTAGAGGATAACCTCAGCACAGCGTTGGCTTTTCGGTACTCATCAACTGTTCTGATCAAACAGTGTTCCTCACTAGTTAATTTGTGAATCTAAAGAATCAGCTCAATTGTCACCTTACCTCAATAGCCCGCGATCGCGATCCTTATCTTGCGACTGCTGGACATTTTTTTGTCCAAGAATACATTCGTCAAGAATTTGCTCGATGGGGAAGTGTGGAAATCCACACCTTTAAAGTTGGCAGCAAAACTTGTCAAAACCTCATTTTGAATTTGCCTTCACAAGCGCAATCTCAAAACAGGGATTTACCTCCAATTTTAATTGGTGCCCATTATGATGCTGTTCCTGGAACACCGGGGGCTGATGATAATGCGACAGGTGTAGCAGTCTTGCTGGAATTGGCAAGAATGTTTGCTGCTCAACCAATAAAATATCCCCTGCGACTGGTAGCATTTGATATGGAAGAATATGGCTTATTAGGTAGCACCGAGTATGTTGCTAAACTCAAGCAAGAAGAGCAATCGCTACGCTTAATGATTTCTCTAGAAATGCTTGGATACTGTGTTCAGACTCCAGGTTCTCAAAATTATCCGTCACCTCTGGAACGCTTTTACCCTAATTGTGGTAATTTTATCGCTTTAGTTGGTAATTGGCGGACAATTCGTGACTTAATTTGTATTAGCAGCAGTATTCGTAAAATTGGTGTACCAAGTCAGTGGTTGCCAGTACCTAATAGAGGTTTAATCGTTCCTCAGACAAGACAAAGTGACCATGCACCATTTTGGGATGCAGGTTATCCAGCAATGATGGTAACAGATACAGCATTCATGCGTAACCCAAATTATCATAAATCCAGCGATACTATTGATACTTTAGATTTAGATTTTCTGACTGGTGTTTGCCAAGGTTTGGAAAGTGGTATCGCGAAACTTCGATGAATGTACACTGAGAAAGTGAGAAACTGAGGGAGTGTGGAAAAATATCCTTCGCTCCTCTTTCCCATCATCCCGTACCTTGATTTCACGACTCAAAGAAAACTGCTATACTTTGTTTGTTTATAGCCAGGTTACTTGCGATCGCTCTTGCACCACCTGCTTGTACACATCCTCAGTTTCCTTTGCTAATTTAGACCAACAGAAGCGTCTGTTTAAATCTTCATAAGCGTTATCAATTAACCATTGCCGATAACCTGGATTTTTCAACACTTCCAGAATACCCCAAGCCAAGGAATTTGGGTTATTTGTGTAAGTGACTACGCCTGTTTTCGTGTGTTGTACGACTTCTGGAAATCCACCAGTATCAGAAACAACAACGGGGACGCGAGAGGCAAAGCTTTCTAATGCAACAATACCAAAGGGTTCATAAAGACTGGGGAACACAGCGCAGTCGGCAATTGTTTGAAATTTATCCAAGTACTCATCAGATATAAAACCTGTAAAATAGCACTTGTCCCAAATTCCCATATCCCAAGCTTGTTTTTTGAGATGGTCGGTATTACCGCCACCGATAATGACAAACTTAACGTCACCTCCCATTTCCCACAATACTTTGGGAGCAGCACTCAGCAGTAGAGAGACACCTTTTTCATAAGTCATACGACCGACATAATAAACGATTTTCTCACCATCTTCAGCAAATTGACGGCGAAAATCCAAAGCGTGAAAATCTTGGTGATGCCGTTTTTTTTCTGGTCGGATACCGTTGTAGATAACATCAATTTTATCCCACGGAGCGTGTAACGCCCGCTCTACCTCCCGCCGCATATAGTCAGTGCAAACGATGATTCGCCAAGCGTTGTAAGCAAGAAGTTGTTCTTTGTGATTAATATAATGTTGAATAGCAGTATGAACACCGTTGTAACGTCCGTATTCAGTTGCGTGAATAGTGGCAATCAGGGGGACTTTGAAATTGTGCTTGAGGGCGATCGCCGCATCCCCAACAAGCCAATCATGTGCGTGAACAATATCAAACGGTCCTTCCTCCAGTATCAGCTTACCACCGTGATGCCCAATACTCTCGTTGAGATTAACAACCCAGTGAAAAAAATCATGACTAGGAGCCACAGGCACACGGTGAACCTGTAATCCCTCAACTATCTCATACATTGGTGCATGACCAAACTCCGGTGTAATCAAGTGGATTTCATGTCCTAACTTGACCAATTCTGGATATAACTCTGCCACATGACGAGCAATACCTCCTACTATGCGTGGCGGAAACTCCCAACTTAGTACCAATATCTTCATATACTTCTATAACCAACCCGTTACAAATCTATAATTTTCTAAATTTATCTCAAGATACAAGTTTGAGTACTGTGACATGTCTCAAAATGGAAATTTTTTTGATTTTTTTTACATTCTTAAAGAAGGAGTCAGAAGTCACCTCAGAGAGTCGGGGGAGTGGAGGGAGTGGGGGGAGTCGGTGGAG
>NZ_QMEA01000021.1 GCF_012912105.1 Brasilonema sp. UFV-L1
CATCTCATCGCTCCCCTTCGGGTGAGCGAGAGGCTTCTGCTGCTTAAGCTAAAAATGAACTACAAGCTAGCCGCCTTCGGCTGAGCTAGCTGTTTCTGACGCTTCACTTGAGCAACTTGCTTGAAACTTCCGCACCAAGTAGAGGTTGACTCATCTACGTCTGTAGAGGCACGTTCCATACCTCTTGCCCTTACGGGTTCGGCAGTTGCTTCACTTGGGGAAACCCCAAGACCGCACTGCCTCACATAGTTGAGCATTACCATTGCTGCCGCTACATCTCTATCGCATTGGTAGCCGCACTTTTCGCAATGATGTGTTCTTTCTGCTAGCGTTTTTTTCTTTTGATGACCACAATTAGGGCAAGTCTGAGATGGCTTAACCTTGGTTGTCGGTACTTCTATATAGAAACCTCCAGCCTCGGTAACTTTGTACTTAATCAAGTCTTTGAGATTGCCAATTCCAACGTCAAGTAACGAACGATTAAGTCCTGACTTTTGACGTTTTCTCTTACCTTTAGACTTGCGAGTCATCCCTTTAAGATTTAACTTCTCAGTCGCTACCAAGCTATAACAGCTAACTATTTGTGTAGAGACCTTGTGTTGCCAGTCAAGTCTATGACGTGCAACTTTAGATTGTATTTTAGCTACTGCTTTATTCGCTTTTCTCCAGCGTCGTGAAGGTTTAACACCTCTTTTTGGTGGTCTTTTTCTACGACTGGTTTTAACTATTTGATTAATTTTGGTTTGAGCGGCTTTAACAAATCTGGGATTCTCAATTACATTGCCATTAGAATCTGCAATAGCATGGTAAGTACCAAAATCTAAACCAATAGCACCTGTATTAGTTTGAGGACGGAAAGGAACACAGTCAACAGTGATTGAAGCATACCATTTCCCTTGCTTAAACATGATTGTGCAAGTTTTAGGCTTACCCCAATCTCTAGCTTGACCGCGCATTTTAACGTTACCTAGATTAGATACTTTTAGATAACCGTTTTTTCCATTTGTGCAAGCTTTCCATCCTGCTGAACAAGGATAAGTCCATCCTTTATAATGACGACTGGGTTTAAATTTGGGATACCCAGACTTGAGTTTAAAAAATCGCTGAAACGCAAAATCTACGCGCTTAACAGTATCTTGCAATGCATGGCTACCAAGCTCTTTGTACTCTTCCCAACACTCTTTAAACTCTGGTAAACAGTTTTGTTGATCAAAATAATCGACAGATTTGCCAAACTTCTTGTAAGAGGTTTTGCGATGCTCAACACAAGCATTATATAAATCCTTATGAAGTCGTCGCCAGTAATGCATTTTATCAGATTGTACCTTTGATGGGTAAAGCCTAAAGGTAATTCGCTTGGTAGCCATAACATATCGACCTGTTTGTTATACTGCGATTATCTCATGCGATTGTAGGCTGTCAATATGACTGCTAGAAAAGGTTCTCATAGTGTTTTTAGTGTGCGGTTACACTTCGTGTTTGTCACTCACTACAGACGAAAAGCTTTAAACGCAGTAATGCTCGACCGATTAAAAGAAATGGTCGAGCAAGTATCGAATAAGATGGACTGTCAATTAATTGAGTTTAATGGTGAATCAGACCATGTACATATCTTGTTGGACTTCCACCCTAAAAACTCGATTGCCGCAGTGGTGGGAAGCTTAAAAAGCTCAACTGCAAGAATGTTAAAAAAAGAATTCCCCGAAGAAGTGAAAAAGTATTATTGGGGTGATGTTTCGTTCTGGTCAAATTCTTATTATGTTTCCTCTTGTGGCGGTGCGCCAATAGAAGTTTTAAAGAAATATATCCAAAATCAAGCTCGACCTTGAAGCGCTATCCTTCCCTACCCCGCCTATGACTAACGTCACGCTAGTCCCTAAGAGGGACGCTACGCAAACGCTATCGGCTGAGGGTAGGGACTGTCGCGCAATACGTTCAAAAATCTAAAATTCAAAATCCATGTCTCAACTCCAACGCATAAGCTTAGTACCCTCCCAACTTCAACAAGAGCAAATTTTGCTCACGCCTCAACAGCAACATTATCTGGGGCGTGTTTTGCGTTTACGAGAAGGCGATCACTTTATTGCAATGGATGGTAAAGGTAAATGGTGGCTGGCGCAGTTACAAGGAGAAAAAGCACAAATTTTAGAATCACTCACGGTGGAAACTGAGTTACCCGTATCCATAACACTGATGGTAGCTTTGCCCAAAGGAAATGGATTTGATGATGTGGTAAGGGTTTGTACTGAGTTGGGGGTTGCTGTTATTGCACCTGTGGTGAGCGATCGCACTTTACTTCATCCTAGTCCTCAAAAACTCGAACGCTGGTTACGCATTGCGCAAGAAGCCGCAGAGCAATCAGAACGCGCCTTTGTGCCTACGATATTAGAACCTGTTTCTTTTATCACTGCTCTTGCCACAGGAACTACAAGTCATCGTTACATTTGTGAGGCTCGTGGCAATTATGCTCATTTAAGAGAAGTAATCAATCAAGTTTCTACCACATCTGAGATGATCATTGCCACCGGACCAGAGGGAGGATGGACTCAAAAAGAAGTGGAGTGCGCTATTGACGCTGGATTTCAACCTGTTTCCCTTGGACGTCGTATCTTGCGAGCAGTCACAGCCCCTATTGTTGCTTTATCTATTGTGGCAGCACAGTTAGAATCAGTGTCACTCAATTGAACACCTGAAAACCAAACTTTTTTGACTACTTTATATAATATGCCAGGAACCAGACTTGAACTGGTGACACGAGGATTTTCAGTCCTCTGCTCTACCAACTGAGCTATCCCGGCGTGGAATCGTTTATTTCCCACGATTACTTAATGTAGCAAAGTCAGATTAATTTTGCAAGTCTTTGCCGAAAAAAAATTTACGCAGCTTTGATTCTCAACTTAACCCAGCTAAAAACTGCCAAAAAGACCACAAACTGAACAAGAACGATACTAGGACCAGAAGCAAGGTTAAAAAGACCCGATACGATTATGCCAGCAATACTGCTTACGGAACCGACAAGCACAGACAGCAACAGGAAAATGTTAAAGTGATGACTCATCAGTTTGGCACAAGAGGCGGGAATCACCAAAAAAGCGTTGACTAATAAAACGCCAACAGCTTTAATTGCCACAGCCACAGCTAATGACAGCAATACAACAAATCCATAACGGTATAACTGAACTGGAATACCCTGCACCTTTGCCACAGCAGGGTTAAGCGTTAACAAAATTTGCTGCCTAAGGGTTGATAATAAGAATAGACTACTTGCAACAAGCACAAGCAGAGTCAAAACCAAATCTGTCAAGTCAATAGCGAGAATATCGCCAAATAGCACACTCATGAGATTACCGCGATATCCTTGAATTAGGCTACTGAGAATCACGCCGACTGCTAACGCGCCTGACAGAACAATACTCAAAACGCTGTCACTCGCTAAATCGGTTTTCTCCATAAAGTAGAGAACAACTAACCCAAAAATAAGTGTGAATGGTAGCAGCATCCAGGTGGGATTTAACTGTAGTATGACACCTAGTGCCACACCTACCAAAGCCGCATGACCAACAGCATGACTAAAAAAAGACAACTGACGTAAGGTGACGAAACTGCCTAGTAAACCGCCAAGTATTCCCATCAAAACAGCACCTGCAATCGCACGTTGCATGAAGGGAAACTGTAGCAATGTCACCAAATCATTGACATTGGCGATCGTAAACTCAGCTATTTGGCAATTATTCAAAAAAATCATATGTTATTTTTTAGGTAAAAATCTAAAAATAGTTTGAGTATATAAGATTTCTTTTTTACTAAGAAATAACTATCAAGTCTTTACATTATTAATAATATGTCAGCCAGAGATACTTTTGCCTATAATGTCACCAATTCTCATTCTCAAAAAGAAACTAGTGAGTATAATTCAGTACCAAATCAACTAGAGAGTGATCATGTGCAATCTGTATCACATGAGGTTCTCAATAGCGATAAAGCTCAACGCATGGCAGAATTTTTTAGCTTTTTAGGCGATGCGAATCGCCTGCGAATTCTCTCTCTTTTGGCTAAAAAAGAACTTTGTGTGAGTGATTTAGCAGCAGTCCTAAATATGAGTGAATCTGCTGTTTCCCACCAACTGAGAAACTTACGGGCGATGCGTTTGGTTACTTATCGCAAGCAAGGTCGTAATGTTTTTTACCAACTACATGACAGTCATGTTCTGCATCTTTATCAAGCTGTTGCTGAACATTTAGATGAACAGGAGTGAAAGACAACCGCACTAAACTTTTAACCAATTCATCAAGTTTCAGACACTCAAGCGCACCTGCGTTATAATGCCTTGACGCATTTTGTGCTGTCGCTTCAACCAAGAATGCCGGATTGTTTTACGAAGTAATATGAAATCCGGATATATACTTACTGTATAGTTCTGTTGCAATCATCGGGTGATACCAAAACGAATTTCAATTCTCCCACATCACGAATTGGATGAGTTAGAAACACGCTACCGTATTAGTATTTTTCGGAAATGTCTAATGATGACGTGTACTAAGTGCATAAGTTGATGAGAGTAAGCACTTACTAACAAGCAGTATATATATTGTATCTTGCGTTCTCATTAATGTATCAAATAAGTCATATTATTTCAGCCTAACCCTTCCCTCCCGTAAACGTTACACTCTCAATAAAATACCTGTTAAAAAATGCATAAATTGCCAAAGCCGGTAAAGTAAACACCATAGAAGCCGCCATAATATAATTCCAATAGCTAATAAATTGACCTTTAAAAGTATTCAATCCCAAAGGAAGAGTAAACATTTCTGGATCAAACACAATAACTAAAGGTAGCAAGAAATTATTCCAACTCGCCATAAATACAAAAACTGCCTGTGCTGCAAGTGCTGGTTTTGCTAGAGGTAAAACAATATGCCGAAAAATTCCCCAAGTATTCAATCCATCCAATTGAGCCGCTTCTTCTAATTCCTTAGGAAAATTCACGAAAAACTGTCGCATCATAAAAATAAAGGTTGCATTCACCATGCTGGGAACAATCATCCCTTGATAAGAATTCAACCAACCTAAGGCTTTCAAAATCAAAAATGTGGGAATGAGAGTTATCTGAGCAGGAACTGCTAATACTGCCAAAATAAGAAAAAACCAGAAGCGTCTACCTCGAAAACGCAATCTTGCCAAAGCATAACCTGCCATTGAGTTGAACAACAAGTTTAATCCAGTGACACTGATAGCTATAACTACGCTATTGAATAACCAGCGAAGAAACAACGGTTCTTGGAAAAAAATTTGCTTGTAGTTGTCGAGAGTAAAGTTTTTAGGTACAAAATTAGGTGTACCGCTAACAATTTCAGAAAGCGGCTTAAAGGATGCTGATAATGCCCAAAGGAAGGGAATAAGGGTGACAACTGCATACAGCGTTAGCAGAATGTATAGCAGTGCTTTCCAAGTTGAGAAGAAACGTATTAAGTTAGTCGGTACAAATAAAGTGTACTCGTTAAGGCTGTCATTAGTCATTAGTCATTAGTCATTGGTAAGGGTTTCAGGTGTTTTTACAAATCTTTATATAGCTCGATTTATTTGCACCTTATTTGCACCTGTCTACTTATCATTTGATTCAGTGTATTCAACGACATCAATATACTCTAAAGTTTTTTGTTAATGAGTTCTCTTACCCAAGCTCGGAAAGCTTTCATACTCTTGTTTCTACCCACAATTTTGCACTGTTGGAGATATTCAGGGATAACTTGATGAAGTGGAAAGTGAGGGAAGATTGGGCTATATGTAGACTCAATATATTTACCGTTTTGCAAAACATTAATTTCTAATTTGCCTTTTTCAAAACGCCACAACTCAGGTACTGCTAATGCTTCATAGATACTAGAATGAGTGCGGGAAGTCACATCAATCTCTAACGCTAAGTCTGGAGGTGGATCTACTGTTAAGTCTAGTCTGTCTTTGCCTCTAACGACTACTTCATTTTGGATATAAAAACAGTTATCAGGTTCGATACCTTTGTTCATTAATTGATTTTTAAAAGTTGTAGAACCTAAAGGCAAAAATTCAATATCTAGTTCTTCAAGGAGTACTTTGACTAAATCGCTAAGAATTTCTTTATTACGCTCATGTTCAGGAAGTGGTGTCATAATTTCGAGCAATCCATTCTCATAGGCTATTCTGGCGGCACGATGTTCCCCCAACTCTTCTAGAATGGCTTCAAATTCTTGCCAACTCACTTCTTTTAACAATATTCTTTGTCCTGGTGGTACTTCTAATTGCTTCAGTTCTAATAACATTTTTGACTCCATTGGTTAATAAAAAATAGCTTAGAACTCTGATGATATAAGCATTTTTATCTCCTGAGTACTAAGTACTGACGAATGACTGCTCGCACTAGAAAGTTTATCTTAGATTTTTTCCCCTCCAAAAAACTGCCGCTGAATCAAAGTGACAACAACAATGACTGCTGCAAGCAAAAAGGCGATCGCCGCTGCATACCCCATCTGCAAGTTACGAAAAACAGCCTGATATATCAGTAAAACTACAGTCAAGGTAGCATTATTTGGTCCACCAGTACCGTTAGAAAAAATGTAGGACTGATCAAACAGTTGAAACGTACCAATCACTCCCATCGTTACCACAAAGAAAGTCACTGGTTTGAGTATAGGAATCGTGATATGAATAAACTGCTGCCAGTCATTTGCTCCATCTAGTGATGCAGCCTCATAAAGTGAACGAGGAATGTCCTGCAATGCTGCTAGGTAAATCACCATGTAAAACGGTGCTGTTGACCAAATATTCATGAGCATAATACCTTTGAGTGCAACTGCTGGATCTCCTAACCAGTTGTAAGTAGGTAGTCCAATAAAAGCCAGAAAATCATTGAGTAGCCCATTCGTGTTGTAAATCCACATAAAAATCAGCGTCAAGACAGCTGAGGAGGTGACTGTCGGTAAAAAGTAAAGGACACGCCACCAGTTTTTCCCGCGAATACCAGAATTCAGCGTCACAGCTAGAATTAAAGCCAAGACAGTTTGGCTTGGGACAACAATTGCAACGTATTCGACTGTATTTTTTAAAGCAATCCAAACGCGTTCATCTTCAATCAGTCGTGTGAAGTTACGCAAGCCTACAAATTGATACTCAATACTGCCAAGAAGTTGAACTTTGTGCAGAGAAAGAAAAACAGCCCAGAGAATGGGTAGAACGACAAACGTGCCCAACACCAGAATAGTGGGCATCATAAACATGTATCCAGCAAAGTCCTCTATTAGATTCGACTTGACGTTTCTTTTTTTCCTTATGATTTCAAACACAAATATACCTCCGAACTCACCCTGTACTATCTTGGCTATAGCGATAGGTGATGCATGATTATTTATGGTAACTCTTTTAATGAATGCATTGATCCCTATTTTGTAGAGAGAGCGTTAAAGCTAGTAAATTTCAAATTCTTTGGTCTACCTATTTTGTTACGACTCGTTTAGAATTGCTTGATGCTTGAAAAGTTTGATGAACAGTTTGAACAGCTTTACCTATATCTAAATAGGCATAGCTCTGATATTTCTTTGATTATGTTAATAATCAGAAATCTCTTGCAAAAATGCTTGAAATGTCATGTTGAGCAAGCGGAAACATCTCTTGAGATTCTTTGCTAAACTAACCTTGTGTCAATCAATTGCTATTGCTTTAATCAATTCATTCGCTTCATCTTGTGCGCGTTGCATAGCCTGTTGTAGCGATTGTTGTCCGAGCAAAGCGCTGACAAACTGGTTGTCAAAATTGTTCGTAATTGCTGCTGGATACTCACCCACTTGCCAAGGCACAGCATAATCTACCCCTGCCACAAGTGCAGTTCGTAGGGAATCTTGATCATAACCCAATTTTTGAGCGATAGATTTACGAGAGGGCAAAGCAAAGCCTGTTTTCGTCCACTTTGTCATACCTTCTTTACCCGTGAGATAAGAAATAAGTTCCCAAGCTTCGGCTTTGTGTTGGGTTTGCTTGTTCATCACGTAAGCAACAGTGAAGAACATTGTGCCTTTATTGTTATTAATTTTAGGTAATTCTGCGGTTGCAAATTCTAGTTTGGGAAAGGTTTCAGTCAGGTAGGGAATTGCCCAGTTCCCCTCAATGACCATTGCAACCTTAGCCTGACCAAACATTTCACTACCTGAGTTTGTGCCAACATCGGATTTTTGAGCTGAGGAGTGGTCTTTTTGATACTGGTCTACCGCTAATTGTAATCCTCGCAATCCGGCATCACTGGCAAATACTGCATAACCATTTTGATCTACAAGTTGCCCACCAAAAGCTTTGATTTTGTAAGCCTGACGCGCTAACTCTGGAATTTCTCCAAAACCATATTGGTCAATTCTGCCATCTCGATTACGGTCTAGTGTTAATTTATTTGAGTAAGCGCGTAGTTCCTCCCAAGTTGTTGGTGGAGTGCTTAACCCTGCAGCAGCAAAAGCTTTTTTGTTGTAAAACAGAGCAAGTGTAGAATAATCTTTGGGAAGACCATAAATATGATTATTGTACTTGAAGCTCTCAAGTAGGGTTTCTTCAAAGTCAACTAGCTCAAATTCAGGAGTAATATAGGCATCAAGTGGTTCTAAAACATTCTGGCTCATGAAGAAAGGAGCCTCAAGAGCATCTAAATAAAAGACATCAGGAGCCGCTTCACCAACGAGCCGGGTTTTCATGACATCCATATATTGGTCGTTGATGACTTCATGCCTGATTTTAATATTAGGATGCTTTGCTTCAAAGTCTTGTAGTAGCTCTTTGAGGAGTTTTTGCTCTGCTGGACTTGCTGTCCAACCACCAAGTTTGATGGTGACTGGGGTTGGTGCAGAAGAGGCGCTAGGAAAAGGTAGATTTTGACAACCAATCACCGAGAGGGTGATGCTCCCAAACAGAAATGTCCAAAGGGTAATGGCGCAGAGCGATCGCCCCAAGGAGACGAACGCCTGCAACAGTCCTAAAAATTTCAACACGTTAGTTTGCTTCACGGCTACATCAGAAATTCTGCCATTTTACATATTGCCTGTGTGATTCAAGATTGATTTTTTCTTAATCTAAATTTTTTCTAAATTTTTGTTGAGAAATGCAAGTTAGAATAGCGAAGAATGACGAAAAAAATTTACAGTGCTGCTTTACCCATCTGTGAAAACAGGTATGAAATCTATCTCGCTAGAAACCGCTGCGCCTCTAGCTCCTAAAATACCCCAGATTGCAATTTCGGAACCGAGTGTTGTTTCTACCTCGACACCGAACCCCGCAATTTCAAAGAAGAATGCCATTCGTATCAGCCTCAGAGCCTCCACTATAGATGCTCTGTTTGCGGCAATCTTCTCAATGACAACCACTAACATTTTACTCAGTAATTTTTTGGTGGAATTAAATGCCAGTCCAGTGGTTGTTGGAATGCTGTCTTCGATCCCAATGCTGGTGAATCTCATTCAGCCCTTGGGTGCTTATCTATCTGAATGCACAACCAGTCGCTTTCGATACTCGCTGTTGACAAACGCGAGTGCTCGACTACTTTGGTTATTTCTAGTCATTGGCATCGCTGCTTTAAGCTTTGGATATATAAATTCTCAGCAATTAATAATTCTAACACTTGTGATTGTCTTGTTCAGTCATATGTTAGCAGGATTAGGAACTGCATCGTGGCTAAGTTGGATGGCACTTCTAGTTCCTCGACAGCTACGGGGAAGATTTTTTGGATTGCGTAACAGTGCTGCTAGTCTCACTAATTTGATTTATGTGCCTTTAGCGGGTATGGCTATCTCAAAATGGCCGGGTGGAACTTTACAAGGTTACGGAGTGCTTCTGCTATTCGGAATTGTGTCGGGACTGATGAGTTTTGGTTGTCAATACTTTCAAGTAGACGTGAATCCACGGACTCAGCACACTTCTGCCCTCAGTTCTTTTGTGAAAAATACCATTTCCAAAGAGACTGATAATTCTTGTAATACTACTGATATACAGCCAGAAACTACAGAAAATCACATTCAGTCTGCAGCTGATTCAAGTGCCATAAAAGGTATATTAAAGAACTCTAATTTTTTAATATTTCTGCTCTATTTCAGTTTGAGGATGCTTGCCTGTAACTTGAGTGCTCCTTATTTCAACTTCTACATGTTAGAGACTATGCATCTGGATGTCAGTTTGGTGACAGTCTACGGCAGTCTTCAGGCAGGGGCAAACTTGCTAATGCTGATTGTCTGGGGCAAGTTATCAGACAAAGTAGGTAATCGTCCAATCTTGATATTAGTTGGGATTTTACTTGCACTCATACCTTTATTTTGGCTGGGGATTGATGTTAGTTTCCTTAGCATTTGGCTGTGGTTACCGCTCCTACACATGCTAATTGGAGCAACTTGGTCAGCAGTTGATTTATGCAGTAATAACATACAGCTAAGCATTGCGCCTGTCAAACAACAATCCATTTATTTTGCAACGGCTGCTGCCGTTGGTGGGATTAGTGGTGCTTTAGGTACAACTATCGGTGGTTTGATTGCACAAAATCCCTTATTAGGAAGTATCCCAGGAGTATTTGCTGTATCTTTTGTGTTCCGACTTGGCTCAATTATTCCCCTTCTCTTTGTTCAAGAACCGCGAGGAAACTCTTTTACTCAAATGATACAAACTCTCTGGATATTTCGTAAAAAGGTAGTTCAGAATTAGACATGGTATCGTGCAACCACTCACCTTTGTATCATTGATGATCAAAAATACATAGCGCTTTATATAGTGCTTTTCAACTCACTTAAATAAACGTGAGTTCGACGGATAGGAAAGTGCAAAAAGCCTGCTATATATGAATTTACTCAGCTGGGCAACAGCAGGCGATAAGCCTCCGGCTTATCGCCTCAAACACCTCCACTTTGTGACCAAAAAGTCAAGAACCTCAAGCTTAAACTTTCAAGCTGGAATAAGCTAAATCTGATGGATGTAGAGATTTCCAAAAGTCGAGAATTTGTTCTCCTACAGGTTGAGGCTGAAAGAAGTGGAAAAAGTGCCGTCCTTGAGGAGATTCCCATAGGCGATCGCCCTCCTTCAAATACGGTAACCATCCTTGCAAGACATCGGGTTCAACAATAACGTCATCTTTACTACCACATACCATTAAGGGAACTGGGACTGGACTTGGAGGCAAACTGAGTTGTTTGAGCAACGAATGAGGCGATAGCGAGCAGTCTAAGTCTTGCTCTAGGATTTTTGTAAGACGTTTAATTGTACATTCATTTTGATAGCCAAAAAGATTATACACAAAAGTCGTAAGAGTTTTCTGGCGATTTAACAAAAATGGATAATGACTATAATAATGAGCTTGCCAGTCAACGGCTGCATCAACACCCACAGCTAACAGAATCAGAGACTTGACTTTTTCTGGATATCGACGTGCATAGAAAAGTCCTAGTAATCCTCCCGTGCTGTGACCAAGAATATGAATAGGTTTGGTGATAGATTTGAGATAATCATGCAGTAGTTCAACGGCAACATCTAGGGAACTTGGTTCATCCTCAGTTTGGCAATATTCCCATATGGCAATTATCGCTTCTTGTGACAGGTAACGTAGCAGCGGTTGAGCAAAACATTGCAAACTAGAGCTTGTATTTAACCAAAGGACATCTGGCTGTTTAGACATAAAATGTACCTGCAAGTTATTAGAGTTGTGAAATTTTCGTTAACAGTGTTAATCGCTAATAGCTATTGAGTCAGAGCAAAAAAAAGCAATTAGCTCTTAACTATTAGCCATTAGCGATGATTTCAGCTAGACACCAAACTCTTTTTTCAGTTGAGCCACCCACGCTTTAATACGCTTACCAGTCAAATCAGATTGGTTATCTTCATCGATAGCCAAACCAACAAATTTCCCATCTCGTAATGCTTTTGAGTCACTAAAATCGTAGCCATCTGTAGACCAATATCCGACTGTAGTTCCGCCACGTTCGGTAATTTTTTCTTCCAAAATGCCTATTGCATCCTGAAAGTTATCAGCATATCCAACTTGATCACCTGTTCCAAAATAGGCTACTTTTTTACCCGTGAAATCAATATTATCTAGCTCTTCATTAAAGTAGCCATCCCAATCGCTTTGTAATTCACCAACATCCCAGGTAGGGCAGCCAATAATGATATATTGATAGTCCGCAAAATCACTATTTTCTGCATCTATGATATTGTGCAAAGTCACTACACTTGCCCCACCAAACTCTTTCTGAATATCCTCTGCTATGGACTCAGTTTTACCTGTTGTTGAGCCAAAAAATAGACCGATTTTTGACATTTTATCCTCCTAAAGTTACATGAAATTCTGATTTTTCTTGACGTAGAGTTCTACATCTGGAGAACTTACGCAAAACTTACCCGGTTTCTACCAAAAATTGTCTGTTTTGCAACTAAATACGAACTCACCAAACCGGGTTTTGGCAGATAGTGCGTAAGTTTAAATCTCTAGGCAATTCAATCATTTAACAGTTAACACTGAACAGTTAACAGTTGTCAGTTACTTGTGATAACTGTTTTGATAGTTTTTTGCTATTAACGAAATCAGGAATGACTGCTGTTATTTGCTACTTTTCTTAAGAAAACTGGCGTTATTGCAGCACTATGAAATGGCAATTCATGCAATTGTCATTTTACACCTACTTTTTTTTGAGAATTTTATTCAACTATTCTAGGAAAAAGCTTACACTAAAATCTAACTTAATGAAAGATAATTTCATTAAAACTTTGCAGTTATAGGGAGTGACGACTTAGCCAAGACGGGGAATTTTCTGCTTTGCGCGTTTTGGGGTGTAATTCTGTGGAGAGACGTTGCATCCAACGCAATACGGTTCGGATAGCCGGGACACAAACCCGGTTTCTAAAACAATACCTTCGCCAAAATTAGAGGGTTAGGGCTAGACAAAAAAGCTAAATTCCTCAGACGGTAAGGGTTTCAGGCTTTTGAATTTGGGTTGAAACCCATAGCCCGAAACCCGCATTCTGCAGGCGTTCCAAAAAATTGGCGCAGGTATTGTAAAAGAAACCGGGTTTTTAAGCACGCCAACTACCCTTAACCGAACTGTATTGGTATCCAACGTCTCTACATGAGTGAAATTTCCAAAAACAATTAACAGCAACGGTATCGTCGTACAGCTGACTACTGCACGCGACAGAACTTACGCTGGTTATCATGTTGTGGATCTTGCCAAGAATAAGCAAAATGACTGACTCCTCTGATTTGCGGTGCAAGTTGGCGGAGTGCTTGCATTTGCACTTCTAATGAAGGACGATTGCTTATTGATTCTCCCCACTTACCAGCTAAAGCTGGAATCACTTGGGTACCAGGTTTTGCGACGTTCAGAACCCGCTGCACCTGTGCTGCAATACAATCAGCACTAGCGCAATTTGCATAAGACATCGGATGCCATTCTATTGTGTTTGGGAACTTATCCCAAGGTTGTAAGCGGGAATCGTATCCTTGACCTACCATTTGGTTACCATCAGGGAAAAATACCGCCCCCACTGGAATATTTCGTTGTTGTGCTGGATAAGCAGCGAGGGCTAAAAAATCTATAATGCCTTGCATTGCGTGAGCAACTGCTAACTGCCACAATTCAAATTGTAGTTGTGGTTGCCTTTGAGCTGGAGGAAGGATTGACTTTTGCTCTTGGGGTGGAGTGCGACCTTGCCACAAAGGTTCTCCTTCTAAAGGATAGAGTTTATCAACCTCATTGACATCTCCAGCTGTGATGTATCCCTTACCCAAAAAGCGTCTAATTAATTCTAATCCTTTGGAATTCAGTGCTCGTCGGAATATAGCTTGTTGGGTTGCTTCACTATACAGCCATAAATCTGTGACTTTCGTGGCGATCGAATCACTACCAGCTTGTCGTG
This sequence comes from Brasilonema sp. UFV-L1, assembly GCF_012912105.1. Lineage (GTDB taxonomy): Bacteria > Cyanobacteriota > Cyanobacteriia > Cyanobacteriales > Nostocaceae > Brasilonema. The sequence continues at coordinate 13,897 of NZ_QMEA01000021.1, forward strand.
GATAGCGTACGTAGTCGAAGAGTACCCCATCTGGGCGACGGCGCAGCATCTCCTGTAACATTTGATAGTAATCTCTTTTGGCTTGCAGGTTGTAGGGATCGATAAAGACCTGAGAACCATTGTCTACAACATAAAGGCTAGTTTGACCCTTACCATTGCGAGCGATCGCCCTTTCTCTATCTGAACGCTGGGCGTAAGTATAACCAAAATTTGTGGTGAACATCCAGGCGTAGACTTTCAGACCACGTTCCCGCCCTTTTTGAATTGCAGTGGCGAGCAAATCTGTCTTTTCTGTTCCCGGTGTACGAATCACAGAAGGCCAAACAGTCGGGTTAGATCCAGTGGGTAAGAGTACCTGACCATCGTAAAAAACTTCCAAATAAACTTGGTTATAACCTCGGTTGACAATCCTATCCATAAGTTGGTCAACTACACCAGGCTGAACATCACAAGGATACAAACGCAACCAAATTGCTTGTAACCCAGGCCAAGTACGATTACGGCATTCCTGCAATATTTGTGCATGTTGTTGCAACAACTGCTGGTAGCGACTTTGTGCCTTTTGATCGCCTTTGAGTGCTGACAAACGTAAGTTTTCTTTTTCTTGCGCCTGAGCGGTTGATAACTGGCAATACTCAGGAAGTTGGGCTTTTGCTGGCTGATTCTTCAAAAATGGAATTAGCAAACTACTGCTAAAAATAGCAGCAACAAACAGGCGTTGCCAAAAGAATATTTTTGCAACATTCAAAGGACAGTTGGACATACGTACAAGTAGAAAGACAAAACAGCAATCAATCCTAACTTAGGTTACGTAGGATAATGTGTATTAAATTTCATGATTTATAAGTAGAGGGTTTTGAAGCCCACACAGTATTGACTCCCAAACCCCTGTTTCTGTTGCCACATTTTGTTATTCAGTTTTAATCACAAGCAGTTTTCATACAACGTTTTAATGTACAGATTGTTTGTTATGTTGCCATAAACAATCTTGTGGATACCACAAGCCCCTATAGTACCAAATTTCAAAGTATGCCTGTAGCACGCACAGCGATCAAAAATCAAAATCCAATTTATATAATTTTTTTGACTAAATGATGTGACTAAATAAGTAGTCAGAAGTCAGCAGGAGCCAGTGCGGTGGACGGGTCCCCCGGCATAAAGCACCTGGCGTTCAGGAGCCAGGAGTTAGAATCAAGAAGGTGCCCGTGGCGGATGACTTGGGTGTAAGCCCCATCATGACGGCATGCATGGAAGAATAGAGGAGCAAAGCATCTGTGCTGAAAGCCCCAAATTCATTCGTAAAGTGATTATGAATTCTTCTTCATGAAATCATCACGAGTCTAGAGTGAAAGTTCAGCACTCAAAACTTTGAAATCTGGACTCATAACTCTAGACTCTACGTGGAGGTTATGTTTAAGCACCACGCATTAATGCGACTTCTACCCGATCAAACTCCTGCTCTAAGCGCTCTTTGAGTTTTTGTGGTACAGGACGATTTGGATAAGAACTATAGTGTCCAGCTAGAGAGTTAAGAGCGGTTCGCATGGTTGTAAAGGAAGCCAAACCAGAGACAGATCCATCCCGCTGGTAGCGAGCTGCAAAATCATTGATTTTCTTACGCGCTTCTGCTTCAAGTGATACTCTGTCTGGAGAATCTTGTGGTAACTCTATAGCAGTCCTTAATGTATTAACGACAGCTAGAGTATCTTGGCGATAATCTCCTGTTAAACCACCTGGACTACTGTTACAGCCCATCAAACCAAGAACAACAACTAAAACCAGGGCAAGCAGACGTGACCAATAGTGCTTCATAAACTTTAAGTGAAACAATACCTAAATCAACGTCCATCGTATCCTGGATTGGTATCATGGGGATCAGCTCATCGGAGGACACTCCAAACATGAGCATATGCAGGATATGAGCCACTGACAATCAAAATTTTGATCGCTCCGCCGGACGCAGTCCCGGATTGAATTTTGAGAGAAGTTGGAGCGGAGGTTTCCTCCGATCCAATCTTCGGTGATTTTGAATTTTGAATTAATTTGTCCCTCTCATCGGACTGTTTGATACAAAGTATCTCGTTGTTGGTAAGGACGTCCTAGCTTGGTAATCGCAGCTTGCAAGGTTTCAACTTCCATATTTGTACCACCTTGAGCACCTGCCATTGTCGTAATATGTTCTTCCATTAATGTACCACCAATATCGTTGCAACCCCACAACAGAGCTTCTGTTGCACCCGCTAAACCAAGTTTTACCCAACTTGGTTGATGATTAGGAATCCAGTTGCCCAAAAAAATTCGTGCGACAGCAGTTAGTAGCAGTGCATCTGCCAAAATAGGTTGCTCGTGTCTGACACGACGACGTAGAGGTAATGGTGCTTCTTTGCCAACAAAGGGTAATAAAATAAACTCTGTTATGCGAGCAGGGTAGTTTTGATCAATGGCTCTTTGTTGGAGCGATCGCAATTTTTCCAAATGTCTAATTTGTTGTTCTGGCGTCTCAATATGCCCTGATAGCATAGTGCTCGTGGTATGCAAACCTAGGCTATGAGCTGTACTCACAATTTCCAACCATGTTGCTGTATTAATTTTTTCTGGACAAAGAATGCGCCGCACTTTATCATCTAACACTTCAGCGGCTGTTCCTGGCATCGAATCAACACCAGCAGACTGCAAAGCCACAATCACATCGGCATATTTGAGTCCATCTTCTCTTGCAATGAATTGCACTTCTTGGGGAGAAAAAGCATGTAGATGTAGGTGGGGAAACTCTTGCTTAATCTTTTCCACAAGCTTGAGGTAGTAAAGCAAAGATTTTCCGTGTACCTTTGCTTGTGGATTTAAGCCTCCCTGGATACAAATTTCTGTTGCGCCCCGTTGTACCCCATCTATCGCTTTTTCTAAAATATGTGTCCAATCTAACCAGTAAGCACCAACCTCTTTTTCGTCTCGCCGGAAAGCACAAAAACTACAGTGTTGCTCGCAGATGTTGGTAAAGTTAATATTGCGGTTAATAACGTAGGTAACTGTGTCCCCAGCTTGCTGTTGACGCAGTTTATCGGCTGTCGCGTGAATAGCATCAATTGCACTTTGGTCAATTTGTTTTAATAAAATGACTCCCTCTTCAGGCAATAAATCATACCCACTCAAGGCACGAGCAAGAATAGCATCAACAGTTATAGTAACCACAGTTTATCAAAAGCAAACCACACTTCTTATTTTTACAAATTTTTTTCTATAGATAGAAGGGAACAAATAGTGATGAATTATGGGTTATAAGTTATAAGTGTAAATCATAGTTTATGAATTTCATACTTAAAACTCAAAACTCAAAACCTTGCCTTCGAGTGAACACAAGGGTCAAAACTTTATTATTGCTTACGATTTGGCTAGTGATTGGCGTCGGCTTGCGCTTCACTAACTTGACAGCTAAACCTCCTTGGACTGACGAGTTTTCGACTCTAGTGTTTAGCCTCGGCAATAGTTTTTTGCCAGTACCGTTAGATCAGCCTATTTCTGTCGATGTTTTATTACAACCACTACAACCATTACCGACAGCCGGCATACAAGACGTATGGCAACACTTATCAACCGAAAGTAATCATCCGCCGCTTTATTTTATCCTCACTCATTGGTGGATGCGGCTGTTTCCTACAGATGAGGGTTTAGTGTCGTTGTGGGGAGCGCGATCGCTCGCGGCTCTTTTCGGTGCAGCATCTATTCTGGCTGTTTATGCTTTAAGTCAGTTAGCATTTCGCTCCCGTCTTGTCAGCCATTTAGCCGCTGCAATCATGGCGACTTCACCCTACGGCATTTTTTTAGCACAAGAAGCCCGTCATTACACTTTGGCAATTTTGTGGGTGATTGCTTCTGTTGCCTGCTTAGTCATTGCCAGTCGCCACATTCAAAATCAGACTCAAATACCTATCAAGATAGCACTCTCGTGGGTAGGAATTAATGCTCTTGGTATAGCGACTCATTACTTTTTCACTCTCACCCTCTGCTGTGAAGCGTTGGTTTTGCTCTTTCTTGCTTGGCGACAGTGGACAAAGAAGACGAGGGAAAGAGGCAAAGAGGGAAGGAGAGAGGGAGGGAAGGACATTTTCTCACACTCTCTCACTCTTTCACTCCCTTACTCTCTCACTCACCCCATCAACCCCTGGTTCCGCATCTACGCTGTTGCGGTAGGTACATTTATAGCAGGTTTAGTTTGGGTGCCAGTGTTTTTACAGAATAGTTATGGCGGTAAGTTGACAGAATGGATTCAAGGTCCACGTACTGGAATGGCTTGGATTAACCCAATTTTTCAAGCGTTGGCAGCATGGATTACGATGATTTCTTTGCTACCAGTCGAAGCATCACAGTTAGCAGTTGTGATTGTTTCTGGACTATTGATGCTGATTTTTTTCATTTGGGCAGTACCAATTTTGTTACGTGGAATTAAAGTTCATTTTAAACAACCAGAAAACCGTTTGATGGTTCAAGTGTTTACTGGTTTAATTACAGGAGCTATAGCTTTATTTTTTCTTTTTACTTACTTTTTTGGTATTGATCTCACACGAGGTGCTCGTTACAACTTTGTTTATTTTCCTGCTGTGATAGTGTTACTTGGAGCAAGTCTGGCTGTTTGTTGGCGTACTCCGATTTTGGAAAAGGTGAGATGGGGAATAAATGGCAAAAAAGCTGTGATCATTATTTGGTTGATGACATTGATGAGTGCGATCACAGTTGTTTGCAATTTGGGTTATCAAAAGTACTACCGTCCAGATTTGTTTGTGCAACTTGTTGAGCAAACATCCGATGTCCCTGTACTTATTACTACAACTCAGAAAACTCATGTACAGATTGGGGAAATGATGGGGATAGCAAGGGAATATAAAATAAAAAATTCAATACAAAATTCCAAATCCACATCACCGCTATTTTTGCTTGCTCATCAGGACGAAGATCCTAAAACTTCCACCTTTGCCCTCCAAAGTACATTAAAGACACTACCACGTCCTTTTGACTTATGGTTAGTAAATTTTTATGCTCCTCAACCGGAGGAAGTCAAAAACTGTGTTGCTGAAACTCAATCTTTAAGTGCGGTAAACGGCTATGAATACAAACTGTACCATTGTGGTGATTAGTCACCGTGCTAATGGACTTTTGTTTTCTGCTGCTGAACTGATAGTTTGCTCAATTCTGTTCAACCTTGTTTGAGGACGTTTAGCACTGTCAATCCAAAAGAGGATGTTCTTTTTGGATGAGTTACTAAACGTCTCAAAATACTTATTGGCAGTTTCGTTTGCTTCCAATGCTTGCTTTAAGTCTGTCGGGATGATTAACGCTTCGATTTTATCTAACGTAGTCCATGAACCATTTTGTTTTGCAACTTCAATCTTGTTAAAACCAGCCTCAGTCATCAAATTTTGTTCGATGAGTTCTTGAATATATTGCTTATTTAATTTTGACCATACACTTTTTGGTTTTCGGGGTGTAAATATTTGCATGTAACGTTCTTTGTCTATGGATTTCACTTTACTATCAATCCAACCAAAACATAAGGCTTCTTTGACAGCTTCGCTATACTGAACGCTTGGCTTACCACTTTTAAGTTTGTAGTAGATCAACCACACACCAACACAAGTGCGATGATTTTTCTCCAACCATTCCCGCCATTTTTTGCGATCTTCGGCGTAAACGGTTTCTAGTTGCTTATCAAATTGCGACAAAACTCCGAACTTCTCTGAGTTTAGATCATCTATCATAATCCGCTCTCACATTACTTTGACAGCAAACAAACTTAATGCGAAAGGTGAACAAACAACTCATCGACTAGCGTCTGCACGGATAGCCTAAGCCGCCTAACTCACTTATCAAAATTTTCCTGAACACTCACTGATGACAAACCAGCGATCGCCCGTAAATTTTGACTACGAATCAACTCAGTGAAGTCTAATCCAGAACGCCCTTCAATTTTTGCCACCGCCTCAACAGCAGATAATAAGTGCTGTGCAGCTTCAGCTTCTGAGTAACCCCGTCGTTGTGCGACACGAATAGCGGCTTGATCAGCGTTTAATTCTGTTTCTTGGGATCGGTTAGTCCGCCAAATACGAAGTGCAGCCAGCGTAGTTAATCCACCAGCTACAGCTATGCCTACGACATCTGCTTGAGCTGATTCTACAAAAGCGCCTAAAAGACCTGCAACTGCCACACCCTGATAAATGTCAGGTTTAAACCACTTAACTCCTGTCAACCAACTAACAGTCCGTAGTAGTAACATATCGCGCTGTGGTTTCGTTAGGCGACGCCATAAATCGAAATTTATAGAGATAGGTCGTTCTCTATCCCAAGGAAATGGAAAGGAAGCGTCAATGACTTTTGCCTGTTCCGGCTTGAGAACGATTTTTGTCATCATTCTACCAGAGGCAGGCATCACATCTAGCAAACGGCGAATTTCAACGTTTGATTCCATGTTAGCGTTCAGCTTTCAGAAACCTTTTCATATGTGCTTATGCTAAGAATACCTGGTTTACAGGCTTTTAACCAATTCCGCGAAATTCAAAAATCTTAGTGCGGTGGGCGAGGTTGCCGATGAAACAACGAAATCATCCGATGTTCTGACCATAAGCGCCTGTAGAGGCGGTCTGCAATCAGGCGGAGTATAAAACCACACCTGATTGATTCTGATTTCTGTATTCTGGTTTATGGGTTATGAGTGACTATGCTGACTGATTCGCTGGTGTGATCAGCAGACGACCAATATTTACGTTGCTGGGTTGCTCTAGCAGGAATCGAATTGCTCTGGCGATGTCCTCTGCAACAAGCGGTTGTTCTATGGCAACCATTTGCTTTTCCTCTTCGCTCCAGTTTTGGTAAAGGTTCGTCGCTACCTTACCCGGTTCAATACAGCCAACACCAACCCCAGAACCCGCCAATTCTAACCGGAGGCAATCGGTAAACGATTCTATAGCATGTTTGGTACCACAGTAAGCTGCCATTGTGGGGTAGTTCGTCATCCCTGAAATGCTAGACAGGTTGACAATAAATCCATTGCCATGTTGTTTGAAGTGCCTTGCAAATACGTAAGCCATGCGAAAAGCCGCTTCAACGTTGATGCGTACCATCTGGCAAAGTGCTTCAATATCAACGGTTTCTACTAAACCAACGACCATCACCCCAGCATTATTAACCAGTGCATCGGCTCGACCAAACGAGCTAACTGCGTGCTCTAACAACCGTTTGGGTAAGTCTGGATCCGTCACCTCACCAGCAACAAACGTAGCATGGGTAAGACTGGTAGCCAGCTTGCTGAGTTTGTCCTCACTCCTAGCGGTAAGGACGAGATTCATTCCAGCAGCATCCAATTCGCGAGCAGTCGCTTCACCGATACCGCTGCTTGCTCCGGTAATGATTGCAGTTTTGCCCTTTAATTCCATGATAAAAATTTCCTAAATTTAGGTTGACAACCGTGTTTTTTGCAAATCTATCTTGGTAAGAGATACCACAGGCAATCAATAGTTACCAAATAGATACTAATGAAGTTGTTATGAGAGCATCACAGTTGGCAACAGAATATAACTGTCCTGTTGAGGTTACCCTTGAGGTGATTGGTGGCAAATGGAAGTGTGTCATCTTGTGGTGGCTAAGACGAGATGCAAAGCGGTTTAGCGAATTGAGACTTTTGATTCCTGGAATGACTCAGAAGGTTTTGACTCAAAAGTTACGTGAACTGGAACGAGATGGGCTAATTCGTCGAGAAACTTATCGAGAGACACCGCCTCGGGTTGAATACTCGCTAACGCCATACGGTGAGACAGTTCGACCAATCACAGAATTGATGTGTGACTGGGGTAAGTCTCATAGACCAGAGTACAACTTTGGCTATCTTCGGCTGAAAGGCTTACAAATATTGGTGGTGGCGGCTGAGGCTGATGTACGCAATCGCCTACGCACAGTGCTTGAAAAACGTAATGCCCAAGTCATTACAGTTGCCTCACCTCATGCAGCACTCGAAGTGTTGCTTCAACAGCCACCACAAGCGCTAGTCGTTGATATGGGAGCATCGAGTGAAGACAGTTACGCTCTCATGCGTCAAGTTAGAAATCTTTCCGTGGAGCAAGGCGGACAAATTCCAGCGATCGCACTAACTGATCATAATTTAGATCGCTCGCAACTTATTAGAAAGGGGTTTGAGGTTCATTTAGTCGAACCGTTCGATCCCGTGGAATTGGTTGCCACCCTCGCTAGCCTCACTAGTTACTCCCAATGATAGTGTGATTTTGCGACGATTTGTGCTGTTGAGAATTCTTGCTAAGCCTTAAGAACAAGGCTTAGGAGAATCTGAAACAAGTAATTAATCTACACTTGGAGGAGTATTTACCTCCAACCAGTAATCTACAAAAGCCTGAATTGTCTTTTGCAGTTCTTGAGCATCCATTGGCTTGATCAGATAGCCATTTGCGCCTTTCTGGTAGCAAAGTTCAATATCTTTTGGGTTAGATGATGTGGTAAAAACAACAATCGGGATTTCTCTAAAGCTCTTATCTTGCTTCAGCCGTTCCAGGATGTCACGACCATCAATACCTGGCAAATTAAGATCAAGCAAAATAACAGAAGGTCTTGGTGCTAAGTCAGGATCTTGATAATTTCCCTCTTGATAGAGAAACTCTAAAACCTCATCCCCATTAGTACAGCGATATATAGGGTTCGGGACAGCCATCCGCCGCATAAAGCGTTGCAGCATCCTAAAATCCTCATTGCTGTCCTCAACAACCAGCAGTGGTTCATTGAGTTTTGCAGTCATCACTTCAAAAATCGTATTAAAAATAAATATTTTGTTATGTTATTTTACATCATTAGATAGCGTAAAATAGAAGACTGAGCCAATACCTACAATCGATTCAACCCAAATATGACCACCGTGGCGCTCAACAATCTTCTTAGAAATGGCTAATCCAGCACCTGTACCCCCACCGTACTTTTCTTGAGAGTGGAGCCGCTTAAAGAGCTTGAAGATATTTTGGTGGTGGTGTTCTGGAATACCAATGCCGTTATCCTGTACATAGAAGACAACAGGGACTAAGGTTTGCTGTTGATGTTGGAGCAACCTTTTTTCTAACTGTTCATTGATATCCAAATAACCAATTTCAACCCATTTGTCTGGCTTATCATTGTATTTCAATGCATTAATAATTAAGTTACTAAAAACTTCGCTCACAAGAACTGGATCACATTCAATCGTTGGCAAAGGTTTGGAAATACGAATATCTAACTGAGCTGGTGAACGACTGGCACGTATAACATTAATCACTTGGTGGAGCAGTTCGTTGAAGTCAGTTGCTTGCAGGTTGAGTTGGGTTTGTCCCAGCAGGGAAAGTCTCAGGAGTGAGTTAATCAGAGTTTCCATGCGTATGGATAAGGATACCACGGTCTGTAGGTACTCAACTCCATCCTCATCTAGTAGTGGAGCGTAATCTTCCAGCAAAACATTTGAGTAGTTGTAAATACCTCGCAAAGGTTCCTTTAAATCATGAGAAGCAGCGAAAGCGAAAGATGCGAGTTCGCGATTGCTGCGCTCTAACTCTTGATTGATTTTGGCTAATTCATCTGCTTTAGAAAGTACAATGCCCACAATTGCATTCCGCAGGGCGATCGCACTGTCAAGTTCACATGACATCCACGCAAGCGAAGTCAACCGCACTGTTTCTTGCCACAGTTCAAAGGATGCTCGCGGACAAAGGGTCATGCTACCATCAGCATTAATCTGAATTGATTCATTTGGTTGACCTGCCCAGTTTATCGTTTGGATAACTTCAGGACGAAACCACAGGATATAATAGCGCCGAACTTTAGAAATTCGCAACAGCAGCAAACCACTTGCAGTATCTTTGAACGCTATAGCCTCTGGGTAAAGCTTGGGCAGAGAATCTGTGGAAAAGAGATTGTCACTAATTTGAGTATCTACCCACTCTATAAGCGTGCGAACTTCCTCAATATTTGGTGTTGCAGCAACAAGTGTAATGTCATTATCTAAACAAACTGCTGCTCCTTGAGCATTGACGACATCTAGTAAACGAGGCTTGGGGTTAACAAGTGCTTCTCTAAAGTTGTCTGCTTTAGATATGGACTCTATAAAATCTGCTTGTAGCGATTGAAGCTTGATTTTATAGTCTAATTCAGACTGATTGACTTTGTGTTCTAATTCCAATGACACAATCTGTCCTAAAAACTCGCAAATTTTCCGCGTTTCATAAGGAATATACTTGGGTGTTAGATGATGGCACGCAATTAAACCCCAAAGTTTTTGTTCCTTAATGAGCGATATCACCAGGATGGCAGCTACACCCATGTTTTGATGATATTCAACACAGCAAGGGTGAGTACTCCTGAGTACGGACAAGCTTAAATCAATAGGTGTAGAATGCGTTTCAAGATTTTCAGCCGCAATCACTTCTACAGTAGGGGTATTCATATCGGGAATGAATCGAAGTAGACAGCGCTTATAAAGTTCCCTAGCTTGCTGGGGGATATCTGTAGCCGGATAATGTAGTCCTAGTAATGGTGATAAATCCGAACGTTTTACTTCGGCAACTACGGTACCTGCTCCTACATTATTGAATTGATAGACCATCACCCTATCATAATCTGTGACTTTTTGTACTTCTGATACGACGAGATGCAAAAAATCACTCAGGTTTGATGTGTTCCTCATTTTGGCGATCGCCTCTGTTGCCAAAGCATGGAAACTCAAAAAGCTGATTTGGTTGAGAGAATCAGTTGGTTCTAGCTCAAGAATCACAGTACTTCCTGTACGATGAGCAATGCCGTCAAAATATTGCTCACCTTTCAATGTCTGAATTGATAGCTTGAAAGAATTGACGTAACCTTCCTCCTGTTGAAAAAAGGACTCAATAGCTTTCACTTGTTCTGCGTTCAGCAGAGTGCCCAGAGGTTGATCAAGTAGATGGTGTGGCTCTTTACCCAAAAATTCCTGAGTATTATTGCTGACCTGTAGAATTTTGAGCTGAGGACTAAGCGCCAGTAGCACACCATAAGATTGGATCGAGCTAGGTAGATGAATGAGTTCGTGGTGAATCAGGTTAGTAGCTTGGGTATGGGTAACATCTGATTGGCTCATAGCTTGACTTACAAGAACCAAACTTATTTGCTTGACGATACCGTAAGTGAACTACTATATAGTACAGAATAGTACACAAGAGTCGTACACTTCCCGAGCTAGTTTCTTCGATTTAGATGATATTCCAGCCTACGGCACGAAGCGCCCCTCCAGGGGCGCTGCGCTAACGCTAACAGTCTTGCGTCAGCGGTAAACCTAGCCAATCGCTTAATTCATGAGCGAGCCATTCAATTTCTGGTTCCGATTTAATCGGACCATGATTACCACCAATTTGATACTTATGCACTCCTGCCCAGATAATTAATTGAGGTAGAATTTCAACTCTGTTACCTCCAGAGTCTGTTGTAAATGTCTTCGGTGAGTAGACTAACTTAGTGATATCCTGTGTTCGCGCGGAAGCAACATGATTGAATTTCAAGCCAAAAAAATCCCAATTGAAGGTAATTTTTTGCCGATTTAAACGAAGGCGAGTTCGTCTGAATAAAGGAAAGAAAATCGAAGACAGCATCGCAAACCCAGCACTCCAAAAGGGAAGCGAAAATAAAGCAAAGGGTATGTTTGCTGGAAAAGGTGCAGCAAGGGCGTTAATTGTCCAAAAAAGAGTAAAAGAATTCCAAGAAATAGCAAACAAAACCATGAATGTCATCGACGGCTGAAAACCAGTCGGTGGAATTAGAATATCTAAAGAATTTTCATCTTTAGATAGTTTAATTTTGCTTCCTACTGGTTTCGTAATTTTGATAGTTAAAGTATCATACCTAGACTCTTCTTTTGTGTTAAGCTTTTGCGGAACCACTTGTATTTGCTGTTCTTGAGTCTTACTAATCCAATGTTGACCGTTCCAATACCACCAAGTTCCTTTCATCCAGTCGGTGGGGTGCATTTCTTCCGGATGAGGTTGTTGTAAAAGCACCGGATGTTCTAAAGCTGTTAGTGCCTCATGCGCAGAACTCAACCTTCGCTCTAAACTAGGTTCGCTCATCCACTTCAACCACTCACTCAAAGTAGGACTCAAAATAGCCGCCTGCTCAAATTGAATCCGTAAGTCCTTTTGAGGTAAATCTGCTGGTTGTGTTCCTGTGACTAAGTAAATTAAAGTTGTACCCAAGCTGTAGAGATCAGATGCAGGAACCGTGCGTCCACCAAATTGCTCTGGTGGCATATAACCGTAAGTTCCAACTACAGTGATTGTCCCACCTTCACCCGCCGCTACAGTCTGCACCGAGCCAAAATCTACCAAGTATATTTGACCTACACTATTACCAGAGCGATTTGTCAGCAAAATATTACTAGGCTTAATATCTCGGTGGATTATGGGAGGTTTCTGCTCATGTAAGTAAATAAGAATTTTTAAAAGCGCTTTAGCTATTTGTTTGACTTCTGCTTCAGTAAAAGTACGCCCAGCTTTGATGTATTGGTCTAAAGTTTGTGCTGGAATATAAGTTTGTACCAGAGCAAATCCTTTGATATTTGAAGAATTGATCTCAAAATAGTCTAAATAGCGAGGAATAGACGGATGTGCTATGTTTTTGAGAGTTTCAGCTTCTCGCTCAAACAGCTTGAGATCATCCCACTCAAAGTCACTGTTAAAAGACAGTAACTTGACAACTACCATTTCACCAGTCAGAAGATCACGAGCTAAAAGCGTCCGTCGCCCAGCTTTTTTGCCCAGTTGCTGCTGTACTTGGTAGCGTTCGCCTAATACTTGACCATTCATTACGATTACTTATGGATATAAATTTAAAACCTTTTTATTTATTGTATTTTTCTAACCTCGACAAATATATATCTTTAACATAATTGTATGCTTCTTTGCCGTTCCACATTCTAAGTGGCACAACAGAGGGTACTGTCCATGCTTGCCAAGCCTAGTTTTTCTAATTTTGTTGGCTCATAGCATTATGGGCATATTTTGAATTTTGAATGCGTGAACTTTGAATTGCCTATGCCCTCCCAACTTTGGCCTTACATTAGTCCTGGTATTCCAGATGATTTGTTTGAACGCTTGCCAGGAATTCCCCTTAGCAAGCGAGAAATTCGACTGCTATTGATTGCTCAACTGCGTCTTTTACCCAATACCGTATTATGGGATATTGGTGCAGGGACAGGAACGATTCCAATAGAAGTAGGGTTACTCTCTCCAAATGGACAAATCTTCGCTGTAGAACGAGATGAAGAAGTCGCCAACTTGATCCGGCGCAACTGCGATCGCTTTGAGGTGAAGAATGTCGAAGTCATTGAAGGGAGTGCTCCAGAGTGTCTGTATAATCTAAAAGTTGCTCCTGATCGCGTTTGTATTGAGGGAGGACGTTCCATCCAAGAAATCATGAAAGCAGCTTGGCATTACTTGCTACCATCAGGTCGAGTTGTCGCCACAGCTGGTAATCTAGAAAGTCTGTATGCAATTTCTCAAAGCTTTGCCCAGTTGCAAGCGAGAAATATTGAAGTCATCCAGTCGGCTGTGAACCGTTTGGAGACGCGAGGTTCTTCTCAAACTTTTACTGCCGTCAATCCCATTTTTATTCTCAGTGGTGAGAAACTAGATTAGAAAACAAAATAATTGAAGAAAGAGGTACGAAGAAACGAAGATACAAAAATTTCCTCAATCTTCAATCTTCATTTTTTACTCTTCATTTTTTCCTTCTTTTGCCCATGCCTTGGTCTCGAATTGTTAGTGGAATTATTGCAATAGCCCTTGCTTTGACTGCAACCCTTTTAGGTGGATGGTATTACACTCTTTTGTTTGCGGTGATCATTTTTCTCGGTCAACTAGAGTATTTTAATTTGGTGCGAGCAAAAGGCATGGCTCCTGCTGCTAAAACCACGATGTTTGTTAGCCAAGTCTTGCTGATCATTTGCACTTTAGACGGGAACTTAGCTGATGCTGTGATGCCAGTGGCTGGTACTTTTATTTGTTTTTACCTACTATTTCAGCCAAAAATGGCAACAATTGCGGATATTGCCGCTTCTATTTTGGGGCTATTTTATACAGGGTATTTGCCGAGTTACTGGGTACGATTGCGATCGCTCGATGGTGCGACACTCAGCAACCTACCTGTCAGTGATTACCTGTCCACAATTTGGACAAATATAGTACACCGAGACTTTAGCTCTTTACCTAATGGTCTCACAGCAACAGCACTTACATTTGTATGTATTTGGGCTACTGACATTGGTGCTTACATCGTTGGTAAATTTTTTGGGAAAACTCCTTTATCAGATATTAGTCCGAAAAAAACAGTCGAAGGAGCTGTGTTTGGTATTGCTGCTAGTGTTGTTGTCGCTGTGATTGCAGCATATTATCTCAATTGGTCTAAATTCCCGTTGACTGGTGTCGCAATAGGTTTGCTGATTGGCATTGCTGGTTTATTGGGTGATTTGACCGAATCTATGCTCAAGCGTGATGCTGGAGTAAAGGATTCAGGGCAGTTAATCCCCGGTCATGGAGGTATCTTGGATCGTACAGATAGTTATATTTTCACTGCTCCTTTGGTTTATTATTTTGTTACTCTCTTGTTGCCACTAGTAGGAAAGTATTAAGCCATACTAAAGCAACTCTAACTGAGGGAGCGAGTAAACCGAGATGCTACTTAGTATTTGATTGTCGTGCTTTAGCAGCAGCAATTTCCTCTTGACTAAGTGGCATTAATGCCTGTAACTGAAAAGATGTACTAATAAGTGTTGATCCAACCCTACGCACCACAACTTTGTCTTGTTGAGTGACTTCTTCCGGTGCCAAAGTTGATTGATAATCTTTCACCATTAATAAAGGCTGTAACCGCTCTATATTACGGAGAATAGATTGTGTTTGTTCGTAGGTTCCTAAAATTTCAATATTGATACTGCGGCGTTTTAGTTTGTCATTAACCAATGAACCAAAACTACTATCAGTAATAGGTTCAGCCTTTCCAATAGGCACATACTTCCTCAGTTTAGCTTTGACTGCATGAGGAGGAAATTGAGTATTACTAGACTCAACCAAGCGATTTAAATCTAGTAGTAATGTGTCCAAGGTTTTTTCATTAGCAAATAGAGCTAAAACCTGGAGTTGTTGCTGTTTAGAAAGTGCTTGCTCCTGTTGTACTTTGTCAATTTGTTTGATGTCAGATTTCTTTTGGTCAATAGTCTGCTGTAATTCATTTTGTTTTGTTTCCTGCTGTTGAATATTGTCCCATATTGGTATGACAAAATTCATCAGCATATAAGCTGCTCCTGCAAGTCCTAAAACTCCTAAGATAATGCCGCTTACTTTTGGTGTTAAGGTGATGCCAAAAACAACAGGATAACTTGAGGAAGTTGTAGCAAATTCAGTATCTTCTACAAAATTGAAATCATCACCCAGCGTCATCTTGGAATGACTCCTATCTGTTGCATACTGCGAACCCGAGTGACGAGTCCGACTGTACCTTTTTGCTCTAATTCACGAATGAATTCAGAAGCGGGAATATCACTCAAGCTTGATTGAATTGTGTATTTGACAATTTGAGGTGGTTTCATTTGTGAGGTATTGGTAGATTTCGCGCTGGGCGGTAAGGGTGCATCTACTAACTCTGCTGTCACAATTTTTGTTTGTGCAGCTTTGAAGAAACGAGACTGTTGCAAAGTCAACATGAAATCATTGACATCACTAAAAGAGCGAGCAAACCCAGAAATTTCTATACCTCCAGCAGGATTAGGCGCTGATTGTTCTTGTGTTGGTGTAGTGGGTGCAATTTGTTTGATGCTATCAATTTGGACTGTTGTAGGTATGCGATCGCGCACCTCTTGCAACATAGCTGACCAAGGGCGGATTTGGTCAAAAACACTTACTAAAGCTTGAGTTTCTTGTTTAATTTTGCTTGTTTGTGCTTCTATTCTCTGAATATTTTTTATGTTGATTTCTAAGCTTTGGTTTTCCTGCTTCAGTTGTGCGATATTCTGCTCTAATGCACTATTTTTTGTTTGTAAAAACCACCAAGCTGTTCCCACTAAAGCAGGAAACAATAGACCAATGACGACTCCTATATAAACTGGAGTTAAATTGCCAGTAGGTAGAGATATTCCTAATTGTTTTTTTTCAAAATTCTTTTGGTTAGTTTGGCGATTCTTGAGAAAGTTAATATCTATACTGTACATTTTGTATCACCTATCATGCATTCAAACTACATATTGTAAATTTCCAGGATACTTCCAAACATACATTTCTGTTTTTAAATTTTTATCGCTCTGCGGGACGCAGTCCCTAAGTGAATTTTTCTCACACTTCTCGGATTCCTAAACCAAGCACTATACCTAATCCAGAACGTTCGATTGTAGAGTATTTTTCTTCGTCAATTTGCAATGACAAAGCCGCTATTGGATCGATTTGACAGGTTGGCAAATTTAATCGTTGTGTAAAAAACTCATCAAGTTGTTTCAGTCCACCTCCAGGTCCAGCTAGCATAATCTGCGCTACCTCTAAATTTTCATTTTGGTTGAGATAAAAATCGATGGAACGGCGTAGTTCATCTGTGAGTTCTCCCAACACCCTCATCATTGCGGTCATATCTGGATTGATTTCAGAAATATCATCATCGACGTCAGTTTTTCCTGCATTGATAGAAGTTAAAGGAATAGATATTTCATATAAATTTTCTAAATTTTGTGAAACCTGTAAGTCCATTGCAGCAGATAAAGCTGTTTGCATTTGATAAACTCCAATAGGAACTGTACGTGAAAATTGTGGCACTCCATTAACAATGATTGCGATTTCAGTGCTGTCGAATTCTATATCCACAAGCACGACTGCTTCTTGCGCTCCAAATTGTCGAAGTGGTTCGCGAAGTGTGCGAATGAGAGCAAAACTGTTAGTTTCTAAAAAATCGATTTGTAATCCTGCTTGCTCAAACGTATTTATATAGATGTCAGTAATTTCCTTGCGTGTTGCAACTAAAAGTATCTGTACTTTTTCAATGCCATCCTCATCTATAAAGTATCCAAGTTTCTGATAGTCTAAATCAGCTTCTTCACGAGGTAATGGTAAATGTAAACTAGCTTCGTGGTTTAATACCATCTCCCGTAGTTCTTTGTCGTCTAACTCGGCTGGTACGGATATGATGCGTATAATTGATTCTCGCCCAGGTACAGCAGTAGCAACACGAGAAGCTTTGATGTTACTTTCAGCTAGTGCTTGCTGAATAACTTGCGCCATTGTTGAAGAATCAATAATTTGACCATTGACAAAAATCCCTTTTGGAACAGAGACTGATGTTAAAGTTTCTAGTTTTAAACCTTGCCGTAGCTTACGCAACTGAACTAAATTCACGCGTTGTGGTGACAGTTCTATACCAACTCTTTTCTGGAATTTACTAAACAAACTATTAAATAGCTTCACTACAGTTTTGCCCGTTGGATTGTCAATTGAAAAGTGACATGATATTAAGGATTGATGTCATTGCTCAGAAATTGTTTTAGCTTATAATCTCCACAATTGTTGCATAAGTACCTCACCGCGATAGAGTTAAATCAAATACAAGCATCATGGTTAAAATTCAAAAGTTTAAAAGATTCATTGTTTGGGCGTTACTCGGTGTATTGACCAGTTGGATTGTGAGCTGTGGTCCAATAAATGTTGGCTTTAACACAAAACAGACATCATCAGGAATAGCAAATATTGAATTTTGGACAATGCAACTCCAGCCTCAGTTCACGAACTATTTTAAAAGCCTAATTACGTCCTTTGAGTCACAAAATTCTGGTATAAAAGTGACTTGGGTTGACGTGCCTTGGACTGCAATGGAGAGTAAAATTTTAACGGCTGTTTCCGCAAAAACACCACCTGATGTTGTCAACCTCAACCCAGATTTTGCTTCTCAACTTGCTGGAAGAAATGCTTGGTTAAATTTAGATGCAAAAGTTCCAAATGAAGTACGTTCCTCCTATTTACCGAATATCTGGGAAGCAAACACGCTCAATGGCAAGAGTTTTGGAATTCCTTGGTACCTCACCACACGGCTAACCATTTATAACACTGATTTATTAAAACAGGCAGGTATCAAGAAAGCACCTGTTACTTACACTGAATTAGCACAGGCGGCTCAACAAATTAAAGACAAAACTGGTAAGTATGCCTTTTTTGCAACGCTCGTTCCTCAAGATTCAGCAGAGGTGTTAGAGTCGTTTGTACAAATGGGGGCAACTCTGGTGAATGCTGAAGGTAAAGCAGCTTTTAATTCCCCACAAGGTAAAGCGGCATTTCAATACTGGGTAGACTTATACAAACAAGGACTTCTTCCAAAAGAAATATTGACACAAGGGCATCGTCATGGAATTGACTTGTACCAAGCTGGAGAAACAGCTTTCCTATTTTCTGGAGGGGAGTTTCTTGAGAACATTGCTAAAAATGCACCAGCCATAGCCAAAGTTTCTACCACAGCACCACAAGTCATAGGTGACAATGGCAAGAAAAATGTCGCTGTCATGAACGTTGTTATCCCCCGTGATAGCAAACAACCCGACGCCGCCCTCAAATTCGCCTTTTTCCTCACAAATAACGAGAACCAACTTACCTTTGCTAAAGCAGCAAATGTTCTTCCATCGACAGTGAAGTCCCTTGCTGACAGCTACTTCAAAGACACACCCACGAACGCCTCGACTTTAGATAAGGCGCGAGTCATCAGCGCACAAGAACTGCAACAAGCAGAGATCTTAACGCCAAGGCTTAAGGATATAAAACTTTTGCAAAAGGCAATTTACGAGAACTTGCAAGCGGCTATGCTAAGCGAGAAAACAGTAGATCAAGCAGTGGAGGATGCAGCACAAGAGTGGAACAATAGGTAGAGCCGAAAGGATTGTTTTTGGAGATTTCACATGTGTCTTGTAACCTTCCTAAACCATTAGGGGGATGCATTAACACTTGAACTCATTGATAATCTACCAAAGAAGCATTAATAAAGTCATAAAAACAGATATGGCATCTCAAACACCACTCAAAGGCACTGAATTAGTAGATTGTGCAAGAGCAAATGCCAAGCAGGGAATCGAAACTGCTGCTTACCAATGTGGCTATGGAGATGACCTCAATACTTTTGCACAAGAGTTACGACAAGCATGTGAGGAAATGAATTTACAAGTTAAAGAACTCACAGACCTGATTACTGATCAGGACATCATACTAAATGTGGGAATTGGTGAAATTATTGCCCCAGATACAGCTTCAAACTTGTGAAAGAAATTAGGAATTATGAAATTTTTTATGAATCATAATTCCTTGTTTCTTAGGGCTTACGCACCATCTGCCACCAAAGCGGTTCGGTGAGTTCGTATTTGGTTGCGAACCAGAGGATTTTTGGTAGAAACCGGGTAAGTTTTGCGTAAGTCCTGTTTCTTTATCGTAAATTAAAGGGTTAAAATCTCCATCTGTTCGCGTAGCGTGCCGCAGGCATAACTGTCTTCAATTTTGAATAAGCGAATGTGTGAATTGTTATTATTTATTGATAACTGTTCATTGTTCATTGACTTTGACGGCTACTTAGAACATAAAGTGACAAAAGAAGAATTCAGAATACAAACTTCAGAATGATTGCTACTGAGTTGTGTGACTCCTACACCAAGAGCAATGCTTGCGCTTCACCTTTTTGTAGAGCATATTCTGAGTTCTTCCTCGTAACTCATACTTGTAAAATAAACCGTGCCAAATTGAAGTAAATCAACACACCCAGCACATCTACTGCTGTGGTGATAAATGGTGCTGACATCAATGCTGGATCTAAACGGAGTATGCGGAACAAAAATGGTAAAGCAGAACCAGAGACGGACGCTAAAATAGAAATAGCCACAAGACTACTTCCGACCGCGATCGCCACCTGTAAATTCTTTTCCAAAAGAAAAGCCCATAGTGTGGCGATAGTTCCCAAAATTCCTCCAAGCAATAAACCTGCAAGCGCTTCCCGTCCAACAACTTGCAATGGTCCTAAAGCACGAATTTCATCTGTGTTCATCCCGCGAATCACCACTGTAGAAGACTGTGCTCCAACATTACCGCCAGTACCAGTCAGCAAGGGAATAAACGCCGCCAGTGACACCACTTTTGACAAAATATCCTCTTGAGACTTAATGATAGTTCCTGTAACAGTGTTGGTTACAAGTAAGACCAACAACCACACAACTCGCTTGCGAGCTACTGAAATTAAACTCGACTGAAAATAGCTGTCGCCTCCAGCTTGTACCCCACCGCCCAAGGCGTAGATATCTTCAGTCGTTTCCTCTTGTAAAATATCTATAACATCATCAACAGTTATAATACCTACAAGACGCTGTTCTCGATCCACCACAGGTACCGCCAAAAAGTCATATCTTTGTATCAATCTAGCGACTTCTTCTTGGTCTGTATCAGTATAAACAAAGACTGTTTCACGAACCATAACATCGCCAATCTTTTGCTCAGGTTGAGAAGTCACCAACTCTCGCAAGGATAAAATTCCGGTCAAGCGCCTGGCTGCATTGGTAATGTAGAGATAATAAATCATCTCGCTCGCATTAGCGACAGTGCGAATCCGCTCCAAAGTTTGCGCCACTGTAAAATCTTCTTTAAGCGCGATTAACTCCGGCGTCATGATCCGTCCAGCAGTTCCAGCTTCATAACCCAACAGTTGAGATGTCGCTTGGCGTTCGTTCGGGCTGAGTTGTTCTAGCAATCGATTAACGATTGTTGCTGGTAATTCGTCAAATAACTTGGCTCGGTCATCTGGCGACATTTTGTCAACAATATCAAGGACTTCCTGACTTTTTAATTCCTCAAGGAGTCGTTCTTGGACGCTGTAGTCGAGATATTCATAAACTTCGATAGCTTCTTGTTTAGAAAGCAAGCGAAACGCCAAAGCATGCATTGTTTCTGGTAAGCCTTCAATCGCCGAGGCGATATCCGGCGCTTGTACTGGTACCAGAATAGATTTTGCTGCTTGCAAGTCCCCCGCTTCCAGCAGCATTTTTAATTGAATTCTAACAATGTCTCGCAATTCCCTGCGCGTTACGTCCTGGAGGGTAGAAGTCATACCATTTGGAGTTTGCATAAGATACAACGAGGGTGATGCGAAATAGTATATTGTACCTAATTTATAGGGCACAACAGGTTCTGTATAAATCTCCAGTCAGAATGGAAAATCACCGAATTGAATGAAAAGGTTTTTGTGATAAATCTTAGTAGTAAAGTGGAGAAATAAAACGTTCAATCTGTTATTTTCATATAGGATGCCTAAATCCCAGTACTCTCTCGCTAGAGATAGAAGCGCTGTTTAACTGATTTGCTCTACTGTACTTTTGTTAAGGAGTTTTCAAAAGTGTAAGACACTTTTCAAAAAATGACTCTTACGAGCTGCTCGACCTTAGCACTTTCTTGGAAAATGTTGTGGATGATTGGAAACTGTAGAAAACTTTGAAACTTAACTTTATCAAGTGATTTGTTCATCGATTTTAGCATAATAACTTTCCATTGCATCACTTGATAGCTGAGCGCAAAACAGTCATTTTTGCGAGAATTACTCTGTATGTATTTTTGACTGACATTGGGTTCATTTTACACTTTACTTCGTTTTTCTAGTTCAAGATTGTAAGCCGTGGAGTGGAATTTGCAGGTGAATATAGACAAATTAGAAATCGACAAATTTACCAAACGCGTACAGGGAATGCACAGGCGTTTGACAGATTTATACGACAATCTAAATACAGTCCCTGTCATGCCAAATGTGCTACCACAAGCTCTTGTCGAACTTGGCAGCGCCTCAGAAATAGTACATATAGCGACAGAGGAACTCCGTCAGCAGAATGAAGAACTTTTACAAACACGAAGTTTATTAGAAACGGAACGCCAACGCTACCAAGATTTATTTGAATTTGCACCAGACGCGTATTTAGTGACAAATACTTCAGGGATAATTCGAGAAGCCAACCGTACTGCAGCAATACTACTGGACATCTCACAGCATCACCTGATAGGCAAACCAATGACTAACTTCGTGGCGCTTCCAGATCGTCAAAGCTTTCGCGCTCACCTCATTCAACTCAGCGAATCCAATAAAGTCAAAGAGTTAATTGTACATATTCAAAAACGTAATGGTGAGTTATTTGACGCCGCCATGACAGTGGGAGTTGTCCGCAATCAAGAGCGTCAGCCAATAGCACTGCGTTGGTTGATACGTGACATAACTGAGCGCAAGCAAGTAGAATTAGCAGTGTTGAAAAATGACTGCGACTTGAGTCAAAATCGCCTTTGGCACAAATGTAGCAAAGGAGACTTTATCCCTCTCAAACCAGGCATAATTTGGTATGTGTGTCAAGGTTGTGTCAAGCTAACTACACTGTGTGAAACAGGTGAGGAAGTCATTGTTGGGTTGGCTGGAGAAGGAATGGTTTTTGGCTCAAGTCTGACTGGATTACACACTTACCAAGCAACAGCTCTATCGAATGTGGAATTAGTGTCAATTCACCTTGCAGAAATTGCAGCTTCACCAATGTTGAGTTACACGCTGTTACCAAAAATCAACCAACGGTTACAGCAAACAGAATCTTTTTTGCTGATTGCTGGTAGACGACGAGTCCAAGATCGCTTTCACCAATTGTTAGTACTTTTACAACAGGAAATTGGTCAAGCAGTAGAACAAGGAACTCGCTTGAGTATTCGCCTGACTCATGAGGAACTGGCGAGCGCTTGTTGCACAACTAGGGTAACAATTACAAGACTTATCGGTCAGTTACAACAACAAGGCAAAATTAGTTTTGACTCTAGGCACCATATTATTATTAAGAACTTATGACCCCATGACGACTTCTCAAAAGTCTTGGCTCTAAATAACCACATTCTATTTGCAGTCACAAGCAAGAAAGTTCCCGTATCTGCTAACACTGCAACGGCTAAGAGATGATTTATAAAGTAAACCTTAAATTGTAGGGTGCGTTAAAGCAACGCGTAACGCACCGCATCTAGTGGTGCCCTGCGGCTCATTCCTACTCTCTAAAGACGCTTCATACCTTACCGCATTGTCCCCTAATTTTTGGGCAAGGGAGCCTTCGGCACGCTAGCCCCGTTCGGGGGCGCTACGCAAACGCTAACAAAGCCCCACGATTAATCATGGGGTCGAGGTCTAACACGTTTGCGCAGCGCCCCGTTGGCGCAGCCGCCCTGAAAGGGCTAGGGGACAAAGTGCGTGGACAAGACGACTATCGTATTCAGCGAGAAGTTTGAGCGGAGGTTCCCTGCGATCAAATCTTCGGTGTTGCCCAAAAATTTCGTGTTAGACCCCGTTACATAGCCGTAACACACCCTACTTAATATTTAGTTTATAAATGACCTCTAACCCTGGTGCAAGATATAAGCCAACTACCCCAGAATGAGGTAGTTGCTGAGTGGTGTACATTGTCGAACTAGATGATTTCAGGAAAAAACTCACTTGACCTTTAGACAGTCAATGGAATAACCTGAGCGCTCAGACACGTTTTTTAAACAAACCCATGAACAAAAAACTGATACTGAATTTGCTTTCTAGTTCTTCCATTTTTGTATCGCTGATGTCTACGGTGGGAATCATCAATCCTGCTCACGCTGCTAACACCACCCAGCGATTAACGCATACCAGCGACAATCGTACCTGCATAACACATCCCCACGGTGGTTACACTCTTGTATGCATTAAAGATTCCGAAAGAAATCCAAAAGCTCCGCCTGTACGTTCAGCAACCATTACCACAGGGAAATCACAGCAGAATGTTGCTATGCTGAACTTTACGGAGGAGGAAAGCAACGCTGCAATTCAGTTATTTAGCTGCGACTGTCCATATTGTGTAAATTCCTTACGTCAATTGCGCGGTACTGGGAACTTGGTTTACTAATGAGCTTATTCCTACTAAGGCTCTGACTAGTAACAGATACTGTTGGTGAATATATTACAAATCCTTCTGCAGGTTCAACAAACTACAACATTTCAAACCACAGACTTACACAGATTAACACAAGTCATTTCTCTATGTGCATCTGTATTTATCTGTGGTTTCATTTTCATTCTTCTTGACTTTTGCAAGTGGCTTGTTGATCACGAAAACTTGTTCACCCACGCTAAGAATCTTTTAGTGTTTGGTGTAAAAGCAGTAGAGAGATAATAAGCGTCTGCAGCCTTCCTAATAGCTTCAGCCTGAGTTGGATAAGGATGAATCACTTGAGTGAGTTTATTCAAGCCAATATTACCGACAATTGCCGTTGTGATCTGTGAAATCATCTCACCTGCATGGCGGGCAACAATAGTTGCACCCAAAATTTTATCAGATCGCTTTTGATGATGGATTTTGACAAATCCTTCTTCTTCTCCATCAGCAACTGCACGATCTACATCAGTAAAAGGAATTTTAATCGTCGCGACATCAATACCCATTTGTTGCGCCTCATGTTCATACATTCCCACATGGGCAATTTCAGGATCAGTATAAGTCACCCAAGGCATAACTAAACTGCTCAGTTTTTGTCGTCCTAAACCAAAAGGAGAAAACAGCGCATTTCTAATCACTATCCGAGCTGCAGCATCAGCAGCATGGGTAAACTTCCAATTCATGCAGATATCACCAGCTGCATAAATTTTAGGATTTGTTGTTTGAAGATAATCATTCACCTTCACACCTCGGCGTTCGTCATACTCTACTCCGACTGTATTTAAATTTAGACCTTCTACATTCGGGGCGCGTCCTGTACCAACTAAAATTTCATCTACTGTGACAGTATCTTGCTTACCATTGCTCTTGAAATAAAGCGTTTTGCCTTCGTAAGTTTTTTCTACATTCTGTATTTGGCAATTCAGTCTCAAGCGAATTCCTTCTTTGGTAAAAACTTTTTGAACAATCTCGGCAGCCTCAGTATCTTCTTTATTAAGAAGATGAGAACCTTTGTGGAAAATTATGACCTCACAACCCAGGCGTCGAAAAGCCTGTGCTAATTCGCAACCAATGAAACCACCACCAATCACCACTAAACTTTGTGGTTTTTGAATCAGAGAAAAAACAGTTTCATTGGTTAGATAACCCGCCTCTTCAATTCCTGGGATAGAAGGTTGCATAGGTCTAGTTCCAGTAGCAATAACTGCTTTTTTAAAGCGGATAGTTTTCTCATCAACTTCTACAGTATCACTGCTAGAAAATTGAGCGTTTCCTAAGAAGACATCCACTCCCATCTTTTGAAAACGTTTTGCTGAGTCATGATGACTGATCCCAGCCCTGACTCGTCGCATCCGCGCCATGACTTCAGGAAAATCAACATCAACATATTTGGGCGCACGAATTCCATATGTTTTGGCATTCCACATTTCGCCAACCACGCGAGAAGATCGGATAAGACACTTGGATGGTACGCAACCAAAATTCAAACAATCTCCACCCATAAGATGCTTTTCAATCAAGGCAACTTTTAAACCCCCACCCACAAGCGCTGCACCTCCAGCCACTACTAATCCTGCTGTACCTGCACCAATAACCACTAAGTCATAACAATCAGCAGGTTGAGGATTAACCCAATCAGGTGGATGTACGTAAGAAACCAATGTCTGGTTATACTCATCCATAGGGCGAACTGTCACTCTTTCAAATTCTGACATTGGTGTACCTCTTTTGCGAATGAAAATACAAAATTCTTATGGAAACTGCTTTTGCACGGTAAAAAGATAGACTACTAACTTCACAAAGATGGCAACCTTTGCAATTGCCTGTAAGTGATAAAATTGACAGACACTTTCAAAACATTTCCCTACTAAACTAGAGAGAATGCAATTTTAATACTCTGATTCCAATTTAAGAATACCTTTTGAAGACACTATCTCCAATCGCGACATCAAACTAAAATATGACTCAAGCCCTATCGGGGCTAGTATCTGAATGGAAAATGTATTCTGTATCATATCAATGAAGCTCAAAGAGAAAACTCGCTTACAGTCTGTTTTTAGCGTCTTGCTCGTTTTTTGGTTGACAGTTTGGTGCTTACTCTTGAATACCCCCGCTGTTCTGGCTCAAGACAATACCGTCAACTACACCTTTGCTGATTTACAGTATCAAGATTTTTCTAATAAAGATTTACATGGAACGTCCCTTGCAGGTGGAAATATGCAGGGAGCAAACTTCCGAGGAGCAAATCTCAGTGGAACTATTCTCACCAAGGGATCATTCCTCAAGGCAGATTTGAGCGGAGCCAATCTTACAAAAACATTTGCCGATCGCGTTATCTTTAGTGAAGCAAATTTAACCAATGCTATCTTTACTGATGCTATGCTCAGCAGTAGTCACTTCTTTAACGCGGTGATTACAGGAGCAGATTTCTCTGATGCAATTGTTGATCTCTATGAAGTGAGGTTGATGTGCAAACGTGCTGATGGAGTTAACCCCGTGACAGGTGTGTCAACTCGTGACAGTTTAGGGTGTCGCTGAATTGTTAGTTATCAATCAGCAGTTATCAGTTAACAGTTGTTAGTGTTAACTGATAACTGTGTACTGTGTACTGATTTCCTTATGACCACACGCTATTGTGATACCGCAGATGTTATTCTCCTGGATATTGAAGGTACGACGACCCCGGTTGACTATGTTTTCGGGGTATTATTTCCATTTGCCCGTGACCATGTAGCCGATTTTCTCACAATTCATCAGCACAAAGCAGAGGTGCAGACTGATTTGCAATGGTTAAGGCAAGAATATGAAACTGATTTAGCACAGGGATTGTCAGTACCTGATTGGAACTTCACGGAGGTGACGGCGGCTGTTCCTTATATCCATCATTTGATTACTATTGACCGCAAATCAACGGGGTTAAAATCATTGCAGGGCAAGATTTGGGAGCAGGGGTATCGGGATGGTATACTGCGATCGCAAATATTTGCAGACGTAAAACCCGCGTTTGAACGTTGGACAACTGCTGGCAAAAAGTTGTTCATTTTCTCATCTGGAAGTATCCAAGCGCAACAGCTTCTGTTTCGCTACAGTGAGGTGGGAGACTTGACTGGTTTTCTGGGCGGTTACTTTGATACCCAAACTGGTTCCAAAAAAGAGGCTCAGAGTTATCGCAAAATAGCTTCAGCTATTGGAGTTGCACCAGAAAAAATTCTCTTTATCTCGGATGTCACAGCTGAACTCAAAGCTGCTCAAGTTGCTGGAATGCAGACGCTGTTTTCTGTACGACTAGGAAATCATTCGTCCGAGTCGGAAGGATTTCCAGCAATTGTGAATTTTGATTGCGTTTGAGTATTTTCATACTCAGATTGTGCATGAAGTGAAAAACCGGGTTTCTTGAGAATGCTTGCTCGTATAAACCTTAATTTATGGTTTAGAAACCCGGTTTTTTAAGTCTTATTGAGAATGGTGTAAGACATTGAGTATACAAGCTTTCTTCAACAAATCATTAATCAAATAGCAGTAAGCTGTTTATCTATGACATTTGTATCAATAGACTATGGCAACAATTAACGACAACTACCTCAAGCTGAAAGCAGGTTACCTGTTTCCCGAAATTGCACGACGGGTCAATGCTTTTGCACAAGCGAATCCGGATGCGAAGATTATTAAATTGGGTATTGGTGATGTTACAGAACCATTACCCCAAGCTTGCCGCACAGCTATGATTAAAGCAGTTGAAGAAATGGGCGATCGCACTTCCTTCAGAGGCTATGGTCCAGAGCAAGGCTATACTTGGTTACTGGAAAAAATAGCAGCCCAAGATTTTCAAGCGCGGGGGTGCGAGGTAGATGCATCTGAAATTTTCATATCCGATGGTTCTAAATGCGACACCGGTAACATTCTCGACATCTTCGGTGACAACAACATCATCGCTGTTACTGACCCAGTTTATCCTGTGTATGTTGATACCAACGTCATGGCGGGACATACTGGACCAGCAAATGATCAAGGCGAGTTTGAGGGCTTAGTTTATCTGCCAATTACCGCCCAGAACAACTTCACTGCCGAAATTCCTTCTCAAAAAGTCGATTTAATTTACCTCTGCTTCCCTAATAACCCCACTGGCGCTGTTGCAACTAAGGAACACCTCAAAGCATGGGTGGACTATGCTAAAGCAAACAGCTCTATCATTTTCTTTGATGCGGCTTACGAAGCTTATATCACCGATGCTGAACTTCCTCACTCGATCTACGAGATTGAAGGAGCAAGGGAATGTGCAATTGAGTTTCGTTCTTTCTCTAAAAATGCAGGCTTTACTGGAACCCGGTGTGCGTTCACCGTTGTTCCGAAAACGCTAACAGCAAAAGCAGCCGATGGTTCCGATGTGGAACTGTGGAAACTGTGGAACCGCCGTCATTCTACCAAGTTCAATGGTGTCTCCTACATTGTGCAACGCGGAGCCGAGGCGGTTTATTCTGAGGAAGGACGAGCTCAAATTCAGGAATTGATTAGTTTCTATTTAGAGAATGCCAGAATCATCCGCGAGAAACTAACAGCCGCAGGATTAGCAGTTTACGGTGGTGTGAATGCACCCTACGTTTGGGTGCAAACGCCAAATGGTTTGTCCAGTTGGGATTTCTTCGATAAGTTGTTGCATACTTGCAATGTTGTGGTCACACCTGGTTCTGGATTTGGTGCAGCAGGTGAAGGTTACTTCCGCATTTCGGCTTTCAATAGTCGAGAGAATGTGGAAGAAGCCATGAAGCGGATTACAGACAGACTCACATCCTAGAACGCCGGTATATTAGTCAACATCAATGAACAATGAACAGTTATCAATGAACAATTAACAGTGACCAGTACACAGTACACAGTACACAAGTCAGGAGTCAGGAGTCAGGAGCGGAGCAAGGAAAGCTCCGCCTCCGGTCAGAAGTCGGAATTCTTTATTTCTTCCTTGGTGAATACTGTATTCAGCAATTCTGCATTCTTCTTCAAACTGGTAACTGATAACTGATAATTGACAATTGATTGGTAACGCATTGGGGTAAAAAACCCGGTTTTTTTGAGTTGAGCGCCAGCGTTAACCCGGTTTTTCAGCAAAAACCGGGTTTTTAGGATTATTGTACAGGTGCTTTAGTGTAAAATCTCTTACCACAAGTTGCTGCCAGAATGCTGCACCGATAACGAAGTTTAGGTATAGGTGACGCATTTTCCCTGGGACTTACGCATTGACAAGAAATCTTAAATATGGTGCATGTATTTGGGGCATTCTAACCTGATTTTGCAATGATCCCAAGGGTTCCAAAGGAGCATCACCGCCCGTGGAGCACTCTGAAGAAAAACTTTTTAATCTCTCACGACTACATACCTACGGTTTACTATCCGGCTCATTGCGTGCTATATAAGCATTATGAAATATACATCTTAAAAGTATAGATATTTTTAAAAACAATTTTTAGAAACATTTGTTCAGTAGGTACGCTTTAACCTTTAAAGTTGGGCAATGAGTAACTTCCACCGTCAGCAATCAGGTCATCATACCTCTAAAAATAAAAACATACTGTCCTTATCTAAGACGCTGCAAGAACTTGGCGAAACTCTAAGCGAAGTCAGTTCTCAAATCAGTGAGGATATGGTTAGCGAAGTCACAGGCTTAAAGCGAAATATTATCAGGTCAGTTAAGTCGGCTACAGAGTTTGGACAAGACGTGGCAAAATCTGCTATTGATCGAGGGAAAGCAGCACAACAGGAAACACGTCAGTTTTTTGGAGACAAGCTGGAACAGAATCAAGAATCTCTAAGGAAGAAACTAGAGGAAAACCAAACAGCAAAAGAAGCCGCCGCAAGAGTACATATTGAACAGATTAATCTAGATGAAATCGAGACATTTGTCGCTCATCTTTGGAAAAAATTTCCAAAAGCAAACCCCGAACAAATTGCTCAACGTCTCCTTCGCCGACAGCTTTTGCGCGTGAGCAGAACTTCTGCAGTGATGAGTGTTGTTCCAGATAAAATGGCAGAGTCTGTCGGGGTTGATTATGTTGAAATTGCTCTCATCCAAGCTGAAATTATTTTTCAGATTGCAGCCGCTTACGGTTTTGAACTGCAGACTCCAGAATCTAAAGATGAAGCATTTGCAATTATTGATCGCGTACTCAGAGCTAATAGATTAGCCAGAATTGGTTTGAGCGCAACACAAATGATTCCGTTTGCTGGAGGATTTATCAGGACAGGAAGCGACACCTATTTAGTTTATCAAATTGGAAACACAGCTCAACAGTTCTATAAATCTTTAATTGAAGAAGAGGTTCCAGGGGAAATTCTAGAAGCCTTTATACAAGAGACACAAAGGCGATATAAGCAACGTCTATGGTAGCAGAAACTTATATCAAGTTACAGTCAAATATAGTATTCCGTCCGCAGCGACTGGAACAAAGTAGATGATTGAAGCCCTGGACAATATCATTAGTAGTCCAGGACAAAATCTTCTCAATCTAAATTATAACGACTGACGCCTTAATTCTTACCTCGCTGCACAGGTAGATTTCAATTGTACAGTCTCATTCCAATCTGAAAGATTACCCTTTATCTCAAAACCAAAACTCTTAAAATTAGCTAACATCAACTCATCACGTTGGTGCCAAACATCAAATATTTTTTGCCTACCATCATCAAGTGTTTCAGAGTCAATTTGATAAACTCCATTCTTGACACGCTTCAACTTTAAACCCAATAAATTTAACAACTGTTTAAGTATTGTTGTCGGTGAAATATACTCTTTTTCCTGAAATAAATTAATACCCACTGCTCTTTGAAGATGTTTACTACACTGAAGAGTTATACTTTTCAATAACAATAAATCTGCATCATTTTCAGTAAATTGTCGTTCTGGTTCGAGATACTGAAGCATTCCCAATGCTTTTAAGGTTTCCACTTTAAGTGTATAAGTTTTTAAATCTGGTAGAAACACTTTACCTTCACCCCAAGATAACTGCTGAAACCATTCTTGCTTATCTCTCAGACAAAGATACTCACTATCATGAGTTAAATAATAATGTGTTAATAGTTGGCAATAATATCCTTTCTCGTCACGTAATTTTAACAAGGGACTCACTTCAATTCCATACTTTCGTCTGAGAAGATATTTCTGAATTTGGTTACGTTCCTCTTCAGTCAGTGAGTGTTTAACCAATAACTGGTCATATTCTACATAATCGATATCCTTTGCATGAGCTATAGTTGTTGCAGTTGCCAATTGATTTTTTTGCTTAATTTCTTTGATTTTACAGTCAATTTCTTTTGATTTCTTACGACTTTGCGACCAATCTTTTTGGACTTTAAAAATTTCTAAAACTAATCTTTGACGGGTTGCTAGGTCACTAGGTTCAGTTGCAATCAAGGCAAGTCGTAAATCTCGGATAATATTCATTTGTACATCATGACTTCGTATATGCATTTGATGTCCATCGCTGATAAAACCATCTTTCATAGATTGACGGTAAAAGGTCATAGAAGCATTTACCCTGGCAGATAATTTTGCCCAAGTGCGTAAATGAATAGGGTCATACACTAACGGCAAATCGACATCAATTTTATGTACTGGACTCAGCAAAGCTATATTTTCTTTTTGATTTTCTTGATACCAATAAGATAATGAACGATAATTTGTACTACCACTACCAACTAAGCCAATTCCCCGCTTCGCACACCAGACAATACGTGGTACATCGTCGCGTACTCTTGCTAACGCTTGTCGCGCTTCTGAGTCAGGAATGACTCCTTGAAAAATGCCGTAAACGCGGTCAAAATGTTGGACATCAATACTAATTCCTGTACCAAGACTAGGAGTCACAAAAATAGTGTTGTATTCAGTGACTTTTTCATTAATAGCTGCGACAAAATCAACAGCTTCATGACCAGGTGTACTTGTCGTGTGACTACTAACGACCAAAGTTTTTGGAAATTGCTTTTGCAATCTTTCTAAACGTTCTTGAAGATAACGTTCAATCGTTTCACAACTGTAACGTCCAGAACGACTATCAGTCGTCACGTAACATTTATGCCCTATCATTAAATCTAATTCCAGCTGATGAATTAAGGGAGTTGGGTTAGGTGAATCATAGAAGGTTATATCCCAACCTCGCTCTGGTTTCCATTGATTCACAACAACCCAAGGCATAATTTGAATTCCTGCCAATC
Organism: Brasilonema sp. UFV-L1; assembly: GCF_012912105.1. GTDB lineage: Bacteria > Cyanobacteriota > Cyanobacteriia > Cyanobacteriales > Nostocaceae > Brasilonema. Next base: position 46,091 of record NZ_QMEA01000021.1, read on the forward strand.
CCTGTAAATATTCTAAAGAAACATCTGATAAATCAGCGTCTTGCGCAATCACTAAGCCTCCAGTTGTCAGCACAGTAGAAATGATCTGCTGGAAGACTTTTAAAATTTTAATACGTTTATCTTTACAAGTATTGCTATTAAGGAGATGCCATAAAGATTGTTCTACTTCATCTAAAATAATGATTCCCCCTCGCCAATCATCAGGATTGAGCTTCCAAATAGAATCAACGCATAATCCAAGAGAGTTAGGAAATGAAAAGATGGAGGGAGTGAGAGAAAGTCCTGTGATTCTCTCTCTGTGTTGTTCTTGTTTTTTCTTGCTTTCTTTTCCTATTCCCCATTGCACACCGATTTTTTCGCATAAAAAGCGTCCTAGTTGGATTCTGTGAGTAATAAGTAATACGGGTTGATTTCTGCTTTTAGCTTGATTCACAACAGTTTGCAGTGTTGTGGTTTTCCCTGTTCCTTTTGCAGATTTAACTCCAATTAATCCAGACGAGGGGAACGGTATTTCTCCTAAATAGCGACGGTTGAGGGTGAGTGCAGCAGGAATGGTTAACTCGGTGTGAGGTTTGGTTTGGGCAAGGTAAACTTCTAAATCAACGCTTTGCCGATAAACTGTCTCAAAAGCAGTTGCACCTTTGGCGACGATAAAATCATCAATCCCTTTTTCTATTCCTGGAAGTTTGATGACTTGAATGGGACAATTTTTTTCTTGAAACAGAAATCCTAGCTGGAAGATAGCATTATTAACTGCTGCAACTTTCTTGGGTTGAGTTTCAAAATCAAAGCAAATGTAAAAGATACGCCGAGTGATGGCAAACGCTGCTAAATCTGGGATAAGTTGGCGAGTGATAACTTTGCCAAAGTCATCTTTGATAACGCGGTAACCACTGGTAATTCCAGGGATAGCAAGCGCTGCATATCCTTGTGTCAATAATGCTGCTGCTTTCTTTACCCCTTCGCAAATAATGACGGGTATGTTCCGTTTCATCACCCATTGCCAAAAGCCTTCGGCTTCACCGTTGCAGGCAATGTTGATATTGTTGGGCATGGGTACATTGTAACGTTGAGCAACTTGCCGCCAGATATCCAGTGATACCCGCAGACAAAATATTCGGGTTGGTGTGCTGGGAGGATGTTCATACTTAATCAACTTGCCATTTTCACTTAATCGAGGTTGGTTAGGCTTAAAACATCCCCACTCCATTGCTTGCCAATCATTCAGGGGATCAAGTCCAGAACACCACCAACCACCATCTGTGATGTGAGTGTAACGCTGTAATAATCTGCTTTTGATAATTCCAGTATTTGTACGGGGGAGACTTTCAGAAATTAGCAGGTATTCATATGTGGCTCTGCCTTGTAAAGAAAGAAAATTGAGTCTTGCAAGGTTTAAATCTATACCACTTTCTTGAACTAATTCCTTAAGGTGTTGGGATTCTAGATAGTACAAATGCATCAATTCAGGCGTTAGGGGAAAACAGTGGATTAACACCTTACCATGCATTTGCTGTTTTGAGATGAGGGAGTGTGAAAGACTTGCGATACCTCACCCAGCAATATTTTTAGCTAGCAATACTACGAGATTCACTTTCTAATGCTTCCTCTTCGGTTTCAAAAATTTCAAACACTGTATCCATCATGGTGACTTCAAACACCAATTTTGCATCTGGATGGACACTACAAATACAAAAACTACCTTTATTTTTTTGAGCATCCCGCATTCCAGCAACCAAAGATGTCAAACCAGAACTATCTATGAAATTGACCTGACCGAGATTTACCACGATATGACGACTGAGTTTGGAAATACACTCTTGCAATTTCAAGCGAAATGGCCAAGCAGTGGTAATGTCTAAGCGACCAGTCGGTGTTAAAACAATAACGGTATTTCCGTCTTGGGTTGTATAAGTTTTTTGCTCTATGTGTATCACTGAACTTTCCCTTGACACTCCTTTAGAAAGAGACTACTGTATAGTTTCGCTTTTTGAGAGCAAAAGCTATAACCCTTGTTTTCTCAGCTATTCCGCATTTTTTGTACTGAAATGAGTTATGGGCTGAGTGAGTTAGCGAATCTGTAACAGTCTTGTATGATGCTGTAGCCTGTGATCAAAAAGCTACAGCAACGACTGTCTTTTTTATTGCTAAGTGCATCTCTTTAGTAGTTTAACTCACTAAAGAAGTGGTGAGTGCTGAATACTGAGTAAGGAATTTTTAGATTTAGCCTCTGACAGCAATCTAAACTTCTTGGTGATTTATACTCAGTACTCGGTGATCATGATTTGGGACTACTGAGTTACCCAGTTGACCCAATCTTGAGGTTTGAGGAAGGTTTCGTACAATTGAGCTTCTGGGGAGTTTGGTTCAGGTTGATAACCGTATTCCCAACGAACCAAGGGTGGTAGTGACATCAGGATTGACTCAGTGCGTCCGTTGGTTTGCAATCCAAAAATGGTGCCTCGGTCATACACTAAGTTGAATTCTACATACCTTCCCCGGCGATAAAGCTGAAAATTCCGTTGGCGATCGCCATATTCCATTTTGTGTCGCCTTTCCACAATTGGTACGTAAGCTGGTAAAAAGGCATTACCGCATTCTTGTACAAAAGCAAACAACTGTTCCCAACTGCGTGGTTCTGGTGTTCCAATTTGCTTACTGTAAATAGCCGCTGCACCATCTTTATGAGGACCACGATACAACTCACCTTGACCATCTTGGTAATCAAAAAACAGTCCACCTATACCCCGCGTTTCCCCACGATGTTTTAGGTAAAAATATTCATCACACCAACGCTTAAACACTGGGTGATACTCTGGGTGATGAGCATCACATGCCTGCTTGAGTGTTTTATGGAAATGAATGGCATCTTCGGCAAAGGGATAATAAGGGGTTAAATCCGCACCGCCACCGAACCACCATACTGGTCCTGCCTCAAAATAGCGATAATTGAGATGAACAGTCGGTACATAAGGGCTGCGAGGATGTAACACCATTGAGGTGCCTATGGCATAAAAATCGTGCCCGGTGGCTTCAGGGCGCTGCGCTAATATTGAAGGCGGTAGATGGGAACCCCAAACTTCAGAAAAACCTACCCCAGCTTGCTCAAATATTGCACCTTCACGTAGAACGCGCGATCGCCCTCCACCTCCTTCTGGACGTTCCCACATATCTTCTTGAAATTGCCCCACACCATCCAGTTGTGTCAATCTTTGAGTGATTTGGTCTTGCAACTGTTTCATGAACTGACTGACTCTGGCTTTTGTGTCAGTTGGCAGAGTTTGAGTAGATTGTGCTGGCAAAGTTGGGGTTTGGGAGTTAGTCACCATAGACTCAAGAACCATTTCTTACAATTTTGGGGAAAGCAACAATGTTTTCAATTGAAAATTCATGAGCAACAGACGCCTTAAAGCAGGCTAAAATTGCCCAAAGAGCTATTTTTTCTGTAGTCACGCTTTAATACACTGACGGGCATGACTACAGATAGTTATTTTCTCTCAAATGCGCGTATGCTTGTGTGTTTGTTGATTTTTTTCAAGTTGTTTATGTTTATGTAAAGTTCTAGGATTAATACTAAACTCGCACAAGATTAAGTCTACAAGCACTTGCGGCCAAGGAAACTCAAGCTCTGTCTAAAGGAGAATTTATAACCACATCCGCAGTGAGGAGGCACAGATACGGTACTGACGAACATACATATGAAAAAGATATATACAAAAAAGTCGTTGTTTTTACATGGTTTATACCATAAACTTGAAGATTTAACCAAGTTCTTCAACAAGAGTGCGATGTAAAATCTGATTTTCGCTGCCATCAACCAAAATCCAGTGATGGTTAAGTTAGGATCTGAGATTTTAACGGTGCGCGAGGTATTTTCCTCGCCTTCAGCAACACCTAAAGGCGAATACGGATTGGTTGATACGCTCTACCTCAAGGAGTGTATTTGTTTCATGAAGGTTAGTAAAAAAGTATTAGTTATACTTTTGAGTCCTCAATTTGGCGTATATGTTAAATAGCAACTTACTATACTGAGGGCAAATTTGAGAAATTTGAATGCAAGGGCTGATTACACATGCTAACTATGCCAAAGTTACCAAAAAGCGTGTAGCGAGGAGAAATAGGAAAATGCGAGCTTGGTTATCCAAATTCGTCCAGCGCAAACGTCGCCGGTTTTGCGCTTCTCTGGTGCGGACGTACCGAGAGATCAGTTCTGCTTCTGTGGATGAACTTTGGCAAAAAGTAGTTGACATAGCAGATGTTTCTTGGCATCCATTGCTCAAAAGCACTAACGTTCCATATGGATTAGTACCCAAACCTGGACTCATTTATCAAGCAGTCACACGGTTGTCACCAATTCCCATTCGTATTTTTGTTGAGCGTGTCAATCCTCAGGAGTTACTGAGTTTCAGAGTGCTGGCAATTCCTGGCATAGAGGAACGGGTGACTTATAAGGTAGAATCTACAGTCTGTGGCACTTGTTTGTCATATTCTGTGACGCTACGTGGTTGGTTGTCGCCCTTAATCTGGTCTTTTTCCCGCCCGTACGCGGATCGGGTAGCACGAGCCTTAGTCGAAGCAGTTGAAGGAGCAACCAGACAAGCGGTATCAAGAAAGCGAAAATCTCTCAAAGATGGTTGTTTTGATTTTTAGTCATTGAAAATCACTACGCCCAAAAGAGATCTTCTCCGTTATAACAACTAGTGTTCATTAGTCATTAGTCATTAGTCAAAGAACTACGACGTCGGGCGCGGAAATAAAGCTACCATACCCTGCGGGAAGCCGCCTAACGGCGTCTACAAAATAAACGAAAAGCTTGTAATGTAAGCTTTTCTCCGGATTGCGAATGCGTGATTGCTCCTTTGTGGCACGAAGTGCCATATATTGACTGACTCGGCAGCGGTACTAGTGACTTTGGACTCACCGACTAGAGACTATATGACTATAGACTCGCAATTGTGAACTGTTGATTCTAAACTTAATTAACAATTAACGAGTCGCTAAAAGCTAAGATTCTAGAAGATAACAAAACTTTTGTAAAAAATTATTGAAATAGAAAGACTAAAAACATTATGTATGATGTCCTCGATACTCGTTCAGTCCTAGAAGTGTTGCGACCAGTGCAAGATCCAGAACTTCGCAAAAGCCTGGTAGAACTCAATATGATTCGCAACATCAAAATTGACCAGGGCAAGGTTAACTTTACCTTGGTATTGACAACACCTGCGTGTCCTTTGCGTGAATTTATTGTGGAAGACTGCAAAAAAGCTGTTTTACAGCTTCCAGGAGTTCTAGAAGTCTTTGTAGAGGTCACAGCCGAAACGCCACAACAGAAAACTATAAGCGATCGCACTGGTGTTGCTGGTGTGAAGAATATCATTGCGGTTTCCAGTGGCAAAGGAGGCGTTGGGAAAAGTACCATTGCTGTGAATGTTGCAGTTGCTTTGGCTCAAACAGGGGCAAAAGTTGGTTTGCTAGACGCTGATATCTACGGTCCTAATGACCCTACCATGTTAGGACTAGGTGATGCCCAGATGATAGTACGATCCACAGAAGGCGGCGAAATTCTGGAACCTGCTTTCAATTACGGCGTCAAATTAGTATCAATGGGCTTTTTAATCGACCGGGATCAGCCAGTGATTTGGCGTGGACCAATGCTCAATGGAGTGATTCGCCAGTTTCTCTACCAAGTGCAATGGGGAGAAATAGATTATCTGATTGTGGATATGCCACCTGGAACAGGCGATGCTCAGTTAACATTAGCGCAAGCAGTGCCAATGGCTGGAGCAGTGATTGTCACCACACCCCAAAATGTAGCGCTGTTAGATTCTCGAAAGGGCTTGCGCATGTTCCAGCAGATGAATGTGCCGATCCTGGGAATAGTAGAAAATATGAGCTATTTTATTCCACCAGATATGCCAGATAAGCAGTATGACATTTTTGGTTCCGGGGGTGGGTCTAAGACTGCGGCTGAGTTAGAAGTGCCATTGCTGGGGTGCGTACCACTAGAGATTTCTACTAGAATTGGTGGTGACAAAGGTGTACCCGTAGTAATTGCCGAACCAGAGTCAGCTAGTGCCCAAGCGTTAACGGCGATCGCACTCGTCATTGCTGGCAAAGTATCAGTTGCTGCCTTGACATAACCTGATAGAAAAATTTGAATTTTCGCCTGGTTGAAGTTGCTCAGCCTAGAATAAAGATTTTTAGTGGTTCCCAAATTTAAAATCTCACAATAAAAGTGTAAAAGTATACGATGTTGTTAAAACGTTCGCTTCCCAGAATTCGTTCGAAATACTGGGTCAAACCTTGGCAACAAGTAGATTTGTTGTTATTTTGTTTGCCAATAGCTCTCACTATATTTGGCGGAATCATGATCCGCAGTACGGAATTGAATCAAGGACTCACTGATTGGTGGTGGCACTGGCTCATGGGAGGCATTGGCTTGACGATTGCCTTATTTATTGCTAGAAGCCGCTATGAACATCTGATTCAATTGCACTGGGTGACTTATGCCATGACCAACTTTAGCCTGATCGCAGTCATGGTAGTTGGTCAAAGTGCAAAAGGGGCACAACGATGGATAAACATCGCTGGTGTTGCCGTACAACCTTCTGAATTTGCCAAACTAGGATTGATTATCACCCTAGCAGTGTTGTTACACAAGCGTACTGCTTCTAATCTTGATAATGTTTTCAGAGCTTTAGCAATCACCGCTGTGCCTTGGGCATTGGTCTTCTTACAACCAGATTTAGCAACCTCACTCGTCTTTGGCGCTATTGTTTTGGGGATGTTATACTGGGCAAATGCCAATCCTGGCTGGTTAATACTACTCATTTCTCCAGTGATTGCAGCAATTTTGTTCAGCATAGCTTGGCCGTTATCAGAAGCACCGATAGTTTTGTTCAACGAGATATCTTTGACAGCGTTAGGGTTAATCTGGTCAGCTAGCATGGGATTGGTTGGATTTTTAACTCTGCCTGGAAAACAAAGCATCATTGGTGGTATAGGCGCAATCGGTCTTAACCTTTTGGGTGGTGAATTAGGTGTATTCGCTTGGAACCATGTTTTGAAGGATTATCAAAAACTCCGCATAACTAGTTTTATAGCCCCCGAACAAGATCCCCTTGGCGCAGGATACCACCTGATCCAATCTCGCATTGCCATTGGTGCTGGTGAATGGTGGGGATGGGGTCTTTTCAAAGGTCCTATGACTCAATTAAATTTTGTCCCTGAACAGCATACAGACTTTATTTTCTCTGCAGTGGGCGAAGAATTTGGTTTTATTGGCTGTCTGGTCGTACTGTTTGTCTTTTGCTTAGTTTGTCAGCGCCTATTACATGTTGCCCAAACTGCCAAAGATAACTTTGGCTCTTTGCTCGCTGTCGGTGTCTTATCCATGATAGTGTTTCAGATGATTGTCAACATTGGTATGACCGTAGGTTTAGCACCAGTGGCAGGCATTCCCCTTCCTTGGATGAGTTATGGTCGTTCTGCAATGCTCACAAACTTTATTGCCTTAGGGCTGGTAGAATCGGTAGCAAATTTTCGACAACGGCAGAAGTATTAGTTGGTAATGATTAATCAATAGTATTAGTAAATAGTACTAATACAAAGGTTGCTTGAGAAAGATTAAGCTATTAACAGGAAACAAGCAAAGGAAAAGACGATGATATTACCAGGAGCAACTGTTCGCGTCAAAAATCCACAAGATACCTACTATCGCTTTGAAGGACTCGTGCAACGACTGAGTGATGGCAAAGTTGCCGTCCTGTTTGAAGGTGGTAACTGGGATAAGCTTGTTACCTTTCGCCTTGGGGAATTAGAAGTTGTAGAAACCACAGCAGGACGTAAAAAAGCTAAATAATCATTAGTTTTTAGTGAGCCAGCGCTATACAGAAGGAGAGCCACTGCGCCCTTATTGGCAATCAATGCCCGACACTCACGCATGTGGCGTTTCCTTCCGTAAGCAACGCCTTTGTAAGCGCAAAGTACAAGTCCATACGGAGCCAATTAATGCGCTTGTTTGCATACCCGAAGGTCAAAAGTTAATATTGATTTTTGACTAATAAGCTGTAAGTTATTTCACTGACATACAACCAACACAAAGGAAGCTCGCTAACACTTTTGAATTTTGATTTTTTGCGGATTGCGAATTGCTTATGCGTCTTCCCCTACCACAGTTTAATAGAAGCGATCGCCATCCAAATCATATTGCGGAGGTGATCGAAACATCTAGTTGTGAATTTTTAGCTCAGTGTTTGGAACCCGACGATTTGAGCTTTCCCTCAATGCCTCCCTTCGGAAGCTGGGTACGTTCAGTTGATGAAGAGTCAGGCAATCAAATTTATGCAGTTGTGTATTATGCAACGACTATGCCCGTAGATTCCGTACACCGAGCAGTTGCTCTGGGATTGTCACTGCAGGACTTGCGAGAAGAACAACCTCAGATATTTGCTATGCTAAAAACAGAGTTTCGTGCTGCAATTGTAGGATTTGAGCAGCCAGCAGATGCAAAGAAATTGTCAAATGCTCGGGTGTATCAGTATCTGCCTCCTCGTCCCCCACAAGTTCATCAAGCGGTTTACCGATGTGAAAGCGAAGCAATTATTAAGTTCACTGAACAACTAGATTTTTTGCGGACACTGCTTTCTGTAAATGGTGCTCCTGTGGATGCTCTAACCGCAGCCGCAATTCGATATGTCTATCAGTTACGCCAAGCTGAGCGACAATGGATTATCCAAGTCGGACGTACCCTAAGCGTGTTGCTTAAAGACGATTACGATCGCTTGCGGTTCATCTTGAGCCAAATCCATCCATAGGTCGTTCATTTTTAGATAATCGTTTAGGTAGTCTATATAAAGTTTTTTGATTTTTTTCATTAGGGTGACTTTTGTAATTGAAAAAATAAGCGTGATTACGCTTAAGTAATGAAAGCATCACTATAGCCACTTCGACAGTCCTACCTATGGAACTCATCTTACAAGTTCTGGCGCTGGAACCAACTTCCCAAGTTCTCGGCAAGGAACCCATTGTTCCGTTTGCTATTTTACTGGTAGTTATTTTAGTTGTACCTATCCTGTTTGAGCGGTTGCAATTACCAGGATTAGTGGGTTTGCTAGTTTCCGGAGTAGTACTTGGTCCTTACGGCTGGAATTTATTACAGACAGAATCAGCAATGATGACTCTGCTCTCAGATATTGGGTTAGTTTACTTAATGTTTGTAGCAGGGTTAGAAATAGACACACAGCAATTTCGTCGCACCAGAAATCAGTCACTGGGGTTTGGTGGTTTGAGCTTCTCGATTCCTCTGATCATGGGAATTTTTGTTGGACGTCTTTTTCACTTTGACTGGAATTCGTCAATATTCATTGGCTCTTTGTTTGCATCTCATACACTCTTGGCATATCCCATTATTAGTCGTTTGGGTGTCGTCAATAATAAAGCCATAACTATTACTATTGGATCCACTATTTTTAGTGATATTGCAGCCCTGGTAGTGTTGGCTGTATGTGTAGCCATGAGAGGTGACCAATTCAGCTTTTGGCGACTCATGATATTGGTAAGTTGTTTAATACTCTACTCAATTCTCGTTTTAGTAGGCTTTGATTGGGCGGGTAAAGAATTTTTTCGGCGTTCTGGTGATGACGAAGGCAATCAATTTTTGTTTGTCCTGCTCTGCGTTTTTCTGGCTTGTGTAGGAGCAGAATTAATTGGAGTAGAAAAAATTGTTGGGGCATTTTTAGCAGGCTTGGCTGTTAATGAAACTGTGGGGGAAGGTCCAGTTAAAGAAAAGGTTGTATTTGTTGGCAGTGTATTTTGTATTCCCATCTTCTTTGTGAATCTTGGTTTGCTAATTGATGTGCCTGCTTTTTTACAAAGCATTCATACCCTACAGTTAACGTTTTTTATTATTATCGGTTTAATCGCAAGTAAATTTATAGCTGCTTTTTTGGCAAAACTGATTTATCGCTACAACTGGCAGGAAACGCTAACAATATGGTCGCTATCTGTACCTCAAGTCAGTGCAACGTTAGCAGCAACGTTAGTTGGATATCGAGCTGAGCTGCTTGATTCCAAGGTATTAAATGGCGTAATTGTCCTGATGCTCATCACTTCAACTTTGGGACCAATCATAACCAGCCGAGTTGCTGTGGGTTTGACGAATTCAGCAATGAAAGAGCAAAGAACTCAGGGCGAGCCTGAGCAAAACCCAGACGAAGCAGATAACTCATATACTATCGTGGTTCCTGTCTATAATCCGCAGACACAGCAGCACCTTCTTGAAATGGCAGCATTATTGGCACGACAATCAAATGGCACAATTGTACCACTAGCGATCGCAACTGCTTTTGCTCACATGGATGCACCGCAACTAGATGCTTCTGTGCAAAGAAGCCAACGATTACTGGCAAAAGCGGTAGCGCTGAGTCAAGTGTTGGGAGTGGAAGCACAACCATTGCTGAGAATTGATGATGCTTTTGCTCAGGGAATTAGCAGGGCTTCTCGAGAACAAAAAGCGAGTTTGATTCTCATGGGTTGGGGTAAACGTACTGGATTCAAAGCACGTTTATTTGGTAACGTAATTGATAACGTTTTATGGGCATCTCATTGTCCAGTGGCAGTCACACGTTTGGTAGAATCACCAAGAAAAATTCAGCGGATATTAGTGCCATTTGAAAATTTGATGACACCTTCATTGCAGCCTGTCAAATTTGCCCAAATTTTAGCAGATGCAAATCAAGCTCAAGTGACTGTCCTAAATGTCTGTGAACGTCGTACGAGTTCAAGTAAGATTGCTTGGAGACGCTCGCAACTATCTCTACTTATTTCTAGATTGGCACTGCAAAACCCACCAGAAATCCAAATTATTGCTCATGAGAATACAGCTCAAGCGATTTTACAAGCAGCACGACTATATGATTTAGTCGTATTACCTTTTATGCGTAATCGTACTATTCCTGGAGGATTAGCAATTAGTGACGTCACAACTCAATTGGCAAAGCAACTAACCTGCTCAATTGTCATGCTTGGAGAACCTCAACGTACTCAAGCTGTCATTGTACCAACTGAGGTTAATACTAGTACCACAGCCACTATGTCTGAAGGAATTGTGTGATTTGGGCTGCTTTTATGGCACTTGCGTTGAAATCAAATCGCAGCCGTCACCTCTTGGCTTAATTTGCTCATTCAAAATTATCAATCCCCATACATAAGTAATCTTCTATTGCTTTTGAAGTGACCAAAGAAGTAGTCAGGAGTCAGGAGGAGCCAGTGCGGTGGACGGTGAGACCAGTGCTGCGGGAGGGTTTCCCGACAACAGGCAACTGGCGAACCCGAAGGGGTCCCCCGGCATAAAGCACCTGGCGTTCAGGAGTCAGGAGTCAGGAGTCTGATTTCTTCATTGACTTCTGAATTCTGAATTCTGAATTCTTCTTCATTGACTTGAGGGTACTCACCGCCCCCACCAAATCGAAGATTTGGTGGTCAACAATAGCGTGGCGGGTCACAAGCCCCCACTAATTGCATTCTGATTTCTGACTTCTGAATTCTGAATTCTTCTTCATTGACTTCTGTTTTCTTGCAATCCTTGAAAGTTTGGTGTTTGAGAAGAAAAAATTCATTCGTACAGTAAAAATCAAAAATCAACGTCGGAAAAAGAACTAAATTGTGTATCAGGTCTTGTCATACAGCTAAAAACTTTGACCTGGATATAAAGTATCTGCTTTTGACACCTTTAGCTACCTAATTTTTGCATATTCTACGAAAAACTTTATTTTTTTAAAGATTTTGTAAAATCTTGCAATAAAGCTTACAGATTGCAGATATTTCTGTTATTTTGCTAATGGAAACCTAAAGATGTTTGTTAGTTTAACAATTGAAGTCTGAAGCGAAAAAATGCAAATATAGAAAAAAGCATTCAGGGGCAAATTGCTAGGTTTAACAAAACCTTCTGAATCCACACTGATAGTGTATTTTGGTTTTAAGGCTGGGTAGTCTGAATACAGACGCAATCGCAACTGCAAATATCTGTAAGCAACTGGGGAACTATGAGAATTTTGGTGACGGGCGGTGCTGGGTTTATTGGCTCCCATCTCATCGACCGACTAATAGCAAGTGGAGACGAGGTCCTATGTTTAGATAACTTTTACACAGGACACAAACGAAATATACTCAAATGGTCGGAGCATCCTTTATTTGAAATGATCCGCCATGACATCACTGAACCAATTCGTTTGGAAGTTGATCAAATTTATCATCTGGCTTGTCCAGCTTCCCCAGTACATTACCAGTACAACCCTGTGAAAACAGTTAAAACTAACGTCATGGGGACGCTTAATATGTTAGGCTTGGCAAAACGTGTGAAGGCACGAGTTTTGCTGGCTTCAACGAGTGAAGTCTACGGTGATCCAGAAGTTCATCCTCAAAGCGAGGAATACTGGGGTAACGTTAACCCGATTGGAATTCGCTCATGCTATGACGAAGGCAAAAGAATTGCTGAGACTTTAACATTTGATTATTATAGACAAAATAAAGTCGATGTTCGAGTAGCCCGCATATTTAACACTTATGGGCCTCGAATGCTGGAAAACGATGGTCGAGTTGTGAGCAACTTTATCGTTCAAGCATTGCGGGGTATTCCTTTAACCGTTTACGGAGAGGGTTCGCAAACCCGTAGTTTTTGTTACGTATCAGATTTGGTGGACGGACTGATACGACTGATGAATAACGAATATATTGGTCCAGTCAATTTGGGAAATCCTGATGAATATACGATTTTAGAATTGGCGAAGACAGTGCAAGATTTGGTGAACCCCGACGCACAAATCAAGTTTGAACCATTACCTTCTGATGATCCACGTCGCCGTCGTCCTGACATTACAAGGGCAAAAACTTGGTTAAACTGGGAACCTACTGTTCCTTTGCAACAGGGGTTAAAACTGACTATAGAAGATTTCCGCGATCGCCTCAAGAATGCTGAGTCTTGAGTTTTCGACTCAGGTTTTCAAAGCGAAAAATGTCTTCTGAAAAAAATTAACCCCGAAAAGTGAGGAACTACATAAAATGCGTGTTTGCGTCATCGGTACTGGTTATGTGGGTTTAGTAACAGGTGCATGCTTAGCTCATATAGGTCATGATGTTGTTTGCATAGATAACAACGAAGAGAAAGTCAAGATCATGAAGTCTGGACAGTCGCCGATATTTGAGCCGGGACTGTCAGACATTATGCAGTCTGCTATTCATAGTGGTAAAATAGAGTTCTCAACAGACTTGGCTGCAGGAGTCGCTCACGGAGAAATTTTATTTATTGCAGTCGGAACCCCACCTTTACCAACAGGGGAGAGCGATACCCGTTATGTTGAAGCAGTCGCCCGTGGTATTGGTACACATTTAGACGGTGGGTATAAGGTGATTGTCAATAAATCTACAGTGCCCATTGGTTCGGGAGACTGGGTGCGGATGATTGTTTTAGATGGCATAGCCGAACGTCAAAAAACACTCATCACTGCTGGTGGAGCGCCAACTTATGATAAGTTACCTGAGATTACAGCTGAGTTTGATGTCGTCAGTAATCCAGAGTTTTTGCGGGAAGGGTCAGCGGTTTATGATACCTTTAACCCTGACCGTATCGTCTTAGGAGGTAACAGTCCAAGGGCGATCGCCATGATGCAAGAACTATATGCTCCGATTGTAGAGCGCAAGTTTGCAACTGATCCATCTCTACCCCCAGTGTCAGTGCTCGTCACAGACTTGAGTTCAGCGGAGATGATTAAGTACGCTGCTAATGCCTTCTTAGCAACGAAGATTAGTTTTATTAACGAAGTTGCAAATATTTGCGATCGCGTTGGTGCTGATGTGACCCAAGTGGCAAAAGGTATCGGTTTAGACTCCCGTATTGGTAACAAATTCTTAAATGCTGGCATTGGTTGGGGTGGTTCTTGCTTCCCCAAAGATGTTTCTGCACTGATTCACACTGCAGATGACTACGGTTATGACACACAGTTACTCAAAGCAGCTGTCAGTGTCAACGAACGCCAGCGGTTGCTTGCGATTGAAAAACTCCAGCAAGCCTTGAAAATTCTTAAAGGTAAAACTGTGGGATTGCTGGGTTTAACCTTCAAGCCCGATACAGATGACATGCGGGATGCTCCAGCGCTTAATATTATTGAGCAGTTGAACAGATTAGGAGCTAGAGTTAAGGCATACGACCCAATTGTTTCTCAAACTGGTATGCGTCATGGTCTTTCTGGTGTGTTGGTAGAAACCGATGCCGAAAGACTTGCTGATGGTTGTGACGCTTTAGTGCTTGTGACGGAATGGCAACAGTTCAAAAACTTGGACTACGCTAAGATGGCACAGTTGATGAGTCACCCTGTCATGATTGACGGTCGTAATTTCCTAGATCCTGAGATGATGGTTAGAGCAGGTTTCCAATATGTAGGTATTGGTCGCTAACTTTGAACGCGATGAATTCAAATTACTAAATTTGGCGTTGCTGATTTGAAGTATCAATCCAAGTGTAGAAACGTGACGCCAGTCGCCTCTGTCGGGAAACCCTCCTGCGCCGCGCTGGCGAACCATGGTACGTCAAGACAAGGGTTTGGAATCACACGACATCTTTTTCATACATGGATTCAGCAACGCCCTAAATTTACTACAAAACTCAGGGAGAAAGTGGCAGCCGTCGGCTGCTACTTTCTCCCTGTCGCAATGATTATCATTATCTTCAATGGAGCGAATTACCTTCTACGAGGAAGCAGAGTTACTTCAGAAACTCTTGGATTGCAATATCAGTAGATCACAAAGTTTTTTAGAACTCCTGCCATATGGGCATTTCAGTCAAACACCCCGATATCAGGAAAGCGCTTTTTAATCAGCATTTCAGCCAATGGCGCTAGCTGTCATATCGCGATCGCTCTTAAGAGAGAACTATTTGGCTCGTGATTCGCTCAGGCTGAAACCCTTATTTTTCCGTCAGTTTCCAAAAGTTTGTCATCTACTGACAATACTATTTTTCCAAAAACTTTAGAAAAGTTGTTGCTCTGGATGAATGATAAGATAGGCTGATGAAAAAGCCGCTTCATTTTTCATAGACAAGAATGGACAACCCTATTACGGAGCCTGATCCTGAAAAATTGGGCAGGCTTTTTTGGTTGATTGTGTCGCCCCCTGATTTATTCGTGGCAAGATTAACAAATTGTTGAAAGCAAAATCTTACTCCCTTCCGGTGCTTAAAAATACCTGTTTTTTTAACCGCAGAGGAAGCAGCGAAAAGTATGAGCGGAGGTTTCCTCCGAAGCGCGTAAGCTTCTCAAAGGAGCGAGGCTCATACCTTTTCAAGAGAGAGGACACAGAGAGAGGAAAAAATGACCATCGGCGTTTGGATATTAGGCGACCAACTTTGGATAGAACAAGCAGCACTGCAAAGTTGTCAAGATAAAGTGCCTGTGATCATGATTGAGTCGCTGCATCATGTCCAAGAACGCCCTTACCATCGACAAAAGCTGGTGTTGGTTTGGTCAGCAATGCGACATTTTGCTGAAGAATTACGAGAATTTGGTTATCCAGTTACCTACAAATTAGCTGAGGATTTTGAAACACCACTCCAAGAGTGGGTTAAGGAAAATCAAATTACTGAGTTGCGGGTGATGACGCCAAATGATAAACCATTCACCCAAATGATTGAAAAGTTTGCTTCTTTACACTGCAAAATTACTCTTATTCCTAACAATCATTTTTTATGGAGTGTAGAAGAGTTCACAACTTGGGCAAAACGTCGTAAACGTCTGATCATGGAAGATTTTTATCGAGAAGGACGGCGACGTTTTCAAATTTTGATGGAGGGTGATAAACCAGTCGGGGGACAGTGGAATTTTGATAAACAGAACCGTCAACCGCCAAAAGGTAAATTAAATACGCCATCAACCAAGTGGTTTGAACCGGATGAAATCACTCAAGATGTGATTGTACACGTCAAATCTCTTTCTTTTCCGCTTTACGGAGACGTAGAACCGTTTCGCTGGGGAGTGACTCGTTCTCAAGCACTCCAGATATTAGACTGGTTTATAAAAAATCGTCTACCTGAGTTTGGTCCTTACCAGGATGCTATGGTGACAGGGGAAGAGACAATGTGGCATTCTATGCTATCTCCGTACCTGAATATTGGGTTACTCCAACCTCTGGAAGTTATTCAAGCAGCAGAGAAAGCTTACCACCAAAACCAACTATCTTTAAACAGCATAGAAGGTTTCATTCGTCAAGTGATGGGTTGGCGGGAATATATGCATGGGATTTACCATTTTGTGAGTGCAGATTATCCAGAAAAGAATTGGTTTAATCACACCCAACCTTTACCTGAGTTTTTCTGGACGGGTGAGACGAAGA
This sequence comes from Brasilonema sp. UFV-L1, assembly GCF_012912105.1. Taxonomy (GTDB): domain Bacteria; phylum Cyanobacteriota; class Cyanobacteriia; order Cyanobacteriales; family Nostocaceae; genus Brasilonema. The sequence goes on from NZ_QMEA01000021.1 coordinate 62,471, forward strand.
TGAATTGTCTGCACCAGGTACTCACTCAGTTGCTACGTACTGGTTATGCTCATCATATCCAGCGGCTGATGGTTTTGAGTAATTTTGCTTTGATTGCAGGTCTTTCGCCTCAAGCGGTGGAAAATTGGTTTCATGCCATGTTTATTGATGCTTATGACTGGGTGATGCAGACAAATGTGATTGGTATGGGGTTATTTGCTGATGGTGGAATATTGGCATCGAAACCTTATGCAGCATCTGGTAATTATGTCAATAAGATGAGCGATTATTGCAAGGGATGTGTTTATAACCCTAAAGAACGTGTCGGGAAAAATGCTTGTCCTTTCAATTTCTTCTATTGGGATTTTCTTGATCGTCACCGCAGTCAACTTCAGTTTCAAGGAAGAATGAGTTTTATTTTGGGACATCTTGAACGAATGTCTCAAGAAGAATTAGAAATTATCCGTCAACAAGCGCGAGATTGGCATGTGCAACGGTTAGGATAAGCTCACGAGTGTTTGAGACTTGACGACGAGTGTTTAAGACTCGCGGACGAGTGTTTGAGACTCGTGGACGAGTGTTTAAGACTCGCGGACGAGTGTTTAAGACTCGCGGACGAGTGTTTAAGACTCGCGGACGAGTGTTTAAGACTCGACGACGAGTGTTTGAGACTCGTGAACGAGTGTTTGAGACTCGCGGACGAGTGTTTGAGACTCGCGGACGAGTGTTTGAGACTCATCCACTTGCAATACGGTTCGGATACGCCCGCAGGCGATCGCCTCGTCTAAAGAAGAGTACTCTGTGCGATCGCCTATAATTGTGCAATCTCATCTCTCGTCAGCAAGTACGAGATTAGCATGTGCAACAGAGGGATGTGGGGTGAAGGGTGTTTACTTGATGTCGTCGCAGAGAGTGCGATCGCTCTTGTCAACCCGTCAGCTTTTTCTCATTTGGCATTAGCGGGAGGCTGGCTCAGTCGCCAATATTGATGGAAAGTTGGTTTTCCCCAGGTGTTGCTGGCGACCACCATCATGCCGTTGGCGTTGGAATCACGTCGTTCTTGGCTGGCAAAAAGACCAAGGGCAGAGTTGGGGAATGACTTCGGTTGAATGGCATAAGTGTTGGGATCACCGCTGACTGGAACCAATACCCAGGACTGCAACTCACTTTGACTGTGCTGTTGCAAAGTTATAGACCCATTAGCCGCAGGTTGGATTGGCGCTTGGATATACAACTGATTTACCTCCAAGGTCCGGATGCGGTAAGTTCCATCGGTCTGCTTCTCCAGAACCCACAGGTGTCCTTGTCTCCATGCCGTAGTATTAGGAGGATCTTGGTTCCAGGTCCAGATCAAGTCGTTGAGATTGGGAGAGCCATTCGCCGGTAGTAAATAACTAGCCGTCATTTGGTGAATCAACATCCAGGTACCGGAAACATCATCTGGGCGTGGGATCATAATATCCTCCTCGGGATAAAGTGGGGGTAGTGGTGGAAAAGAGATTGGTACTGTAATTTGGACTGTCTTGCCGCCAACGACTTCTCCATCGGCAATGACATCGAGAGAGCCGCTAAAGACCTGAACCTGGCTGGTGCCTTCCACAGTGCCAATCCAGTCAACGTTGAAGGTAAGTTCATGATCTTGGTCTCTGCTGAGTGGACCGTGACCAGCGGGAGGTGCGATCGCTTGCACAAACTGTGCCGTGGCACCGCTGGCTACCAGACTGATGTTCCCGAACGCGGTGATCTGTGCTGCTAATTCCGTGGTGATCGTCTCGATAATGGTATCCACACTCACACCTTGGACCAGTTTGCAACCCGTCGCCTTGGCAATCCTTGTCCCTTGTCCTTTGGTGCCGCCAGAATCGCCGCAGAATTCCTGATACCCGTTATATTGAGGTGCCAATTTCGGCTCGTCGTCCAGCCCCTCTGGGGAGTTAGGGTTGATGTTCAAGCTGAGGGCCAGCACTTTGATCTTCTCTGCGACTAGCTTAGCGGTGACCGATGCCTCGGTGATGTCGTAGGATAGGCCGGAGATTTTCTGGCAGACTGCGTCGTGTCCGGCGGCGTCACCAAACCAGACGATGATCCGCTTGGCATCGGCACGCCAACCGATCTTGCCACCTGGTGGTTCGGCCACCTGATCGAGTCCATAGAACTGAGCTTCTGGAATGTCCTTACCGGGAGTGGTTGTCCAGGTATCGACTGCCGCTTTGACGGCGGCGATATTGGCACTCAGGCTACATTGGTGGGCGAAGGCGTAGGGATGTTGCTCAGCAACCGGGGCCGGAAAGTCTTTGTAGTCACCAACCCCGAACCAGACATCGGACCCTAGCGCTTGGATTTGGGTTAGGACATCCATGATGCCACTCTTGACGGCGGCGATCGCTGGAGCCATGCTACCTGTCGTGTCGGCGAGAAAATAGACATCCACTTTGGGGACTACCCCAGATTTCGGGATGCTGACTTTCACCAGTTCGGCTAACGTCTGGTCTTTTGACAGGCTCAGATCGTTCGTTGGCGGTGAAACCTGAATTGGAATACTCATTAACTTGAATAACTCTTTCTTTGGATAATTTCTTTTTTGGAAGTCCCTGACATGTTTGTTATGCTTTCTCAGGGTTTATTTCCCAGATATTTTGTGATGGCTGTGGCAAGTTCATATTTTGGACAGTTTGCCTTGCTGCCGAAGAAAGCCCAATAGCCCATTTGTCGAAATGACTGGTCAGATCGTGCCCGGTTATGTCAGACATCAAGATATAGAACTTATCTCGTTTTGCCTGATCGTCCTTGAGCTGAGCCACTTCGTTAGCTGACAGTTCACGATAGCGCTTGTTAAGTTCCTTGTAGATATCCCATCCTTCTGGAAAAGCGTGTTTTATCTGCATCAGAAACACCAGCTTTCCCCAATCACCAGCCTTGTTAAATTTATCGGTAATGTTGGGGTCATTCAGCAGATTGATCGCTTTGATGTAATCTTTGCGCTTTATCAGTTCGTCTGGCTCTCCCAGCTTTTCCTGCACGTAAAGCGAATATAGATTTACCGTGCTTTCACCTCCAAAAGTGGACGCCCATAAAGGCTGTTGGTAGTTATGGCCAAGCTCATGCCAAACTCCCCAACCCGTGCGGCCGCTTTTGCTAATAGCATTTACATCAGCTAATTTATAGCCGGGGGAGAACATTATAGGAATGCCAGCATGTGCGCTTCCTGCCGAGATTTGCTTATCCATAACAAGCCACTGTTTGCCCTGCGGGGTTCGATGGGGCAAAGCTGGATTTTCAGAAAAGCCAGCTAGCTCACTTACCCACCCTACAATATTGTCCCACATGCTTCCCAGTGATTCTTGGTTATCAAGATTTCTCACATCGCTTGATGGCACGACGACCACGACCTTCGTGGTCTCTATCACTGCCCAAGGTGCCGGGTTGTTCCGAATAGTTCTCCATTGCTCTGGAGTTGTTACCCCGTGGATATAATGTGGAGCTTCCACCGCATCTTGAATCTCAATATCAAGTACCTTGTCAGCGCTGTCGGTAGATTCTAGAAAAATCAGACCACCGTATTGATTACGCACCTGATTCTGACCAGGTTCTAAGGGTAAACGTAGGGTCACAATTGGTGGTCTCTTAAACTTGCCATCTTGTTTAACATTCTTTGAATCGGGAGCAAGTTCATCGGTATGGGTATTCATCCGGACTTTAACGCCCTTGAGATCTTGCCGTGTTGCATTTTTCACATTAACGATTAGCTCCTCAGCAGGACGAGCGTATAAACCCGTGATTTTCCAGTTTTTGGGCGGTTGGCTCATCCTGAACTGTTCACGGTCATTAAACACACGATCAAATTCAATCGTTTTGTTGACAATTTCAGCGCCTGGCTCAATATTTCCCGGAAAATCACTCACATCGGGCGGCGAGATAATCTTAGTTGGTGGTTGAAACGTACCCTGACGAAACTGAGCCTTTTCCAATTCCTGTGTAAATGTATCGCTAAGTGCAATCGGGTAGCGAATCGGTAACTTGTCTAGATTGGCTTCTAAGAATTCGCGATCCTCTTTCCCCCAGCTCCAATGCTGCTGCCTGTAGCCATTGTAACCGTAAATAAGAATGTTGGCACCCAAATAACCACCATCGAGAACTCGCTGGTTATTAGACTTGCTTCTAAACACTCCGTTGTCATATTGCCATAACTGACCTGATGTGTCTTTGCATGAAGTTAACGTGGTTTTAGTACCACTACTCAGTGAACCGCCATCAAGACACTTTTCTTGCTGAACATCTGCAAGACTTTTTAAGTGTCCCTGATCGTCCATTGACCAGAGTTGCTGGACGAGATCCCCTCTACCGAGATCCCCTCTACAAATTCCAGCAATAACGCTGTTGCCATTAGCCTCCATACATAATAGCGCACCTGAATCTGTCCGCCCCGAAATGAGCATATCTCCTTGCTCAGACACTACGGTTATTCCCTGAGCTACTTGAGCTGCAATAGCTCTACTGGGAAAAATGAATAAGCACAAAAGCAGGAAGACGAGCAAACTTTTCAACACTTTGGCAAACATAGATTGGTTTCTCTGTTCTGAATAAACTCAAACCTTCCGATAGTTTCAACTTGGAAGAGTACAGCAGGATTTCTACTGTTAGTAACTATTTATTTGATGGATACATCTACAACAGTAGAATTAAGACAAGATGCAATGCTTTGTCAAGTATAAAAAATACATTTTATACTGATAAGTTGTTACACATCTAATTTCTGTAGATCACAAACTTTTCCCCCAAGAGCGATCATTGGCAAATTGTGTAGTCTGTAATACTTTTCCTCGGTCAGCGTTTAAGCAAGTAGGTTGGTCATCTATGATATTTGCTTATATCAGGTGACAGTTTAGTTTCTGAGAACTAAGCCGAGGGAAGATAAATGCCTTCAACGACTTCATGTATTTTTTCAACAGCTTGACGCAAGAAAGCCAACATCTGTTTGAGACTAAACAGTTCACGATAAATTAATCGTCCATCTTTCCTCGGTTGACCAATTTTTAACCAGAGAGGATTAACCCAGATATTTACTAAAATAAAAGAGATGCCAACAAACAATAATCTCAAGGTTGGCTTTTTATTAGTTGTTCTGATTCGGCAGATATTTTTGAGCGGAGGCGGAGACGCTCCGCCTCCGGTCTATAACTACTTTCTATTCCAAATCTTTTTCGATAGTCTTGGTGGATAATAGCCCCCCACTTTTAAAACATCCTCTAAGATACACATTCCGTCGAGGTTGAAATAGGGATGAGTTCCAAGCCAAAAGCTTGAGCTTTTTTCTTAACGGGACTTAGACAAAAATTAAGCCCAAATGAAGCCCCCGCGATTACTGCTAAAATTCCGATCATTAGGATATCAATCAACAAGTGGGCACGGGTACGTTCTACTCGTAGGTCTTCAATCTCCCTAAACTAGCTTTGCAGTTGCTCGGTCAACGTCGTTGCTTCGGCAACACTCACAAATGTTCGACGGTTGACTTGGGGGACGAGAACCAAAGCCTTTATACATGGGTAATAGCCTGACATCACAGAGTTATTGCTCACTACCCTACCCCATTACAGTACCATTTTTCACACGCAAATTAAAATGCGCTTACCCTGCTCCCTACCCAAATTGCGTATAGTACTTATGTACGATGCGTAAGTCCTAAAAAATATTGATACCGCATATTGCTATTTTAATAACCTTGTTATAGACTGCATGTGACAGCAAACATAGCGCTTACAAGATTGCTATTTGCTGCTTATGCACTTTACTATCCTTAACCCAACAGTAGAAAAAATTCACAGAAAATTTCAAGTTACACGAAGTTGCGATCAATATTATTATTTAGTGGGAGTAAAATCAGTGTGCAGTCATGCCTCGTACTCGAATCGATATCATTCCTCATCTGGATTATGCAGAGTTAACGATAGCGCTACCGTCGTTGTCGAGATGTGAAAGAACGCAGTCGATGAGAGCGTGATTCGTCTATTGAGCCGCCCAGAAAAACCAATGAAAGTAGAGCAAGTAGCGGAAATTACGGATTTTAGCCCTGATTGAGTACGTAAAATTGCTCGCCGTGACAACGCTCTTGGAGCAGAGGGGATTGTAGACGGACATAGAAAAAGCCCAGGAGGCAAACACAAAGCCCTAACATCCGAACAACTTAAAGAGCTTTTTGAAAAGTTACAGTCACCCCCAGAAGATGGTGGATTATGGAGTGGATCAAAAGTTGGGGAATTGATTAAACAACAGTTTGGCATCCGTGTACATCGAGTCACAGCATGGGACTAACTGTGTAAATTAAATCAATTAAACAGTTGAGGTAGCGATTACTCTATTTATCAGTGAGGATGAATACTGCAATTGGATCTGGGTAAGGAGTAACCACCGCGATCGCGCCTTGAATTTCACCCTCATCTGTATTGCCATGTGATAGGGCAATCTAGCAGTTTTTACAGCAAAAGGCGATCGTGTCATATCATGTCCAGTTGAACAATTGTCTGCAGCGAATGAAGTGAAGCAATCCCCGAACCGCAAATGAAAAACAAAAACAGCAACAAACCAACACAAACAAAGTAGTTATGTTTACAAATAAGCCATTCATAAGTTTAATCAAGATGATTAGTGTAATAGCTATCATTTTCATTAATCTGTCAGCAAGTGCCTTATCTCTCAACCTCGACTCAGAGATTAGCAGCGACCCAATCAGTCTTCAAGCCAATCAGACGCTCCTAGCTCAGCAGGCTTTAACTCAAGACGAAAAACAGGTCAGTGTAAATTCCCTGTTAAACGACCTAACAACTCTGGATGCTTATAAAAACGGGTCTTCTGACAATTACAAGACACGTGTGTTATACCCTTTTGGGAGCGAGGCTTTTGGAGTGCTGGCCGATAGCGGCGGCAAGATTGTAGCGGCTGGAGCCAAGTATGGAAAAGGGAGGATTGTTGTATATGCCAGAAAAAGCTATAAATCAAGCGATTCGGATTTTGCCCTGCCTAAATCCGACGATGGCAATCAGCTTCAATTTTTGTCTAACTCCTTGAATTGGCTATCAAAGGACGTTTACGCTGGTGCAACTTCGACCAATAAAATGAATCTGTTGACCAATCATGAAAAGCAGGCTAGTGACGCCCACTCTTCTTGGAACTTAAGTATTATCAAGACAACCGATTTTACAACCCTAAGTAAGGAGCTAGCTAATCCGGTAACTTACCCTGTAACCTACGTTGTGGAAAATTGGAGCAGTGTCAATCCTACTCCCACATTAAAGGATACAGAGGTTAAGGCACTTCTGGAATATGTCAATGGTGGAGGCAGTTTGCTGATAAAGGAGCCGTACACCAGAGCTGAGTCCACCTGGAATAGCGATATTCCAAAAGGCATAAATAAAATCCTGACAACAGCAGGTATTGCCATGACAACCGAGTTTGTGGAGCCGAACAACAATACTTTTCCCGTTAATTCTCCTGTCGCTGGCAACTATACGCTTCCTCAGGTAACCCCACTGGCCAATCATATCCAAATCTTGCAAGATAGGGAATATAAACAAGCTGGTACAGATGCGGCAGTGGAAGAGGCAATGATTAAGGTCAGAATTTTACTTGATACTGATAATGCAGAAGTATTAAACATGCTCGACCAGTGGCGTGGTAACTCTCCTAAGTATCCCAATGTTCTAACTCTAGAACAAAAATCTTTCCAAAAGCTTGCCAGTCCCATTTCCTACCTTGCAGTGCTCAGAGACTCTCTTGTCAAGGATATGAAACTAAACTACTGGATGTTGCCGACCATAACTGGCCAAACTCCGGTTACTGCCAACGTTACCTTCAATATTCAGGACGAGCCTAATTACCTAAGAGACTATGGGCAGCCGGAGCATGTTACGTCCGCCCGACTTTATGCAAACCCCAACAGCACTCTTACAGTTACTGTACCTGATATTCCATCTGCCCGAGATGGTAAACTTGGACTAAGGATTAATAATCATTCTGATGTAAAAGAGAAAGAGAAAAATGCAACAGTTGTCAGACCATTTCAGCTTAGGGAAAACTATCCTCTCAACGTAGGTGTCAATAGAATTAATTTGCATTTAGGGGGTCTGGTGTATCTTACTTCTACCTCCCTCGATGATGAGAACATAACAGTTTCAATTGAAGGTGCTTACAACTCACCTTATTTTAAGCTCAGCGAAACAACTCCAACTGGATGGGACACAGTACAATCTAAATATGGAGGAGGCTTCTTAGAGATTGAGTCCAAATATATGATTTTTACTATGGATACTGGCGAAAAAGACATAGTAACCGGAAAAGAAGTTGAGGCTTATGCCAAGGCAGCTGATCGCAGTTTTAAAGCCCATCTGAATTATAGAGGACTTGATGATAGCATACCTGCCCATAAACCGCCAAATCTTAAGTACAGAGTTACTTTGGAGTACGATACAATATGCTCTGGCTCTGATGGGTATGCCTGCTCAGGCACTAGTAGTGGACCAACTCAAGTCACGAAATTACCATTTTACTATAGTAGTCTTAAGGAAAACACGGCTGCACAGCTCAGAAGTGGGAACTACTTTGTTTGGCACGAGTTGGGGCATGTATTTGGTTCTTCAGAACTAGCAAGAGCCGAAGGAAATGACGGAATGGCTCTCTCGGAACCTCTAGCGGATTACAACAGGGTTGCTGTTACTATTCTTAGCGGAAATATTACTAAATATCTTGGAGGAAGGGAATATACCGATATCACAAATGGCACTGTAACAAAGCTAGACCAATATGTAGGAGAGCTGCTAGAACAGTTGTTTAGTTACTATAACCAGGAGTCTCAAGGCGGTATAGATCAGCTGGCAGTTCTAAGAAATATTCATAGGCAATGGCGGGAATTTCCGAAGACCGGAGGGGGAGCGTGCGATCCAAAGCAGTTTGGCGGAGGCCTTGATAATGCTGACTTCTTTGTTTACGCTGTTTCCAAAGGTATGGGAGTGGATCTGAGACCATGGTTCAAAGAATATGGACATACTGCTTCAGCTGAGGCTAACACATGTATAGGCCAGCTCAATCTTACCAAGGTAGTTAATCCTGCTGATGTGAAAAAATACATACCTCCACAGTATAAGATAAGCACCGACGAACCATCTAACCGAACTGCCAATAGCGTAGAGCTTAACTACACCTCTGAGATTGGAGGGACGCTATACTGGAGTGTTGATGAGGTTGTTGATGAGAAAGAGGAGACCGTTTCAGACATAGTTAATGGCAATAATTTTTACTTTGATCCTGTACTGCATGGCAATATGCCAGTTGTAGCTAAAACACCGACCGGACCAATTAAGGTACCCGGATTAAAGCCAAATACTAAGTATTTAGTTCAAGCCACTGTCTATCAAAGCGGCATACCCAAACTATACCCTAGCTACACTAAGATAGTTAAGAAAGAATTTACTACGCTGCCTGATTCTAACACCGGATTGTCAACGGCGAGGTAGCCCCGGCATTTATGGATGGGTGCGACCCGTTGCCAGAAATAAGTAGACATCTGAGGAAAAAGTCAAACTCCTACTATCACTACCTCTGCAGTAAGTGCGATCGCGCTTACTGCAGAGGTAGCGAATTAGTACGTAATAATCAGCATTAGAGATGCTGACTCTTGAAATTTAGCCAAAAAATAGTATCTCTTTAAGAGAATTCAGTTTCCGCTTTTTCCCAGTAGACCTCTCCAAAAATGATTTTTAGTGCAAGCGCGGTAAAGGTTTCATAGCCATTTTTGGAGAGGTCTAGTAGACATATCCGAAAAATCCCAATACTTGTCTAGAACTGGCTTTGATACCAAGTTGCACTCAAAGAGCGAATCTGTCCGCAGCGAGTGGAACGTAGTGGAGCGAAGCAATCTCCCGTAACCAGCTATAGCATTTTCTAGTAAGCGTGAGGTACAGTAACAACAATGAGTAAACCAACTACGGATATCATTTAGAGAGACTTTACTAAAGGCTTCTTCAATAGCTTTAGCTAAGTCTGGATAATTTCTGGCACCAATAGAGTCGCTGCGGATAGATTACGCGTAGTAGTTCAGGGTTGATGAGATTGCTTCCTTCGACTTTGTTCCAGTCGCTGCGGACAGATTACGCTTTGACAATGCAACTTGGTATGAGTACGCCCAGAACTCAAGTTCACCGGCTCATAACCCAAGTCCGTTCACAGATGACAAAATTAAAATCCTAAAAACCCTCAAAACAAGGTATAGTCCCAAAAATCTAGCTCTGAACCACCGTACCAAGGACGCAAAGAAATAAGAGAGACAGCGTAAGTCCCATCTAAATTTTCCAAAAATTACATAAAAAGTTAAGATTTATAACGACTATAATACAGAAAATAATAAAGTGTTTCCAGACAAAGGCTAGAAAATCAATTCTTGTATACTAGAGATATTTTGCTAAAAATGTCTGAATTCACAAAAACAAAACAACAGCAGAAAATATTACAAAAACTCAAATTGTACACAGGAATATTATTTGCTGTTTTAGCGTGCATCATCTTGCTTTCTACCCCAAAAGCCATACCGCAGCAACCAGTAGTCTTGAATATGTTGATTACTGCCCCTGATGCTCAACCTTGGAAGCAAGGCATTATCAAAGATTTTGAAGCAAAAAATCCGGGGATTCGTATTAATCTTGTAGAAGGTCCAAATTCGACAAATTTGCTAGAAGACTTGTATACTTCAGCATTTATTTTGGGAGATTCTCCTTATGACTTGGTAAATATGGATGTTATTTGGACATCGAAATTTGCTGCGGCTGGATGGTTATTAGATTTGAGCGATCGCCTCACAAAAGAAGAATTAGCAGCATTCTCACCCAAAGATGTAGAAGCAGGACGTTACGAAGGTAAACTCTACAGAATTCCCGTGCGTAGTGATGTCGGAGTCCTCTACTATCGCGAAGATTTGCTCAAAGGCGCAGGTTTTCAAGCACCAGAAACATTCGCAGATTTGCTCAAAATTTCTAAGTCCTTAAAAGAGCAAGGAAAAGTGAATTGGGGTTACATTTGGCAAGGTCGTCAGTATGAAGGACTAGCTGCTATGTTTGTGGAAGTCTTGCAAGGTTTTGGTGGATTTTGGGTGAAGCCTGATACTTTAGAAGTGGGGCTAGATAAACCGGAAACATTGAAGGCGATCGCCTTTCTCAAAGACACGATTCAAGAAGGAATTTCTCCGCCTGGAGTCACAACATATATTGAAGAAGATACCAGACGGATATTTCAAAGTGGTCAAACAGCATTTTTACGAAGTTGGCCTTATGTTTGGCCCTTAGCGAATGCTGAAGATTCTCCTCTCAAAGGTAAAATAGCTATCATACCAATGGTCGCTACTCCTGGTAATAGTGGAGGAGCATGTTTAGGTGGTTGGGGTTTAGGAATCGCCAAATCCTCTAAACATCCTCAAGAAGCTTGGAAAGCAATTCAATTCTTTACCAATGAAGAAGTACAGCGCCAATTTATTTTAAAAGCGGGTTTTGTACCAAGCCGACGTTCACTGTTTACAGACTCACAAATTGTTAGTAAATACCCTCATTATCCTCAGTTACTGAAAATAGCTAATCAAGCCGTATTACGTCCGCCCATTGCTCAATATGCTCAAGCATCAGATATTTTGCAACGTTACCTCAGTGCAGCACTCACAAATCGCATGACTCCTGAAAGCGCGATGCAAGCTGCTGCGAATGAAACCAAGCTATTACTAAACAATTCAAAATCGCGTAGCGTCCTTAGTGTTAGCGCAGGCCCCCAAAGGGGCTAGCGAAGGATCTAATTCAAAATTCAAAATGAAACAAATGGTACTGGTAACTATATTGGGTGTTTTGTGTATGCAAATTTCTGATGTAAAGATATTGAAGACAAAGTTTCTACGACAAATGACTCATGACCAATCTATTGTCAATTATCAATTCAAAGACACAACTTTGAAATTAAATTATCAGTTATCAATTATCGATTTGATACAGCAGCAATTCCTGAGTCAGGAGTCAGGAGCGGAGCAAGGAAAGCTCCGCCTCCGGTCAGAAGTAAAAAGGGCTTAGAGTCTGCGTTTTAGACTTCAGTACTGTACTTCATTTACTTGCAATCTGCTGTAATTGATAATTGTTCATTGCTCATTGTTCATTGATAACTGTTCATTGTTCATTGATGTTGACTAATATGCAAACAATCAGAAGTCGAGAACAACGAACAGCGTGGATTTTCTTGCTACCCGCCTTGCTGTTGCTGTTGTTGGTTTTCGGGTATCCAATCCTTCGCGCTTTTTGGTTAAGTTTCTTTACTCAAAATTTGGGAACAAAGCTGCAACCTATCTTTTCTGGTGTTAGCAATTATGGGCGGATGGTGGGAGATGGTCGTTTTTGGCAGAGTTTCGGGACGACAACAATATTCACGACCGCAACAGTATTGCTAGAACTCCTGCTAGGATTAGGTATTGCCTTGGTATTGAACAAGAAGTTTTTTGGTAGAGGTGCAGTACGTACAATTGCCATTTTACCTTGGGCTTTACCTACCGCCCTCATTGGTCTTGCTTGGGCTTGGATTTTTAACGACCAGTTTGGAGTTGTTAATGATATTCTGCTACGGTTAGGTTTGATTCAAACTGGAATTAACTGGTTGGGAGACCCGACATTGGCAATGATAGCTGTGATAATTGCAGATGTGTGGAAAACGACTCCGTTTATTAGTATTTTACTATTGGCTGGTTTGCAGTCGATTTCACCAGATTTATACGAAGCTCATGCAATTGATGGTGCCACATCTTGGCAAAGCTTTTATCAAATTACTCTGCCTTTGTTGATACCACAAATTCTCATCGCCACATTGTTTCGATTTGCTCAGGCTTTTGGAATTTATGACTTGATTGCTGTCATGACTGGAGGTGGTCCTGGTGGTGCAACAGAAGTGGTATCGTTGTATATTTACTCTACCATCATGCGCTACTTAGATTTTGGCTATGGAGCAGCTTTGGTTGTGGTTACGTTTCTTCTACTCATTGTGGCGGTTGCTATTGCTAGTTTTTTACTCAACAAATCTCGTATCAACACCTTTTAAATCAGTACACAATGAACAGTACACAGTACACAGTGAAGGAGTCAGGAGTCAGGAGCGGAGGCGGAGCCGCTCCGCCTCCGGTCAGAATAAAAGAGTTAATTGATTCTTCTATTCTGAATTCTGGATTCAGCAATACTGAATACTTCTTCAAACTGATAACTGATAACTGGTAACTGTTAAGAAGACTAACTGTAAAATCTCTAATTTCAAAGTTTATGACTGTGACTCAGGAAGCATCGACGACAAATCCTAAACCAAAAACAAGAATGAAAAATTCTTGGAAAAATATTTTATTTTGGGTAACTGTTGCTTTAGTCGTCATTTTCTGTTTAGCACCAGCAATGTGGCAATTACTAACTTCATTCAAAGTCAATCAAGATATTGCCAAAATTCCTACCGTTTATTTTCCCTCTCGACTGACTTTCAATCACTACATTGAAATATTCGCCCGTCGTCCGTTTTGGCGCTACATCTTAAATAGTGCTTTTGTGTCGATTCTTTCGACATTTTTCTCTTTGGTATTGGGTGCGCCTGCTGCTTATGCTTTAGCACGGTTGCGTCCTTGGGGTGGCAGAGTTATCCTTGCAGGTATTCTCATTGTGACTTTATTCCCTGGAATTTTATTGTTCTTGGGACTGTTGGAAATTATCCAAAGCTTACATTTAGGGAACAACTATTTAGCCCTGATTATTCCATACACTGCTATCAATTTACCTTTGACAATTTTGGTGTTACGCAGCTTTTTTCAGCAATTACCAAAAGACTTAGAAGATTCTGCCAGGGTAGATGGTTACAATACTGCGCAAATGTTAGTGCAAATCTTAATACCCATGACACTTCCTGCTTTGGTAACAACGGGAATTCTCACATTTATTTTTGCCTGGAATGAGTTTATTTTTGCTCTGACGTTTATTACTCGTGAACAGATGAAAACAATTCCCGTTGCTGCAGCACAATTAGGCGGTGCAACAGTTTTTGAAATTCCCTATGGTCCGATTGCTGCAGCAACTGTTGTTGGAACATTACCGTTAGTTTTACTTGTTTTGTTTTTCCAGCGTAAGATTATTCAAGGTCTAACTGCTGGCGCTGTTAAAGGTTAATCAACTTATATGTTGCACCAGGGGTCAAAAACCGGGTTTCTTGAGAATGACGACAGTTAAAAACCTTAATATTTCGTGCATCAACCCGGTTTTTTAGGTCTTGTTGAGAATGATGCCAGATATCAGTCAACAGATAATCAATAAATAAAAACTATGGCGAAACTGGAACTAAAAAACTTAAACAAAACCTATACTCCCAAAGTCATTCCAGTTAAAGACATTAGTATAACTGTAGATGACAATGAATTTCTCACTTTACTTGGTCCGAGTGGTTGTGGTAAGTCTACGACATTGCGAATGATTGCAGGGTTAGAGGAACCAACTCACGGTCGGATATTTCTTGGGGATGAGGATATCACGTTTGAACGACCAGGCGATCGCAATATGGCGATGGTGTTTCAAAGCTATGCACTTTATCCCCATATGTCTGTGTACGAAAACCTCGCCTCTGGACTGAAGTTGAAAAAAACTCCCCGCACTGAAATTCACCAACGAATCACGGAAGTTTCAAGACTTCTGGGATTAGAAGAATTACTACAGCGTAAACCTGGTCAATTATCGGGGGGACAAAGACAACGAGTCGCTGTTGGTCGGGCGTTAGTGCGTCGCGCCCAAGTTTACTTGCTTGATGAACCACTTAGTAACCTAGATGCGCTTCTACGCGAACGAGTCCGCGCAGATATCAAGCAAATATTTGCTGCCCAAAAAGCCCCAGTGGTCTACGTAACTCACGACCAAACAGAAGCAATGACGCTTTCAACAAAAGTGGCTGTCCTTAATGATGGTCTTGTCCAGCAACTCGACCCACCAGAACGCATTTACAACCAGCCAGCTAATTTATTTGTCGCTGGATTTGTTGGTAGTCCACAAATGAATTTGCTCACGCTACCCTGTAAGGAACGTCATGCAATCTTAGGTGATGCAAAAATGGTTTTGCCGAATATTCCAACATTACCACCAGAAATCATATTGGGTATCCGTCCAGAACACGTTCGCATTGCACAACCAGATGATACGCAACTCATCAAAGGACAAGTTTTTCTGGTGGAAAACTTAGGTATGCACAACTTAGTCAGTGTGCGGGTTGCAACTTCTGAGACTGAACCGTTGACTGTGCGTGCGTTGTTAGCACCAGACCAAAAATGGAATAATGAAGAAATCACATTAGCTTTACCGCCCCAGAATATCCACTGGTTTGATATTCAATCAGGTAATACTCTTTGCTTACTCTAAACCTCGAAGTCCTGTGACCTTTAACCTCGTTTACTGAGTCACTTAGATAACACACATTTAGAAAGAACTGGTAAGTGTTTTTATGCGAAAGAAGCAGAACGTAAAACTGAACGAGGTGTTAGCCGAAGACGGTGCCGGAGACTTAATGATGCGCATGAATTTTACGAGAGCCTACAAAGTAGTACCGTTCCTAGGCGCACCTAAGCTACAGTACGTCGTCGTACAGCACACTCTTGACGACACGTTCATGATACTCTCGGATTGGCTCGACGAAGACGACGAGGATAAAGCGCTGCCGCTTCGACCGAAGCATTTGGAAGTAATGCGCCACATAGGGGCTTACCGACTATACGACCCGGCAACGAATAACTACTTGGTGTTGAATGATGTAGGAGAGGAACTTCTACGAAGAGGTACGACTTTCCGGGTGGTACGTTCACGTGACGGTAAAAACTTCGCTATAACTGACATAGTGCGGAGGTACGATGACTAACGACTTCCCGAAACATTACGTACTAGAACTACTGAACACACTGAAAGTGACGACGGTGGCTGGTACTGTTTCTGCCTTGGTGTGTTTCTCTTGTGTCCCGAAAGCGCTGACCGAGCGAGCGGGTATAGGTAAGTTGCAGACACTCCTCGCTGGTGTGTTGACTGCGCACGCGACGAAAGAACTTCTAACAGAGTGGCTGCGAAGTTTACCTGAGCAGATACGTATACTCATCGAAGACTGGGAGGAAAGATGCAACACTACTAGCCCCAGGTTCGAGCAGGCGAAGGAACTCTTTGCTTGCGCTAAGCAGCCCATGAATTCATTTGGAGCTTGTATCCTTTTGACTATGCATCATTCTGACTACTGAGTTCTGAGTTCTGGAGCACGTAGCGAGGCGCAGCCCGTTCTTTATTCGCTCATGTACTTCAACTTATTTGCTGTACGCACAATTTGCCCGGCTAGTACTGCAGCACCAAAACCATTATCGATATTCACGACACCGACACCAGCAGCACAAGAGTTGAGCATTGTCAACAGTGGTGCTAAACCCCCAAAACTAGCACCATAACCAACGCTAGTGGGAACAGCAACAACAGGACAATCTGCTAAACCTGCAACCACGCTGGGCAAAGCGCCTTCCATCCCTGCTACAACAATCAACACGGATGCTGATTCAATCACATGGCGGTTATTTAACAAACGGTGAATTCCTGCAACTCCCACATCCCAAAGGCGTTGCACATGAAAACCTGAAAGTTCTGCAGTCACAGCAGCTTCCTCAGCCACAGGTAAATCAGCAGTACCAGCAGAAAGAATCGCAATTGTACCAGGATACTGGGGTTCAATGGTAGGCGGTGCAATTGCACAAATTCGCGCCAAGTTGTAGTAACGCAAACCTTGAACTTTTGTTTCCAGCGTGGCAAAAACATCTAGTTCTATGCGAGTCGCCATCACCACTCTCGTACGCTGGCGCATGACTTCCATAATTTGAGCAATTTGGTCAGGAGTTTTGCCTGGTCCCCAAATCACTTCTGGAAATCCAGTTCTCAAAGCGCGATGGTGGTCAACTTTGGCAAAATCGCCTACAGGTTCATAAGCCAAGTGTCTCAGTTTTTCCAGTGCTGTATCTGGGGTCACATTCCCATTGGCGACACCTTCTAAGAGCGATCGCAAAGATTTATCATTAGTCATTTGTCCGTTGTTGCCTGTTATATAGAGACTGCTATACAGAACTTTACTAAACTTGTTCAAGGCTAGTCATTCAACTAAAGTTTCCTTTAGAGGGTCTGCTTCTTGCTTCTACGCCAGTCGCCTCAACGGGACGCCACATGCGGGACTGTCGGGAAACCCGCCCAACGCAGTGGCTTGGGAACCCCCCGATAGCGCAGCGTGCCCGTAGGGCATAGCTTTGATGCCTGCGGCAAGCCGCAAAGCGTCTACGGAGGAAACCTCCGCTCAAACTTCTCTCCGCACGGCGCTGGCTCACCAAGGGAGTCGGCTCCTGCTTGTGAGGCAGTGCGTTGCGGGGGTTCCCCCCGTTGTAGCACCTGCCGTCCCACAAGCGTAAATTCGGGTGTAGCCCACCCTATTCTTAAAATTAAATATTTTTTGAAGCTTTTAGCCACTCGTCATCCGTTATTTTCAGCAAATTTAACAAATCGTGGACTCAGGATTGACCTTTTCACAGGCTTGCTAGTAATGACCGCGACTGTGGTTTACAAACCAGAAAATGTAGCCTTGGTTTTCGGCATTAATTTGAGTATACCAGATACCGCAAACACAATACATCTAATCATCAAAAAACTTATTGAATTTTCCCAATTTTAACTAAGTTTGATAAGGTTTATCGCTATTTAGTACAACTATTTAGTCAACCTTTGGTTAATAGCGATCTGGGCGCAGCAGCGTTTGCGCAGCGGCCCCAAAGGGGCTAGCGATCGCCCGTATCTGCCTCCATGCAAACTCACTTTGCATTGCCCCAAGCTCCGCTAGAAAATGCACCAGTGGCATTATCCCAAGATACCATACTCGGCTGCAATCTTTAAATACGTTTGCCCTAAACTTAGTTTGACTACTGACTCTATTATTTCAATCACAAATTGAGTGAATTCAACGAAAATAAAATACTCACAATCAGGTAATAATGTTAGTAGAAAAACACCTGCATCTCATGAAATAATTCGCAATCCGTAATTATCGATTTCATTACGAATTACGAACCGTCATTTATTAACTTTTATTAAACAGTTCTGCGAGCAAACGAATACCAAACGAAGATTGCAATCAGTGCGCCAAGAACAGCCAAAGCTAAACCAGGGAGACTAAATGTAGGAGCTGCTAGGGCTAATTTTCCCGTCGTTAAGAAAACTCCTAAAGTTCCGCCTACAAAGGCTCCGACGATTCCCAACAAGATGGTAGCAAGAATTCCGCCGCCTTGATAACCAGGATAGATAGCTTTAGCAATTGCACCGGCTAAAAGCCCTAAAACTACCCATGCAATGATGTTCATTTGTTAAATACCTTCCATTTTCATTGCCTATATTACTAAGTTTAACACTGCCATAGTTTTAGTCATCTTTCACAAGAGATAATTTGAAAAACTTTAAGAAATACAACCCCGGAAAAGTCATATAGAACTAGCTTGATTTATGTCTGTCAAAAAAAGTTATCGATTAACACATAAAATCATGACTTAATCGATAATTAATCAGGTTAGATGATTCTAAATTTGTCGTCAAAAGTATTTAATTTTACCCAAACTCACATCTTGCACCTCTGGGTACAAACCCGTAAAAGGCAAATAAGGAGTACAAAAATGTGGTGGTAAATGAAGGAGAAAATTAAAGATAAAGTAGTTAGAAATAAATCAATAGTTAGCGTAATTTTACGTAAATTGCTGGAAAAAACCTCAAGGTGCTGGGTGATGGTTGTACCTCATCCGGTACTGCGATCGCCGCTGGTAGCGGTGCCCCCTGGGCAGTCGCCAATTTTAATTCTAAAGTCTGAATTTGCTTTGATAGCAGGAAATATGAGAGAAAGGGCGTGAAATATCGAATCAAAATGAAGCAAGAACAATGCTTGCCCACGCCCAAAAGTTAGTTTACATCTTGAAAGAGTTGATGCCCACACAGTACCAACAAGATAACCTTCAAGCGATGTTAGGGTTATTCTTAGAAGCGCAAGGACATCCGTTACCTGAACACAGTCAAGCAAAATCTCCGAGTGCATTAAGCCGATTTTTAAATACCAATCCTTGGTCAACCAGGCAGATGATTCGTGTTGTTCGGCATCAGATATTGCAAACAGTTTTAAAGATGTTATCGTCATCTCACAAAGGTCGTAGACCATTTTTACAAGTAATTATTGACCTGACTACTTTAGAAAAGCGTGGGAAATTCAAAGCTTTTAACGATTTAATTAGAGTTTATAACGGTAAGCGTGGTCTACATTTAGTGGTAGTTTATTTGGTCGTAGGAAGATGGCGCATTCCTTGGAATTTTCGTGTTTGGAGAGGTAAAGGAACTCCTTCGCCAGCACAGCTAGGGCTGAAACTAGTGAAAGGTTTACCGAAATTCTTAACTGAACGCTTTGAGACAATTATTTTAGCTGATACAGCTTTTAGTAGTGTGGAATTTCTTGAAGGTATACGAAAGCTTAAATATCATGCTGTTACAGGTTTAGCTATTAACCGTAAGTTAATTGATGGCAGAATTTTACGACATTTACATAAGCAGGGACAACAAGTGCGTTTAGTTAGTTTAAAATTTCCTGTCACCGTGTGTTGGTATTACTTAAAGCGTGACAACGGCAAACTAGAAAAACGCTTTGTCTTATCTACCCGTCCTATTAAAGCTTCTACTCTCAAGTGGTGGGGTAAGCGTCGTTGGCAAATAGAAGGTTGGTTTAAAACTGCAAAGCACCGCTTTGGCTTACATCGTTTTGGGCAGAGTTCTCTGCTTGGTATGTTACGCTTGCTGATTCTTTCTCTAACTGCCTATCTCATTGCTCATTGGACTTATCTCGAAATTCAGTTTCCATCCCCGCCTGATTGGGGTCAGGCTGCAAAAACTGCTTTAGAATCTATTTTCCCTGAAATTGTACTGTCTCTTCTTTTACTTAATATTGAACGCTTAGTTCCCCTTGTACGTAGTTGTGGTTTTGACATTGATGTTTACAGGTGCAAGATGTGAGCAAAGACAATATGAGTCAGTCGGCAAAAAAATCAATGTATGTCATTGAACAAGAACCCAGGAGCCTTCCCCCTGGCTACTTTAAAACTCCAGGTCAAAATCCAGGAGCAAAGCTGACGGCGCGCTCCGCTAAGGAGTCAGAATGAATTGGATGGGGATTCAAAGCCCAGATTCTGTATTCTCAGATCTTGCACCTGAGTTAAAAACCGGGTTTCTTGACAATGCCTGCTCTTAAAAACCTTAATTTCTGGTTCATAAACCCTAGGTTTGGGTCTTGTTGAGAATGCTGCAAGATATCAGTATTCTGACTCAGCCAAAACTGAATTCTTTGAGGATAAATACTGCGATTCGTTTCTAGGTAAATCTATAACCTAGACTAAGAACGTCAAGGGTCGCTGTACAAGGAGTACAGCACGAGAAAGAACTACTAGAATAAAAAATATACAAATTTTTACAACATCCTGATTCCATCTTTTGGTAGATGGTTAATACTTCGTAAGAAGGTTTTTTCAGAAAAAATCCGGAACAGATGACTAAGGTCTAGCTCTAGTACAAGTATATAAAACTAAAAATAGCTAAAACAAAAAATAGTAAGTAGGCTGGATATGCAACTGGCTCCCTTATTTCCGATTTTCTATCGCATCCTCAAACCAACGTTTCCTAACTGTCTTTGGTGTGGGGATGCAAACTCCAAAATGATCGCACTGACCTTTGATGATGGTCCACATCCTCAATACACAAAACAGCTGCTGAAAGTTTTAGACCGTTACAACGTCACAGCTAGTTTCTTCTGGTTGGGTACCTGTGTCAACCGTTCACCAGATATAGCAAAACAGGTGTGCGATCGCGGACATTGGATTGGCTTGCATGGCTATGAGCATCAAAATTTTCCCATGCTGTCGCCAACAGCACTTAAGGACAGCTTAGAAAACACCCAAGCTGCTATCTATCATGCTTGTCATTTGACACCAGACAAAGTACGCGATGTCCGTCCACCCAATGGTTTGTTTACACCTACAACATTAAAATTACTGAGCCAGTGGAATTATCGCCCTGTTATGTGGAGTGTTGTACCAGAGGATTGGGTAAGACCAGGAATTACCACAGTCGTGCAGAGAATTTTCCAGCAGGTTTGTAACGGTTCATTGATTGTTTTGCATGACGGTGCATGCGGCGGACAAGATGTCACCGCAACAACACAAGCCCTAATTCCTCAACTTATGGAACAAGGCTATCAATTTGTGACGGTAGACACTCTTTGGAAACAAACTAGGGGAGGAAATGGGGGAAGTTGAGAAAGTTGGGGGTAGTGGGAAGAGTAGAGACAAATAAAAAACGATGACTTTTGACTTTTGAGTAATGACTAACTTACCGCTTTTGAGCAGCTTCAGATTTGAAGTTGGGAGTTAGGGAAAGTTCGTCAGTTCCCAAAAGATGATGTATTTCGCTGAGTGAACTAGGTTTTGCAGCAGGCTCATCGGGTGAATCGCTTGTGTATTGAATTAAATCTTCTACTTGGCAATTCAGAGCTTTGCAAAACCTAATGATTCTCTCAATGTGGTCTGTCCCAGTCCTCCCGCTTTCCCAGTTCTGAATGGTACTTTCGGTCACGCCCACGAGGCGTGAAAGCTCAAGCTGGGTCAGTCCTGCCTTTTCACGTAGAAAAGCTATTCGTGGTTTTGCCTTTTGTTTCACAGCTAAGCGCGTATTTATTTAACCTTTAGCCGTAGATCCTAGCACCAAAAAAAACTTGTGCCCAAAAATTTTCCCCAAAAACTTTTGTCCAGGCTCTTGACGCACTCAAATTCTTTAGTTAAAACTTTTAAGTATAGAGTTCACCTGTATCTCTAGTCATTTTTCGGGGGGAAGAGTAAACCAGAGGGCAAATAAACGGATCGCGCATTTTTCAAAAATCTTTCAGAGAAATACGAAATGACGGGATTCGATGATGTAGTTCTTAATAGCAAAACAAACAGAGAAACAAACACCACTAGGAACTCCTCAAGGTAAAAATACATCTAAAAGCCTACGGATGGAGATAAGGGTTTTCACTCTGAGAAAAACGACAAAACACAAAAACAACACACATCTAACAAGGTCAAATAAATTTATGTTGAACAAATCTATTGCTTTTGGTTTACTGGCTGCAGGTTTGATGATTGCTCCAACCGCTGCATTTGCAGGTCAATCCCAAAGCGTTGACCAGTACACAGAGCAAAACGGTGCTGCTGTCAATGGTAGTTCTACAGTTCAAACTTCCACAACCAACAGCCGCCAAGTGCAAGACGCAAGAAACAGTCGTCCTGTTTACCACAACCGTCGCGGTTATGTTCGCCCTGGTAACAATGTTAAGCAAGGTCAAGATGCTGTACAAACCACCAAGCAAAGTGGTGCAGCAACCGATGGTTCTACCACTGACCAATACAGCAACACCAACAACCGTCAGAACCAACGTGCTCGCTAATCATTGATTTGACACAAAGGCGTTGCACACTTTAAAGGTCAAGGCGCAACGCCATTCCCAAAGAACAACACATAACTTTTAACTTTGACAATACACACACAACTAACGAGGTCTATGAAAATGTTGAACAAATCTATTGCTTTTGGTTTACTAGCTGCAGGTTTGATGATTGCTCCAACCGCTGCATTTGCAGGTCAATCCCAAAGCGTTGACCAGTACACAGAGCAAAACGGTGCTGCTGTCAATGGTAGTTCTACAGTTCAAACTTCCACAACCAACAGCCGCCAAGTGCAAGACGCAAGAAACAGTCGTCCTGTTTACCACAACCGTCGCGGTTATGTTCGCCCTGGTAACAATGTTAAGCAAGGTCAAGATGCTGTACAAACCACCAAGCAAAGTGGTGCAGCAACCGATGGTTCTACCACTGACCAATACAGCAACACCAACAACCGTCAGAACCAACGTGTTCGCTAATCATTGATTTGACACAAAAGCGTTGCACACTTGAACTTCAAAGCGCAACGCCATCTGGTGACAACAACACATAACTTTCACAACACACACACAACTAACAGGGTCAAAAAATTATGTTGAACAAATCTATTGCTTTTGGTTTACTGGCTGCAGGTTTGATGATTGCTCCTACCGCAGCATTAGCAGATCAATCACAAAGCGTTGACCAGTATACTGAGCAAAACGGTGCTGCTGTTAACGGTAGTAGCGTGACTCAAACTTCCACAACCAACAGCAACCAAGTGCAAAATCGCGGTAGAGACTCTCGTTCTGGTTACTATGGTGGTTCCCGCAGAACTCGCCAAGACCAAGATGCTCGTCAAACCACTGTTCAAAATGGTTCGGCTATCGATGGTTCTACCACTGACCAATACAGCGAGACCAACAACGACCAGCGTCAAAATGCTCGTGGTCGTGGCGTCTACCGTCGCTAATATACTGTTGTCATCAAAAGGCGTTGCACAGTCTTTAGTATGAGTTAATTCTTTCCCAACTTCGGCAACGCAACGCCACTGCTTCAAGAATCCATTCATATATTTGGGACATAGTTAAAAATGGTGAAGAAAACCTTTACCCTGGGTCTAATAGCCGCTGCTGTCATGGTAATGCCAACTGTAGCTTTCGCTGGCGAAGGAGTGACTAAGCAGGAAATTAATCAAAATGCTAGTGTTGGTGGTGAAAATAGCCGAGTGAATCAAAAGGCTGACCAATACAGCACTCAGAAAAAAGCTGGTTACCCCAATTCTGGAAGACAAAACACTAATCAGCGCATCGACCAAAATGGTGCTGCGATCGATAACAGTGTTGTTGACCAGTATGCTTCTCAAAGAAGCGAGCAGCTGCAACGAAATAGACAACAATACAAAGGACCTCGTTATTCGCGCTAAGCTTCAAGTATCAGTCTGTATTTAGTTTGCCGTCTTAAACTGTTGTGAGTGTTAGGTTACGCATCTGCCAAACTCGTGATAAGTTCCACTTCTGAGATGTATGAGGGTTACGGCTAATCAGCTATTGGATGTTGCTGGCTCTACGTGAGAAAGCAATACCAAATGACTCACCAGCTTACAGAAAATTGCGAGTGTCTGTTGACAGTGCAGTGGTGTGTTATAGGTGAGGAGTTGATACAAGTTCTACCGATTTCTTAGCTTGCTATATATAAAGTCGGTTGTTTTTTACGAAGAGAGGAATTAAGCCATGCCTGCCAGACAAATAACTTCATTACTAGTAGTAATCTCTACACTGATTGTATTACCTGCTGGAATTGCTACTGCAGATAACATTGATGTCGAAGGTAGTACCAGTAGGATAACAATTGATGAAGACGGTGGTATCACAATTAGAGACAGAAGTAGAGACAGAAGACCTACTTACAGAACCGTTTATCCTTCTCGTCAGATACCAAGTTCTAGAAGAAATATTCGAGAATATAGCGTTGATCAGCGTCTGAGGAGTTTGAGATATCCTCGCACAACACAAAGCTACTGTAACGGCAGACGTTCAGTCCAAAGAAGCACCGTACGCACTGGCTCTAATCGCGGCAATAGCACTTACAGTTCCACAACTACAACAACTTGTCAATAATTCTCAATAATTCTAAGGTTACACACATGAAATCCAAACTACTTTCTTTCAGCCTGTTTTCTCTGACAGCGCTATCTCCCTTCTTTATTCCTTCTTTAACTCCTTCTGCATCAGCTGGATGTGTTGGTGTTAGTGCTGGCGCACAAGTCGCAATTTCCAAAAATCCTTCACAGCAAGGTACGACAGTCAACCGTGAATTTGGTAAAGATTGTAACGGTAACAGTGCTGTTAGCACAGGAAGCCAAGTTTGTTTCAATGATTCGGGTAGCTGCAACCAACGTCGCAATGTGAATCAAAGAATAGACGGTAGTGGCTATAATCGCACAGGTGTAAAAACTCCAAACATTAACGTTGATGTGAACCCCAGCGTGAAGGTTCGACTACCACACAACTATCCTTCTGGTAGGTAACATACTCCTACAGGCTGCTCTCAAAACTCTCAATTTTCCGAAGTCCCTAGCAGGCGGGAACTTCGGTTTCATGCTAGGGACCACTTTTATTCAACAAAATTTTTGTTGAGTTTACAACATCGACTGAAATTTTTCTTTTCGCCTAACTTCTGTCGTAAGCGTTCAGCAGGGCGCATGTCATTCTACAAACAATTGAATAACTCCGAAGCGCATCTGCTGTTATTTAAATCTGGTTATGTCATCATGAGTAGATTAGTGATTTTTGCAGGCTGCTTAGTTTTACTGACTGTAAGCACAGCTTTTGCACAAAGTTTCGTCCATAGCAGTCAGAAAACTTCCTCTGTTGTTGTCCAGACAGACAGCAATAGCAACCACAACCAACAGAAAACTTCCTCTGTTGTTGTTCAGACAGACAGCAGTGACGATGAAGATAGCCAAAATTCTTCTGTCATTGTTCCAACAGACGATAATGACGATGAAAATGACGACGAAAGCAGCCAAGATTATTCCGTTGTTGTTCCAACAGACAAAAGTAGTGATATGAACAGATCCACAACATTTACTCGCCAGCACTCTAGTTCTGGTGATTCCTTTGGATATCAAAAAAGCTCACTTCAGCTAAGTGCAGCTAATCTCAGTCAACCGCATATCTTAAGCATCAATACATCAGGTGCTCAAATGACAGGTGACATTACAATCAATGGTAAAGTTGTCAAGCAAATCAGCAACGACAAAAACACCAAAATAGATTTGTCACGTTATTTGTCTGTTGGTGAACACAAGGTGGAAGTGTCAGCTCGCTACAATCCTCCATCATCCTCTGTGAGCGTAGAAATGAGCGGTCCTGGCACCAATATCACGCAACAAAATAGTGGTAACGGTACTTTAAACTACACTATGGATGTCAGCGTACGCTAACACAATGCGGTTCTTAAAGGAGAGTTTCAAGCCACCCAGGCAACTGGATAACGCGAGTACATATCCGTGTCTCCATAACAAGAGCTAAGCTAACGGCACACGGCGTTAGCTTAGCACGCCGCACGCATAGGCTTAGGGCTTAGGACATATCCGTAAGCATAAGGTTTCCCGCAGGGTATTTTGAATTGCTATGAGATAGACCTAGTTGTACGCAGTTGGCTTTCTAAATTTGCACGCATCCACAATTCTGCAACTGACCAAATCCAAAATTTATTTGGTACTTGAGCAAAATCGTCATAGTTATGGGTAACAATCGCATCTAGTTCTTCATAACCAGCACAGACTAGCTCTACAGCAGATTCAAAATCCTGAAGAGGTGAAGAACGTGCTTGTTGAAGAATAGTCTGATCTACAGTACAGATTTGGATTTTGTCTTGCAACCAATTAATCACTAGCTCAGCAATCTTTGTATTTCGCAAACGGCTTGTATATGTGTGGATTTTTTGCCAACCAATATCTGTTATGTACATTTGAATCCACGGATGTACTCTATCAAGTAATTCACTGACTTCTCCTACAGAACCGTTACGATTCATCAAAGCCTCTAATATTAAATCGGCATCAACTAATATCTTGAACACTTTAAAACCCCATTATTAATCTATTAATATATTGTGGAGAAATGAGAGATTCAACTCATTTAGTCAGGAACACACTTGATATACAAATATACAAACTGAAAAGATAGTATTTCTGATTTACGCACAATAATTAAGAAAGATAGACCATCTTTGGCGTGACTCTATTGTCTGCATGAGACAAGCAGCATTTGATGGAGTAGCTGACACTCTTAGGTACGTAAGACGCTAGATGAATTTTGTAGTTCCAAACTGGAGTCAAAGTTATTTAGTTAGATCCAAAATTTCAGCAGATATGATATCATATCATTTTGGATTTCTTTCATGTTTAAAAACTTAACAACTAGTCATAACGTAGAGCTATGACGCTCACAAGCAGACTGTTATGATATCATCAATATGTCATAAATGATTAAATAAACTAATCTTTTTTTAGAAAAAGCTTTAAATTTTATAAGAAAAATTTATATACTTATCTTTTACGTGGTTTTGAGTTGTATCGTTCTGAAGCAGTGGATCATTTACAAGGTCTTTACAGAAACTTGATGCCACTGTATCCTCTGGTTGTAAAGTTTAGTTCCTATACTTGTTCAGGTTAAACACGACTCAAATGAAAAAACTTTTCTCACAGATGGCTGTTGCTATTGTTGGTTTGGTTTTATGCCTCACAACACTACTGGGCTTGGCGACTAGCGCTGATGCTGGCGTCAGTGCTGGTCAGCAGGCAGTAGTGATTAGGGACATTTTCTATAAAGGGTTGGTAAAACAGACGGAATCAGATGAATATGTTGAAATTACCAATCAGGGGTCAGCAATTGTAGATGTGTCAGGCTGGCGACTACATGGTGAGAATACTCCTCAAAACTTCTATTTTCCCAAAGGGACGCTATTGAGGCCAGGAAAAAGTTTGCGAGTGTATACCAATGAAATACATCCAGAAACCGGAGGTTTGAGTTTTGGCGTCAAGCGAGCAATTTGGAACAATAAAGGGAATGTGGGGCTACTGTACGATGCAAAAGGAAATCTAGTGGATAGCTTCAGCTATGGTAACAAGAAAACTAAGGAAGTAACTGCCGTTTCAAAGGATCCACAAACACCACAGAGTAATAATAACCTTCCTTCCTTTGCTAGTAATCGTCGAGTGGAACAAACAACAGGGCAGTTCAAAAAATGACCTTTATAAGGAAGGCTGGCTGAAAACCCTTGAGGAACAGGCACGTAGTGCCGTATTCCGTACTTTAGGCAAAGGATGAAAGCTGCTTGAAGGCGTTTACGCCTCGGTCAAAGATATAATGAATATGTCAGTACAAGACATTAAAACCTACTCCCGGACTGGGAGAAAGTCTACGCCCTTGGAGATATCAGCACGCCCTTTGGGCAAACGTGTTGAGCCGCTTAACCTGTGCAAACAGGATATTAAGGCAGTAATGTCTTAAGAATCCCCGTCCCTTTTAGGGCGGGGAGCGTCAAAATAGCATCGCAGTAAATAGCCTGGAGTGAACGACCCCACCAGGGCATTGCCTGAGGGTGGGGACTTCCGCGCCACGTTAACTACCCACACCGAACAAAAATTACGGTGTGGGATTCCTGGCGGGGTTCGCAGCACCAAGTTGACGAGATTTCAGCAACATATAATATAACTGCCCTAAACTTACGGTTACGCCAGCGCGATCGCCCGCCACTTTACCAGAACCAAGAAAATAATCTACTCGCCCTGCAGTTTTGATTGCCCCTCCTGTATCTTGGTCAAGAACATACCGACTGACAATCCGATGCTCGATTTGTCCGCTAAGATGATTAACAAAGGGGAAGGGAGCGCGAATTAACGCTAAAGCACCAGGAGGCATAAGAGATTTATCTGTTGCTATTGAGCGTTCTGCTGTCAGTGGTACTTTGATAGAACCTTCTGCTGGAGCACCGTGGTTTTCTTGAAAAAACACAAAGCTAGGATCGCGAGGAATATAAACGTTTAACTCTTGTGGATACTTCTGGAAATAGTTGAGGATCTTCGGCATGGTTACACCCTCAAGCGGTAACTTGCCATCGTTTGCCAGTTCTCGTCCGATACTCTTGTAATTGTAAGCGATGTTACCAGCATAACCAATGGTTGTCTCGGTTCCATCAGAAAGCTGAAGTTTCGCTGAACCTTGAATTTGTGCTAAGTATGGTTCTAGGCGATCGCGAAACCAAAACAACTCTAACCCCCGTAACCGACTTTTTGAGGCTTGCAAACCATCAGCACCTTCTAGTTCCAAGCGTGTAGGATGAGGTTTTTGCCATGAGACAAGATCAGGTGGTAAGCGATAAACTGGATAGCGATACTCTTGCGTGGGAACGCGACTCGCAGCATAAACTGGTTCATAATATGCTGTAAACAACACCGAGCCTTTGTTGTCTTTCCCGACTGACTGGTAAAAAACAAATTCTTTTGCTATTGCTGCATTCAGTTCTGCAGCAGATTTAGATTTTAAAACTAACTCTCGGAATCTTTGCAAACTTTTGATAACGTGAGCGCGTGTCACACCCTCCACCGGATACTGTTGATACGCTACACTCGCATTCCTAGAAAACAGATATTGCAAACTCCGATCTACAGATGTCAACAAAGCTTTTTTGTCTGCTGGCTGATTGTTTTCGCCCCATAATTGGTTATCGAAACAAGAAATATCGCCCTCACAACAAGGAAACGGTGACTTTTCAATGGGTACCAGTGGCGGTGGCGCTGTTTGCTGTTGAACAGTATCCTGTTGTTGAGTTTGAGAGGATACTGGTAGCTCCCATCTGCTCACTCTACACTGCAACGGACTCAGTGCTAAATGCCCTAGAGGTTGCATAGATAATAACACAATTATAGGTACTATGGGTAAACTGATGGCGATCGCCATCGCCTGTAAGGGCGTGATGCTTTTCGCCATCGCGACAAATGTCTTTTTCATCGTTTTTTATAAAGTGTGTGCCTTACAGGCATATTTTGAATTTTGTGCCTCCCAAGCTAGGAGTCACACGCTCCTTTGTAGCGTGTGCCCGTAGAGTATATATTTGAGTTGCCAGGCTCATCACTCGTTCATGTTGTGATATGTAGCAACAGCAGAAGGCGATATACGATTCAAATAACGGAAGATCCAGTATTTAAATATAGTATCTAAAATAACTGGGAATGTCGCAATAAATAGGAAGATGAAATCGTGATTTGCTGGTAATCCCCAATGGCGTGAAATACCGTCTAGGATCACTTCCCAACCATGAGGAGAGTGGAAACCTACAAATATATCTGTAAACAAAATGATGATAAATGCTTTTGCACTATCACTGAGACCGTAGACAACATGGTCGAAAAACTCTTTGAGTACCGCTATCTCTTGCTTACTAATCAGCAAGAGCCAGGTAAACGCAATGACAGATAATATATCAGCAAAAACGTTTTTAATAGCATTAGAACTGTGACCACGAAACTCCTTAGCAATTTCACGAGCTCTTTTTTGGACTGCAGTTTCTATCTGTTCTATAGATAACGGCTCATTATTGATCAGCAAATTATTAAACTTTATTTTTTCTTCAAAAAAGTTCAATTCTTTTAAAGCTTCTTCTTCCATTTCATAATTGAGGAAAATAGAACTTTCTTGTGAAAATTTTGCAAAATAACGGTCAACCATTGGTCCAACAACCAGTGCTTTTGACAATTGATGAGTCAAAATAGGAACTATAATGAGTAGAAGGAGGAATCGGACAGATATTATTGTTCTTCTTTGTGTCGTACGGAAGTTTCTAACAACATTTTGTTCGGCGTTGGGGTCTAATTCAACTTGTAGACGAGTAAAAGTATTGAATATTGAACGAGGTAAAAGTCCTGTTGTATTTGTCTTACTTTGGTCTGCTTTATTGTCGAATTTTTGAGTCGAGAAGTTTTGTTGTTTTAATTCATTAGTTGGAGGTTGTACCTTGGTTAAGCTATTTTGGTCTCTGTCTATGGACTTTTGGGAATATAATTCGTCAGTTCTAGTGTATTTTGTTGTGATGTCATCAATGCTTTTGAGTTTTTCTAAAATTAAAGAAGGGTGTGGAAGCTCTATGCCTAATTCCTTTGCTGTTTTTTGATTAGATTCACTCAGAAAAAAACGGCTTGCCTTAAATTCTGTTAGCCGCATTCGGATAATTTTTAACTGTTTTTTAAGGTCTGACTCAAAATAATCTATGACACTATAGCTGTACTGATTGGATTGCAAGTCTATTTTATTACCATTGAAGTGTTCATCTTCTATTGCCTTAATATGTAATGCCGCGTTGTAAGCCTTATCTAGAGAACGTTCTGGTGTCCTTAAGTACCATTGATAAGATGCTAGTAAAAAAGGATATATTTTTTGGCGAAAAACAGAACTAATCATTGTTGGCAATAATCCAGCATTGTTTTGTGACTATTAAACATAAGTTAACGCACGAAGTATCTTAACAAATCTCCAAGGAGATAGTTTGTGAATTCTAATTCCCTTTGGATAACAGGACCAACCCGCAGCGGTAAGACAACTCGTTTGATCAAACAGTTTTGTCGTTGGGTATTGAGTGAAGCTAGCACTAAAGAATTTTATTATACGAAAAATCAAGGGCGAAAAAATAGCGAGAATATGCCAAGACGGCTATATATTCATCAAACAGAACCAGGGGTCTTAGTTTTGGCTGCCAATAACGAAAACCGTCAGTATTTAGCAGATAAAATTGTCACAGCAACACAGGGAAAATATCCAGCACGTTGCAAGACGCCCTTAGGCTTTATTCAGGATGAAGTGATTTTATTTTGGCCTTTGCTTATTGAATTATTGAAGTTAAAGGCACAATTTCCAGTACGGCTGCGTCCAGAAACTGAGCAGGAACTAGCAACTAAACTTTGGCGTTCCCAATTGGATAAAGGAACGTTACGTCGGGCGGGAGAGAATGAATACCGCTTGGTACGTCGCATCTTGGATTTACTACAATTAGGAGCTTATAGTGGTGTAACTGGTGAAACATTTGACGATGTTTTGCTAAGTGCCATGACTGAGGAAGAAAATGGTACAAACTTACAACCCGAACTCGTAGCATCTTTGCTACGAAATTGGCGAAACTGGTGTTTGGAGAGAGGATTTCTCTCGTATGGCATTATGACCGAAGTCTACGGTCAATACCTCTTACCAAATCCAATTTATCAGCAACAGCTTACCAAACGCTATCAAGCGGTGCTAGCTGATGACATACAAGATTACCCTGCTTTATCGCGTCACCTGTTTGAGTTGCTTCTTGATAGCGGTGCAGTGGGAGCATTTAGTTACAATTATGATAGTGTGGTGCGGTTGGGACTCGGAGCTGACCCCAACTACTTGGAAGGATTGAAGCTACGTTGTCAGCAAGAAACTTTGACTCAGCCTTTGTTTCAAGATTCTGTAGAGAGCTTAGTCACACCGATGCTGGAACTCATGACAGAGCAGATGATTCCTTTAAGCTTACCAGAGGCAGTGCAATCGATTCAAACGACCTCCCGCGCCCAATTGTTGCGGCAAACCGCAGAGGTGATTGTTAAAGCTGTTAAACAGGAGAATATACAGCCAAATGAAATAGCAGTCATTGCACCAGGTTTGGATGCGATCGCCCGTTACACCCTGACAGAAATCCTCACTAAGCAAAATATCCCAGTACAAGCCCTCAACGACCAACGTCCCTTAATTAGTTCGCCTCTGGTCAGAGGACTGCTGACGGTCCTTGCTTTAGTTTATCCCGGCTTAGGACGCTTAGTTGATCGAGATGCTGTGGCAGAAATGTTGGTTGTGTTAAGTAAAGGAGTTGTTGGTGCAGGGGAACAAAGCAATTCAAAATCGCGTAGCGTTGCAAGCATTGCGACGCAATCTCAAGATGGACTGCGTCCCGCTGCGCTAACAAAATTAGAAATCTCTTCCTCATTTTCCTATATTGACCCTGTTCGAGCTGGTTTGATAGCAGACTACTGCTTTGTACCCCATCCAGAGCAACCCAAATTACTACCCATCACAGCGTTTGACCGTTGGGATAGACTGGGTTACGTAGCTACCAGGGCTTACAGTAAAATATCAGAGTGGATAGAAACGCAAAGAACCCAGCAGGAAATGCGCTTAATTCCTAGTCCTATTTCTCTTTTAGACAGAACAATTCAGCGTTTTTTGTGGAATGGCACTCATCTCACCTATGATCAATTGGCAGCACTGCGGGAACTACTGGAAACAGCCCAGCACTACTGGGAAATTGATACCAGATTGCACAGAACTTTCTCTGCTTCCCTCTCAGTAACGGAGGGTACGGGAAGAGAGGCTACTCCACCTCACTCGACGATAGCAGAGTTTATACAACTGCTGCGGCGTGGCACGATTACCGCCAACCCGTACCCGATTCGTCCTATAGGACCTCAATCAAACTCTGTCACATTGGCTACTATCTTTCAATATCGTTCTAACAGAACATTTCATCGGTGGCAGTTCTGGCTGGATGCTGGTTCGCCTTTGTGGGCAAAAGGTGGTGCAGCAACTTTATTCGGTGCATCATTCTTCCTTCAAGAAAGGCTGGGTACACCTTGGACAGTCGAAGATGAAAAAATAGCACAAGAACAAAGACTGCGAAGAATTTTGGCAGATTTACTTGCTCGTGTGTCTGAAAAAGTCTATCTATGTCATAGCGATTTAGCTGTGAATGGGCAAGATCAACAAGGTCCGTTGTTACCTTTAGTACATGCTTCTGTAGCAGTTGTTTCTGAGCAGACTGGAGTTTAGACTAGTTCTCAGTTGAAGCTATCCAAATGAAAAAGGAAACCATGAATGTATTCCTCTGTCCATTCTTCGCCGTAGAAGCGCCTGAACATTCCCCGTGCGGGGTCTTTCTCGGCCCTATACTGTAGATAGCGCAATTGTGCCTGCTTAATAGCAGCTAAGGCTTGAGGATCCATCACGGCTTCTGCCTGTTCTACAAAATTCAGGTATGCTTTGAGGTAGTCTTTAAACGCTTCAAACACGTGGGTTTCTACAGCAGTCGTTTCCTTGGGACGAGTCCACAAAAATGCTTTTGAGAAGAAAGGACGGGCTTCTTCCGGAAAGTCTCCACCCCACGGTAAGTGTTGCTGATAGGCTTCAAAGATGGGCAGAATTGGTGCGGTGTACTTTGCCTGATAGTCAGGATCATCTCGGAACAACGGTTGCATATCCAAGGCAATCAGGTGTCCTCCTGGCAATGTTACCAAGTCAGCCCCAAAGAATGGCAGATCGTAGTTGCATTGAGGAAAAATGACGAAATTGAGAACCTGGAGGGATTGACCACCTTGTACATGTGCTGCCCGAATCTGTCGAAGTTTTGCTGTACAAAAGCCGTGACTCGTCGTCACAACTTCTTCCTGATTCTTGCCTTTACCCATTATCGCACTTTTGTATTCAAACCCTTCAGGGATGGGATAGGGCATGAGTTCTAATCGCGATTGCAAATAGGCGATCGCATAATCTAAAAACGGTTGATAAAGAGTCATCTGAAAATCAAGTGAACAGTAATCAACTCAACAGTAATCAGTTATTTTCTGGTCTTTTATGAAATAAATTGATCACTGATAACTGGTAACGTAACTGAATAAAGCTTTTACTACTTTTTGGCAGTTGCGGCTAATGGAACTGCATCTTCAAACAAAAACTCGTAGAGGAAGCGTTCTGCCCACTCATGACCGAAGTAACTACTAAATAAACCTGATGCTGGATCGCGATCAGCACTGTATTGATCGTAGTCTTTTTGTGCTTTTACAATTCGCGCAATGTCTTCTGGATCTTGTAGAGGTTCTGCCTCATCAAGCATTTGCCAGTACAAATTCAAGTAGTCCTTAAACGCTGCAAATAAACGGGTTGCAACAGTTTCAGCATCTGTCTTGGCGAACAGCAGGTACTTAGAGAAATACTGATTGGCATCATAAAACTTCATCTCCAAATTTTGTGCCAAATCTGGATATTCAGCGTGTAGCGATTTCAGTGGTTCAATGTACTTGCACTGATATGCTTCATCTTGGAACAGAGGCTGAAAGTCAAGCACAACCAAATTTTTGACTTTGCCAAAGGAGAGAAAGTCTACGCCTAGCAAGGGTAAATCGTAATGATAGCTAGGATAAATAACACTGTTGAGAATTTGGGCGCTTTCGCCCGCATCTATGTAAGTGTAGCGAATTTTGCGTAACTCTGGGCACTCATAGCACCAGCTTTGAATGGTTGCTGGGTTTCTGCCGCGATCGCTGACCTTCAACTCTAACCCAGGAGGAATTGCCCGATTTTGTAAATCGAATCTGTTAAACAGTTCATTTTCAAGATGTTTTACAAAGGGCTTGTACATTGAGATTAATCCATATTTGTAAGACTTCCTCGACAATAGAGGATTATGAGAGCCATTGTCACATTTATTAAGGAAGACGCAATAATTTGTGACGTTCTCCCAACACTGACCCTAACGGGTACGGTGTGGGCTTCTCAAGATCGCTCTTGATCAATTTCCTGCTTCATTGGTCGTTACTCCAGATGCCCTAAGTCCGAAAACATACAGCAACATCCACGCTCTGATACCTCCACAGGCAGATTATAGACTCCTGACGCCCCACGGAGTCTGTGTACAAGAAGCAAAAGCTTTGTACAACCTAACCAAATTAGTTTTACACACCAATGGCTTCATGCATTCATGCAATCCTTCTTGGTGCAACCCCATACCAATTGTCATGGTTCTGTACCGTTCCCAGAGTTTGCACTGTTCACCTACAAAGTAGTTCGTTTGTGTCAATCTGGTCAGTGGGAGCGCTGATCTTATAATTGTAGCATAATGAGGCTACGAATATGGCAAGGGACAAAATATTTCGAGTTCGACTAACTCAACAAGAATGGGACAAATTGGAGAATGCTGCTCAAAGAAAAGGGATTTCCTCAGCCGAATTGATAAGAGACTACATCAAGCGATTACCAAGTCCGGAGAGAGAGGACTCTAGTTCCTAAGAGGAACCGCTAGCCCCTAAGGGGGCGCTGCGCAAACGCTTCAGCCACACCACTCCCTTAATGACCTTTGGTCATTGCCGGTCGGGGGTGCCTTCCTCGCCCCCCACCGCCTCTCCCGGCGCGCTCACGGAGTACCGTTATAGCGCGGGACGAGGGCGCGATTTAGTTAAAAGATGAGCATAGAAAAGTGCCGTCACTTTCTTCTCACCCTAATGTCCTGATGCCCTTGCCAAATTCTGCTGAATCAGTTGCTCTAACATTGCTTCTGATACGCAACGGCGTTCTGAACAATAGGTCATCATATATACACCATTCATCGTCCGCACGGTGCTAACACGCACACGAAAGTTATCGGTAATGAACCAACACCGTTCTTGTCCTTGGTTGATATCATATTCTGTGTCAATTGTCAAAATACCATCTTTACCAAACCAGTACCGACTGACGACGGGCATTTTTTCCACGTAGCCGCGATCGCGAATGAGTTTTCCAGACAACAGACTTTCATCATCAGGTACATCAACGAGCACTGCCGCTTGCTCTGGGTTGGGTTCGCGATTATCCTGGTTTTCCTGCCACATAAAACTGCCTCCCCCCATTGCTCTAGTAGGATCAATTCCTTGTTGCTCACAAATCGTTTTCACTCTTACATCCTCTGGTTCAACGACTTGAACAATCAAATTTGACTCCCCAGACTGATCCGCCGCCAGGTCAAAATGGTGGACTGTTCGTTGGGTAAACCACGTACCTTGACTCTTACGAAAGAAGTCCATCATAGTCATGGGTGGAATCAGGCGCATTTCTAACCTCAACAGCGGCAAAAGTGTAAAGGAATATAACAAGAATTTATCTGATGTCCCACATTGTACACTGTTGAAGTATCAATCAATAGAATCAACAATAGTCTAAATTTTGAGTAGCACCAAATGGAGGTCAATGGAGTGGATAATTCTGTAACAACAACTCAGAGTCAGCGCATCAATCCTCCCATACTCCCCAACCTTCCACCAAATCTTTTGACAGCCCTCAAAGCCGGAGAGGCTCTCAATCATGAAGATTTGTATCACTGCGACCTCAGAGGACTCGATTTGCAACGAGCAAACCTACGCCAAGCAAATTTGATTGCAGCCAATCTCAGTGGGGCAATACTCTGTGAAGCAGATTTGCGTGGTGCGGATCTGCGTAAGGCTGACTTGCAGGGTGCTGATTTAACGAATGCTAATTTGCAAGGAGCTTTTTTGCACCGGGCATATCTTCAGAGAGCAAATTTGAGCGGAGCGAATTTGGAAGGAGCAAAGCTACAAGCGGCTCGATATGACCAACAGACGATTTGGGCAGAAGGATTTGCTTTCCGTACTTCTGGTGCAATTGGTCCTTGTGCCAATCTGAGTGGTGCTCATCTTAACACAGCCAATTTGAGAGATGCTGACTTACAGGGTGCAAATTTACTAGGAGCATACCTTTGTGGTGCAGACTTAACCGGAGCAAATTTACAGAATGCACGCCTCAGTGGTGCGGATTTACGATTAGCGTATTTGACCGGAGCTTACTTACGGAATGTGCGGCTGAATAATGTCGATTTACAAGGGGCAGATTTGCGAGGTGCTGATTTTACTGGTGTGGAAATCGAGTACCTTCAAAGTATTGCAGGGGCAGATTTTACTCTTGTTCAGGGACTGAGTGAAGCGATAAGAGCTATGTTACTAAGTCGTCCTGCTTCAGAATTAGACGCTTGGAATTCCTTTACTCGCAAAACAACACGTCAAAGTTTAGTTGAATGCATTCAATAAAAATATAGAACAACCAGTTAGTGACTTCTATGAATTCAACCACTTATGCTCTTATTGCAATCAGCTTAGGAGCAATTCCCGGTGCTCTAAGTCGCTATTACCTCACTCTATTTTTTGGGCGTTGGTTCGGGACAGCATTTCCTTATGGAACCTTCTTTATCAATATCACTGGAGCTTTTTTGATAGGCTTTTTTACCACCTTGACATCAAAACTCACAATTTTCCCTCAGCTAAATCTGCTAGTAGCAGTTGGCTTTTTGGGTTCATACACCACTTTTTCCACTTATGCCTTAGAGACATCCAATTTGTTACGAATTCCAGACTATAAAACTGCAATTTTTTATTGGTTTTGTAGTCCACTTTTAGGACTTCTTAGTATTGAATTAGGTATTTTTTTAGCAAAAATATTTTAGTTTTCAGACTCTAGGGTACAAATTTGTTGTAAATTAATCAAAGGCGATGGAGCTCGCCGTAACCGCCTTTTCATGTTACGTATTAATGCAAAGGCTGATGGCTCCTACTTTTCCGACTTGCTACGGAAGGGTAGGGCTGTATGCTTTGAACTTCCTGCTTGCAAGTCACGCTTGCCCATTGGTTATTCTCAAGCTGCGTGATGTTAGAAAGCTTTCTTTGGATTTTACTTGTGGGCTTTTTTGTTGGACAAATTGCCCGACAGCTAAAATCCCCTGCATTAGTAGGCATGATTTTAGTTGGAATTTTACTGGGTCCGCAAGTCGCTGACGTCATTAGCCCTAATGTACTTGCAGCATCTGATGCTTTGCGAAAGATAGCTGTGATGGTAATTTTGACGAAGGCAGGGTTAGGGTTAGACCGAGAAAAACTGGTACAACAGGGAACAGTCGCACTACGATTAGGTTTTCTACCTGCTGCATTTGAAGCTGTTGCGATCGCCCTCGCGGCTATGTGGATTTTAAAATTCGACTTTCCGACAGGGCTGTTGTTGGGTTGTATCATTGGGGCAGAGTCACCAGCTGTCATTGTTCCAGGAATGCTGCGACTAAAAAGCTTGGGCTGGGGAATTGCTAAAGGGATTCCCGATGCTATCCTCACAGGAAGCGCCCTATCAGATGTGTTACTACTGCTAGTGTTTAGCTTGTTGCTGAACTTCTTGGCACAAAAAGCAGCAGAGGTGACATTACCTTTTGGCTTAACCCTGAGTGCGTTTCAACTTCTTCCCTTTCAGATTATTTGCCAGATTGTTCTGGGAGTTATGCTGGGTTGGCTGACAGCACAAATTTTGGTTTTTCTACTGGCGAGGCAGAACTGGACTCAAAACGCGGTGCAAGACACGTTAGTTGCGGCGAGTTTTGCGTTGTTGCTTGTGGTTGTAGCAGAGAAGTTCCCCTATTTCTCTGGCTATCTAGCAGTTATGGCGATCGGATTTTTCTTGATTTCATTCGATGCTCCTTTAGCAAGGCGTTTGCGTCATGGCTTCGACAGTCTGTGGATTATAGCAGAAATTGTTTTGTTTGTGTTGCTAGGCGCAAGTATTCAATTGCAAGTGCTGGAAAAAACTCTGCTTTCAGGGTTGTTGATTCTGGCGATTGGCACGCTGATGGGACGCGCTTTAGGATGGTACTTGTCTACACTGGGGAGTAACTGGAACTGGGGGGAACGGCTATTTTTGCTACCAGGAAACTCTGCAAAAGCGACTGTTCAAGCTGCAATTGGAGCGATTCCCTTAGCACAGGGGATTCAGGGTGGAGAGACAATTTTGGCGATCGCTGCATTATCTATCCTGGTAACTGCACCCATAGGAGCCTGGGCAATTCCTACCTTTGCACCAAAACTGCTAGAACGGGGTGAAGTTGACCCAACCAAGGTGGCGATCGCCCGTCGCATTGTCCTGTTAGCCGCTGTTGATACCTCCCCCCTCGCTACTCAAGTGTTGACTAAAGCCGCCGATCTTGCGCGTCGTAGCGATAGCGAGGTTATTGTGTTGCACGTCATTCGCACAACCGATCCGCAGGGCTTAGAGCATCTGCGCTCAAAAGTTCAGCGACTCCTAGCAGACATCCGCCATAAATTTATCACCACCACAGGCTCAGTCCCGGAGGAAATTGTCCGTTTTGCTCAGGACTATCGAGTTGCTGAAATTGTCATGGGAAAACGAGGTCATCAACCTTGGAATCAGGTTCTGGTGGGTTCTGTCTCCCAAGCAGTACTGGAATCTAGCCCAATTCCCGTCATTTTAGTGGAAGATGACCGATTGCCAGTTCTACCCCACTAACAATTTACCTTTTTTGCTATGCTAAAAAACCCTGCGATTCGCACCCCTGTTGCTATCAGTCTTGGCGCAATTGCCGGAGCACTCTCGCGATATTACCTTGGTTTATGGTTCAATCAGCTTTTCGGTACTGAGTTCCCATACAGTACCCTCATCATTAATGTTAGTGGTTGTTTGATCATGGGTTTGTTTACCACACTAGCACTACGACAATTGATAACAATTCATCCTGATATTCGGCTGCTAGTCACTACAGGTTTTTTAGGATCTTATACCACGTTCTCAACTTATGAGTTAGATACAAGTAAGTTGCTGGAACAACGCAGTATAGAAATTGATTTACTCTACTGGTTCGGCAGTGCCTTATTAGGACTGTTTTGCCTCCAGTTAGGGATTACTGTGGCTGAATTTATCTGTATCAAAAAAGATCCATGACTCATCAAACTTTTTTAAAATTTCATAGAATCAGAACAAAATTATCTGAAACTAAAAGGTCTTGGAAAGGTGTGATCAAAATACGATACGCTGAATCAACAGATATTGAGTTTATCTTATGTCAGGAAGCCAGAAATGAGTTCAAAGACTTTATCATTCGTTGGAGTCGAGATGAACACAATCAAAATTTCAACAATTCTGATAAGCGTTACTTCATTATTGAAGATGAAGTAGACAAAGCAAGTGGATATGCAATTTTTTCAGGTTTAAAATCACTAAACAATAGTATTGAATTAACTCGAATTATTATTGCTCAACCAGGACTAGGATACGGCAAAAAAGCATTGCAAATCCTGATGAAGAAAGTTTTTGAAGAGTATAGTGCTCATCGTTTTTGGTTAGATGTTTTTGAACACAACCAACGTGCTAGACACGTTTATCAGTCAGTGGGTTTCCAAGAGGAAGGAATCTTGAGAGAGGCGGTGAAGCAAGAAGACAAGTATTCTTCGTTAGTCATTATGTCGATACTTGAAAATGAATATTTCAAAAGCCATCATCTACGAGAACAACTGAGGTGTTTGCAAGATGATTCTCAGTTAGAGTCAGCATATAAAGAAGTAGTAATCGCTCTTGAATCTGTTCAACTTAATCCCGAAACTATGTTTAAACTGCATAGTCTGGGGTTAATCAAAATTATTCGCAATGCTTGCGTTGCTAGTTGTGACTTATACCGTCAGTACTTCTCGGCACGATTGGGGTAAGATATGGTTGAGGAATATATTAACGAATATACCTTTTCTGGCGGTTTACGCGGAAATGCTAGCACATATGTAACAAGAGAAGCTGATAACGAATTATTTGACGCACTTCAAAAAGGAAA
Organism: Brasilonema sp. UFV-L1; assembly: GCF_012912105.1. Lineage (GTDB taxonomy): Bacteria > Cyanobacteriota > Cyanobacteriia > Cyanobacteriales > Nostocaceae > Brasilonema. The sequence continues at coordinate 103,440 of NZ_QMEA01000021.1, forward strand.
GTTTTGTTATGTGCTGAGTTCTAGGCAAAGCGGAAAATCAAGCTTGCGAGTCAGAACAATGAGCCGACTTTCAGAAGCAGGCGTAGAGTGTGCGTCTATTGATTTATCTGTCATCGATATTCAGAGTGCTACACAAGAAAAGTGGTACGCAGATTTGATTGTTAAGCTGATTGATAGCTTTGATCTGGATGTCAATTTCAAGGAGTGGTGGTCAGAAAACCAGTTAAACTCATCTTTGTTACGATTTGGGAATTTTTTAGAAAAGAAGCTACTTGCAGAAATTAAAGAAAACATCGTTATTTTTATTGATGAAATTGATAGTGTTCTCAGTCTTAAGTTTCCTACAGATGATTTTTTTGCCTTTATCCGTGCTTGTCACAATCTGCGTCCTGATAATCCCGAATATAATCGCCTCAGCTTTTGCTTGTTGGGAGTCGCATCACCCAGCAATTTAATTGAAGATAAACAACGCACACCGTTTAATATTGGTAAAGCTATCTCTTTGAGTGGGTTTCGATTGCATGAAGTTGAACCGTTAGAAAAAGGTTTGCAGGGGAAATTTAGTCAGCCTCAAGCAGTCATGAAGGAAATTTTATACTGGACGGGAGGACAACCGTTTCTGACGCAAAAGCTGTGTCAGTTTATGGTTGAGGAGTCTGTTCAAGACAATCCTCGTTCTGTTGAACAGGTAGTGAAATCTCGTATCATTGAAAATTGGGAATCTCAAGATGAACCAGAGCATTTACGAACAATTCGAGCAAGAATTTTGCGGGATGAACAACGGGCAGGGTATTTGCTGGAACTGTATCAACAAGTACGGCTAACTGAAGAAGAATCTCAGATAAGTGCAGATGATACTTTAGAGCAAAGTGAGTTACAACTTTCAGGATTAGTTGTTAGGCAACACAACAAGTTAAGAGTTTATAATCCCATTTATCAAGAGATTTTTGACGCCAACTGGATTGAAAACCAATTAAAAAATCTGCGTCCTTACTCTGAAAGTTTTAGGTTTTGGTTGGCTTCTGGGGGTAAAGATGAATCGCGCCTGTTGCGGGGAAAAGCATTACAGGATGCTTTGGAATGGTCAAAAGATAAAAGTCTGAACTATCAAGATACAGAGTTTTTAGCAGCTAGTCAAGCAAAGGAACGAAAAGAAGAAATAACTGCATTAGAAAAAGAAGCTGCATTGGAACGAGAGAGAAAAGATAGGGAAGCAGTAGAAAAAAGGAATTTGGTATTAAGTGAGGCAAATCAGCAGGCTAAAAAGCGAATTCACAATGGAACTTTTGTTTTAATTTTGACTGTATTGGGAGCAGTAATTTCAGTGACAATGGCTGTAAAGGAAGTTAAAGAAGCGCAAAAAAAACTTCAAGAAACATACACATATGTTGCCTATCCCAAACAGCTAATAGAATTGAAGGAAAAACTATCACGTTCAGGTAAGGATTTCAGCGAAGAACCTATTGAAATCAACATCGAAAAAGTCAAAGACTCTCAACTTGAACAGGTTTACCTCCATGCTTCTAAATCTTTAGCTTATCAATATCTTGATGATTGGAAATCAGCAGAAGAATCCATCAAACAAAGTATGAATTTTTTAAAGGGATGGGATTACAATAATGAGAAAAGAGAGAAGAGAGAATCAAACAGTGAATTCAAGCAGATAAATATATTCGCCAAGATAGTACAAGGCAATCTACTCAGAAAAACAAATCAGACTCAATCAGCAATAAAAGCTTACCAAGAAGTTTTTGACTTACTTGAATTAAAGAAAAGCCAACCTAACCCAATTAATTCAAAAACTAAGATTATCACTTTCAACACTATAAAATCAGTACACTTTGAATTAATTGATTTGCTCACTAAATATCGATTTCCTCAAAACAATGACTTGTTGAGTAAGGTTAGAGAATCTTTAAAAAACTATTATGACGCTGAACTTGATAATCTACTGAAAAATAATAAGTGGGAAGCAGCTGACAAGCTAACATATAAGCTCATGCTCTATATTGCTCAAAGAGAAGAAGAAACACATTTCGATTATGACAGCATTAATAGTTTTTCTTGTCCAGACCTGCAAACAATAGACCGTCTTTGGGTCACCAATTCACACAAACGTTTTGGCTTTAGTGTGCAAAAGAAAATATGGAAAATGACTGGGAACAGTTCTATTCAGTTTGCCAAGGCAGTTGGATGGTATAATGATGTGAAAACTTACTCTGTTCTTAATGAGCTTATAAGAAAGAACCCAGATCTTATCGGATCGTACCCTGTGTTTTTTGGTTCGGTTCGGGGATTTAATAGCACGGACTGGTTTGGGAATGTTGTGAAGGGAGCGGAAAGTGGTACCGGACCAGGGTTGTTAGGGAGTGTTTTTGCGGAAGAGGGTGTGTTGATTGGGGATAAGTTTGAGTTTTATAAGAAGGAGAATAGGGGCCAGCTAGGACCACTACTTTTCTCGCGTTGCGACTCTTTTCTTCTCGCGTTGCGACTTGAACTGTAACATATAAGCGTTTCCGAATTTTGTAAAGATTTATTACAACGCCCCTTTCCATGATAGAATCAGCATTCCACAAATCCAATACCTGGCACAGGCGGTTGATAGCAGTTCGCTCGAATAAATTTTTCTGCTACCTCTCGCACTTCCGTAGATTCTGTGACTCTTTGCTTGTCCCAAGGTAAACTCATCTGTCCCGGAGACTTCTTTGCTTTGTTCTAACTTTTTAATAGTGAAGGTAAAAAGCTACTGCCCCAGTAGTTTCGTTTTTCAGGTTTCGCCTGCGGTCGATATTTTTGGCAGAACCGTCGATATTTGGCAGCACATTCTGATAGTCAAGAACGTTACCGGGATACCTTATCCTACTCGCTCACAATTGTCGCATAACCTCACCCCGGTTTTGTCTTGCGCCAAAACCGCCCCTCTCCTTGGTAAGGAGAGGGGACGTGATAGCGCAGCGTGGCGTTAGCCATAGCGTAGCTTTACGGGGGTGAGGTCAAACCAACGTGGAATCAAGGCTTGAACGTTAAGTTGACACCAATGGGCTAGCCTTTGCCCCTACTGTATGCGTGCGTGTATTTTATGCAAGTGAGAATCGCTATATGTTCATTCCTACAAAAATAGCGAAGGAGCAGTGAAGCTCCAACAAATCAGAGGAAAAGCTTCACTACTCCTATACATTTGGTGGTTTTGCATCAGAATCCTTCTTTATTAACTATGAAGGATTAGAAGCGGTAACCAACCCCAGCTTGCAAACTGAGGGCGTCAGAATTACTACCCTCATAGGCGTCAATACCCCACTTAGCATCACCATAAATAACGGTGTTTTTCGCAACTTCTGATTCAGCACCAAGAGTCAATACAGGTGCATTCTTATTTCCCAACTGGCTTGCTTGTCCTTCATCAGTGAGGAAAGAGTAACCACCGCCGATGTAAACGTTAGTGTTTTTAGCGATAGGTGCATCGTATGTTAATATTGGCATGATAGCTGTTGAATCACCACCAAATAGAACAGAACCCCGAACTGAAACAGGCGCGTTAGGAACAGCAACTCGTCCTTGAACATTTCCACCTAATAAAGCCGCGTCATTTTGTCGTCCGCCATTGGTTACGCCAGCAGAAACACCAGCACCAATGTAGCTACCCTTCATACCGAGTGTTGCAGCTTCTTGAGTTGGAACGTCTTGAGCTGAAGCAATACCAGCGCTAAGAACAACAGAAGCAACAGCAATTGTAGAGGCTAATAACTTTGTAAATTTCATAGGTTTCTTTTACTAGAGTTCAATACAATCAATTCTTTCTAGTACTAGAATCTCTTTTTTTACAAAAATGAACCTCACACATTTAGGCTATCCAAGTGGGTGAAATTGTTTCACCCAACTAGATGAGCCTACGCTCACATATTTTAGGTATAATTAACAAGAACTCAGTCAAGCGAAAGACTGAGTAAGAATTTCAGTCCATTTCAATGGACTTGGGCTATGAGCCAAGAAATTAATTTCTTGGCGGACGAGAATTATGGTGCAAGATCTCAGATTAGCTACTTCGAGAGCATTGGTTCAAAAATCAAATATGTTCCCCCCAATCCTTCTACAATTGTGCGCGTATTAGCAACCATCATTTTTTGATAAGTGTCCCCTTCAGTTCCTGGCGCACCTAAGCTATTAGCAAACAGCTTCCTTTGCGACACTTTCGTTTTTGTATTTTTAGTAATTTCTTTAACAGAATTAGAGCTATTTGTTGTTTCAGCAAAAATCGTAAGAATCCTAGATTGTTTAATGTATCTAGCTAGTGCTTGTATTTGTGTTGCATTGGGTTTTTCTTTATCAACAAAACCTTCTAAAACAGGTGTATAAGAAAGACCGTAAGCTTTGGCATAGTAACCCATAACATCCTGGTTTATCACTAATTCGCGTTGTTTGGCAGGAAGACTAGCAATTCTTGACTGAATCCAAGCATCTAATTTTGTGAGTTCATTTTTAACTTTTTGCGCGTTGCTGCGATAAAGAGGTGCATTTTCTGGTATTGCTTGACTAAGGTTGTTGCTAATAACGTCTACCATCTTGATACCATTTTTAGCATTGTGCCAAATATAAGGATCTGGTAATGTATTGTCTTGTCCTCTAAACTCTAACGGTTGAGGAACAGCACGTTGAGCAACTGCAATTTTGGATGCACTATTTTGACTCGCCTTCATTAACTTGAGTAAACGAGGTTCTAAATTGTACCCACTGAAAAGAATTAATTTAGCTTGCTGGATGGCTTCTTGGTCTTCTGGTTTCGGTTGATATAAGTATGGGTTTGTATCAGGAGGAATTAAGCAAGTGAGATTAATTGTCTCCTCAGCAATTTGCTTGCTTAAGTCACATAATATACTTGTTGTTGCTACGACTTTAGGAAGATTAGCATTCAGTTCATCAGAGTTAAGAGTGGTTGTAGATGAAGTGTTTGCTAGAATACCTAAATTCTGACATCCAAATAACCCAATGGTAAGAGCGATGAGAGGAGTACGTAAAAATCGTAAAAATTGTAACTTGTCTGACATACAAAATTCTGTGAGCACAAACACAATAATAATGGCGTATCTTGCTTTTAGGGGTTATCTTCGCCGGCTATATTGTGCTGTTTTAGATAATTATAAAAAAATTTTCACCAAGTGAAACCCTCGCCATCTGAATCCTGACATATTTTAGTCTTTGAAAGACAACTTCCCAGAGCTTCTTTTGTCCAGAACAGATTGGAAACCTGAGGATAGTTTTACCGTCTTTTCTCTTGACTGGCAAAGAAAATCCTCAGAACTGTTTTGGCAAAGTTACTCCGGTAATCTTGCAAACATCTGTTCAACTAACTCCTTCGCCTTAGTATCCAAGTTTTGCCAGTCTACATCACCTTTTTCATCGATTAAACTCGTATCAATCTCAACTGTCTCATCTCCTAATATGTAATTATGAAAACAAACTTGATAACACAGTTCCCATAAATCGATGCTGATTTTTTGCTCTTGACGCTGTAAACACAAATGATATCCTGGATGGGGTGTTGGCAGTCGAGAGAGTGTTTTTCTGATTTCCAAACCCTGCTCCGGTGTTGTGGCTTCCAGATCTTGTAGCAGCTTGGTCACTATTGCTTTCGTTTCATCAGTAGTACCACTAGGCCAAATCAGAACATCTTGATAAGTTCCCGTCCAGGAAGATACATCAAGCAGCTTGCGAATATTATCGACAACGCGAATGAAAGCAGGTTGCATAAGGAGTTCTGCCTGCTGCCATGCTACTGAGTTAAGAATTTTAGGTGGCATTAGAATTCACAAAGGCTATTGAAAGAAAAATTAACAATGTGTATTTATAAAAAAACTGTGTTTTACATCTAAATCTTTTCTCAAGATAGCGGATTTCCTTGAAAAATATTTGGAGATATTTATTACCCTCTCTAAAATTGGGTGTTATCACTGGGGAGTGAATATGATAGGCAAACTACTGGATCATCGTTACCAAGTTATTAGAGTTCTCGCGACAGGAGGGTTTGGTGAAACTTACATCGCCCAAGATACAAAACGACCAGGCAAACCCATTTGCGTTGTCAAGCACCTTAAGCCTGCTAATTCTGAAGCTAAAATGTTTGACACTGCCAAGCGTTTGTTTCAGAGTGAAGCCGAAACCTTAGAAGAATTGGGCAGTCATGACCAAATTCCTCGGCTTTTGGCTTACTTTGACGATAATCAAGAATTTTACTTAGTACAAGAATTTGTTGAAGGGCATCCCCTAGGTGAGGAATTGCTTCCTAATCAGCGCTGGAATGAGAGTCAAGTCATTCAATTGCTGCTGGAAATCCTGGACATTCTGAAATTTGTCCACGGACAAGGAGTCATTCACCGCGATATCAAGCCAGATAACATTATCCGCCGCGCCTCGGATCAAAAACTCGTTCTTGTGGATTTTGGAGCTGTCAAACAATTGCGAGTGTCTGCTGGATACCCTTCGCGGTCACACATGTTTACGGTGGCGAATCATCCTTCTGCGACTGTAGCAATTGGGACTCCTGGTTATATGCCCACGGAACAAGGTCAAGGCAAACCTCGTCCCAACAGTGATATGTATGCTCTCGGAATCATCGCGATTCAAGCGCTCACAGGAGTTGCGCCAATAGATTTTCAAGAAGATCCTTACACAGGAGAAATTCTCTGGCAGCATTTAGTTCCTGTAAGCGATGCTCTAGCAGCCGTTTTAAGCAAGATGGTGCGTTATCATTTTAAAGACCGCTTCCAAAGCGCATCAGAAGCACTACAAGCATTACAGCCACTTTGCTCAAGCGATATATCTACATCTAGAGAATATATAAATACTGTCAGCTACCAACCAATAAAGTCTTCATCTGCTTTATCTCCACAGTCTCGACAAAAAACCATCGCCGTAGCCCCAGCAAATCATGTCGCCCAACCGATAGAAGCAGGCGCAGTTAAATCTCTCTCTAGAGGTTCTAGCAGACCAGATTTATTACAGCTGATCATTATAGGAGTTTTAGTTGGTGGCGCTGCTGCTGTTACCCCAACAGTGGTTAAGAACGTTCAAGGTTTTGCTTCTAATTTTACGATAAATGATAATGACGCAACCTCAGCACAAAACTGTTTAGCTGTTGTTAAGGAAAATTCTAATATCCGTTCTGAGCCACGCTCTATCAATGATAATTCTATTGTACAAACTCTGAGTAAAGATACTAAGTTTGAAGTGACAGGCAAGCGAACAAAACGCGGTTGGGTAGAGATTAAACTTGACCCTACACAAACAGCTTGGGCAAACTCAGAAATTGTCAAAAACAACGAACAATGGGTTTCTTGTCTACGAGATCAGGGTACAGCAATCAAAATCGTTGATGATAATGACGTTATTGCTGCTCACTCTGTATCCAAGCCAACATCAATACCTGAAACTCCTTCGCCAACTTCCTTGTCACAGGAGTCAGAACAATCGGAAATATCAAAAACTTTATCAGCCGATAAATCAACACCTGCAACCCCAAATAAAGGCGGTTCCAAGGTTGTGCAACAAGCAAAAAAGAAGTATGAATCAGGAGATTTACAGGGTGCGATCGCGCTGTTAAAAACTATCACAGCAAATCCCACTGCTGTCAAAGAAACAACAGAAATGATATCCCAATGGCAGCAAGATTGGTCTAAGGCGGAATCTTTGTTTAAAGACCTTGACACAGCCTTGGCTGACGGACAATGGGATAAAGTGCTAGCTTATAAAGACCATCCAGAAAAACTACCCAATATTGAGTACTGGCGAAACAAAGTAGAGCCATTATTTAAACAAGCTGCCGACAATTTAGCAAAACAACAGCTTCCTCAATTAGGCAATTCTGGAAACCAAAATAGATCCAAACTGGAACATCAAAATTCCACTGAGGATGATGAACTTGACACGACAGATGATTTCGATAATACCGACAGTTTGGAACTACAGGAAACTCTGGAAAGTGACTTGTAAAAAAAGCGATCAAGAAACCCTAATTTGTGGCTGATAGTTTTTGGTTAGTAGTTAGTCAAAACTAATCACTGACTACTAACATTTAACAATTAGCAATAAATCTATCTGTAAATTCATAATTTCAATACCGGGTGTCAGCTATTTTTTCGTTTCAGAAGAAATACTCTGTCGCTCTAAAACAGTATTAAAAAAGTAAACTCGGTCACAATATTGGCTTGGATTACTACAAATAGCCTCTATAGCAACGTTGCTGGCATTACTAACATCAAGTGTTAAAGAAGCTTGCTGTGTAGGAGAAACAGTACGTGTTTCTACTTGATTACCATCTAAATAAACTTTCACCTCAACACCTGGACTTTTTGTATCATTGTCGCGCATTCCAAAACCCAGATTAAGAGTTTGAAACCCAGGTCTAGAACTTTTTTCTGGCTTAATGTTACAAGTGATAGAGGCAGACCGGTTACCAGGTCCAAGGTAAAAGCTGCTAGTATAAACTGCTCTGCCTATAGACACATCAAGGTTTTGTGGATTCACATTGCCAAGTCCACTGTTAACACATTTAGCATTTAATAGGGAGACAGGACGCTGAGGTCGTTGTGCCTGAACTGTTTTTTCTCCAAAGGAGAATAAGGAAGATAACAGTAAAGTACTGGTGAGTACCGAACTGATAAGCTGAATTGTTTGCATTGTGATTTGATAAAGTGGTTTCAAGCTATAAACAAAAACAAAACAAAATTAATAATAGTTCAAAAAAGCATGGACATTCATGTGATGCTATGGCAGTCTTGATAAGATTTTATGCATAAACTATCACCTCAATACCCACAAGTTTGACTTTGTCATCTACAGCACTTTTCATTGACATAGACTACACACAACATAGTTAGAGCACAACAATGGCTGTGCCCCACGTGTATCCTGCTCAATTAAAAAGTGCTGTACATCAATGTCTATAAACAAAGTGAAGTTTTACAATTGTTGTTCATAGGTTGCATTCCCAAAATTTAGCGCTACATTTGCCTTCAAAAAGGAATGTTCTATGACAGCAAACATCACCTTGATAACTCCCAAAGATAAGAACGCTGCAATGAAAATTGTTTTCAAGGCTATATATTGCTAGTCACTCTTGCTTTCATCTGATCAGCACAAACTTACAAGCTAATCAATAGCTTATAGTGTTAATGGCTATAGTAGTTTAGAACTCAGCGTGTACTATTAACCACTGAGACTTTTAATATGTATCGTCGTATTCTGGTGTTTCAACTCGTCTTTCTGTACGAGATGGGAGAAACTCGGGGCGACGTATAGGAGCCAGTGGCGGAGTTGAACCATTATAGGGATGAATAACCTGTACAGTGCGGGTAGAACGTTCTTTTGGCGAGAACAAAGACAAGACACCAGCTACCACAACACCACCACCTACCGTGAGAGTCATCCCTCCTACCGCCCAAACAATCGGAGAAGACCACCAGCGATTTTGAGACTGCTGCTGCAACTGCGCTGCATTTTGGTTCTGCTGATTTAATTGGACTTGGTAGTTATAAACTTGTTGGAGTTGGGATTGGAGTTGTTGGGCTTGATTTTTGAGACCGTTGTTTTCGTTCTTGAGTCCCTCATTTTCCATCTTCAGTCGCTCCATCTGTACACGCATTTCTTCGTTGTTTGGATTGACTGGTGCGGGATTAGGATATGGTTGCCCAGGATAAGTCGCTGTTGGTGGCATAACTGTTGAAGGTGCTACAACAGTTGCTGGTAGTTGTGAGCCAACTGTGTAGTTTGGCAGGGGATTTCCTCCTGTACCCTTCAGTAACAGAAGAGCTGCTAGCCCGGCGACGGCGACTCCGCCGATAAATGCCATGCTCTCACTCATCGCCTTTTCCTCTAAGCTGCAACGAAACGTCAATTCTTGCTATTCGATACTCTCTCACACTCATCATAAAATTTAAGCCCTACTTGTTACCCTACTTATAGATCATACTCAAACCACCAATCGCGGCACAGAATCGTTTTTTACCTCCAGACCGGCAAATATCTGCTTTATATATTCAAAACGATATCGGTTAAATTGTCTACCAAACAAGGTGAGAAAACTTCTTCATTAAACTTTTTTAATCTATATTTAATCTATCTGCCTTCACTGATTAGGTTTCACTGCTTAAGCATATATTAAATTGTGGTCATCGCAGCTTTGAGACTGTAACAAAATTCGGATAGATCAGCCGGATTAGTCTTTTGCTAGTACATAACCAAGTCTGAACTCTGTTCAGGCTGCTGTTATTGGTCATTAGTCTTTTATCATTTGTCGTGAAAGTTCACAACAAAGGACAAAAGACCAACGATAAATTTACACCTGCGATTGTTCTTGTTGCTCTATTTCGGCCTGAATTTTTGCGAGTTCTTCGGGAGTGAGTTCTTCCAAGCGCTTCTGCAAATAAGCTTCTTCGTACTGTTCCCGTTGTTTGTGGTAGGTCATTTTTTTTCCCACCGCACGGAAAGTATAGGTTAGCAACCAGGCAATTAACCCAACAAATAAGAAGACTTGGCTCCAAACACCAGCTTCCAAGCTATCTATGCCTAATAGTCGCAGTGAGGCATATGCCAAGCCGCCTGCAACAAAAACACCAAAGCCAATTCCGATAGCATCAATGCGTCGCATGAGAGTTATGACCTACCAATTTCGCTAAACTTCAATTTGTCGTCGTCGGGGTCGTAAGTTTACAAACGGCGACAGGAGCAATAAACCTGGAAAGAAGAAGAATACCAAAAAGTACATAAAGGCACGTTCCAGAGAGCTAGCCACATACCACCGTAGGTTTAAGTAAAACACAATAGCTGCTGGTATGACCAAAAGATAAGCTCCAGCCAAAATCAAATACAGTAGCGCTACAACCATAATTTCTTGGTTCTCAGTAGAAAAGACCTGTTGGTGCATCTGTTTTCCATGATAGGCTGAATGCCTGGCCTGTTGGAAGCATTGTTCTTCTCGTAAACTCGTAGAAATAAAGATAAAAAAATTTGCTCTTTTTTTTTATGTTTTCTGCTTTATTTTCCAAATGTGATGCTATAATAAACAATCAGTGCTGTCAAAGACATCACTGAAATCCTTGAGAAAGCATCTGTAAAGATGCAAAATTAAAACGTCAGGCGCAAAAGGAAAACCTAAAAGCCTAGTTTTGCTCAAGAATCTCTGTTTTTCCAGATTATAGAGTGCAAAATTGGACAAAAAATGCATTTGATGCTGGAATAGATCAGGAGGTTGTTTGATACCTCCACAAAACAAGTGACTCCCAAACTTATCAGGGGGGTGTGGCGGAATGGTAGACGCTGCGGACTTAGATAACTGAGCCTTGATGGAGAAATCCACCAAGTGACTGCTCTCAAACTCAGGGAAACCTAAATCTGGCAACAGACATGGCAATCCTGAGCCAAGCCGATTAAAGTGCTGAGTGTGAAGTCAACTCAAAACTCACAACTAGTATCGGAAGGTGCAGAGACCCGACGGGAGCTACCCTAACGTAAAGGCGAGGGTAAAGGGAGAGTCCAATTCTCAAAGCCAAGTTTAGGTTACTTAACCTAATGGGCAGCAGTGAAAGCTGCGGGAGAATGAAAATCCGTTGACCTTAAATAAGTCGTGAGGGTTCAAGTCCCTCCACCCCCACTTCAAAAATTCAAAATTCAAAAAGGATTTTAGGAAAACAGTTGTACAGTGGACGAACAAGCCCAACTCCCTCCACCTGTGGGCAAACCTTCCAGCATTCCTAAAGAATACGACTGGCAAAGCTTACGTGTGACATCTCCCACACCATAGTCCTTGATTTGGTGTGGGAGATGTCACAAGATGGCGATGCTTTAGAAATTGAATATCGCCACACTTTAGAAAATCTGGGCAAAGACAAAGGACTTTTGGGCGATCGCTTCGCTTGCCTTACTTTGCAAAGCGCGAGCGCATGAGCGTTCGGCAGATCGCATCTTCCTGTTACCTGAAACTGCCACTCAATCCGGTGACAAGGTGCTTCAACTGGGCGATTGCAAAGGTGCCAGTGCCGTAAGTCCTGCAGACAGGCGCTCTCGGCGCGTAAGCTCCCACCGGGTGAAGGCAGGCGAGGAGGAGCGTCTGGGCTACACTAGAAGGCGATCGCATTCATCAACAATTAGTGATGCCTCCGGCGGGCTACCCCAACGCATCTTTTGGAAATCAAGCGAGCGCAAAATCAGTGTATTGTCTAACATCCTCTGGATGAAAAGCTAAAACAATTTTATCTTTGGGAATTCCTGCGGCTACCAGTTCATTGGCAATGCCATATTCAGTCCCATCGCGCTGAATCCAAATTTTTCCATTAATAATTTCAATATGGATAATACAACCATGAACTCTTTCTTCTTCCTGCCATCCCAAAGTCATTACTATGTAATTAGTAGCTGTGCGATCAATGATAAGCTTTACTTCTAATTGACGATTTGCATAGGGTATTTTTATATAATCACTCAGAATATATTCGATAATTTTTTGAGATTTTTCTAAGGTATCCATTGCACAATTACCTCTTCCTTTGGGTCAAATACAAGTAAACGTAAGCGGTTCTTTTTTAATAAAATCTTGCCGATGGTTTCCGTAAAAATTTCAGTGTAAGTTCGGCGGGGGATAGCAAGATATAAAATCCGGTCACTTCCTTGTTCTTCTAAAATATCGTAATAAAGAATAAACTGTCCTAATGCATTTTCTAAATCTGTAACGGGAGATTGACTGAGAAAACTCTTGATTTCAACTGCTATTTTTTGCTGACCTTTTTCTGCGGCTATAAGTTTTTCTGCACCCAAGTCTATATATAAATCTTTTGTCCCACATTTTAATTTCAATGGGTCATCAGTAATTAGCCAATCATCTTTTTCTAGGGCTGTTATCACAACATTATGATAAACATCTTTGGCAGGCATGAGTGTTTGCAAAAAGTGCAGCAATTGTGAGTTATACTTTATGCTATTTTAGCGCAATATGCTTTTAAATATATCTTGGCAGATGAACAATGCAGTAAGAATAATCAGCAGAAAATAGGCGATGCCTGCGGCAGGCTACGCCAACGCACTCATCAACAATTAAGCGATCGCCGCTTCATTAAAACCGGAAAAATCTGCCAGCCTCATTACTAATTGGTTGGTGAGCGCGCCAACGATCTGGGCGGAAAAATCGCCCAAACGTAGATTTTTTCAAAAAAATGAGTATTTATACATGGGCGATTTTTCCGGAGGCTGGCAGATTTTTCAATCGTTGTGACCCAACCCTTGGCGAGGCAAAGCCCATCGCATCCTCCTGTTACCTGAAACTGACACTGGGCGATGCCTGCGGCGGGCTACGCCAACGCATTAGTAGCGAGTTTTTTTGTTGAATGGAGATGTAGGGCAATGAGCGATCGTCGTCGGAAACGCATCACCTGTGATGAAAATCTATGCTTTTCCGGAATCTAGGGCGCTGGTCTTGAATTTCTCTGATAATAGAATATGTGCGAGTCTCACGCCCTTACCTATGAACGAGCAGCGTCAGCAAGACTATTTCAACCTCATTCAAAGCCTGTTGAATTGCCGTAGTCACGATGAAGTCCCAGAGATTTTGGCAGCAAACCAAGAATTACTGGATGTTGGCTTCTTGCAGACGGTAGAAGCGGAGGCGGAGATGTTTTCGCAGCAGGGAATCGAGTCAAGCTGGGGTGACGCGCAGGTAGTTTACCCGTTGCTGGCAAAGAATACAGACAAACTCGACGGAGTGTTAGCAGAAATATTGCACCAGTGGGGGATAACACTGGGGGAAGCCCAAGCAGATGAGGCGGAATCAATCGCTACATATATTGTCCTTTTTAGCGATCTAATTCAGCAATTCCCTTTGGGTAACAAAGCCAGCAATATGGAAATTGCCATCACTGGCTATGAAGTCGTGCTGAGTGTCAGAACCCAGCAAGCCTTTCCCCAAAACTGTGCAGTGATTTTATTTAACCTGGGGGTGATTTACCACAATACAAACCAGCTGATCTCAGCTTACAATACCTTTGAATCTGCTATTGCCACAGTAGAATCCTTGCGAGAGGAAATTGTATCTGGTGAGGGAACCAAACGCAAACAAGCAGAAGAATGGAACAAACTTTATAGCCGCATGGTAAAAGTTTGCCTGGAATTAGATAAGATTACCGAAGCTATTGAATATGTTGAACGTAGCAAAACCCGCAATTTAGTTGAACAGATTCTCATCCGTGACCAGAAAACTATCTTTCCTACAGATGTTGTAACTCAACTAGAAATATACAGCGATGAAATAGCTACAGGACAATATCAAATCCAAAATCGCAAAGCTGAAAATCCAAAAGTCCTAGCACAACATCTCCATCAATTGCGACAGCAGCGTAATGAATTGCAAAACCGCTACTTACCCGTTGGTTATGGTTTCAAATTTGACTCATTTCAGGCTACTTTAGATGAGCGTACAGCCATTATCGAGTGGTATATTTTCAACGAGAAAATTCTGGCGTTTATTGTTAAACCTACAGGAGAGGTCACTGTTTGGCAATCCCAACCAGAAGACCGACAAGCTTTGATTAATTGGGTAAATCAATATTTGCAAAACTACGACAATCAAAAAGACCAGTGGCAGAAAAGCTTAGGGGAAGAACTCAAAAAATTAGCTTCGATTCTGCACATTGATGAAATATTAACCCAGATACCAAAACACTGCGATCAACTCATCCTAATTCCCCATTGGTTCCTGCACTTATTCCCCCTTCATGCACTCCCGGTAAATCAAAATTCTGAAAATTCGCGTTGTCTTGTGGATTTATTCCCTCGTGGTGTGAGTTATGCACCCAGTTGTCAACTACTGCAACAGGTACAAACGCGACAACGTCCTGATTTTCAATCTCTGTTTGCGATTCAAAACCCTACAGAAGACCTCTCTTTTACTGACTTGGAAGTAGAATGCATATTATCTTACTTTCCCTCCCCTCAAGTATTACTCAAAGAAAAAGCCACAAAAGCTGCCTTATCTGAAGCAGTAACACAATTAAAAGAAGTGAATTATCTCCACTTTTCGTGTCACGGTTTCTTCAACTTTAATTCTCCCCAAAATTCCTTCCTGCTATTAGCAGATGCCTATGTTTCTCCCATTCCCGCTAATGCTAACACAGAAACATATTTAAAAGTATCCGATACCGAAGCTATAGATTTAAGTAAATGCCTGACATTGGGTAATTTGTTTGAGCGAAATGATCAAAATTTCGACTTTAGTCAATCTCGTCTCGTGGTTCTTTCAGCCTGCGAAACTGGATTGATTGACTTCAACAATACCAGCGATGAATACATCGGTTTACCCAGTGGCTTTCTCTATGCAGGTAGTACCAGTGTTGTAAGTAGTTTATGGACGGTAAACGATTTATCAACATCCTTTTTGATGATTAAGTTCATTCAAATTTTGAAGTCTGCTACAGATATGTCAGTACCACTTGCGATGAATCAAGCGCAGCAGTGGTTGCGGGATGCGACAAAGGAAGAGTTACATGAATGGGTAAAGAAATTGACTTTAGATAGCACCAATAAAGGAAAAATACGTCGTCAAATTAATACGATGACTGGAGAGAAACCTTTCGACTCTCCTTATCATTGGGCTGCATTTACTGCTGTTGGCAAATAGGAGAATAGTGATGTCTGATTACGAAACAACTGTTAATACTCACATCTTGCACCTAACCGAACAAACCCGTAAAAGGCAAATAAGGAGTACAAAAATATAACAGAAGATGAAGAAAAAGTTGAAGTATTTCTTAATTATAAAAATACTGGAATTAACCGTTATTTTACTTAAATAGCTTTCCAAAATACAAGATGTAGGGATGACTATTTGCGTGATCCCATAGTGCGATCAGCCGGAGGCTTGACGCTAGCCGACGCAATACCAAAAAGATAATCTTGATGCAATGCCCTTGATTATTTTTGGAGGCGCAAGGGCATCCCTTACCCGAACACTCTCAAACCAAATCTCCGAGTGCATTGAGTCGGTTTTTAAATATCAATCCTTGGTCAACAAGGGATATGATTCGTATTGTTCGCAGCCATGTATTAGAGACGAGCTTAAAGGTTTTATCAGCAGAAGGCAAAGGACGTAAACCATTTTTACAGGTTATCATTGACTTAACGACTCTTGAAAAACGGGGTAAATTTAAAGACTTTGAGGATTTAATAAGAGTTTATAACGGTAAGCGTGGTCTGCATATAGTAGTAGTTTATTTAGTTGTCGGAAAGTGGCGCATACCTTGGAACTTCCGTGTTTGGAGAGGTAAGGGTACACCCTCACCCGCTCAACTAGGACTCAAGGAACGTTAAGCGTTTACCTAAATCTTTAACTGAACGCTTTGCTGGTAATTATTTTGGCTGATACGGCCTTTGGGAGCGTGGAATTTATTCATGGTGTACGCAAGTTTAGATATCATGCGGTTACAGGTGTGGCTATTAACCGTAAGTTAGTTGATGGAAGAGTTTTAAGACATTTACACAAACAGGGACAACAAGTCCGTTTGGTTGGTTTAAAGTTTCCCGTTACCGTATCTTGGTATTACTTAAAGCGCGATCAGGGCAAGCTTGAAAAACGTTTTGTCTTGTCTACCCGTCCCATTAAAGCTTCTACTCTCAAGTGGTGGGGTAAGCGTCGTTGGCAGATTGAGGGATGGTTTCAAACCGCAAAGCAATGACCCAAAGGGTCACGCTTCGCGAACGTCGGGTAAGGGAGCCTGCATCACTGCATCTCCCTCCCCTAAGAACCGGACAGGACTCTTACGAATCATCCGGCTCAAGCCTCAGCTTACCAGAACGTTTGCCGCTATGTACGGCTAGGTGGCAGGCTTTATGGAGGTGTATGAGATTGTCGATATTATCGTTTCCTCCATCTTGAACCTTTGTGATATGGTGCGTATCGATTTCTTCTCCGTTAAACAAGTGTTCACCGCAGATTAGGCATGTCCAGTTTTGTTGCTCGGCTACTTTATAAAGTTTTGAATCTTTAATCCAACGGGTTTTTCCGTACCGAGTGCCTCTGTCTTTCCAATATTCATGCAGTGTGGGGTCGTCTGGCGACGCCTTGTCTTTAACTTTGACGTGGCGTTGTATGGGAATTTTGGACAGTTTAACGATTGAAATCGTTTTTGTTTTTCCTCTTCTGTCCTTGGTTTTAGCAAAGAATTTCCAACCATTCTTTTTGTTGAAATATTTCTTTGTTACCCATTTCTTTCTTCTTTTGGAATGTCTCCTGAGTGCCCACTTGTAGAGCGCTTTCCATACTTGATGGTCAAAGTATGAGAAGACTTCTTTACTAACCCCAAATCTGTAGTAATTACCCCATCCTCTAATGATTGGGTTAAATTTGGCTATTACGGCTTCAGGTGGCACATCTGGATTTCGTTTTAGCCATTCTCTAATTTCTTTGAGGAGGGCTAAAACTTTTTCCTTTTGAGGCTTAGTTAGACATTTACCTTTATTTTGTCTGATATTGAATCCGAGGAAGTTAAAACCATCTTCAATATTGACAATTTTAGTTTTATCTTGATTAAGCTCCAGTCCCCTGTTTTTAAGCCAACCAGAGATATAGGGTTTAATGTAGTCAATATCCTCTTTATTTCGGGCGGTGATTATGAAATCGTCGGCAAAACGGACGAACCCGTATCTTTCCCTTGTTTGCGTTTTTATCACTTTTCCACGTTCATTGAATCTTCTTATCTTCACAACAAATTGTGATAAGAATTCTTCCATACCATGTAGAGCGATATTTGCTAATAACGGGCTAAATAGAGTAGGGACGGAGCGCACCTTCAAACCTCACGACTTGCGTGTTTCTC
>NZ_QMEA01000220.1 GCF_012912105.1 Brasilonema sp. UFV-L1
CTCTATACAAGCTTTTTCAGACTATTTAGTACATTTGCACCGGGGGAAGTTCAGTATAAGCATTCAGCGCCTGTTTCACGAATCAGTTTGGCAGTTTTTTCACCTTCTGCATCGCGTCTGCCTGAGAATACTACCTTTGCTCCAGCAGCACCAAATGCGGTAACTTCGTTAAGCTTTCCTTCTCTACGAGAGGCTGCGCCAACGGAACGCTACGCGTAGCTTGCTTCCCCGTAGGGGTACGCTAACGCGGTTGCACGACCAATTCCTGAAGTTCCGCTAGTGACTAACGCCACTTTATCTTGCAGTATCATTCTGTTTCTCCTGTTTCAATTTCGTCAGTTTGTATCGGGTAAGTTTGTCTCAGCAACTCAGTGACTTCTTGAGCGATCGCAATCAGGGCATGATTAACTGAGGAGTCGCGAAGAGAACCAGTCTGAGGTGTACCTTCATGCCCAGAATTATTCTTGCCTTGTACTAATAAATGCGGCATAGAATTATCCTCAATGAAATACTGATTTGTAATTGACTAAATCAATACGAAAGAATTCAGTTGTTGGCATGGTAATTTTTGGCATGGTTCAAAAAGCGGTAATTTTGTTCAGCGAAACAGGCAAAATCTAGCTATCAAAATTTGATAGCTTACAGCACTTACAGGCAAGTCAGATATGAATTGAGAGCAAAGATCGGGGAACTTAATGACTTGCAGCAATCATGGCAGCCATCAACTCCGTCGTGTTCCAGCGCTCGGTATACCGAATTCCATTGATAAACAGGGCTGGGGCAGTCGTTACTCCACTCTCTATTCCGCCTTCGATATCTTCATTGATGCGATCGACATGCACTTGTTTAGACAACTCTTTGAGAAATTGAGGAATGTCAAGCCCTAAATCATTGGCGTACTCGACAAGATAACCGTTCTCCAACCTTTGTTGATGGTCAAATAAAGTATCGCTCATTAACCAAAACTTTCCTTGGGCGGCGGCGGCTTCGGCTGCTTGGGCTGTCCGTTGTGCCTGGGGATGAATCTGGATCTGTGGAAAATGGCGGAAGATAAAACATAAATAATCCTCTCCAAAAGAAACCGTAAGCTCTTGCCGAATGATTTTAATCAGCTTGTAAACGGCTGCACTTCTAGGACATTGATAATCCCCATACATCACTAATACCACGGCGGCACTTAGCACACCTTGACTGTGATCTTGGGTTGAAGCTGGCACAACTAAAGAACTGGAACTATGGTCGTCGATCATCTTTCTACATCTGTATCAAGCATGGAACCTTGCGATTCACTTGCTCAATCCACATGAATTCAATATAAGCAATTGGGTTTTAGTTGTCGTCTACAGTGAGTTAACATTTTTAGGCTGTAATTTGATGGAGCAGCCGCTCCTTCTTAAGATAGAAGGTAGGCTCTAACTTAAGTTAGAATCCGAATTTGATCGAAAGTACATCCTACAAACTTACAATGCCGCGCTTAACGGCAACAATCACAGCTTGGGTACGATCGCTGACATCTAACTTATTCAAAATCCGATTGACATGAGATTTAACTGTGCCTTCACTGATACTCAAAGCAGCCGCAATATCGGCATTACTCATCCCCTGCGCCAGTGAGCGGAGTACTTCTAGTTCTCTTTCACTCAGTTCTGGATTGCTGAGGCGCTGTACCAACTTTGCTCCCACATCAGGCGGAATATATTTCTGACCCCGATGAACGGTACGAATCGCATTCAGAAGCTCGTCCGGTTCAGTTTCTTTCAACAGATATCCTTTTGCGCCTGCCTGCAATCCCCGATAAATATCTTCGTCACTATCATACGTGGTCAGTACAATAATCCGAGCAGATTTAGCAGTAGCACAAATTGCACCGATGGCGGCAACTCCTTCCACTTCAGGCATTCGCAGATCCATTAGCGTTACATCTGGTTGGTGTTCCCGAAAGGCGGCGATCGCCTGTTCCCCATTTTCGGCTTGGGCAATCACTTGCATATCTGGGTCACGGTTAATAATCGTGGCTAATCCTTGCCGAAAAATGGCGTGATCGTCCGCAATCAGAACCCGAATGGTCGTAGCTTGGCTCATTGTAATGCTCACTCAAGGGTTGACGGTGACAATAATTTCTGTTCCTTGTCCAGGTTGACTCCTAATCGTTAGTTGTGCGCCGATGCGCTCTGCCCGTTCGCTCATGCCGAGTAAGCCAAAACCCTCAGAGGCTGAAATACTTCCAACTCCAAAGCCCTGTCCATTGTCTCTCACGCGCAAGCAAAACTGGTGGCGATCGTAGACTAGCTCCACTCGAATTTCGTCAGCATTGGCGTATCTAATCGCATTAGTTAATGCTTCCTGCCCAATCCGTAGTAAGTTATTCTCGACTTCAGTGGGTAGAGAATACACTGCACCCTCAATCTCATAATATAGACTGACATCCATTGCGGCAGTTCTGATTTGAGCGATGAGACGATGTAGAGCGCTCTGTAGACTGCCTTCCTCCAAAAGCTGAGGACGGAGCGCAACGACCGATCGCCGCGCTTCAGTCAGTCCAGTCCGCGCCAATTCTTTGATCAGATCCAGGTGTGCCTGAGTTGCTTCTACATCATCCGTTAGCACCTGTTTTGCAGCTCCCACCTGAGCCAGAATGCCCGTAAACGCCTGAGCAAGTGTGTCGTGAATCTCGCGTGCCATGCGGTTGCGTTCATCCAAAATTGACGCGGCTTCTGCTTGCTTCAACGCCGTAATATCTCGCGACAGCCAAATCACCTGATCGTGACTGATTGGAGCAATGCGAGCTGAAAACCAGGCTTCTCGTCCATTTAGAAACGCACTGTACTCGACTGTAAGGATTTGTTGGGTTCTTAGCACCTGCTGAATATAACTTAGAAATTCATCGGCTTGTTCCTCTCCGAGTTGATGCATGGTTTTACCAATCATCTCCTCAAAGGGTTGCCATAGCAGATTTGGCTCCTGTACGATTATTTCAAGGAATCGCCCTTCAGCAGACAGTACAAACAATGGATCGGGAATTGCCTCAATTAGAGTCCGTAGTTTTGACTCTGAGGCTTGTAAGGCTGCTTCTGCCTGTTTGCAATCGTCGATATCCGTAATAACTCCCAACGCTCGGATGGGTTCACCGGATTCATTCCAGGTAACAATTTTGCCGACAGAACGAATCCATTTCCACTGACCGTCCTGGGTACGACGGCGATACTCTACTTGAAAGTTGGGGATTTCTCCAGTAATACAAGCATGGTAGGTTGCGACAACTGATTCTCTGTCATCAGGATGCAAACGAGCAATCCATTCAGGAATGGTTTCGTGGAATGTTGCTGGATCGTAGCCCAGCATTAAAGCGTATTCCGGGTTAACAATTCTTTCTTCAGTCTTTAAATCGAAATCGTAGAGTCCTTGATTTGAAGCGGTTAATGCTAAGCGTAGTCGTTCTTCACTCGTTTGTAGAGCGGCTTCTGCTTGCTTGCGATCGCTAATATCCGCAATCACCCCTTCAATGTAGTCATCGTCTGCATTCAGATAAGCAGAGAAAAGTCCCCAAAACACTGTCCCATCTCGTTTTCGCCCCTGTGCTTCATAGCTTCGCACTTCCCGATCCCGCTTCAGCACCTCAAGGAATTGTTGGCGATCGCTGGGATTTACATAGTAGTCCGTGGCGTGTTCAAGCCCAATCATCTCCTCTGATGAATCAAAGCCAAGCAGATTGGCATAGCGTTGATTGGCATCGAGAAGTAATCCATCCGAGAGGCGGGTGCGGAAGATGCCAACCTGTGAGTTTTCAAAAATATTGCGGAACTTAGCTTCACTGCGTTGTAATGCCTCTTCTGCTTGTCTACGCTGGGTGGTATCATTGCCCACCGATAAGATTTCAACGACCTCTCCCTGTTCATTGAAGATGGCTTGATTCGACCAAGCAATCCAAACCCGTCTACCGTCTCGACAAAGGTTTTCATTCTCGGTTTGCAAGTAAGCTTGAGGCAAGGAAGTTTCAAGATTGTGAAACAGATTGTAAACAAACTGCTTGAGATCGCGTCCAGATGTTTCGGCTTCTGGAACGATTGTTTCCAGTAGGGTACGCCCTAAAATCTGATCTTCCTCATAACCAAAAAAGCTCAGTCCATAGTCATTCATGTATCGAATTCGTCCTTGCCTATCCGTGCGAAGGATGATTGAATTCGCAGTTTGAATCAGGTTACGGTAATTGGCCTCACTTTGCCGTAACGCAGCAGTTCGTTCTGCGACCTGTTGCTCTAAAGTGCAGTTGTAGTCGGCTAGGAGTTTCTCGGCTTGTTTGCGCTCTGTAATGTCCTGAAAGGTAGCGATCGCATAAGTAATATTGCCCTGTCGATCAAAAACTGGTGTTCCCCGTGCCTCAAGTAGAATTGAGACACGATCTCGACGAATTTCTATATCTTCAGTCCTGATGCGTTCGCCCCTTAATGCCCGCACAATAGGCAAGCTCTCCGCTGGATAGATTTGATCCGTTCCCGCTACATAAAGCTGATAAGCCTCTGAGATCTGCTCCGGTGCTATGGAAGTATTAGTTTCTTTGCCCGTGAGTTGATTGCCGCATTGGTTGGTATAGTAAGGGCGACCCGCCGCATCCACGATCGCAATTCCCACCGGAATCGCTTCGAGGAACTGGGTGATCTTGCTTTCCTTAGCCCGCAGTTCTGAGTAAAGGTTGGCATTTTCGATGGCGATCGCTGCTTGAGTCGATAATAGCTGCAAGACCTGCGATCGCTCTGGTGTAAATACTCCAGCTGCTAACCGATTTTCTAAATACAATACACCGACCAGCTTGGCTTGATTCAGCAGCGGCAAACAGAAAATAGATTGAGGCTGGTTCTGTTGAATGTATGGCTCATTAATAAAAGCACCTTCACGAGTCGCATCATTTAAGGTGACAGGCTTCAGAGTCCGAATCACATATTGAATGATTGATTCTGGCAATCGATCGGCAATTGGAATAGACTGTAACACCTGAGTCGCACAAGCATTCTCATCGGTATTGAGTTCACAAGCCGCTTCAATCGACCATTCTCCTGAGTTTTCTAAAATCAGATATCCGGTTTGTGCGCCAGCATTCTCAATTAAAGTTTGCATCAGCGATCGCAGCAATTGCTTCAGTTCAATTTCACGAGAAATCGCCTGTGAAGCTTTCATCACTGCTGCTAAATCGAAAGCGGTATGGAAGGGATTAGTGATAGTTTCAGCAGTAATAGGAATTGATGTGGAAGCGGCTCTAGACGACTGAGAAAAGAACTGTGGATAGCGTTTTTCTAAGTCTTTAACTTTAGCGGTTGCGCCCCAGCGATCGTAGCAATAGTGCGCCTCTTTCATATAAGTTTGAGCAATTTTTTCTCGACCTCGCGCTAGATAGTGTTTAGCCGCTAATTCATAAGCTAATGCTTCTTCCTGGATATACTCATTTTCAGCAGCACCTGCGATCGCCCGTTCATAAAACTCCTCAGCCTCAAAGAATTGCCCTGAGACTCGCGCTTTCTCTGCTTCGACCAGATGAAATTTATGTAGATAATTCATCGGGGCGTGTTCTGCCCATTTTTGCATCTTTTCTTGGTTGCTGCTCACACAACTTAGCCAAGCCTCTTTTTCAGCGCTCGAAGCCTCAACAAACAGGCTCAAAAGCACTAGAGAATTGTAGAAATAGAATATAGGTACACCCGTTATTGCTGTTACCCCTCCTAAATACTGCTTGGCTAAAACAGCAGTTTGTGCAGCTTGCTGATACTCCCCAAATAGATAACACAATATGACTTTGTTTAAATAAAAGTAGTGAATTCCAGTTCCGTCTTTAACTGCAATAGCGTGCGATAGCGTTTGCTCTTCATCATATACATTACCAATTAAACGGCTTGGGTTCTCAGACCTACCTAACAGATTAAGAACTGTTTGCCACAACACTGCAATCCAATTCAAGGGATTTTCTCGTCTGATTTGTCTGATCGCTTTGCTGTAGGTTGCCGTTTTTTGTTCCAATTGGGTGAGTTCCTCACCAACAAAAAACGAGCGATAACATGCATGATATAAAGCATAGCCAGCGAATTCAAAGTCTCCGGTTTCTACTCCGTTTTGATAAGCATCAACCAGAAATGGTATTACTTTCCTAAGATGTACCTTCCAGTGCATGATATGGGCACTCGGAAACATTAATGCTTTAGCATTTCCTTTTTTGGTATTCAATCGTTCTGCCAAGCTTAGAGCAAATTTGCCAAATCTATAACCGAGTTCAATATCTTGAACAACTCCACATAGAATAGATCCGTAGGCAGCATAACTCAGTGGTGACCAGGTAGCATTGCCGTAGTTGATTGATAAATTCACCATTTTGCAAGCAATCAGCATCATCAGTGCTGATGACACCGTAAATGCAGCACCCATGATATTCGCCAGGATATACATTGCTGCCAGCGGTTCTGGTGCGGTCATCTTTGGTAAATTAATTAAGTCTTCGATTTCTCGTCCAGTTAATAGTGCAGCCGTTGACTCCAATTCTTTTTGAACATCTAACTGACTTGGAGTTTCTAATAAGTTTACTTCCAGGAGCTTCAACACTTCCAATCCAATTTTAAGTGCTTCTTTCAGGTTGCCCTGTGACAAATATCTTTGAATTCTGCTATCGTAAGCCTGCACTTTGTCAACCACTGTCTTAGCGTGATCGAGTACCACTTCTACCAACTGTTCCATCTCATCAAAGCAACCATGAAGATATGCTGCTTCTGCTGCTTCTGAGTACAGTGCTAAGGTAAGGTCATACTCACTCTGCCAACTCTCTGAATTGAGGAGTTTAAGCCCTGTAGTGAAATACTTAAAAGCTGCTTCATAAGCCGTTGCTGCCTTTGCTTTCTGACCTGCCATTAAATTCAATCTGGCAATTTCAGTTCGTTCTGATCGGGCAGTGACTAGCTCAAGTCCTTGATTGAGATGATCGATGATTTCAAACAGCCTATCGGAGCGTTGCTCTGGTGAAGTTTTTTCGAGCAAATTGCGACCGATTTGGAGATGAACAACCTGTTTCTGCGATTCATCAATCAAAGCATAAGCAGCTTGCTGAACGCGATCGTGCAGAAACTTGTAGTCTTGAACTAACAAGTTTTCGTCTAATTCAGATAAAGGTTGAATTAATTCAGCTTGTATTGCTGCTAGTAAACCCTGGAAAATCGCTTGAGGTGAGCGATCACAAATGATCGCTAACGTTTCTAAATCAAATTCAGCTCCAACACAAGCGGCTAAACGAAGAATTCGCCGTGTTTCATTTGGCAATTTCTTCAACTGGATCAGCAGCAACTCCACCACATTATCGGTAATATTTTGGGCTTGAATTTGAGCAATATCCCACTGCCAGCTTAACTGTTTCGCATTAAAGATTAACAGATTTTCGCTATACAGCATTCGCAAAAATTCACCGACAAAGAAAGGGTTGCCTTCGGTTTTACGTAACACTAATTGGGCTAAAGAACGAACGGTGTCAATATTGCGACCTAGCGTCTCGGCAATCAGTTGACTCAAGGGTTCGAGCGTTAAGGGTGCTAAGGTAATCTCCTGAAGTACTGCCCCTTGGTTTCGTAGTTCTAAGAGCGTTAATACTAGTGGATGCGTTGGATGCACTTCCGAGTCTCGGTAGGCTCCAATCAAAAATAGATATTGGGTTTGCTCGTCGAGCAATATTAACTCGATTAACTTCAGCGTCGCGGAGTCGCACCATTGTAAATCGTCTAAGAAGATCACCAGGGGATGTTCTTTTGAACAAAACACCCGCACAAAATTTTGAAAGATTCGATTAAAGCGGAATGGCACTAAGAAAAGCTCTAAGCT
>NZ_QMEA01000221.1 GCF_012912105.1 Brasilonema sp. UFV-L1
TAGCTAGTGGTAGGTGTTATGTAACGGATAGCGCATCAGATCGCTCTCGTGGGATGATTGTATTCCAAAAAGTTAAAAGTGACGAACAAAAGGCTCAAAGCTCTGGACCAATAACTGAGTTGGTCGGATAAGCCTTAATATTAAATTTAGAATAGGTCTTTTGAGACTCCCGCAAAGTTTCTTGTCAAATAAAACCGACTGCTTCTCAAAAGAGAAACAGCCGGTTGAATATTTTATAGTAATAATTCAGATTTTATGCTTCTCTATTCAAAAAGTTTTGCAATTGATTGAGAGCAGCAGCACCAATGTTAAACACTGCCCAACCAGCAGCAATTAGGACTGGTGCTAAAACAATGATCAAACGTAGATCTAAGTCCATCTCTACAACCCCTTTATCATGTATAAGTTAAACTTTTGTCAATTTTTTCTCATTATTTATATTTAACTAAACCAGTCAACTTTCCCAAATAATTCGTAAATAATCTTTACAACAAGAGTCCGGAGTCAAAAATTATTCTCCCCTGCTTCCTCTACTCAGATGCCCCAAACCCAATATCTACACCCTTGCCTGCATGAACCAAAGCTAACTTTTTGTAACGTTCAGCATGTAAAATCAGTTCTGCAGCTTCAGCTTCGGATATTTGGCGGATAACTTTCCCAGGAACACCCACAACCAGGGATAAGGGCGGTACATCTTTCGTGACGACTGCGCCTGCGCCAATAATGCTCCCGGTACCCACCCGTACCCCATCTAGAACAACTGCGCCGATTCCAATCAAGCTGCCGTGTTCAATATAGGCGGAGTGTACGACAGCACGATGCCCGACTGTCACATGATTTTCCAAGACCGTGGGTAACCCAGGATCACCGTGTAAAATGGCTCCATCCTGAATATTTGTACATTCACCAATTTCTATAGATTCCACATCCGCCCTCACAACAGCTCCATACCATATGCTGACTCCTGCGGCAATTTTGACTGAACCGATCACAATAGCGTTTGCAGCAATAAAGGCAGCTTGAGAAATATCAGGAGAAGACCAGTAGGAAGCGATAGACACGGTAGAATAGAGATATGGTACCCAAGAACACTGGAGGAACTCCAACCTTAGTAGGTTGCAAAACCAGGATATCACAGTGTTGAGTCTATTGACTCAAAGGCAGCAGTCAGTCAGTGTCCAACGAGGTGGAGCAGAAGTGTAAAAGGAACCAACACTACTGGTGAAGACAATAATATGTTTGTATGCACTTCATGATGAATCCAGGCTTGCAGTACCCCATATTCGGTCCAGAAATTCAGTGTCCCCACTGCCGCCAAACAATCCCGGCTTTGACACTAACAGATACTTATTTGTGTCCACGTCACGGCGCGTTTGAAGCAAATCCCAAAACTGGAGAGTTAATCCATCTACAGTCAGGACGTCATTGGCGAAGATGGAACGGTGATTGGTATCGACAACACACTCATCCCGATGGCATTCGGTTTGAAATTCATGAAGCACTAGATAAGCTCTATACCCAAGGGTATCGAGCCACACGGGTGCTGATTGCTAGCCGCTATCAAGAGTTGATGAGTGGCTATCTAGAGCGTAGCACTCACTGGCGTTCTGGACAGTCAGAGGCAACCTCGGCGCGACTTTATGGTTTACCTGTGGAGTTCAGCCCAGATTCCTCCGAAGATCCCCGTTGGGATGTGATTAATTTCGATTTGGAAAAAGAGCCTGGTGTACCAGTGCGCTATCCTTATTTCCGATTGTTTGAGTAGTTGTCGATACTCACTTGTCCAAAGTCCAATGATAGTTTGGTAGCAGGTATAAAGCTTCTTGCTCTCACCAAAGCTAGTGCTTTGGGCAAAGCAAACCTCCCGCAATCGCTCTTGGCGGGAGGTTTTGGAATTGGAGATTTTCCCCAAAAAGTCAAAATTTTCTAACTCCTGAGTTGTGAGTTCTTCTTTATACTTATGGAGATGCATTCTGGGTTCTGTGTTCTTACTCTGTGGTCTTCTCAAAGCAGTTGTAAACCACTTTGGCTATGCTAGTTCATAAATGACAATTGACAATTATACAAAAAAATGCATCACGCTTCGATTCGTACCGCGAATATTCATCAGGCGATCGCCTTTTACGAACAATTAGGGTTTACAGTCTGTGAACGCTTCACAACAGGCTACACTCTTGCGTGTTGGATGGAAGGACTCAACGGCAGAATTGAACTGATTCAAATTCCTCAGCCAACACCTGCTCCAGATGCCTTTGCAGATGAACATTACGTAGGATACTACCATCTTTCATTCGATTTAACTGAAATAACACCAGATTTATCTAGTTGGTTAACAAATTTAAAAGAACGTTTTTTAGTGTTATCAAGAAATAATCCTGACCTGCTAAAACCACTGACAATTCTTTTGGAACCAACACAGCAGCAGATAGGAAATAAAATTTATGAAGTAACTTTTATTGCAGATACTGATAGTTTGCCCCTCGAATTCATCCGCGTATTAACAACATTGTCCTAGTTGAATTTCTGATTTTTTATCTGTAGAATATTAATTTCTTCTGTAAAGCTTGTTGAAATCACACATCATTCACCAAAAGTCAAACTACTATATTCAAGTATCCTCAAGAAGATTTTGTCACTAACTTTACAGACAAAATAGTATAATTTACGTCTGTGTTACCGAAAGTGCATCGATACCATTTTCCTTTATTACTTTTATTTTTTTCGCTCATGACAGTGTTGTTGCTTGGAGATGAGTTTTCTTACAGCCAGATAACAACCAGTTCCTTATGGTCAAATTCACATCAAATCATTGTTTCAAAAAAAGCAGAGCCTTATTCATTGACTGAAAATGTCCACAAGACAATATTAGATAATGGTTTAACTGTCCTGACTCAAGAAATCCACTCCAGCCCAGTGGTGACTGTGCAAGTCTGGTACAAGGTAGGTTCACGTAACGAAGAACCTGGATTGAATGGTATTGCCCACCAATTAGAGCACATGATGTTTAAAGGCACAAAAAATCGTCCAATTCAATTTGGACGGTTGTTGAGTGCTT
Source organism: Brasilonema sp. UFV-L1 (assembly GCF_012912105.1). Classification (GTDB taxonomy): domain Bacteria; phylum Cyanobacteriota; class Cyanobacteriia; order Cyanobacteriales; family Nostocaceae; genus Brasilonema. Next base: position 3,056 of record NZ_QMEA01000221.1, read on the forward strand.
TAGGTAGTGACTCAAATGCTTTCACGAGTTATGACCAAACGGCATACTACAATACAGCAGAACGTGGCAAGCTTAAGGCTTTGCTGACGTTAGAAGCAGATAGAATGCAAAATGCTCGGATTGATGCTACAGAATTAGCAAGCGAAAAGCGAGTTGTGATTTCCGAGTTGCAGGGGTACGAAAATAGTCCAGACTATCGCTTAAACACTGCTGTGATGCTCTCGGCGTTTCCCAACCATGCTTACGGGTTACCGATTGGTGGTACTAAAGCCGATGTAGAAAGGTTTAATTTAGAGCAAGTAGAGAAATATTACCGCAATTTCTACAGTCCTGACAATGCTGTTCTAGTTATTGTTGGGGATTTCCAAACTGAATCAACCCTGGAAGCCACCAAAGAAATTTTTGGGAAAATACCTAAGACTCAGAAGTCAGGAGTCAGAAGTCAGGAGTCAGGAGGAGGCAGTGCGGTGGACGGGTTCCACAGGCTACAGCAACTGCCGTTCAGGAGTCAGGAGTCAGGACGCACAAATCCTATAGTATTACGAGAACCGGGAGCTGGAGCTTTGCTACAAGCTGTCTATCCGTTACCAGATGTTAATCACCCTGATGTGCCAGCATTAGATCTGATGGATCGGATTTTAACAGACGGACGAAATTCCAGGCTCGAACAAGCATTGATAGAATCAGGTTTAGCAAGTGATGTTTCAGCAGCAGCTGTTAATTTAATAGAATTAGGCTGGTATGAGTTGTTAATCACAGCAGATCCAGAGCAAGACTTAAAAAAAATTGATTCAGTTCTAAAAAGTGCGATCGCCAAACTGATAAATAAAGGAGTCACAACAGAAGAACTCAATCGAGCAAAAATGAAATTGGAAGCATCTGTTCTTTTGAGTAACCGTGATCTCACAAGTCTGGGATTGCAATTAGGTAATGATGAGACAACGACTGGTGATTATCGTTATACAGAACGATATTTGACAGCTATTCGCCAAGTCACGATGCAAGATGTACAGCGTGTCGCCAAAAAATATCTCAAACATGAAGCACGTATAGTGGGCTTTTTTGAGCCGACTCAGATAACAGTCGAAGGTAATGATGCCAAAGTAAATTCCAAACGCAACACAGAAAATTTCACATCGTCGTCGGGTGGTTCTGTGACAACACAGGAAGTGAAAAAATATTTACCTCCAGTCGATTTGGCTAGTATTCCTACAAACCATACGTTACCAGAGCAATTCACATTACCTAATGGTTTACGGATATTGCTTGTACCCGACACCAGCACTCCCACAGTCACACTTTCTGGCTACGTCAAAGCTGGGTTAGAATTTGATCCAGAAGATAAAGCTGGATTAGCGTCTGTTGTTGCTGAAAACTTAATGAATGGAACCAAAACAAAGGACGCTTTGACTGTTGCGAAAATCTTAGAAGACAGAGGCGCAAGCCTGGAGTTTGAAACATACCGAGAAGGCGTGCAAATTCAAGGTGATAGCTTGGCAGCTGACTTACCTGTTCTGATTCAGACTTTAGCAGATGTTGTCAAAAATGCTAATTTTCCCACAAAAGATTTCAAACTGAGTCTCAAACAAGCATTAACTGCTCTCAAACAAGAGTTAGATGATCCTTCAGATGTCGCACGAAGAACATTTGTACAATCGGTTTATCCGAAAAAACACCCTTTACATATCTTTCCTACAGAGCAAAGTTTACGACGGATTAGTCGTAAAGATGTCATTGAATTTAAAACAAAGCATTATCGTCCCGATACGACAGTACTAGCACTGGTTGGAGATTTCACTCCTGAATCAGTCCAAGAACTGATAAAAACTGAGTTTGGTAACTGGAAGGCAAATGGTGTACCACCAACATTAAAGTATCCAGCAGTCTCTTTGCCAGAAAAAGTTATCGACGTTAACCCAGTACTTCCAGGTAAAGCTCAAGCGATTACTTATATGGGTAACACAGGTATTAACCGCAAAGATTCCCGCTTTTATGCAGCTTTGGTGTTGAATCAGATTTTAGGTGGTGATACTCTATCAAGTAGACTCGGAGCTCAAGTGCGCGATCGCCTTGGACTGACTTACGGAATTTATAGCAGCTTCCTTACTGGCAAAAATTCTGGAACATTCATGATTGAAATGCAAACTAGTCCAGAAGATACTCGTCAGGCGATCGCCAGTACTCGCGAATTACTCAAAGAAATCCACCAAAAAGGTGTTACTGAACTCGAAGTAGAGACAGCTAAACACATCTTAATCAGTAACTACATCGTATCCCTGGCAAACCCAGAGGAATTAATCGATAAAATCCTGATGAATGAAGTCTACGGGCTAGCCAAAGAAGAACTACGCGGTTTTCCTGAAAAAATTCAAGCAGTTAACTTTGAGCAAGTTAATCAAGCAGCTCGTGAGTTACTCTATCCAGATAAAATTGTAGTAGTCACCGCTGGACCTCCTGTAGTTGCAGAACAAGGTCGCATCAGTCAATAACCTCTAGTCATGAGTTGTGATTGATGAGTCATGACTCATGATCTCAAATTTTTTAACATCCTTTATGAAAAAAGTTCAGAAACATTTATACCAATTTTCTGTCAAAAATTTACTCTCTGCTGCATTTTCCATATTCCCTATTTTCCTGTCTCTCATCCTACTGCTATGTACTTTCGTCTTGAATAGTACCCCCGCAATTGCAGCAAATGTACCTCATGGCATTCTCAAGCAACCTGCCACAGAAATGACAGTGAGTTTAGGTAATTCTGCTAATGAACTGAAGTTTGAACCAAATGACCTACAATTCGAGTCTGGTAAACGCTATGAACTCAGATTAACCAATCCCAGTGCTCAAAAGCACTATTTCACCGCTAAAGATTTTGCTGATGCAATCTGGACACAGAAAATCGAAGCAGGCAAAGTGGAAGTAAAAGGAGCCATCCATGAAGTAGAACTAAAACCAGGTGCTGAGGCTGAATGGTTCTTTGTACCTCTCAAGCCAGGAAAATATATCCTGCATTGTTCAATTGCAGGACACACAGAAGCAGGTATGACTGGAGAAATTGTGATTAGCAATTAATTATCAATTAATTATCAATTAATTATAAATTAAGTTTTTTATCAAAATTGACAATGAACGAGGCTGCAAACAAGACTTGTCGGCACTAGTATCGCTTGCTTAGAATTCAAAGTTCCAAGCAAGCGGTACTAGAGTGTTAGTACATGAGTCACGCATTGGGGTAAAAAACCCGGTTTATTTAAGTTTAGCTCACGAAAACTCGATCTTTCCAGCAAAAACCGGGTTTTTGGGATGAGAGTACCGGTGCAAAGAGCGTGCAGTTCAACAGACCAGCTTCTGGCAAAAAATAAGTTACCTTAAATATAGGTATAGTTTCTTAACAACGACAAAAAAGTATTGACTACAACAGACAAAAGCTAGAAACTGCACAAATAGTTATTAATTTCCCATGAACATTCTCAGTCACCTGCTTTCTCAACCAGCTCAAAACAACAGTCAAAAAAGACAACGCCGAGGAATTGAAATTAAATCGCCGCGTGAAATAGACATTATGCGGCAATCAGCAAAAATAGTCGCAACTGTGCTAACAGAAATTACTGAGCTGGTTAAGCCAGGTATGACGACTGCTGACTTGGATGCTCATGCAGAAAAACGCATCCGCGAAATGGGTGCAACACCAAGTTTTAAAGGGTATCACGGTTTTCCTGCTTCTATCTGCTCTAGCATTAACAATGAAGTTGTACACGGCATCCCTAGTCCAAAAAAAGTCATCCGCACTGGAGATGTCTTAAAAGTTGATACTGGTGCATATTACCAAGGCTTTCATGGTGACTCTTGTATTACAATCGCTGTCGGTGAAGTCACTCCAGAAGCAGCCAGACTTATTCGTGTAGCAGAAGAAGCCCTTTTTAAAGGCATTGCACAGGTAAAAGCAGGAAACGACTTGATGAGTATTGCCGGAGCAATAGAAGATCATGTCAAAGCAAATAAGTTTACTGTAGTAGAAGACTTTACTGGACACGGTGTTGGTCGTAACCTACATGAAGAACCTTCGGTTTTTAACTTCCGCACCCGCGAAATGCCTAATGTCAAACTGCGTGCAGGTATGACACTGGCAATTGAGCCAATTTTGAATGCTGGTTCTAAGTATACACGAACCTTATCTGACCGTTGGACAGCTGTGACGGTAGATAATTCTCTATCCGCTCAGTTTGAGCATACTGTGTTGGTGACAGAAACTGGATACGAGATTTTGACTGATCGGACAAAACTTTAACTTCTTTGACAATGCTGTGTTGACTGTGAGAACATCGCTGTGTGCTCACGGCACGCTACGCGAACACAAAAAGCTAGGGGATTTATAGTGAACTACCCACCACCAACCGCAAGC
>NZ_QMEA01000222.1 GCF_012912105.1 Brasilonema sp. UFV-L1
CTAGCCCCCTTAGGGGGCGCTGCGCAAACGCCCCGCTACGCTAACAGCAATTCTGCAATTCTTGATTCAGAAGAAATAAATAAAGAATTGCGACTCCTGACCGGAGGCGGAGCTTTCCTTGCTCCGCTCCTGACTCCTGACTCCTGAGTCCTTCACTGTGTACTGTTTTAAAGAAATAACACAAAATAACAAATATTGAAAAACAAATACCAAAAGTTTAATGGCGGGTAGGTGCAGCACGATGAAAAATCACACACCGCTAGTTTCTGTGATCATGAACTTTTTAAATGCCGAAAAGTTCATTCAGCAAGCAATAGAGAGCGTATTTTCTCAGATATATCACAACTGGGAACTCTTGCTGATAGACGATGGTTCAACTGATACTAGCACTTCAATTGCTTTGCGGTATGCACAAAAAAATCCGACTAAGGTGCGTTATCTGGAACATGAGAATCACCAAAATCTTGGCAAGAGTAGTTCGCGCAATTTGGGTATCCACCATGCAAAAGGCGACTACATTGCTTTTTTAGATGCAGATGACATTTGGTTACCACAAAAACTGGAACGGCAAATATCAATTTTGATAGCACAACCTGAGATTGGTATGGTTTGTGGACCGACTCTCATGTGGTTTAGCTGGACGGGTAAACCTGATGATTTTCAACGCAATTGGAAACGAGAAATTGGTGTTCAGCTTGATACTTTAATGAAACCGCCAAAGCTGTTAACTCTGTTTTTACAACGCAAAGCTTCCACACCAGCTACTTGTAGTGTCTTATTGCGACGTGAGGTTGTAGAAGATGTCGGTGGCTTCGACGAGTCAATTCAGTTCATATACGAAGATCAAATTTTTTTTACAAAAGTATATCTTAAAGCACCTGTTTTCGTTGAGAGTGGGTGTTGGGATAAGTATCGACAACACCCAGATAGCTGCTGTCATATTGCCCAAAAGTCAGGAGAATATAATCCTTATGGACTAAATCCTGCTGAATTGATTTTCTTGAAATGGCTAGAAAAGTATTTGTTAGAACAAGAAGTTAAGGACCTCGAAATTTGGCAAGCACTTAAAAAAGCACTTCACCCATATCAACATCCAATTTTGTATCACGCAACAAAACGTACTCAAAAATTGAAATTTTTTATGAAAAATCAACTTAAAACAATAGCCAAAAAAACATTGCCTGTCTTTTTACAGCGTTTGTTGGTGCGATCGCTTGGACAAACATACTATCCTCCGGTAGGACATGTACAATTTGGTGACCTGCGACGACCCAAACCAATCAGTTGGCAGTTTGGCTATGATCGAGGACTACCAATCGACCGTTACTACATTGAAAAATTTCTTGCTTGTCAATCTGATGATATTCATGGATGGGTTATGGAAATAGGGGATAACTTCTACACTTGTAAATTTGGAGGCGAACGCGTTACAAAAAGCGATGTCCTTCACGTCAAAGAAGGAAACCCAGATGCAACAATAGTTGGTGATCTCAGCAAGGGTGACAATATTCCATCAGATAGCTTTGACTGTCTTATCCTGACGCAAACCCTTCAACTTCTTTACGATGTACGGAGTGGCTTGCAGACTATAAACCGTATTCTCAAGCCAGGTGGAGTTGCACTCGTCACTCTTCCAAGTATTACCTCACTCAGCGACGATGAATGGGATTCTTGCTGGTGTTGGGGGTTCACAACTGTATCAGCACAACGGTTGTTTGAAGAAGTCTTCCCAAAGGAAAATGTGAAGGTCGAGACTCATGGAAATGTGCTAGCAGCAACTGCCTTTTTACAAGGCTTGGCAATAAAAGAGTTGCACAAGCAAGAGTTGGATAACTGTGATCCTGCCTATCCGGTTTTAATCACAGTTAGGGCAGTTAAACCAGAGATTAAGTTATGAAATTCCCTGTAAGAGGAATTTACTAGGCAATTATTAAACTAGTTCTAGGACTAATCTGTTTTATGCTTCCTTAAGCTGAAAAGTTTTTAATATGTTTCATTTAGCACTTAAATTAAAAATAAGTTTACTGAAAATTGACTGAAAAATTTGGGCTGAAAATATTTATTGGTATGAAATTGTCATAGAACCTCATGAGCGAGCAACATCATCACAGGTGTTTAATTACACCAGTAAAAGAAGAAACTCCACGACCTTGTTGGTCGGTCATGATTCCCACCTACAACTGTGCAAATTATCTACGGGAGACATTAGCAAGTATCTTAGCTCAAGACCCAGGACCAGAGGTGATGCAAATCGAAGTGGTTGATGACCACTCCACTAAAGATGACCCAAAAGCAGTTGTAGAAGAAATTGGTCGTGGTCGTGTTGGGTTCTATCAACAACCAGAGAACGTTGGACATGTTAAGAATTTTAATACTTGCATCCAGCGATCGCGAGGAAAACTCATTCACCTACTACATGGAGATGATTGCGTACGATATGGCTTCTACCACAAGATGCAAAGTGTTTTTGATGCACATCCACAGCTAGGTGCAGCCTTCTGTCGGCATGTCTTTATGGATGAGAATGGTCATTGGCAATGTATTTCTGAGTTGTTACAACCTGAAAGTGGGATTCTCGACAACTGGTTGGAACGAATCGTGATTGGACAATGTATCCAAACACCGTCCATCGTAGTGCAACGGAACGTGTATGAAAAACTTGGAGGGTTTGATAATCGCTTTGCCTATTACTACGAAGACTGGGAAATGTGGGTAAGAATTGCTACAAAATACCCAGTCTGGTACGATGTTGAGCCGTTAGCAGTGTATCGGCTACGTTCAGCATCCAACAGTGGACGTACCGTGCGCACTGGTGAAAATATGCAAGAGGTACGAAAAGGTCTTGATATTGTTCAATCTTACCTACCTGCTTACATGCCCAAAAGTACTGTTAGCAAACTTTTAAAGGCAAACAGGAAGTGTTCTGCACAACATGCCCTGAGAACCGCATCGCAAATGCTTGTCATCGGTGATATACGTACAGCAATTGTACAAATTCGAGAAGCACTCAAATGTAGTCTGTCATTAGAAGTCATTGGATGGCTAGTTTATTTTGTCTCCCAAGGTTTGGCCCGTCGAGTCATGATAAAGGTAAAATAATGACTACTTCAACAAAAGAATCTATTATTATTGTTTGCGCTGCCGATAATAGGTATGCAATGCCTTTGGCAGTAGTCATTCGCTCAGTTTTGGAAAATGTGAGAAGCGATCGCCTCTGCACTTTTTTTATAATTGATGGAGGCATTAGTCAAAAAAATAAAAATAAAATTTTAAAAGTCAGTGATTCAAAGCAATGCATTATCACATGGTTGAAACCACCTGATGACATACTTGATAATATGAAAGTATCAGGTCATATCAAAGTGGCAACATATTATAAAATACTTATTCCTATCCTTCTACCAGATAATTATTGCAAAGCAATTTATCTAGATAGTGATTTAATAGTACAGGGTGATTTGGGGAAATTATGGGATATCAATATAGAAAACAACTATCTACTAGCAGTTCAAGATTCAGGAATACCTTATGTATCTTCTTATTATGGGCTACAAAACTATAAAGAACTGGGAATTCCCTTAGACTATAAATACTTCAACGCGGGAGTTTTGGTTCTCAATCTTGAGAAGATGCGAAAGCAAAGCACTAGTACACAAGTTATTCAGTATCTTGAAGACAACAAACAACATATTCGTTGGCACGATCAAGATGGACTAAATGCTGTGCTTGCAGGTAAATGGGGTGAACTTGAACCTAGATGGAATCAGCTTCCAAGCATATACAATAACTCTTCTTGGAAAGATAGCCCGTTTTCACAAGAAGAATTTACAAATGCTCTAAAAGAACCCTACATTATACATTTTGCGTCCAGTAGTAAACCTTGGAACTCTACTGTATATCATCCAGCAAACGACTTATTTTTTCATTATTTAGACATGACACCGTGGGTAGGGTGGCGGTGGACAATCTGGAGGCGTATCTGGAGAAAAATTATACAAAAAATACAATTTTACAAAGAAAAGTATCAGGGATACTGCGGGGTGCAAAAGGCTGTTCGTTTTAAGAAAAACTTTAGTTGTGGGTAGACTGCTTACTGAATAAAGGGTGATTTTTTTTCATTGGAACTGCCTTCTGAAAATTCTGATAGTCAGTGTACATCATTTGTAAAATTTGTTTGTTTCTTAATTAAAAAATTTGAGAACCTGACACAATGGAAACCCCTGTAGCATTTCTCATTTTCAAAAGACCTCAGACAACGGAAAAAGTATTTGAGGCAATTCGCCAAGCCAAACCACCAAAACTTTTTGTGATCGCAGATGGACCACGTGCTGAACGTCCTGATGAAGCAGAAAAGTGCGAAGCGACTCGTGCAATTATTGAGCGAGTTGATTGGAATTGCGAAGTTATTAAAAATTACTCAGATGTTAACTTGGGCTGTGCAAAACGTGTTTATAGTGGTATAAATTGGGTTTTCAGCAATGTTGAAGAAGCTGTCATTTTAGAGGATGATTGTGTACCTCATCCGACATTTTTTCGCTTTTGTGAAGAATTACTTGAGAAATATAGATACGATACCCGAGTCGCCTCGATTTCCGGGTCAAACTTTCAGTTTGGGCGTAGACGAACAAATTATAGTTACTACTTTTCTGTTTACAACCACTGTTGGGGCTGGGCAAGCTGGAGACGGGCTTGGCAGCATTATGACTTTTACATGAAGCTTTGGCCAGAGATTCAAGCAAAAGGTTTTCTCAATGATATCCTTATAGACCCTCAGGTAGTGAAGTATTGGAGTCATATTTTTCAGTCTGTTTATGAGCAGCCTTTTGTTGAAGGATGGGACTACCAATGGACATTTGCCTGCTGGATGCAGAGTAGTTTAGGGATTATTCCAAATGTGAATTTAATTTCTAATATTGGCTTTGGTCTAGACTCGACTCATTTCATTTCCGGTAAAGTAAGCCCTTACATCAATATGCCTAAAGAAGAAATGGAATTTCCTCTAAAGCACCCACCCTTTATAATTCGCAATATGGAAGCCGATAAGTTGACACAAAAAATTGTTTTTAAAATCAGTGTACTTCAAACTCTTAAGCAGAAAATTAAAAAACTTATAAAACCTTAGGTCAGGTATGAATAATAAATTGGATAGTTCGTTAGATTATCGTATTTTAGATTCTCGTTCCCGAATGAGAAATGAAAGTATGAAAAAGTTGAATCTTGGATGTGGGGATAGATACTCAACCAGTTGGATCAACATTGATTTTAATTCTAGTCAACCAGAGATAATTTCACACAATCTTTTACAGCCGCTTCCATTTCCTGATAATTCTATTGATGTAGTTTACAACAGCCATATCATAGAGCATTTTTCAAGAGAAGATGCAGAAACAGTCACAAAGGAGTGCTTTAGAGTTTTAAAGCCTAATGGCATTTTAAGAATAGTTGTTCCTAACCTAGAGCAAACATGCCGTGAATATTTAAGAATCATGGACATGATTGACACTGAGGAAGCAAGGAAGCAATACGAATGGATTATTATTGAATTGCTTGATCAAATGGTCAGGACAGAACGTGGTGGATTGATGACAGCTTATTGGAGACAGATACTGGAAAAAGATGATTCATCATCAATCAACTATATTGAAGCAAGGACAGGTGTAAAAGTCAGGCAAGAGGTAGACTCTTTTCAGAATCGTCCTCTCATACAAAAAATACTTAACATCAATACGAATAAACTAAAAAACAAATTCACATATACCTATATCGCCTTGATCAAAATGTTTATTCCACACCACATTCGTCAAGTGATCGCAGATGATACAGCTTTGGGTGAAAAGCACAAATGGATGTATGATCGCTACAGCTTAAGAAAACTGTTTGAAAAGGCTGGCTTTACAAATGTGATGTTTTTAGATGCTCATACAAGTTTCATTCCAAACTTTAGTAATGAGCTTTTGGATATTAATGCCGATGGGACTCCATATAAACCAGGCTCATTGTATGGTGAAGGCATGAAGCCGATGCCCTCAGCATAGATGCCTTGTACTTAGTCTTTGTCTTAATGAGGAAATTCCTAGATGAAAGTTTTACATATGAGTACCTACGATAGCAGAGGAGCTGGTCGGGCTGCATATCGGCTTCATCAAGGTTTACAAAGCATCGGCATCACTTCCCAACTATTAGTACAATCTAAAAGTAGTGACGATCAGACAGTTATTGGTCCACATACTAAGTTAGAAAAGGGAATTGCCAAGTTTAGACCATCTTTAAGTGGACTACCGTTAAGTTTTTATCCCCAGCGAGAACTGACTGACTACTATCCCTCTTGGCTTCCAGATACAGTGAGTCACCAAGTTAAGCAAATCAACCCTGATATTATCAACCTGCACTGGATTTGTGCTGGTTATTTAGAGGTTCAGACAATTGCGAAGTTTAACAAGCCTATCGTCTGGACTCTTCATGATATGTGGGCGTTTACTGGAGGCTGTCATTACAGTCAGAATTGCGATCGCTACACCAATGCTTGTGGTGCTTGTCCTCAACTGCGTAGCCAGAAAGATAAAGACTTGTCTCGTTGGCAATGGTACCGTAAAGCTCAAGCTTTGAAAGGAATTAATCTCACAGTTGTTTCTCCAAGCGCATGGCTAGCTAAATGTGCTCAAATGAGCTCTATTTTTCAGGATATGCGTGTTGAGGTGATTCCCAATGGTCTTAATCCCAGCAGATATAAGCCTGTTAATCGACAGCTAGCCCGAGAGTTTCTCAATTTACCTCAAACTAAGCAACTCATACTATTTGGTGCAGAAAAAGCAACGCTTGACAAGAGAAAAGGATTTCATTTATTGCAATCGGCATTACGAGATTTAAGCCAACTGTCGAGTTGGAGAGACAGGGTGGAATTAGTTGTATTTGGTTCCTCTCAAAGTGATCAGCAAATTGATTTAGGCTTTCCATCTCATTACTTAGGTAAATTGAGTGATGATATTTCATTATCACTTGTTTATGCAGCCGCAGATGTCTTTATTGCACCGTCTCTCGAAGACAACTTGCCAAATACAGTCATGGAGGCAATTGCTTGCGGAACTCCTTGCGTTGCTTTCAAAATTGGTGGGATGCCTGACATGATTGAGCATCAAAAAAACGGCTATTTAGCTCAACCTTATAAGATTGAAGATTTGATTCAAGGAATTCTATGGATATTAGAAGATGAACAAAGATATCAAGAACTTTCAGATTCTGCTCGCCAGAAAGTAGAACGAGAGTTTACTTTTGAAATTCAAGCCCGTCGCTATCTATCTCTTTTCAACAGCATATTGAAGAGATAAAGCTATTAACAGTTACCAGTTATCAGTTTGAAGAAGAATGGGCTAGCCCCCTTAGGGGGCGCTGCGCAAACGCCCCGCTACGCTAACAGCAATTCTGCAATTCTTGATTCAGAAGAAATAAATAAAGAATTGCGACTCCTGACCGGAGGC
>NZ_QMEA01000223.1 GCF_012912105.1 Brasilonema sp. UFV-L1
TTTCATCCCCTGCTTGAAAGCTAGGGGTTCTCACGCTCCCGCAATGTCTTGATAGCAAGAAATCGCAGAGTACACTGCAAAAACTGCATGGCTCAGTTGCAAGAATCATAAAAACGGACCACCAAGTAGAAAAATTTCCTACAAATTGTGGGGTACAGGGCTTTAAACATTACCAGAATAACTCTACCTAGTGAGCTTTTGTAAAAAAAACGTAACAAATTGGCACCCGCTGCATTGAAATTGCGATTGATACTATAGTCAAGAGTCAACAGCCCATAGTCTAATAGCTATGGACTCCCAAACAGCAGTTTGCAATCAAGAAGCGAACTGCTTCTTCTTGACTCTTATGACTCTTGACTCTTATGACTCTTAACTCTTATGAAAATAGTATTTTTTGGCACTCCTAGTTTTGCTGTACCAACTCTGGAAAAACTACTGAATCATCCAGAATTTGATGTCTTGGCAGTTGTGACACAACCTGATAAACGCCGGGGACGCGGAAATCAACTGATACCCTCACCAGTTAAAGCGATCGCCACTTCTGCTAACTTACCTGTATGGCAACCTCAGCGGGTGAAAAAAGACACTGATACTTTAACCAAACTCAAAGACTCAGACGCAGATGTGTTTGTTGTCGTTGCCTACGGGCAAATTCTGTCTCAAGAAATTTTAGATATGCCTAAATTAGGTTGTATTAATGTGCATGGCTCAATTTTACCAAAGTATCGAGGTGCTGCTCCCATTCAGTGGTGTTTATATAACGGCGAGACTCAAACCGGTATCACAACAATGTTAATGGATGCGGGAATGGATACTGGTGCAATGCTTCTTAAAGCGACTACCCCAATTGAGTTACTCGATAATGCTCATGATTTGGCAGAAAAACTTGCAGTTCTTGGTGCAGATTTGTTACTAGAGACTTTGTGGAAGCTGGAACATCAGGAAATTGAGCCGATTCCTCAAGATAATTCTCAAGCGACTTATGCGCCTTTGATTAAGAAAGAGGATTATCAATTGGATTGGTCAAAGAGTGCTATACAATTACACAATCAAATTAGAGGGTTTTATCCAGACTGTACTGCTACTTTTCGCAACCAACCACTGAAAATCACCGCTACTGTTCCCCTTGATGATGCTGACGGTTATGAACTACCAGCAGAACTCAAAGCAAAACTTCAAGAAATCATGCAGAAATTACCTAATTTGTCAACCGTACCGGTTAGTCCGGGGCAAGTTGTCAGCATCGTCAAGGGGATGGGAGCAATTGTCCAAACTGGAGAGGGTTTATTGCTATTGCGAGAAGTTCAACCACCTGGTAAACGTCCCCAGTCAGGATGGGATTTTGTTAATGGTTCGCGTTTAACAGTGGGAGAGATATTTGGAAGTGCTGAGTTATGAGTTATGAGGGATTTTTTTGAAATTACTTAGCACTGGATACCTCATAGTAGCGGCAAGTTTTACATGGTCCATCTGGGTTGACCGCGCAGCGAATGATTTCTGAGCAAGCATTATAGCGGCAACTGGCATCGCCAACAACCCAGCGCCCTCCTACAAAACTTTTTTCACTTGGTCGTATGGCAGACTGTACGTATAAAGCAATTTTTTGCAAACGATAGCGCCCCGCTTTGAATTGATAGCGGTGGCGGCGTTCTAAAACTGCGTACGTTTTGCCTTCAAAGTCAAGATAGTTTCCCGGTTGCGGTGCCCAATCAAGTTTCATACTCCCGAGAGACTGACGCGAATGCGTCAAAATCACCTCGGTTGGTAGAGAATCTGGTTCCATAAGCTTTTGTAATGTGATTTACATTAATAGGATAGTAGCGCACTCGCTTGTGTCTACTTGTGTAGTTTATGTTAGAGTTAACGATTTGCTAATATTTCGTAAAATATAGCTTTTTGTAAGTATACATTTCTATCTCTATCTGATTTGATACTTTTAAATTAGCCTGAAATCCTGACTTGTTTTACCTACAGATAAGTAATAATACATCTTAAACGGTTGAAAATCAGGCAAAAATATGCATGTAGAAACAACTGCCATAATCAAGGCAGTGATTCCGGCTGTATCTCCACTACTAAAACCACTGTTTTCTAAAATTAACAGTGCGTTAAATCCTACGGATTTAGAAAAAGGCTTAAAAGCAGGTATTACCGCTGCTAAGGAATGGGACGAAAAGCAACCTTATGCACAACAATTGTTTTACTATTGCGATGACAAGACTCAAATAGACGTTTTCTCACGCTTTTTTACAGATGCAACTGTTTTGCACGAATTACAAAAGCCGCTGCAAGATAATAAAACGACTCCTAACTTAGATTTATTAATTCAGATTTTTCAAGAACGAATAGCAGCAGAAAATCAAAGATTGAAGTTTCCTCAAAACAGTGTAGAAAATTGGCTGAAATTTTTTTTAGATACTTATTTTGAAAAGACTAGCGCCTATTTAAGATTTAAAATAACGAAAGTTGCTTATCTCAAACAGATAGCTAATTACTTTGATGATGTCAAATTTGCTGGTATTTCTGTTGAAGGACAAGAGGTAGATAAGTCTGCTCAGTTACCACAAATTTTTGTCATGCCTGATGTGGTAGAAGATATTCGAGAAACGCGAAAGTTTGAAGATGAAAAAGATTTGGTCTTTTTAGAGGTTCAAGAAGCAACAGGTATCGGCAAACGCCAAGCGGAATTACTCCGAGAGCAAAGGCAATTAGGACGACTTGAAAAAAGCACAGGTAAAAAGTTTTTAGCACAAAAATTATTGACGGAAAGCACATCTAAGAAATTTGTTCTGCTGGGCGCGCCTGGTTCTGGTAAGACGACTTTGATAAGTTACTTTGCTGTGATGCTAGCTCAAAAAAAATCAGAAGTTCTTGGTTTAGCAGCAGATACAGATTTACTGCCAATTATTATTAGAATTCGAGATTTAGCTAAACGTGCGGAGCATCTGAGTATTATAGATTATATTAGACAGTTCGCGAGCGGGAATTTACAAGTTAAAGAACTGCCAACAGGTTTTTTTGAGTATTGGCTGGATGATGGACGAGCGTTAATTTTTCTGGATGGTTTGGATGAGGTTGCAAATGAGGCAAGACGGTTTGAAATCGTCAATCAGATTGAGGGTTTCTTGGGACAATATTCAGAAAACAGAACAATTATTACTTCTCGCCCAGCAGGATATAAAAGCGTCTTTTTCCGCACGGAAGAGTTTCCCCGTTATATTCTGGAGTCGTTTGACGATGACAAAATTGAACTGTTTATCAAAAAGTGGTACGAAAGCCGTTTTCAAGATTTAGAAGAATCACAAAGAAGGCAAGAAAGCTTACGCAAGGCTTTAGCAGGACAAAAACGCATTCAAGAATTAGCCAGAAATCCACTGCTACTCACAATTATTGCTCTGATTCATCGCTATGAAGCGTATCTACCCAGACAGCGACACAAGCTTTATGAGCGTGCAGTGAAAACTCTATTAACGAACTGGGATGCAGGTAAGGAACTTGATTATAAATTGCTTTGTGAATATCTCCATCACGATGATATTGAACGCTTAATGGAACAGCTTGCTTACTGGATTCATACTCAAGGAGGTACGGGAGACAAAGAAGGCGGTACGCTGATTGATAAAGAGGAACTGATTCAGCAATTAAAGAAATTCATCACTGATGAAAAATCTATTCCGCGACATCAAGCAGAAGCAGAAGCAAAACGCTTTGTAACACATATTCAAGAACGGGCAGGTTTGTTAAATGAACAAGGGCAAGACTGCTACGCCTTTGTTCACAAGACTTTTCAGGAACATTTAGCAGCAAAGGAAATTAAGGATAGACAAGAAGGTGATAATGATGATGTGGTGTTAAAGCATATCACAAAACATTTCCATGACTCCCACTGGCGCGAGGTGTTACTGTTACTTATCGCTCAACAACACCGGAAAAAAACTGCCAAACTTCTCAAACATATTCTTGAGCAAGATACACCTTATGAAAAATGGCTGCACCGGAACCTTTTCTTTGCTGCTAGTTGTTTAGCAGAAGATTTGGATGTGCAAGATGAAAGCATTGTACAACAGATTTTGCAGCAATTAGTCAAGTTGGAAATTAGTGACGATCAGCAAGTGGGTGAAAAAATCCGCGAGCAGGTTTTTAAAACTTTTTGCAGTTTGAATGAAACTCGATTTGAAGCGCCAGCACTGAAACTGTTAAAAGATTCCGCACAGCATATTGATGAAGGGCGGTTGCAGAAATATCGTGCAGCTTTGGGGGAAAAAGAAGAAGTCACAAAAACACTCTTGTTGCGACTCGCGGATGAGAATTATTGGGTGCGTGGGAATGCAGCAGATGCCTTGGGCAAGTTGGGTAATGGATCAGCACAGGTGGTGGATGCACTTGTTGGGCGACTCGCGGATCAGGATGTTTCGGTGCGTGGGAATGCAGCAGATGCCTTGGGCAACTTGGGTAAAAACTCTAGCGATGTTGCGACTGCTATTACTCAATGGGTTTCGCAGCATCAAGATTCAGAATATGTAGGCAGTGGAATTGATGCGTTGTGGAAATTGGTGGAGACGGATGGGTAGCTGACAGGTAAAGTTCTGTTGTCTTTATAGAAGTGGCGGTAGAAGTTGCGATCGCCTTTCCTATGATCTCACGTTCAGAGCTGGTTTTGTGTAAATGCGATCGCTCGTTGTGCTAGTTTTGTCTACAATGCGATCGCACTTTGTGCTGGTTTTGTGTAAATGCGATCGCTCATAGACTCTAAATAGAAATTTTTGCAAAAGATATCCGAATTGGAAAAAGCAAGCGAGAAAGGTGCTTATTACATTCTTTAAAGTTATGTAGCCTTTTAATTACTCAGGAGAAGCCACTGCGGTAAACTAAGCCATGATTATGATTCTTTCACACCAGAAAAACTCTCTCAAAGGAGCTTTTTTTCAATGTCTCATACCGTAAAAATCTACGATACCTGCATCGGCTGCACACAATGCGTTCGTGCTTGCCCCACCGACGTACTAGAGATGGTTCCTTGGGATGGCTGCAAAGCTGCTCAAATCGCTTCTTCTCCCCGCACAGAAGATTGTGTGGGCTGCAAGCGGTGTGAAACGGCTTGCCCCACCGACTTTTTAAGCATTCGGGTTTACTTAGGAGCTGAAACCACTCGCAGTATGGGCTTGGCTTACTAATTTTTCCTTTGGAACGCCATTAATTATTCCAATAGCAAGCAGTTTTAGCAGTGGAGGCTGGGCATTACTTTCCATTTCAACAATGGTGAGCAATGTCCAGCCTACAATGTTAGGGATTTCCAGAAAATACAGCAGCAATTCCTGACTCAGAAATCATATCAAGTCCGGTAGCATCGGTACTATATGTCCGCAGCGCCCTTCGCAGCGGGCAAGGGAGGGCATACGTAACGACAGTGAAGTGAAGCAATCTCCCGTCTTTGCGATTGCTTCGCTCCGCTCGCAATGACAAAATATATATATAATTCTAATGCAACCGGATTTACTATCAGTCAGAAGTAAAAATGGCTTTATGCCTGGCTTTTAGACAAGAGCGCTGTACTTCAATGATAGTCCAAGAGTTTGATATGAATTTTCGAGATGTCCAATTTATTTTTGGTCTTCCCTAATATGAATCTTTCTTAAAGCTTGTGCCTTCTGCCCTCTACCTTCTGTCTTTCTTCGGTCAAAATGCTACCTTTGTGCTAAAGACTATACTTGGTTTATTTGTCCTTTTATCACAAGAGTGGTGTGATCAATGTGCGGTATTGTTGGCTATATTGGTACTCAAGCAGCAACTGAAATTCTGCTATCTGGCCTGGAAAAACTGGAATATCGGGGATACGATTCTGCGGGAATCGCTACGATATGGGAAGGTGACGTAAATTGTGTCCGGGCAAAAGGTAAACTTTACAATCTGCGTTCTAAGCTAGAACAAGTAGAAACACCGGCTCAAATTGGAATTGGTCACACTCGCTGGGCAACTCATGGTAAACCAGAAGAGTATAATGCCCACCCCCATATGGATGGGGCTATGCGAATAGCAGTCGTTGTCAATGGGATTATTGAAAACTACAGCGAGTTGCGTGAGGAACTTAAACAAAAAGGATACCAGTTTCGCTCAGATACTGATGTTGAGGTTATCCCACATCTGATAGCTGAGTTTTTGCAGCACTCGTTGTCTTCTGTTTCTCCTTTTTCCCCGTCTCCGTTTCTTGAGGCTGTTCGTGATACTGTTAGTAAACTTAAGGGAGCGTTTGCGATCGCACTCATCAGTGCTGACTATCCTGACGAACTCATCGTCGTCCGACAACAAGCACCCATAGTCATTGGTTTTGGGCAAGGGGAATTCTTCTGTGCTTCTGACACACCAGCTATAATTTCTCATACCCGTGCAGTCTTACCCCTCGACAATGGAGAATTGGCACGTCTGACACCTCTGGGTGTTGAAGTTTACAACTTTGCAGGTGAAAGGTTGAAGAAACAGCCCCGTCTGCTGAACTTGAATCCCATGATGGTGGAAAAGCAGGGATTCAAGCACTTCATGCTCAAGGAAATTTATGAACAACCAGGAGTAGTACGGGCTTGTTTGGATGCTTACTTCAGTGGTGATTGGAATGTTAATGATTCTACAAATTCTCCAGTGAAGCTTGGTTTACCTGCCCAGATTTACGCTAATCTAGAACAAATCCAAATTGTTGCTTGTGGTACAAGTTGGCACGCAGCATTAGTTGGTAAATATTTAATAGAACAACTAGCAGGAATTCCAACCCAAGTGCATTACGCTTCTGAATATCGTTATGCACCATCACCCATAACACCAAATACTCTGACGATTGGTGTTACCCAGTCTGGTGAAACCGCTGATACGCTAGCAGCTTTGGCGATGGAAAAAGAACGTCGTCAGGATAAAGAACCCAAATATCAAGCACGACTTTTAGGAATTACCAATCGCTCAGAAAGTACTCTGAGTCATATGGTACCTCAAATTATTAATACTGTGGCGGGAATTGAAATTGGAGTCGCGGCAACAAAAACTTTTATTGCTCAACTGATTGCATTTTATGCATTAGCAATAGATTTGGCATATCTTCGTCAGACGATTTCTCCAACAAAATTGCAAGAAATTATTAACGGGTTGCGGCAAATTCCTGGTGAAATTGAAGCTACTTTAGAAAAACAAGAGCATTTTATTGAGCAGTTAGCTCATGAGTTTGCAGAAACAAAAGATTTCATCTTTTTAGGAAGAGGAATTAACTTCCCTATTGCTTTAGAAGGAGCGTTGAAATTAAAAGAAATTAGCTATATTCATGCAGAAGGATATCCTGCTGGAGAAATGAAACACGGACCGATTGCTTTGTTAGATGCAAAAGTTCCTGTTGTGGCGATCGCCATGCCTGGAAGTGTTTATGAAAAAGTCATTTCTAACGCCCAAGAAGCCAAAGCGCGTGATTCTCGGTTAATTGGTGTGACTCCTTTCAATGAGGGAGAAGCAGCAGAAATTTTCAATGATCTTATTCCAGTCTCAAAAGTAGATGAATTACTTTCTCCAATTCTAACATTAATTCCCATGCAATTGTTAGCTTATCATATTGCAGCACTTCGCGGTTTGGATGTCGATCAGCCGAGAAATTTGGCGAAGTCTGTGACGGTGGAATAGTTTTACAACTGATATTGCGTACCTTTAGAGGATGTCTGAAAAGTATACCTTTCGTACACTTTTCAGACATTCTATCAAGAAGCGTCGCGCCTGCATTATGCCTGAATCGCCTATGACCAATCAGTTATCAGTTATCAGTTATCAGTTACCAGTTTGAAGAAGAATTCAGAATCGGTGAATTCAGTATTCACCAAGGAAGAAATAAAGAATTCCGACTTCTGACTTCTGACTTCTGACCGGAGGCGGAGCGGCTCCGGCTCCGCTCCTGACTCCTTCCCTGTTCATTGTGTACTGTATACTGTGTACTGTTCATTGCTCACTGTTCATTGATAACTGTTCATTGTTCATTGATTGATATTAACCCTCGTAATGACCGCCAGTCACTTTACCCCGGAAAACAATGTATTGATAAAGGTTATAGAACAGCATCACGGGGATAAGGAAGCCAATGAAGATAATCATGATGACAAGCGAACTTGGGTCAGCAGATGCATCATAAATGGTAATTTTCATAGGAATGATATAGGGAAAAACAATTAACCCCAGTCCCAGAAAGGTGAGAACAAAAAGAAGAATTGTCCACAAAAAAGGCGCTCTTTCTTCTTTGCGATTTAAGCTTTGGAGAAGTTGCCAAATCAGCAGAATTCCCAGTATTGGAATAACAGCAAAGATGTAAACAAGAGGCTGCTGAAACAAGCGCGTTCTTGCACTTTCATAAAAGATTGGTGTTGAAATTGTAATGAAAATGGCACCAATTAATGTTGTCCAAGCGGCAATTTTAGCAGTTTTGTAGTGAGTTGTTTGTAACTCATCTGTCGTTTTCCAAACCAGATAAGTTGAGCCAATAAGAACATATGCTTGAATTAAGGTTAAAGCCACTAGCACAGTTTGCCAACTCAACCAATCCCAAGTTGTACCAATAAAGTGACCTTGATCATCAACAGCAATTCCTTTGAGCACAGCACCAAGGGCAAAACCTTGACCGAGGGCTGCAACAAAACTCCCAGCACCAAAAGCAAAATTCCAAAAGAGTTTTCGGTTTGCTAGTTCCCGAAACTCAAACGCTACAGCCCGAAAGATAAACCCAAATATCATAGTGAGAATTGGGATGTACAGCGCGTTGAGAATTGTGCCATAAGCAAGAGGAAATGCTCCAAAAAGACCTCCTCCCATAAGAACTAACCAAGTTTCGTTCGCATCCCAAATGTTGCTCAAACTCGTCATTAAAATGCCACGACGTTCTTCATCTTTTGAAGTTAAAGATAATATACCTACCCCTAGATCAAATCCATCTAGCATCACATAGAGCAACAAAAATAGAGCTAAAATGACAAACCATACTTGGGGCAGAAAATACTCTAGCGTCTCCATATAACCTCATTTGGGAATTGGGAATTGGGAATTGGGAATTGGAAACTGGATTCTTAATTTTGAATTTTGAATTTTGAATTTTGAATTGTTATTGTTGTGCTTCTACAGGACGTTCATCTGGTACAAACTCTCCTGGAGTGGTATTCACAGCAGGTTTATTGGGTTCAATTCCAGGTACTGGGAGTTCTAAATTTGGGCCTCTACGAATAATACGGCTACCAAAGTACAAAACCCCAACAAACAGAATACTGTAGACAACAGCAAAGGCAGTGAGTGAAGCTAAGACATTGCTAGCAGGTAGATTGGATGCTCCATCAACCGTACGGATTTGCCCGTAGACAATCCACGGCTGTCGTCCAACACAACGCACAATCCAACCGGAATCTACGGCGATGTATCCCAAAGGAGCTGCAAAAACCCAAGCAAACATTAGCCAACGCTGTTGAGCAATATTTTCAGCCGAAAGCTTACCACGTAACCATTGTAAAACACTCACTAGCATCAATCCGGCAAAGAAAAATCCAATCCCAATCATGATGCGGAAAGCGTAGTAAATTAAACCAATCATGTGAGGACGGTCTTCTGGTTTCCACTCATTCAATCCGCGTACTGGATATGTGAGTTTTTGCTTAAATTCCAGAATATATCCAAGGGCGTTGGGAATGGTTATTTCCCAGTCGTTTTTTTGTGCTTTGTCGTTGGGTATAGCAAGTAAACTCCAATCCGCAGACTCTCCAGCAGGTGTTGTTTCCCACTGCGCTTCCATTGCAGCAAGTTTTGAAGGTTGGTAGTGATAAACTTGTTCGCCACTCAAATGCCCGATGTAAATCTGCAATGGTGCAACGGCGATCGCTGCAGCTAAAGCAATCTTCAAAGATTTGGAAAAGAAAGCTTCATGGCGACGATTGAGAATATACCAAGCGCTAATTCCACCAATGACAAACAAAGAAGTCTCCAATGTGGCAAAGAACATATGGAGTACACTGTTTTTCATGAACGGGTTGGCGATCGCCCCAAAATAATCATGAACAATAAACTTGCCATTGACAAGTTCCCCACCCGCCGGGGTTTGCATCCAAGAATTTGCTGTTAAAATCCACAGAGTTGATAAGTTTGCGCCAATTGCAACCAGGATGGTTGAGAGATAGTGAATTATTGGATTGACGCGTTCCCAACCAAACAGCATAATACCCAAGAAAGCAGCTTCTAGCATAAATGCCCAAGAAGCTTCAAACCCGATGACGCTGCCAAAAAAGTTACCGACAGCTTCTGAAAAGCGTGACCAATTCGTGCCAAACTGAAATTCCATTGGGATACCAGTTGCGACACCAATCCCAAAATTCAGGACGTAAAACTTAGCCCAGAAGCGAGCATGGTAGTAGTAGTCAGGATTACGAGTCTTGAGCCACACTCCCTCAACAATAACCAGGTAAATTCCCATACCTGTTGTTAGGACGGGCCAGAGCATATGGAATAATGCAGTTAAAGCAAACTGCATCCGTGATAACACAACAGAATCTGACAAAAATTCCACAAGCTACCCCCTATCATTAGCCTAAATCTACGAGTAGATTCCCTTGTATGGTATTGCAACAATTCTTTACTGTGTGTTTTTTGAGAAAATTTTAATGTTTGACAAGGCGTAGTAGACTTGTGCATCAACGCGGTATTTTCTAAACTAACTTCGGTGAATTCAACATCACTCTTTCTGCTTAATTTTCAATAGTTGTAAATTGCTACGACTTATATGGCGCACAATCTGATAAACTCTAATTCGTTGATGGGTGTCACCCGCCATACAGCAATTAACCTACTCAAGGTAAACTTAATTTCGCATATTACTTTGGAGTTTGCGTATGTTTACTCTCAATGCTCCTCAAGTTCAAGTCATCGCTGGAGAAAATGCAGTTCATATTTCTCGGTTGCCACAAGTATGGCAAGATATTGCAGCAGGCAAGGCTGGTGTTGGACTGGAAAATCCCCAGATTTATGTTGAGATGGCGCAGTTGTTTCAATACAAGCTGGAACAGGGAGAGGTTGAGTTATTCAATGAACACCCGGAACTGACTCACCTCAAACCATCGTTTCGTGAGTTGTTCGGATTGTTAGCACGAGAAACACTTGAGTTTTACGGACAAGACTTTAAGATAGAGAGATATCCAGATTTTGAAGCAATTTTGCGTGAATTTGAGTCAAAAGGACCAGAGTACTCTAACCAAGTAAAGGTTGTTCGTATTTGTCTGGAACTGTTTAATGAGTTTGATTACGAACTTCCTGCTAGCTTTTACCAAGTACATCTTGCTCCGATTTACCGAGATAGCATTTTTGAAAAACGAGCTTTACAATTTGACCCGCGTGATCAAGAACACAAGCGTCCTTGGGATGCTGTCCTTCATGCTGGAAAAGTGTTCGCTGTGCAGATGAAGATACAAAGCATTGCTTCCAAATATGGTTTTACCTACCAGCACGAGTGCAATTGTGATCATGGCTTATCTTCTATTGATATGTCACAAGGAACGTTTGACTATGAATTAAATCCTGAAAAGTGTCAGCGGTCGATTCGCAGTTTTATTTGGACTGCGTGGTATGAGTACGCGTTTTTCAACATTGTGCCAAATACGAGATATTTGGTTTAAGTGAACTCGCTACACGCTCCCTGAGTATAGGTACAGTGTAGGCTTCTGGCGTTTTAGTACTACCAGAACTTCCTTCAAGGTACTTTTAGCTTAAACCGACAGAAGCCCCAC
>NZ_QMEA01000224.1 GCF_012912105.1 Brasilonema sp. UFV-L1
TGCCCAACCCACGCGGCTGGCTCCCCAAGTGGAGCATAGCCGCGTTGGAAACCCTCATCAAGGACTGGTTCACCGTCAAATCTAGATCCTTCGTCACCGGCTGGGACTTTCTTTTTGCGGTCCCCCCTAAGGCTGAGGCTGCACAACACGATCGCTTTGCAGCCGATAGTGTCTGTAGTAGACTCAGGAATTGGGACAATTGTTGTAGTGATTGCGACGGCTATGATTTGGTCAAAAATTAGGATGTTGGGAACGTTGCATGAATGAAAAGATTTTGTAGTTCTTGGTAAGATTTACGTTAAATGTATCAAATTACAGTAGCTTATTATGAATGGGGATATTAATGTGACTCTGACAGGAAAGCAGAAAATTTCACATAAGGCAAACCAGTTCACAGAGTCAGTCATTCGAGAAATGACCAGAGTTGCGTTACAATACAATGCTGTGAATCTAGCACAGGGATTTCCTGATTTTCCTTGTCCGCCTGAGTTAAAACGGGCAGCTTGTGAGGCGATTGAGGAAGACGTTAATCAGTATGCTATCACATGGGGAGATAAAGCTTTCCGTCAGGCGATCGCACAAAAAGTTCATTGGTACCTAGGCTTAAATATTGATCCTGAACAACAAATTACCGTCACCTGTGGTTCGACAGAAGCAATGGCTGCTGTGATGCTCGCAACTTTGAATCCAGGTGATGAAGTCATAGTGTTTGAGCCTTATTATGAAAACTATGGTCCCGATGCAGTTTTGGCTGGCGCAATTCCTCGTTATGTATCGCTGCATCCACCTGAGTGGACATTTGATGAAGCTCAACTGCGTCAGGCGTTTAATGAACGTACAAAAGCCATTATCATTAATACACCTCATAACCCAACTGGGAAAGTCTTTACTCGTGAAGAACTCACCACTATTGCTGAACTTTGTCAAAAGTGGGATGTATTGGCATTCACAGATGAAATCTACGAACACATTCTTTATGACAAAACGCAGCACATTGCAATGGCGACTCTGCCAGGAATGTCTGAGAGAACCGTCACTATCAATGGTCTTTCCAAAACTTACAGTGTCACTGGTTGGCGAGTTGGGTATATTCTGGCAAATCCAGAATTAACAGGAGCAATTCGCAAAGTTCATGATTTTCTTACCGTTGGCGCACCCGCACCACTGCAAAGGGCTGGAGTCGCAGCGATGCAACTTCGTGTTAGCTACTACGAAGAATTGGCAAAGCTTTACCACCAAAAGCGAGACGATATTCTGCAGATTTTGGATGCAGTTGGAATTCCCTATTTTGTTCCTAAAGGAGCTTACTACGTGTTTGCTAATATCTTGGACTTTGGTTACAAAAATGATATAGAATTTACAGAGTATTTAATCAAAGAAATTGGTGTTGCCGTAGTTCCCGGTTCCAGCTTTTTCTCGCAATCAGAGGCGGGTAAAAATTTTATTAGATTTTGTTTTAGTAAGAAACCAGAGACTTTGGCAAAGGCAGGAGAGCGATTGTTGAAATTACAATCAACTCTACCAAAATAATACGGGAGCGTGATCGCCTCCGCCATTAGGGGTTAGCAACGGCTAAGATGTTTACTCTTTAAAATAATCTAAAAGGCGATCGCCTGAATCAGCACGAATTAATGCGACAACTACATCGGGTAAAGCAGCTAAACTGGGAAACACCAGATAACGTGATTCCCAACGAGGTTGAAATTTGTCCTTGTATGCATGCAAGCCTTGGAAATTGTAAAATCGCTCCAAATGCTTGTAAAGATAGCGCAATACTTTTTCTAAGCGACCTGATTCTTGAGTTTCACCTACCCCAGCAAGGGCAGAAAGACCAATATTAAAGCTATCGTAACCTCGTTCCTTGTAGTGTTGGAACATGGAAATAAACAAAAAGTCCATCGTTCCATTCTCGATTGACTTTCGGTGTCTCATCAAGTCATTAGTCACTTCATTGACCTGGTACTCTGACACAATGTTGGTAAAAGCGATCATTTCCTCGTCAGAGGACTGCACTGCTACAATCTCACACTCTCGCAGATAAGCTTCGTCAAACCAACCCAGAGAAAACTTTTTTTCTGAACCTTGCACCAATTGTAGCCATTCGTCACTCACCGTTTTCATTTGACGCAATAACTCATCAGCAATTGGTGATTGGTAAAATTTCGCTTCGTACCCCAGCTTAGTCATGCGATTAACTGCTGTTCTGAGGTTTTTACCTGCTTTTCCTTGTAAGGTAAAGGCTTTGAGATCAACGATCGCTTCTTCGCCAATCTTGAGAACCTGAAACCCTAGCGACTTGTACAGGTCAATGTCATCACCTAAAGTTTGGTAAAATGCTGGATGCCAGTCGTTTCGTTGGCAAAACTGCTGGAAACTCACAATCACCTCTTTACGTTCTTCAATCGGTCCAATCGGATCACCTAAGGCGATCGCACCTCGTCCCTTGGGGACATAAGCAATGACACTACGACCAGAAGGACTAAAAAAATAACTTTTATCACTCAACAAAGTGAATGCTGCTAGAGAAGAACATCCATATTTTTCTACAATATCTCTTGCTTGCTGACGTTCCTTCAGAGTGGCGGTTTCACGTAGAAAAACTGGTCTTAACAGCATGAACAGTGCATAAGCGATGGTACTTGCTGCTATAATATAGATAGAATCGGCAAAAAATTCTCCAAATTGGCTTTTTGGTTTCAATCCTGGATTATCTTCTGTGAAGAACATAGCAAAAGTTTGAGCTATGGCATCACC
The DNA here is from genome assembly GCF_012912105.1 of Brasilonema sp. UFV-L1. Classification (GTDB taxonomy): domain Bacteria; phylum Cyanobacteriota; class Cyanobacteriia; order Cyanobacteriales; family Nostocaceae; genus Brasilonema. The sequence goes on from NZ_QMEA01000224.1 coordinate 2,755, forward strand.
CCAATTAAAATTTTCCGAAAATTTGCCATCTAACAAATAAAATCCAATTGTTCCATATGCCAGAGTAAACAGCAAAGCTGCAATTAACACCCGGATTCCCTGTGCAATAGAAGGACGGTCTGATTTTGCTGTAAAGACATGACGCATTAAGAGTAATTGCATCAGCAAAACACCAGACAACAGACTTTCTTCATAGTCAAGTCCTTTAATCAAGTGACTAAGAATAGAAATTATGAGTAATCCAACAGTGAGTAACCAAGCAATTCGTTTTCGACGCAACAAGTTGGTTGCAAGTGTCAGCAACACAAAGCCAGTCAGTGCTGCAAATATATGACCACTAGCGCGAATATCAAAAGGTAAAAATTGCTTTAACCAGTGATTTCTCTCATGCAGGTTAGGTGTCACTGCCGACACCAAGTTTACCACTCCGACTAAACTTGTAAGAATTGCTGCACTCCAAAGCCCAATCCGATTTCTTAAGTCAAGAGTCATTCGTCACTTAATGATAGGTTTTGAATGCGTGAATTTTGAATGCATGAAACTGTTTTCCCACATAAGACAACGAATCTTTGAGATGTTTGTGAAAGTAATTCCAGCCAACATCTGGACCAGATAAACCATGTCCCCCCTCAAAAGCATAAAATACATTTTCTATACCTAATTTATCTAGGGTTTTGTGGAATACTTTAGTAGAAGCAAGTAAATCCGAGTCGCTTTTTCCAGCATCAAGATAAACACGCAGTTGCTGTCTTTCCTCAACTGGTAATTGTTGAACAATTTGTTGAGGACTATTTCGTGGACCACTGTCATCGGTAAAATAGCCGCTATGGCTAAACAGGATTTTGAAGTTCTGGGGATAGTGTAACCCAATATTAAACGCGCCCCACCCTCCAGAAGATAGACCTCCCAACGCCCAAAACTGTGGGTTTTCCAATGTGCGGTAGCGTGATTTAACGACTTGTACTAACTCCGAACCAATCAACGTTCCTACTTTACCATTCGGTCCATCATAATAATCAGGGTCGAACAAGGGACTCGAACCCCGGTGATCATTTCCATCTGGTGTAATCACAATCGAAGGTGGAAGTTTTTTACTTTTATAAAGTTCATATAGTACGTTTAAGACTGCATATTTATCAACATAAGCACGAGCATCATCATGACCGCCATGTAGTAAAAATATAACAGGATAGCGTTCTTGAGGAATTTTATAATAGTCTGGGGGTAAAATGACGCCATATTGCCGTTGTGTACCCATTGCTTGAGAGTTAAAAGTTTCTAGTTGAAACTTTAACCCGGTATTAGTCTGTTCTTGAGGCGGATCGACTTGTGGCGCACCCAAGATAAAGACATACCAGTATCCTGCAGCAGTCAGAATTGCAATTGCACTTGCGACGCCAATCAAGACTTTAGATAATTTCATCGGTGTATAATAGCCGAGATTCTAAACTGTCTCCCTACAAATGTTAGCGAATCTGACAGATGTTCATGCCAGTAGTCCCAAGTATGACCTCCGGGAAACTGATAAAACATATTATAAATTTTCTCTGTACTGAGTAGTTGACTAAATTTTTGGGATTCATCAACTCCGACTTCTGTATCTGCTACACCTATATCCAGATATATCCGTAAGCGTTTTTTCGCTTGAGGCGAAATGGTCTTAATATAAGTCATGGGGCTATTTTGCGGTCCACTCTTATCTTGAAAGTAACCGCTATGACTAAATAAAATCGCGAAATGATTCAAGTAATGTAATCCCACATTCATTGCACCCCAACCTCCAGAAGATAATCCTCCCATTGCCCAAAAATTAGGATTAGGGAGTGTACGATAGCGACTTTGCACGACTTTGACCAATTCATCACCAATCGCTGTAGATACTTTACCATTCGGACCATCAATATATTCGGGATCCCAGTAGGGACTGGAACCACGTTTGTCATTACCATCTGGTGTAATCACAATACTGGGTGGTAGCTTGTCTGCTGTGTAAAGTTGTTGTAGAACTTCTAAAGCATTTCCTTTTTTCTTTTCAAACCAATCGTTAAGATTTCCATGTCCACCGTGGAGAAGAAAAATGACTGGATAGCGTTGATTTAGGTTTTGCTGATAGCCAGGAGGTAAAGCAACGCCATAAGTACGACTCCCCCCCATGATTTTGCTATTGTAAATTTCAGTTTTATAAATTATTTGAGTGATTATATCGCTAGTACTTGGTTGCGGCGGTAGCAGTGAAGCTTGCTTTTCTTGATGTACTTGTTGTGGTATCTGTGCTTGTACATTTTTTATACAATGATAGCTCAATAAAGTGAGCAGCGAAACCAGTAGTATAGTTTGAAATTTTAAGCAATTCATTGGATGAGAGAATAAGGGGGATGAAAGGGATGAGAAGGATGAGGAAGCATCTCCCTTAGAAGATAGAAAAATTTCTTGTTTAGTTAATATTTATAGGGTTTCGATTTGTGAAGAAGGTGTTTTTGCATTGATACCATAATGGTATTTGAATATAGCACTGTTAACTAACTCTGCACACTCTGCCATAACTAAATGTCCTGCATTAGCAAAATGTAAATGAGTACTGTTGAGGAAAAGTTTCGCTAACTCGTCCCCCATCTGGCGTGTAAACATAGGATCTTGATTAGCAGTGATCACTAAAGCAGGGATGTGCAAATTCTTCGGCGAAGGGTGACGCGCAAAAAAATTATATCGCCAAAAGATTTCTAGAGCCTTATAAGATTGAAAATCTGTTGGTGTTGGATTTTCGGCAAAAAATTGCTCTATGACGCTGTGTCGGTAAGAGGTCGAGAAAAAGTTTGAGATTGCTTGTACACCAGGTAAGGAGTATAAATATCTGCCTCCCCAAGCCATAAACTTCATCAGCGGAATTTCCCACCAAGGTGCTAAGTTATGAGTTCCGCCTGCGATCATAATAATACCACTCACACAATTGTACTGCGCAAACTCTAAACCAATAGGAACTCCGTAGCTATGACAACATAATACTGGTGAGGAAATGCCGAATTGGTACAATAATCGCTGTAAATCTCGACGATGTCGCCCGATTGAGTAGCGAGGGTAGGGACTAGACTGTGCGTGTCCTGCCAAATCATATACAAGAACTTCCCAACCTTGACTTTGAGCAAACTCGTACTGAGAACGAAAGTTAAAGCGGTTTCCCGTTCCTCCGTGGAGAAACACTATAGCTGGAGTTCTCCCCGAACTGTGGCAAACTTGTAAATTTACCCCCCGTCGCAGATGAATTGTTGAACCAGCTAAGGCATCTTGAAAAGAGTCATTAGTCATTAGTCAGGAGTCAGGAGTCAGGAGTCAGGAGTCAGGAGAAGAATTCATCATTGGTGAATTCTTCTTCATAACGCTTATTTACTTCAGCTTGTCTATTATATAAGTCCATGTAGTCAAAAGTTAACACCAAAGATATGTCAATTATGTGTCAATCAAATGGAAATTTTGTGAATAATTGAGTCATGACTTTTCTTGCTTGACCTCTTTTGACTCTCACTTTGTACTATGCTTAAAAAACTCCGACTCAATTTTAGTTCGTTGTTTGGCTTGCTGCTTCTGGTACTTTCTTTTTGGGCTATTAGTAACGAACTGCGTGAGTCTAATTATCGTGATGTTTTTCAATCATTAGCTGCAATTCCCAAAAGCCACTTAAGTTGGTCAATCTGGTTAACAGCTTTAGGATATTTGGTGATGATAGGGTACGATATTTTGGGCTTTACCTATATTGGTCGTTCCCTTGCTTGGAAAAAGGTTGCTTTCACTAATTATATTAGCTCTGCTTTTAGCAATACAATAGGCTTAGCTTTACTAACTGGTAGCGCTATCCGTTATCGTTTTTACTCGTCTTGGGGAGTCTCAGCGCTTTCTATTGCTCAAGTTATTGCATTTGTTAATTTCACTTTTTGGTTAGGACTTTTTGCCCTTGCTGGAGTTATTTTTCTCACAAATTCCTTCCAAATTCCTACTCAACTTCATTTGCCTTTTTCTACAGTGCGTCCTATCGGCGTTATTTTTCTGCTATTGGTTGCTGCATACTTGCTAGGAAGTCTCCTCATCAAACAACCTTTAGTTATCCGCTCTCATGAGTTTCGCTTTCCTTGTTTTAAAATATCCTTAGCTCAAATAGCAGTTTCTAGCTTTGACTGGATTTTAGCTGCGATGGTTCTTTTTGTCTTGCTTCCTAGCAATATATCCATATCCTATCTAGACTTTTTAGGCATTTACTTATTAGCAATGTTTGCAGGTGTTGTGAGTAATGTTCCTGGTGGGTTAGGAGTTTTTGAAACTGTTATTTTACTGAATCTCTCTTCTAAAGTCTCTGCTGCGGCAGTTTTTGGTTCAATGCTCGCATACAGAGGAGTTTACTACTTTCTGCCCACGCTAGTCGCAGCAGGTTTATTGGGATTGTACGAATTGAAGTATGGTACTCAAAAAATGACAGAAGAATTCAGAAGTCAGAAGTCACCGAGTCAGAAGTAAAAAGGGTTGGAAGCTGTAACTTGATTTCTGTACACATCTGTACATTTCTGGTCATTTTGTACAGGTCTCGTCAAACGAGACCTGCTTATATGGCATATTCTGCCAACCTGATTTCTCAGTTAAGTTAGCCTCGACAATGATTTAAGAGCTTGTTAGGAAAGCGGCACTACAGCTATAAACCTGTTTGCTGATTTCTTAACCGCCTTCGACAGTGCTACAAACTGGCGTTCATTTGTAGGTGTCATGACTCAAAAATCGTAGACCGCGCTATCGCGCCGCTGCGAAGCGCGAAGGTCTTAGTCTGCACGCTCCGACTTTGTACAGATATGTCTAGCTTTTGCTAGTTTTGTATAGGTTTTTCGGAGCGGCTTTCTGTAAAGTAAGGGCATCTACAAGAGATGCCCGTTATGCAGGAAAACACTACAATAGCGTATTCCTACATCTTCCCAACAATCAGCACTTATGACTCAATATGCAATGAACCACATACAGAGTCACAAGCGTATGAAAGTAATTTTATTGACACATCAATATAATAGGCAACAGTATATATTCTGAAAAATTTTTGACAGTGAACAATTACCTACGCAGTTAAATTTTTATTTGACCTGAAGCCGTTCTTAGCCCTTGATGCTGCTTATAACGATATACGATTCCAGAAATGGCAGATAATAGTAACCAGGAAAGCGTATTAAAGCGAAAATCGAATAAGCTCACGTCTACTGTGTTAAATAACAGCCAGCCTGAAAAGACCACAAGATAGCTGAAACATATCAACCTATCTTCTGCTGCGTCTATCAGTTTGGACTTTTGTAACAGTTGGACAGCTGCAATAAATATCCAAACGAGTAAGCTACAGAATAAAAGAGTCGTGGGAAAACCAGTTTCAGCAAATAGCATTAAAAACAAGTTGTGAGGATGTCCCAACCAAATGTGCATCTGTGTTTCGTACAGAGAAGTAAAGTTGCGTAAGCCCCAACCAGTCCAAGGACGTTGCTGAGTTAAGGATAACGCAAATTCCCACTGTGTTTTGCGAAGCAATGCTATCGGTCTATCAGGATACATTTGGTCGTTTAAACGCGCCCAGAAGAAAGCAGGAACAACCTTACGAAACAATTGAGCCACAGATAAAGGAGCAAAAGCTGCACAAAGCACGCTCGCAGCGATACCAGCAACACCAGCCACAAGAATGTGCCAACCTTGGTAAAGTGCATAAGCTAAACAAGCAAAAATGGCGATCGCCCAAGCATTGCGCGAGTCAGTCAAAATCAATGCGACAAAATTGGCAATCACCACTGCTGTTAGAAAGAAAAACGGGAGGTGAAAAAGTATTTTCTTCCCCTGCTTCTCCTGTTCAAGAACTCCCTGTCTCCTCATATGCCGATAGCTTTCCAACCACAACCCTATCCCCAGGATGAAAACTATCATCAAATAACCAGCTAAGATGTTGGCATACATGAATACAGAAGCCATACGACCTAGTGGTTGTCCTCCAGGTTCTATCTCCCATTCCACGACAAACCACAAAATTCTGATCTTAAAAGACCAGTTTAAAAACAACTGCCCAAATCCAAGAATGACGACTGGTAAGGAACTCAGCACCAACATCCAAGACATTTGCCGCAATTGTGCAGGTGTCTGAATGAGGGTGCTGAAGCCAGCGAAAACAAAAAAGAATGGCAAGAAATTAAATAAACCCAAGAAAGCCACCGTTTTGTCGTAGGCGAAACCAACGGTGACGAGCATCAAGATACTCAGGAGGGCAAATCCCCAGTGGAGGGGACGGCGAATAATTGTGCGGTATTGAGTATACCAAGCTCCCAACGTTGCCAAAACTATACCCACAGCTCCGATAAACGGAATCAATGGGAAAATGAGTAATCCCAGTTGGGCATAGTTCCAAGAGGATTGCAAACTGGGGTTGGGATGACGAAAAGCTATTTTCAAGCAAGCTCCCAACATTCGGTACGAGTGAGACGAATTTGAGCTAAGGCGAATATAGTAGGTATAATCCGACCGTAGTTAGTGGCGATCGCTCTCCATCCCAAGTCGGCAAAAAACCAACTCCACATCACTGGACCTAAAAAGGCAAACATGCTGCGAACGACCCCATAACGAGCTGCATTCACCGCCATACCCTGCTTTGCCATCTGCATTGCGACATAGTTTTGAAACTGATGAGCTGCAGCCCCAGAACCTTGAATGATCGTTTGTTTTGCAACTTGATATGTCGCAAAGTGCGTCGCAAATTGACGGGCAATTTGTTTGAGTAACAGTGGCTGGAGAACGGAAGTGACAGCAAGAGCACTACCGCCTTTGAAAAGTAATCCCAAAGGATCTTGCTGCAATGTCAGTGGTAGCGGTTCTGTTAATTCTGCTTTGGCTAGCTGACGTTGTATTCGCACAGTCAATTTTTGCTTTTCTTTGTCCGGCAATTTTTTCCAGACGTGCCCCAACAAGTGCAAAAACACCTCAGCTTCTAGATCAACTGTTGTCAGTGTATTAGAATAAGGCATTTTCAAATATTTACATACTTGAATCAGTGCTTGTCGGTAAGTCACTTGACTAGTGCGTCCTCGCAAAACGGTCACCCCATCTGCTGCCAAAAAGCGAAAGCGCTGCTCTAGTGCATCTAGCCACGCTTTGCGACCTTTGCTTTGCACTTCTATTGGTTCTGGTGTGTGAACATAATCTAGGGGATTAAACTTACGACTGAACAGAATTGCTGTTAAATCTTGCAACTCTTCTTCAGTTGCTAGTTCTAGCGCTGCCCTTAATTCATCCAATTTCCCATCCTCCCTTCCATAGAGCTATTTCTGTACCTTATTCTACTATTAGCTTTTTGGACTCATGAGTTGTCTTTCGTGTGCCTTGTCCTGTAATTTTTAAATTCTTTGACCCAATTTAACGCAAGATAAGCCAGAGGGCATAGCATTCCACTGCTTTGTGCCTTTGTTGGGTGATGATATCAAGCCAGTTACGTAGCGGGCGATCGCTAATCACAGGTACATAATGATAAATCTTTAGTTTGGCATTATATCATACAAGCAACGCAACGCAGCAATTACTCCTTCTACTACGCGAATTATCACCTAAAAGTCATGTGACATGTCTTAAACAAATCTATCTAATGGTGATTTAGACCAAAAGTTATCGCAAGTAAACTTTTGATACTATCTTTCATTAAAAACTATTTATTATGATTGATATCTATATTATAGACCTGTTTGTCATTGGGTTATTGCTGCTATTTGTCACCTTATTATCTGGTTGGATTTCACGTTTACCTCTTTCCTTAGCCATTATCTATTTGATAGTTGGTATTTTATTAGGTCCCTATGGCTTTGGGCTGATTCAATTACGTCGTGATCAAGTCTTCAACGCTGAAGTCTTAGAACGGCTAACAGAATTTGTCGTGATTATATCTGTCTTTAGCTGTGGTTTAAAAATTATACGACCACTCAACTTTAGAACTTGGGATATTACGACGCGACTCATTGTTTTTTTAATGCCCATTTCAATTTTTGGGCTAGCAGTTGTAGGCAAATTATTTTTAGGTATGGATTGGGGAGAGGCAATTTTATTAGGAGCCATTCTTGCACCAACTGACCCAGTATTAGCCTCAGAAGTTCAATTGAATGATACAAGTGACACAGATGAATTGCGTTTTGGTTTGACATCTGAAGGCGGTTTAAATGATGCCTTAGCTTTTCCTTTTGTTTATTTTGGTATTAATGCTTTAAAAGATAAGAACTGGAGCAACTGGTTTCAACAATGGGTTTTAGTTGATGTCATTTGGGCTATTGTTATCGGTATTGTCATGGGTTTTGTCGTTGCTCAAGCCATTGTTTGGATCGATAAAAAAATCCAAAAAATACATCGTGTTGATGCAATCATGGAAGATTTCATAGCTCTAGGTACAATTTTAATAACTTATTCTCTAACAGAGATTGTTAACGGTTATGGATTTCTTGCTGTATTTGTTGCAGGATTGGTTGTCCAGCGCAGTTATAGAAAATCAGAAAAACCACTAGCACAGTTGGAATTTATAGAGAGACTGGAAAAACTTTTAGAAGTTGGGACAATTTTAGTATTAGGGACAATTTTGTTAGTTCAGCCAATGCTAAAGTATGCAACCCAATCTCTATTGGTGATAGTATTGTTATTCTTAGTTATCCGACCTTTGGGAACATGGGTTAGCACAATTGGTGGACATTTAGAAAAACGATATCGCCGCCGAGGTTGGTATCCAGGAACTCGTTTGTTATTAGGATGGTTTGGTATTCGTGGAGTTGGTTCTTTATATTATCTTTCATACGCCTTTGGTAAAGGTTTAGAAGGTGAAATAGGTGAACAAATTAGCTGGATAACTTACACTACTATAGTTTTTTCTGTGATTGTTCATGGAATTAGTGCGACTCCATTAATGAATTGGTATGAGCGCAATATTTCCCATCGCCAAAATGCTTCTTCTCCAGCTACCATAGATGAATTTGAATAAAGAAAGCATTTTTTTCCACCAGTCATCAATGATTAGCTCATTCACGAGTCTCAAACACTCGTCGTCGAGTCTCAAACACTCGTCGTCGAGTCTCAAAC
>NZ_QMEA01000225.1 GCF_012912105.1 Brasilonema sp. UFV-L1
CCCCACTTCCCCCATCTCCCCAATATCTAGAAGCTTTGTTCATTCTGAATTCACCGATTCAGCAATCCTTGAAATGCTATGATAATGTAACCCAAATATAAAAAGGAATTCAGTTAGCTGTGATTGGTGTTGCTGTTGTTGGCACGGGGTTTGGTCAGAAAGTCCATATTCCTGGATTTCTAGCTCATCCTTACACAGAAGTCGTTGCTGTGTATAACCAAGATTTAAAGAAAGCCAAATCTATCGCAGAATCCTACAATATTCCCCACGCTTGCAACACAATCGCAGATATCGTCTCTCTACAAGAAGTTCAAGCAGTAAGCATTTCCACACCGCCATTTTTGCATTATGAAATGGCAAAAGCAGTGCTGGAAGCTGGGAAACACGTTTTAATAGAAAAACCCACAACGATAAATGCAGCCGAAGCCAAAGAACTTTACCAATTAGCACAAAAAGCAGGTGTGATTGCAACTGTAGACTTTGAATTTCGTTTTGTACCAGGATGGCAATTCTTTAGTGAACTTTTGTCAGATGGCTATGTGGGTTCAAAGCGTTTCATCAAAATAGACTGGTTAGGTTCTTCTCGTTCTGATGCTGGACGTCCTTGGAACTGGTATTCTAGCAAAAAGCAAGGAGGCGGTGCATTGGGATCTTTGGGATCTCACACTTTTGATTATATTCATTGGCTGTTTGGTCCTGTACGCAAATTAAACGCTCATTTCAGCACCGCGATCGCCCAAAGACTAGATCCCAACACTGGAGAAGTCAAACCTGTAGAAACAGATGACACCTGTATGCTAATGTTAGAGTTGGCGGATGGAACACCTTGTCAAGTTTCCATCAGTGCTGTAGTGCATGCATCTCGTACTCATTGGATAGAAGTTTACGGCGATCGCGCGACTTTAATCTTAGGAAGTGAAAATCAAAAAGATTACATACATGGGTTTCGTGTTTTAGCTTCTCAACCAGGTAAAGCACTAACCGAAATAGAAATTCCCAATCGATTATTATTTCCAAAAAATCACTCCGATGGTCGTATTTCTGCCTTCATTAGAGTTATAGATCAATGGGTACAAGGAATTGAAGGCAACAAACAATTAGTTCCATCCTTGCGAGAAGGAGTTTACTCTCAGTTATTGATGGATTTATCCCATGAATCTAATGACACATTATCTTGGGTGAATGTACCAAACTTAGAAGAGTTTCTGGCTGACGAGTAAGGTGTTAATTGCCTTAACAATAGATATGTATACCCAGTCACATATTAAGATTTTACTACTTTTGGGTGGTGTGAAATTACTTTATTCAAATCAAAATACAATACAACACTGGTATACGCTGCATAGAAGAAGGCACTGCAGACCCCGATAATATCGGGGTATTTTTTTTAATACAGTTCTATCTTCAGTTAAGCAGAAAAAGTCGGGATTGACTCTTGACTTTTGACAAACTTTACAGCAAAATACCCAATCTAGATGTGCTTTAGCTGATGGTGATTTCAAATAAAATATATTGTGAAACAAACTAAACAGGTGCTTCTTTGGCTTTGTGCTGCTACCCTCATTTTTGGTTTGATAGGCTGTGACCGAATTTTTCCCTCTGGTGACTTAGTAGAACGAGTCAGTGATGGCGATACTCTCGCAGTGAAAGATGCGAAGGGAAACAAGGTAAATGTACGCTTTGCGTGTGTGGATGCACCAGAAATTCCCCACTCCAGGAAGGAAAAGCAAAGTAAAAGTTCTCAGATTCGTAACCAATTTGATTGGGGAGCAAAAGCGCAAGAACGAGTAGAGCAACTCGTCAAACAAGGAGGCGATCGCGTGAAATTAAATATCACCGATAGTGATAGGTACGGACGCAAAGTTGCTGAAATCCGTTTACCCGACGGGACTTTTATCCAAGAAGTTTTAGTGCGAGAGGGGTTAGCGCTTGTTTACCGTCCTTATTTAAACAAGTGTCCCAGCAAAGATATCATTGAACAAGCTGAAACTCAGGCGAAAAACAGTCGGCGAGGAGTTTGGAGTGATTCTAAGTTTGTGAAGCCTTGGGAGTACAGAAGCTTGTACAAATAACATACAATTAACAATGTAAAGCATCGGGATGATACGCACATGTCACCCTACCTAGCAGCGATTTATATCTACCCGATAAAATCTCTTGACAAGATTGATGTCAATCAAGCAAAAATCCTTGAGAGTGGCGCACTTGAGTATGACCGAGAGTTTGCTTTATTTGATGAGCAAGGTCATTTTGTCAATGGAAAGCGTAACGCTAAAGTTCATTTGTTGCGCTCAGCCTTTGATGCTGATTCTAAAACACTCTCCCTACATATTCAAGGAACTGACCAAAAAGCGATTTTTCATGTTGGTGATGAGCGAACCTTGCTAGAAACCTGGTTGAGTGATTACTTTGGCTTTCGAGTTAAGTTTGTGCAAAACACCATAACTGGTTTTCCAGACGATACTCATGCCAAAGGACCCACTGTCATTAGCACAGGTACAATAGAAGAAGTTGCTTCCTGGTTTGGTGATGTCAGTGTTGATGAAATGCGACTCCGTTTGCGAGCGAATCTAGAAATTGGTGGAGTTCCACCGTTTTGGGAAGACCAGTTATTTAGTGAAGCAGATAAATATGTTCAGTTTAAAATAGGAGAAGTCTTGTTTGAAGGAGTGAATCCTTGTCAGCGTTGCATTGTTCCCTCACGAGATTCTCAAACAGGAAAGGTGACAACTCATTTTCAGAAGATATTTGTGACTAGACGCAAGGAATCTCTACCATCTTGGACAACGCCAACCCGTTTCAATCATTTTTACAGATTAAGCGTAAATACAAACATACCTGCATCAGAAGCCGGAAAAATTTTACGTCAAGCAGATGAAGTCAAAATTCTGGGTGTCAGCGAAAGTAACTTAAGGATAGCGGATTAAATAACATGCAAATCAGTCCTTTAACCTCACCCCGCCTTTAACTATCGTTAAAGTCTCCCCTCTCCTTTATAAGGAGAGGGGTTGGGGGTGAGGTTTGTACTTTATTAAATTCGCGTTCCTAAGCCAGATTTTTACACATTTGTATGCAACTGATTCACTAAATGCACTCACGGCATGACAAAATCGAAAGATTGACAAACTTGTCCATGTAGAGATAGAAATAGAGGTTACGGTGTGAGTACATTCCTATCTAGTGTGGCCGTCTTACTCTCAACTTTGGCTTTATTATGCAGTGGCTATACGGCTTACCAAGTTTTCGTCCGACAACAGACGTTCAACGTCGCTAATATTGGTAATAATACCGCCACCACTTCTGCTCAAAAAACTTCTAGTCCAGAAAACAGTACAGCGTCTCCTGACAATAAGCCTAATCAATCAGAAGCATCTCCCTCTCCAGCCACAACAGCACAATCAACAACCACAAGTGGTACAGCTATTAAACCTGGTGAATTTGTACAACCTTCCTTTGGAAACAAAGCAGAAGTAGAGTTACTATCCGCAAAACGGATTAAAGATCCAGAAACAGGAAACCGTGATGTCGTGAATCTGCAAATGCGTGTTCGTCGCCTTGCTACGGATGGAATGAGTCCTGCTGAATCTGTTGGAATCTACAATACAACAGCACGTAATCCAGATACAAGTGAAACCTATAAAGGAGTTGACATCAAACGTTCAACGGGTAGTGTTGATTTATCTTCTTTGCGTCCTAAAGCTTCCGCCGATGCTTATGTCTGGTTAAGGATTCCTGATGGCGTTAACAGCATAGATGTCTTTGTACCAGATACAGCGGCATTTAAAAATGTACCAGTTTCTAATTAGTCCTGAATCCAGACGCTCGATAAATCAGATCTTAAGCTAAGCTTCGTGATTTGTAATTACATTGATAATTACAAATCACGAATGACGAATAACAAATTAATAACTCTGCGCTGGTTGTGCTGCGATATTTATGGCTGCATTATATTGTTGATCATCTTCTAAAGTAATAGGTACGGGCTGAACGTGCCAAATATCTCGAGCGTACTCGCGAATTGTACGATCTGAAGAAAAGTAGCCAGCGCGCGCTGTGTTGAGAATTGACATCAACAACCAGTTGTCTTGATTGCGATATGCCTCACTCACCTGTTGTTGACACTCAATGTACGACTGGTAATCAGCAAAGAGTAAATAGTCATCTCGGTTTTTGAGAGACTCTACCAGTGGTTTAAACAAATCCCTGTCACCTTTGGAGAAGTCACCGGATGCAATCTGATCAATCGCTTGTTTGAGTTGAGGATTACTGTTGTAATAATCCCACGGATGGTAGCCTTGAGCTTTCATTTGTGAAACTTGCTCAGCTGTCAGTCCAAACAGGAAGAAATTTTCATGTCCGACGCGAGCGCGAATTTCTATATTCGCCCCATCCAGTGTACCAATCGTCAATGTCCCATTCATCGCAAACTTCATGTTGCTCGTGCCAGAGGCTTCCTTACCAGCAGTCGAGATTTGCTCAGAAAGGTCAGCCGCTGGATAGATGCGTTGTGCTAACGCGACATTGTAGTTTGCTAAGAAAACAACTTTCAGGCGATCGCCTACATCCGGATCATTATTCACCACATCTGCTACTGAGTTGATCAACTGAATAATCAACTTTGCCATTGCATAACCAGGTGCAGCCTTACCAGCAAAAATCACAGTTCGCGGGACAATCTCCGTATGAGGATTCTGTTTGATTTGGTTATAAAGTGTAATCACGTGCAGCAAATTCAAATGCTGGCGCTTGTATTCGTGCAGTCGCTTCACCTGTATGTCAAACAAGGAATTAGCATCAACATGAATACCATTTGTTTGCAGAATATACTCTGCTAAGTCCTGCTTATTCTCCTGCTTAATTTTTTGCCATTGATTACGAAATTCCTTGTCATCTACAAATGCTTCTAATTGCTTGAGTTCTTCCAAATTTTTAATCCAACCCTTACCGATTTTATTTGTTATCAGAAAGGAGAGTTTGGGGTTGGCAACCAAAATCCAACGACGAGGGGTGACTCCATTGTTTTTGTTGCTGAATTTTTCAGGAAACAGTTCGTAGAAATCTCGGAACAACTCATGTGTCAGTAGTTTGGTGTGTAATGTTGCGACACCGTTAATAGCATGACAACCCACACAAGCAAGATGAGCCATTCTCACCCGTTTGTCTGCTCCTTCTTCAATAAGTGACAGTCTAGCAACTTTTTCATTATCACCGGGATACTTAGCACGAACCTCATCCAAAAAACGTTGGTTAATCTCAAAAATAATTTCCAAGTGTCGAGGTAGAAGTCTGCCAAAAATGCTTAAAGACCAACGTTCCAATGCTTCAGACAGCAATGTATGATTGGTAAAACCAAAAGTTCTTTGGATGATGTCCCAAGCTTTATCCCATCCTAGCTGGTGTTCGTCTATCAATAGCCGCATGAGTTCGGCTATACCAATAGCAGGGTGAGTATCATTAATTTGGAGAGCAAATTTATTGGGGAAATTGTCAAAGTTATCATCGTGTTGCAGGAAGTTGCGGATGATATCTTGCAGAGAACAGGAAACAAAGAAGTATTGCTGCTGTAAACGAAGTTCTCGACCTTGATAGTTATTGTCGTTGGGATAGAGAACTTTGGTAATATTTTCAGAGAAGACTTTATCAGCAACGGCATTGGCAAAGTCTCCACTGTTGAAAATCTGCAAGTTAAATTCATCACTGGCTTTGGCACTCCACAAACGCAGAGTGTTCACAGTGTTGGAGTTGTAACCGACCATCGGTATGTCGTATGGTGTCCCTAAGACGGTTCTTTCTGGAATCCAACGCACTTGGTAGCGTCCATGTTCATCTGTGAAAGCTTCGGTGTGTCCACCAAATTTGACTTCCATAGTATAATCAGGACGAGGAATTTCCCAAGGATTACCAAAACGTAGCCAGCGATCCGGAACTTCCACTTGAGTACCATCGCGAATCACTTGCTGAAAAATGCCGTATTCGTACCGGATACCGTAGCCAATAGCAGGAATTTCTAACGTTGAAAGGGAATCCAAAAAACAAGCGGCTAGTCGTCCTAAACCGCCGTTGCCTAATCCTGGTTCATCTTCCTGTTCCATTAAGTCATACAAATCATACCCTGACTCTTGCACCACTTGACGAGCTTGGTCATAAAGCCCAACATTTGTCAAGTTTTTACCTAGTTGTCGTCCGATAAGGTATTCTGCAGACAGGTAGCAAACGACTTTGACATCCTTTTTAAAGTGGGTTTGCTCGACAGTCTTCAGCCAACGGTGCAGCAGGCGATCCCGCACAGTATACGCCAGTGCCATATAGTAGTCGTGTGCTGTAGCCCAACTTCTATCTTTTGCCTGAATGTAATAGAGGTTATCAAAGAAAGCACGTTTGAGGGTTTCCACGTCCATTCCCGTGCGATCATCTTCCACTTGGATAGCGGCGTGTTCTGTACGACAAATGTGCTTTTTCCAATGAGGAACGTGCTTGCCATTGTGTTTTTTTAAGCCGTTGCCATTATTCATGGTTAATCTTTCCAAAGAGTCATGACAATTTGACAAAAGAACGAAGCTGTCAGTCAGCAGAAGCGGACTCGGAGCAACTCAAGCGCTCCGCTCCTGAATCAGGACTTGCTGGATTCTCTTTTTAAAGTCACCTAGAAGCTAACATTAGAAGGATAATTAGCTTTTTTACCTCTAACCAAGGAAACAATTCTGTGCCAATTATTGAGCCATACGACTGGCTTAACTCTACGGGAATGCCTACCGGCGTACGAGCGTACACAGTGAACAATGAACAGTACACAGTGATAACTGATAACTGTTAACTGGTAACTGATAACCAGTATTCTCGTCTTGAAGCAAACTGTCTATATCCAGCACGTTGAAAGGCGTGAACCATTGGTATATTCACAGTGTCGGCGTCGCTACGGATGCGTACAGCACCGTTGGATTTAAGGATAAGAGTTCCCTGCTGTAGCAAATCATTGACGTAGCCTTTTCCCCGGTGTTCTGGAACTACACCAATATAGCCAATAATTGGTCCACCATCGTTTTCGGCTGGCATAAGTGAACTACCCAACGCTGACCCTATCG
>NZ_QMEA01000226.1 GCF_012912105.1 Brasilonema sp. UFV-L1
GCTTGCGAATAATGCTTACTTTACCTGACTTTGGGGCTTAACTGAACCGTATTGAAATATAATCCTCCTGTTCTCCTAAAGGAGCGATCGCCACTTCCCCCTTCCGTAACAACTCACGAAACTGCCAGTACAACTCAGCCTTACGGTTAACAAACTGTTCAGAATTCTCCGCAACACCACCAAAACGACAAGCAGTAGCCATATAGCCATTGCTCACCAACGCAGCCAAAGAACCAGCACCAACACCCGTATTATCAACAGCAATGCACGAGTCTCCACCAAGCGATCGCATCTTCTCCATAGCAATCCGCGCTGCTCTTTCAGTATCCAGCAAATCACCCTGAGTCGAGTATATCAGCACCTCATACAGCACAGGTCCACGCCACACCGCTAAAGCATGATTATCTTGTCCATCACCAACATCAAGCCCCAATCGCCAAGGATATTGTTTAGCAAGTGCTTCCCAGTAATCAACATCAGCATCATATCGCGCACGAGCTTCAAACAACCAAGACTTAGGAATAATACCATCAGAATCATCAACAGGAAATTGCGCCTCTACACGAGTCTGCCAAAAAGCAGAGTTCTCACCATAATTCGTTCTCGCCTCCTCAATCCAGCGCACAGAAACAGCACCCGGAATTTTAGAACGATACTCGCTTAACCATTCCTCCTCCGGTTTCACTTCCCCATTCTTATCAAGAATCCACCCCTGAACCTCTTTCTTCAAACGATGAATATTATCCTCACATAACTCATACGCCCAAGATACATTAGGATGCGACCATGAAGGAATACGAATAGCAGAACGTAAACAAGCACGATGAAACGCCGTGTTATTTCTGATAGGATTTCCCACCCTTAATAACCTATTCTCCGCAGAAGTCACACACGCTTGAGCACCCGCGTCAATCTCCTCCGAAACCCCACTCGACTCATCAATCACAATCAACAAGCTACGTTCATGTAATCCTTGAAACGAATCCGATGAAGTGTGTCTTGAAGTAAAACCAATCGCCCTTGCATTACCAGGTAAACGTATAAAAGTCTCACCCCTTTCACCACCAATCTTCTCCCTATGGCGGTCATAAATCTTCCTCAACTCTCCCCATAATATCTGATGAACCTGCCTTTTCGTTGGAGCCGTAGAAATAGCAAAAGCCCCTTCCCCCTTACAACAAACCCACCATAAAACAATTCTCGCGCTCAGATGCGACTTCCCAACCGAATGACTCGCCTGGACATTTGTCTCTCTATTACAAACAACCGAATTAGCGATACACTTTTGTTCATCAGTTAAACTTTCTCCTAACTCCTTCTCAATAAAACCAACAGGGTCAAAAGCATATTTAGAAAAGTCAACACGACTCGTCAAATAAACTTCTTGATAAACAGATGCAGATTTTTTTAATGCTTTTAATCCCATTGTTTTATAACAAATGATAATGGTTGATTAAAAAAAGAATTCAGAAGTCAGAATCACTTCTGTTGGGGATTTAGACCCCAACCGATTGTAGACACCGTGTAGACGGTGGAGATTTAGACCCCATACTCATCCGCCAGGAGCTACAAATTCATTCTGACTTCTGGCAACTGACACCTTCGTTCTTCTGTTAAGTTTTCTTCAAAAACTGGGAATAAGTCGCTCAATACTTTAAGCCCGTTTGTTCCCAAGGTTTTTTCAATATATTCCGTAACTATAACTATCAATTCTTGCATATTATTTGAATGAAAGCACTTGATCTAGTTTGGTGAATACCTCATCAATATTATCAACTTTTAATAAATGCTTGCTTAATATCAAATGTTTGAATTCAGTTCTAAGTGCTTTTAATGTTTCTAAGTCGTTTCTTGTCGAGAAATGTTTGTATGCTTCGTCGATTTGCTCATTGATCTGAACTTCATCTAGGCAATACACTTCTTTAATGTTTTCGTCTTTATTTATATTTTGCTTAAGACAATATAAATCGAGTAAGTTAGAAACAGTTTCTGTAGAACTCTTAATTACGAAGGTGCTTTTCCCCTTTTGTGTTAATATCTCTTCATCAGCACATGCCCTGGCCTCATTTACTAAAAACCTCACATATTCTTTTTCTGTTAAGATAGTTTGACCAAATACTTCTTTTCTATTGTATCTCCTGATCATTCGAGAAATTCTAGTTGCCCACTCCCCGTAAACATAGATTGTTGCATCATATAATTTATAGTCATCTCCATAGAAGTACACCATTGTACCGTCAATAACATAAAGACTATTTGCTTTCGGGATGAAGAAACTATAAATTCTGTTTGTTTCTAATTCATAATAGAGTTCTTTACTCCCAGGTGCGTGACTAAATGGACATTCTTCACTTAGAAGAGTGAATTTTCTTCCAAACCACTCGACAACTTGCTCTGGTACTAAATATTTTTTATAACCTTCGTCATTTCTTATGTTTTTTGATAGGTCATACCTTGGACAAAACCAACCTGTCTCAGATTTGATACTTTTTAGTGCTAATGATAAATCATCTAGGAAGAACCTTTCTGCATATGTTTTAGAATTTAAATTATTCTTATTGATCCAATAGTCGAAAGGAAGATAAACTAAATCCATTTCTAACAGGTCTGGAGCTGTTTCTGTAAAAATTTTGCAAAATCTAGACTTTCCACTTGCAACAGGTCCTGCAATACCTATCATTAAACTTTTACCTGGTGCCTCTCTATGTTTGTTCAACAGTAGTTTATCAAGTTGAGATAAACCTTCGTTAATTGTTAGTGGTTTCATAAGACTCCTTTATACTGTTTTACATGAGTTAACATAGGACTATTTAATAACATGCTATAGCCAAATTTATTCCATTTCTGTGAAAGATTCGCATCATTAAACAATAGACCTCCGACGATAATATAATCAGTTAAGTTTTATAGCATATCGAATGTATATATATTCACTCCTCCATCAATGCCAACTTCAATATTTTTATTTAGTAAAGCGAGTTCTTTTTTAACCCGTCTTATTGAATGTATAGCATTTTCGCTAGTAAAAAATTTTTCACCTGCATAATCCGTAATCACTGTTTTAGTACAAGAATACCATAAGTTTGTAAATCGATTAGGATTGCTATAAAAACTCCCACTCCGCCTAGCTCTCAAATGTTTTCATCCCCGGAGGCAAAGTCCTTAAACTATCTTCAATTTGACGAATCCCTTCACTAATTATCAGAGCTTGTTCAGACGTAGCAACACCTTCTGTTAATAGCAACTGCACAGCATCAAGCAAAGGAACCTCCTTCGGATAAAGCTTAAATTTCCTCATCAACTTTTCCAAAGCAGCCAACTTATCATGCATAGTAATTTGAGTAACAACAGTGCGTTTCCCCTTCACTTCCGTTTCAGTCACAGTAATACTCCTCACCGCAGATTTCGCATGACTACTCCACTCTCGCGAAGGTTTTATTTTTAAATTCGTTCCATCATACTCAATCACATCAGTAATTTTAGTAAAAGCAATTTTAACTACCTCAGCAATAATACTGAACTCTGACAGATTAGCTATTTCCCCCAAATATGCTTGAATCCTATCATTTGCTAGCAATCGTGCCGCATTAGCACCAGCAGCATCAGAACTGTTCACTTTATACCCGGCTCTAAGATATGCACGAGTTGCATTTAAATCCTTGACAAACTCCTGACAAAACTTAATCTGCAAATCGGTCAACCCATGCGGATTACCTTTCTTCGACATATCGATAATATAATATAATTCAATTTATATTGCCTATTTTAACTTTAGACGTTGCACAATTTCATTGATGAAAAGCACTTTGCGTTTTACGCACACACCTAAATATCAAATTACGGCTCAATTACCTCATTCAATCCCCTCTCCTTAATAAGGAGAGGGGTGCCCGTCAGGGCGGGGTGAGGTTGATACGTATGAACGTAACGCGCGTATAAATACTAAAGTTTTCTTTGCAACGCCCACTTTGCAAAAGCGGAGGAAACTCTTCATCCCGCAAATATGCAACGCCTAACTGTGTGACTCGCACACCTCAATCAAACAACAAATAAGCTTGCAAATCTTCCCACTTACCACGAGGCAAAGGAACGCGATCGCTCAAATCTTGCAAGCCCTCAAACACCTTCTTATCCCGTTCAGTCACAAGCTTCAAAGCAGTCGCAGTACCAACGCCAGGAAGCTTAGAGAACTCATCAACACTCGCCTTATTAACATACAACCGCTCATTCACCAACACAGGAGATTGCCCAAAAGCAGCAGGAGTCACAGCAACATCAGAAGAAGTCACCACCACCTCCTGCACAGAAGCAGCATCTTTATAAGTCATAAGAGGAGCAACAACCACTTCTTTATCCTGGCTCACAATCCCCTCAACCAACAAAGCAGCAGGAAGCTCACCAGGCTGATACTCACGAGGGTGATAAAAATCAGTACCATAAGGCACATGAGCAAGAAGACGCACAGGTTTCATTGGATCAATCATATAAATCTCCTAACGTAGAAGGCAGAGGGCAGAAGGCAGAAGGCAGAAGAGTTATAATCCAATTCTTCAAACATTCGACTTCAAACTTATGAGCTATAAAAATCAATTTGTCTGGAAAAGAGCTGTACAGCTTTCTGTTAATTGCTACCAAATTACTAAGCGCTTTCCTCAATCAGAGCTTTATGGCTTAACAAATCAGATTCGCCGTTCGTCAGTTTCCGTAGCTTCAAATATAGCTGAAGGCTATGGTAGACGTTCTAAACAAGAATATATACAGTTTTTACATATTGCTCTAGGTTCCTTAAGAGAACTCGACACTCAATTAATCATCGCTAAAGAAGTAGAATTAACAGATAAAACTCTCTTTCAACCAATCATGAACGAAGTTGAAGAGATGCAGAGCATACTAGTTGCTACTCTAAACAAACTCAAAGAGTAAGTAGAAAGGCGCAAATAAACAGAAGTATGTAACAAAAAGTAAAGTTAGCTAAAACCCTCTTCCCTTCTGCCTTCTGCCCTCTGCCTTCTGCCTTTCTTCCCTCACTTCACCTTCCTTGCAGCTAACAACTTGGGCTGAGGAACAAAAGGAAACATCCGCGCCACAGCATAAGAACGAGACTCAGGCGGAGAAGACTTCAGGACTTCATCAACCTTTACAAACACCCCAGGCTTACCCTTACCTTCTATCGTGGGACCAAACAGCCGCTGACCCATCCCATCAGTCAGAAAAGCGTAGGTGTGAGAAGGGAGATAACGACCCCTTACTGTTTGCCCCGGTGCAAACTCAATTTCATATTGAGCATCATAAATCCTAATTTTCGGAAACTTTAATCGTTCCGCAATCCTATTAAGAATGACCTCATCAACAATTGCTTGAACCGTAGTCCCAGGAACAGCAGAAATCAGCCCAAGAGCAAGAGCATGGTCACGAGTTGACGCTTGACTCATCAAATCATCAGCCAACTCTTGAGGCATAACTGTTTCATCTGGATAGAAACCATTTAAATTATAAAAAGCCCTGGCGTGTTCTCGCAAATCACGCACACCATTAGCATTCTCATAATCAGTCCAAACAGCATTTCCAGTCAAAGGAGCAGGAAATAACTCAGGATAAGTCTGATATCGCAGCCTAATCGCAGCATTCGAGCGAGTATCAGTATAATCCACAAACCCCTGAGTCACACACTGCCAAGTCAACACATTCGCAGTTTTATAAACACGAGGTTGCAAGCTATCAACACCTCGAATCAGCATATCAACAAAATTCTTAGGCATCCCTTGCATTTTGGACAATTCCATCATGCGAATCTCATCTTCCTCACCAAAAATGTGAGAAATCGCAATCTTACCCATCTGTCCTTCAATCTTCAACAGACGCCCCATACGAGTTTGAGGAATTTCTTGCCCAGTCGCAATAACAGATGCGATCGCCTTATTCTGCTCAAACAAGTATTCCAGCACCCGAAAATCATCACTACTAACAACGGGAAAGTACTGGTCCATCATCCCATACTGGTCCAACAACTTCGGGTCAGGACGCTTCCCCTCACGCTTCAAAAAGTCCTCTTTATTTGGGTCAACCAAAAAAGCGTGCGTATTATCAACAATGGCATCTAACTTCGTCTTTACTCTAGAAGAATTCAAAAACTTAGCAATAGACATCTTTCAATATTCTCCTAACACCAACTCAAACTAACAGTTATCAGTTATCAGTTATCAGTTACCAGTTATCAGTTATCAATTTGAAGAAGAAGTCAAAATACAGCAATTCTTGATTCACAAGAAAGAAATAAAGAATTTAGTCTTCTGACCGGAGGCGGAGCTTTCCTTGCTCCGCTCCTGACTCCTGATATCATGTCCGGCAAAATACTTGTGATATGTCATTGCGAGTGGAACGGAGTGAAACGAAGCAATCGCAAGAGTCTGGGATTGCTTCACTCCGCTATCGCTGCGTTCGCTGCGGACAACTATTTAAGCGGACATGATATGACTCCTGACTCCTGAATTCTTCCCTGTTCCCTGTTCCCTGTTCCCTGTTCCCTGTTCCCTGTTCCCTGTTCCCTGTTCACTGTTCACTGTTTACTGTCATAAACAGGCATAAACGACAGTCCTGGCAACTGCTGTACAATTGCCCCATCCAGATAAGGTAATGATTTTGTAAAAATTGGAGCTTTATTATAAGCAGCAATTGACCTAGTATGATTAACACCGTCATCATCAGTCAGCAGATATTCATTAGCAATCACACCCAAAGGAACATCAGTAATCGTCCCAATCTTTGCACCTATAGATTGATTTCCATTACCAGCAGCGGGAATGATAGTCACAACACCGACAGGCGCTTGTACTTCAATATCCAAACTTCCTACAGTGCTAGCAGTCCCCATAAGCACATTTCCCTTAACTTCAAACACCTCACCTGCAAGAGTGTGAACAAAGGTAAGAGTAGAATGGCACTAAGAAAAGCTGAAAGACTTGTAGTTTAAGCAGTTTGCAATTGCTT
>NZ_QMEA01000227.1 GCF_012912105.1 Brasilonema sp. UFV-L1
TAATACTTTCTGTCACTGATTTCAATACTGGCAAAACACGCTGGTGTAGCGCGTCATGCTTGGAATCAAGGTCTTGCTTTGTGTCAACAGGTATTAGCACATAACCGTGCCAATCCTAACGACAAGATTAAATTTCCTTCTTCGATTGACTTACACAAGTGGTTAGTGGCTTCAATTAAGCCGGAAAACCCTTGGTATTACGAAGTTAGTAAATGTTCTCCTCAATATGCGTTACGTCATTTGAGCGATGCATTTAAATCTTTTTTTAAGAAAGTCAAGGGATTCCCAAAGTTCAAGAAGAAAGGAAGACATGACTCTTTTACTCTTGATGGTTCAATTCACGTTGACCACAAGCGGGTCAAAGTTCCGGTGATTGGATGGCTGAAAACCTTCGAGAGATTACCACAGGGTGTAGAACCTAAGTCGTGTACCCTAAGCCGCCAAGCAGATAGATGGTTTATTTCGTTTAAAATTGATGTTCCTGTTGAGCAAACACCAAAAGTTTACGATATTGTCGGCGTCGATCTAGGTATCAAAACCTTAGCAACACTATCCACAGGTGTTGTGTTCGATGGCGTAAAATCGTATCGTCAAGCACAACGTAGATTAAAACGGCTACAACGTAATCTTAGCCGTAAAATCAAAGGCTCAGCCAATTGGAATAAAGCAGCGTTACTCCTAGCTAAAGCACATAGACGAATTGCCAATATTCGTCGTGACGTTCTTCATAAAGTCACCACTTATTTAAGCAAAAACCACGCAGTAATAGGGATTGAAGACTTGAACGTGTCTGGCATGATGGCTAATCGTTGCTTGGCTAAAGCGATAGGAGATATGGGATTTTACGAGTTTCGCCGTCAGTTGGAATACAAGTGTAAGCTTAACGACAGTAGGTTAGTCGTTATTGATCGATTTGCACCCAGCAGCAAAACCTGTTCTTGCTGTGGCAACGTGAAAGATTTGCTTAGTCTAAGGGAGCGAATTTATCACTGCTATTCATGTGGTTTTGAAATCGACCGCGATTTGAACGCGGCGATAAACATATCGAAATACGCGAGCAGCTTGCTCGTGTCTGCCTGTGGACGAGGTGCTGCCGACAGTCTCGGTTGAAACAGGAAGTTTTTGTTAACGAATGTTAGTAAAAATGGAGCGGAAAAATAAAATATCTACTTGTCGAACTTCATCCACGACTTCGCGACTGACTTCAACTTTTCCCAAAGGTGAGAGTAATTCTTCCAGACATTGCTTGGCAAACTGATCGTGAGGCTGTCGTGTCATTTGTTACTGATTATGGTAGATACTTTTGTACCACACTCCAGCCTGTTAACGATACCCAAACAAACCCAAAAAACAGGACAATATTAGCACTGATGTGGATACGTCTCGCCCAAGGTCGTCTAGGATGAATAAGTAATGCACTTCCAGCAGACACCAAAACCAGTATGACTGCTGTCAAACCAGCAATTAAATGTGATGAGTGTCCTAAAGAACCAAAGTGACCTAAAGTGCCAATAATACCAATGAGTAACAAAAGCAGCACTAAACTGACCATGCAACTGCCAATCATATAGTGAAAGGAATGCAGCCAGCTAGGTTGTTCTTGGTGTAGTCTTCTGGTACGAAATATCCAAACACCTGTGATCGCTAGTAACAAATAAGCTAGTAGCGATAAACCCATAGACCATGCTGCTATTCTCCACAACCAAAGAAAAGAAGGTAAATTCATAGTAGACATTGTAGATGAGAAAGTGGAGTGACTCATCACAAAACAAAAGAGGGTTGCTGAGTTCAGCAACCCCCTTACTAAGTAAAATTGTTTTTTTAATCAACCGATACTAAACCAGCGACTTGTAAGGATTTTATAAAATCTCTGGTTGTTGTATTTATCTGCACAATTGGTTTGTTATTGATAGAGTCGATTGCTGGTTCTGAGTTTGTATCAAACCCATCACTGCTAAATTCAGTAATTGCAAGACGAGCGCACGGAATTTTATCGGATAAAATTGCACTTGCCATCATGCCCGTGTGAATCTCAAGTTGAGCTTCTCTGGGAGCTTCAAACACTAGCCTTTGTCCAGGAAAAACAACCCGTTCAAAGTACCAGTTGGGAATATTTGAGATGCGAGCCACCTGTATTTTACTTGTGGCATTCACGTAGCAGCAGAAAACATTACCTGATTGCTCAGGTGGTACAGGATCTAATATTTGAGCCATAACTGCTGAGGATCTTTACGCCACTATTTTATATTACACCAGTCAACCTAGCATTGCCTGATCCCCGACTGCTGTAACCCCGACTACCAACTGACATTTTCTACACTATTTCTGTCTTCAGATATGCGGGTATATGAAAAATTTGTAAAAATCTATGCCTTTTACGCAATTGTACATTATGCTCATACAAATATAATGTTCCCTAATTCACAAAAAAATCATAAAAAGCGTTATTCACGTGTCTTTCATCATCTTCTAAACCACAAATAAGATACGTGGATCATGGTTTTGCAAACAAAGTCAGTGTTATTGTAAAGCTATATATATAGAGAATTTTGATCAGATCTCCCCTCACCAGAATATATATCTGAGGGCGGAATGCGTTTGGCTATTTTTACTTTTCTCAAATGATAGAGAGTAGGTCAGTCAATAATCTGTGTAAATGTCAAGTAATATTAAGATATAGGACAAAAAACAAAATAAACACTTGTTTAAAAAAGATTGCTCTGGTTTTGCCTTGAAAACAGCAAAATGAAAGTAGAAACACCTGTGATGGACAATCGAATTCTCTATGTTCGCCTTCCTTGTAATCCCATATTTCCTATAGGGGTTGTTTATCTTGCAGATCATGTACACAAGCTGTTTCCCACAATTGAACAGCGAATTTTTGATTTGGGAACGGTACCACCTTTAGATTATGCTTCTGCGCTGGATCAGTGTATCGATGAATTCAAGCCCACACTACTAGTGTATTCGTGGCGGGATATCCAAATTTATGCTCCAGTGGGTGGACGTGGTGGTAACCCATTACAGTATTCCTTCGAGTTTTTCTACTCCCGCAATCCATTACTCAAGATAAAGGGGGCTATTGGTTTATTGCGGATTGCGTCGGGATACTACGGTGAGTTGTGGCGGAATTTGGGCTTAGTGAAACGGGGGATTAAACGCGCTAAACGTTATAACCGGGATGCTCAAGTTATAGTCGGTGGTGGTGCTGTCAGTGTCTTTTACGAGCAAGTGGGTAAAAGCTTACCCAAGGGAACGATTGTCTCCGTGGGAGAAGGCGAAACCCTGCTGACAAAACTTTTAAGCGGACAAGAATTTCGCGATGAAAGGTGTTATGTGGTGGGAGAAGAAAAACCACGCGATCGCCTGATTCACGAACAACCCACTCCTCTAGAAAAATCAGCTTGCGATTACAACTATATCGAAAGCATCTGGGCGGAATTTAACTATTACCTGCAAGAACAAGACTTTTATATAGGTGTACAAACTAAGCGTGGTTGTCCCCACAACTGCTGTTATTGCGTTTACACAGTTGTAGAAGGCAAACAAGTACGCATCAACCCAGCTGACGAAGTTGTTGCTGAGATGCGACAATTGTATGATCGCGGCATTCGCAACTTCTGGTTTACCGACGCCCAATTTATCCCAGCGCGAAAATTTATCGATGATGCTGAGGAACTGTTACAGAAAATCATCGATTCTGGCATGACAGATATTCATTGGGCAGCTTACATTAGAGCTGACAACCTCACACCAGAGTTGTGTGACTTGATGGCGAAAACTGGGATGAACTACTTTGAAATTGGTATCACTAGTGGTTCTCAAGAACTTGTTCGTAAGATGCGGATGGGTTACAACCTGCGAACAGTCTTACAAAACTGTCGTGATTTAAAAGCTGCTGGATTCAACGACTTAGTTTCCGTCAACTACTCATTTAACGTCATTGACGAACGTCCCGAAACCATCCGCCAAACCATCGCCTACCACCGTGAACTCGAACGCATCTTCGGTGCGGATAAAGTCGAACCAGCGATTTTCTTCATCGGTTTACAACCCCATACCCATCTCGAAGAATACGCTTTCAAAGAAAATATTCTTAAACCAGGGTATGATCCAATGAACATTACACCTTGGACTGTCCAGAAAATGCTTTGGAACCCCGAACCTCTCGGTTCCTTCTTTGGCGAAGTTTGCTTACAAGCATGGCGACAAAACCCCAACGACTTCGGACGCGAAGTCATGAAAATCTTAGAAGAAAGAGTCGGTTGTGCTGATTTAGAAGAAGCACTTTCCGCACCGATTTCTGTGAAAGAAAAACAACTGGTGAGTCTGTCGTAACTGTTAGTCCACAGACGCTCAGCTTACCACAACACAAACAAAATCTCGCGTTAGCCAGGCTAAAAAACTCTCCTTCCTTTGCGTCCTTCGCGTCTTTGCGGTACCCTGCGGGAAGCCGCTGCGCGTCTACGTTTCATTAAACTTATGTTAGAAGGCTCTATTTTACAAAAGCTAGAAGCAGCTCATCGCCATAGTAAAAGACCAATTCAATACGGCGTTTACTACAAAAATACCCTAGTTTCCCTGTGTCATGCTCTGGAAGACCACATTTTAACTGAAGACAGCACACCTTTTGTGATCACAGCCTTCCAACAAGGGAAATGGTATTTGCAAGAAGCCGAAAGATATGCAGATATTGCGAAAAAATCCTGCCAAGTTGTGATTATGGCTTCTCCAGATGCACGCTTCGCAGAACATCCCACAAGCCAGATACCTAATGTCAACCTAGTACCATTAGAACCAGCAGATCCTGTGGCGCAGGAATGGCATTTAATCATCTTATCGCCTGTATACACAGCGATGGTCATTTGTCAAGAAATATCAGAAGCTGATTACGGCTCTTCTGGAGTACCTGCATCAGATGTAGAGCGGAAATTTTACGGCTTGTGGACATTTGAACCTGAGTTAGTCAAAGAAACAGCAGAATTAGCAATTTCTCACATTGAACAATACAACTGCGAACTAGCGAAAAAACTTATTGCTCATAAAGACGTAATTCAGCCACGCCTTGCCACACCAGAAGATTTAAGTGCAGTTGTTTCACGGGTAGTAGATTACCTCCAGACAGGACAAATCAATATCTCTGTTCCTACAGCAACTCGCCACCAAGCCTTGGATGGTAACTTGGTTTCCAACGAAATCCAAGCATTTTTGCGGATGGCGCAAATTATTGATGCTGCTGATATTACCAATCCAATGGCAGCAGCAGAAGTGGTAGCGCTAGCAGAAACAATCGGGCAACTTTTGGATCTTCCCGCATGGCAGATGAAACGTCTTCGTCTTGCAGCTTTGCTGCATCGTATAGATCCACTGCAAAGAGCAGAAAGCATTCTTTCTCCAGGAACTTCCACCCGCTATCAAGAAGATGCACCCAGTTGTCGTTTGACTTGTCCTTTGGTACCAGGAGCACAAGTCTTGCGAACAATGCCACGACTGCGGGCGATCGCCCAAATTATTACACATCAAACCGAACGGTGGGATGGTACAGGTGAACCAGCAGGGTTAACAGGGGATGAAATTCCCTTGGAGTCAAGAATTCTAGCATTAGTCGCGGATTTCCAGTGGCGGCTGAATCAGAAAAAAAACTCTCAATTCAGTCGCGAGGAGATATTTGCTCAAGCCTTAGAAGAATGTAGACTACAACAATCGTATCGCTTTGACCCGAAACTTGTAGATACACTAACTTTATTAGTCATGGGTTTACAACAGGGACTCGACGTACCCTTAATGACACCCAAAGCTAGCACGAGTATGTGGTTACTCAATAGTAGACTAGATAGCGAGAGCAAAATTGGTGAGCAGATGAGGTCGTAGGATAAGCAGTGCTCACTAAATGTTTTAATGGCAATGCGATACTCTTACTTTTTACGAACCACAAAGACGCGAAGAGCGCGAAGAAGATGAACATTGAAGAAATTCAATTAGGAAAACTCAAACATCTGCCAGGAGCAAATTTAGAAGACGAAGATTTATCAAACGTTGATTTAAGTCGCGTCAATCTTGCGGGTGCTCACCTTGTCGGTACAATTTTTACAGGTTCCAAACTTGAAGGAGGACATTTAGAAGGTGCAAATTTGATGGGAGCTAATCTTGTAGAAACTGACTTGCGAGCAAACCTCATGGGAGCTAATTTGATGCAAGCAGATTTGACAGGTGCTGACTTGCGAGGTGGGAATTTGCGCGGTGCTAATTTAATGGGAGCAAGACTGAGTGAAGTATCGCTTGGAGGTGCTTTCTTGAGTGGTGCTAATTTGATGAATGTCAACTTGCAAGGTGTTGACTTGCGAGGTGCTGACTTACGAGGCGCGAACTTGACTGGAGCAAATCTCAAAGGTGCAGACTTGAGCCGTGCAGATTTGCAAGGCGCGTTGTTGAGTGAGGCGAATTTGGAGGAAGCTGACTTGCGGGGGACAAATCTTGCGGGTGCTAATTTGACGGGTGCGAATTTATTGTGTGCTGAATTAGATGGTGCTAATTTAAGCGGAGTGAGTTTGGAGCGAGCTTGTTTAGTAGGCACATTGGTTGCTCCCGTTTCTTGATTTGCAGGTGAGACAGCGCTGCGGGAGGGTTTCCCTCCGCAGGCGACTGCGAACCCGAAGGGTGAAGCAGGGAAAAAGTTATGAGTTTACAGGAAGTTCTCAAGCAAGCATTGCAGCTTTCAACAGTTGACAAGGTGCGTTTGATTCAGCAAATTGCTCCTGAAATATAGCGGTTCTCGGTTGAGTCCAAT
>NZ_QMEA01000228.1 GCF_012912105.1 Brasilonema sp. UFV-L1
CTATACAAGCTTTTTCAGACTATTTAGTACATTTGCACCGGGGGAAGTTCAGTTCTAGGGGACAATGCGTAACCAACTACGTTTTTATGTTAACTCATTCTACATAATATAGTAGTGATTAGTATCATGGTAGGCTAAAGCCTACGTCGTGGTTTTCATCCCTTGGCTAAAGCCGAAGGGTTTTCAACCTACCCTTTATAACTCGACTTGGTACTTTGCCACCTTTCAAATTTCGAGCGATACCAAGGTGCTCTTCGGTATAAATGCGTTGGTTCCCTAATGTCCGTTCTGGAATTAACTTCTTTTCCCTCTCCCAGCGCCGTAAAGTGGAACAGGAAACTCCAACAAGTTCTCCAAATTCTGCAACTTTCCACATAAACTTGCCCATAGCAGTGAACTATGGGCAAGTTTAGCAAATTATTTTGATACTAAGTCAACCTCTTTTTTCGGTTCAGGTAAACTATTGCTGTTGCTTCTGATTTTGGTTCTGCTGTGGTTTGTGATTGCGGCACAATTGTTTCTGGTGCAGGGGACTCAATGATTTCTGGTAGAGTGCCAGGTAAACCAGGAGATGGTTCAACTGTTGCTTCTGGAGTTGGTGTCACTTCTGGCTGTGGTTGTGTTGTGCTTTCGCTTTGGGGAGTCTCAATCACCTCTGGTAAGGTAGGAGGTAAGCCAGGAGTTGTCTCAACTGGTACTTGTGGAGTTGGTATTTTATCTACCTGAGGCTTTTGCTGATTGAAAAAGCTATCTGCTGCTGATTTTGGTTTTTCTGGCTGTGTTTGGGATTTAGACTGAGATTCTGGTAGCTGTGTTTGAGGTGTTTGTTCAACGCTGGGGGTTGAAGTTGGAATGGGTGTAGGTTCACCAAGGGGCTGCGTTTCTTTCTCGGGTTGTGTTTGAGGTGTTTGTTCAACGCTGGGGGTTGAAGTTGGAGTGGGTGTCGGTTCAACAGTTGGAATTAAGCGAGTGTAATTTGGGTCTACAATACTGCGAACTTCTTCTGCTGAGAGTTCTCCTCTGATTATCTTAGATAAAGTGTCTTTTCCATTGGGTTCATAGGTAATCAGTCTCACTGTGCTGTTGAAGACATTTTTCACAGGGTTTCCCTGTTCATCAAGAAACTCAAGTTTTACCCAATTTTTACCTGGCTTAAAGCCTTTAAGGTAAATAGCTTGCCAACGGTCTAAAACAAAGCTTTCATCATTAATTGTGCAGCGAATACGCCAATCTGCTATGTCGTCATCAGGGTTTTCTTCGGCAACCAGATGCAGTGGGGCGTTAGTTAGGTAAAAGTCCAGTAGAATTGGTTCTGCACCGTAGCTACCTTGGGGACGACTGTATGTTAACAGTGGTTGTGCTGGATCAGGGTTGTTGTCGTCAGTTTTGGTGACGATGTGAAATGTTGTCTGGGCGTAAGCACCTTCATTTTTAAAGCTTTCATCCCAAGGACGAGAAGCAAAAACACGTAAGGTATGGGTACCGGGGGACAAGTCTGGCAAAACCAGAGGATTATTCAGGTTGTTATATAAGGCTATGTAAGGTTCGTTGTCGAGAATAACGTTTAAATGAGGACCAAGCTGCAGTTCTGGATCTTGGTAGATGGGTAAGTCTTTAACCTCAAAGCGAACACTCACTGTATTTTCTTGCAGGATTTCATCTTGTTTCGGAGTCACTATTGTGACTTGTGGCTGATAAATTTCCAAGGAGTCGCGCAGTTCTTGGATTGTTGCTGGAGGTGAAACTTCTGAGATTTGCTTTGAAAGTTGAGCTTTTGAGTGCAAACTGCCATACGGTTCTTGGCTAAACGGTTCTTGGCTGACAGCTTTATCTCCACAACTGGTCAAACTTAATACCAGCAGTGACGCTATCAGTGATCTGAGGATAGCAGTTGCGGTCTTCTGCCACAAGTTCATGCTTTTCACCCAGTGATACTCCTACTACAACTGACTCAATCATTTTGGCTCAAACTGTCTACTGGACACTATAGCTCAAAAGGAGAATTCTTCGTTGACTGAATTATCTCTCTGGCAATGAATTTAATAAGAACACAGAATATCCCCACGAAATCCGCGCTTATTTCATAAACAAAGAATTTTTCTTGTCTCCATATTAAGGACGGGGTCTAAATTAGCGGCTTGTGACCTTGTTACTGTGCAACCCAGTTGTACAGAGTTTGGCTGACTATGCTCATAAAAAATTGCTGAGTTGGTGACAACTGTGTTCTGGAGTGCATGGCGGGGCGTAGGCTGTTCTTTTTTTGTCATTTTTTTTACATGACTACGTAATTTTTTTAGATGAGAATTCAACTATCTTTAGTCAGAAAATTGGCTGTAGACAAAATATTAAGTGATATTAAATATCACCAGCAAATCCTGGTCAAAATAGCTTTTTGTGATATGAAAGACAAGATTTACGAATTGTTACCATTTGTAAAATAAATGCAGAAAGTATTGACTTTTTGCCCAGTAGTTTTCATGTAAAAGGTAGATGAGGCAAGAAATTTCAGGATTTTGAATTATTGTTAAAATCTCTCTAACTGTGTACGAGATAAGCCTTTATAATTCAACAGAAACCAATCTCCACAACAAGGTCTTCGCCGCTGCTCCAGTCATCTGTTTCTGGAGGACGCGATCAAGGTTAACAAAAGCCATGAAGATACTATGTGGTATTCAATGATTCCTCAATCCTTTTAAAGAGAGGAGGTCGAATGACGATAAGTCCTCCAGAGCGAGAGGAGAAAAAGGCAAGAGTGATAGTCGATAACGATCCGGTTCCAACCACATTTGAACTGTGGGCAAAACCAGGACATTTTGACAAAAGCTTAGCCAGAGGTCCCAAAACCACAACATGGATTTGGAACCTGCACGCGCTCGCCCATGATTTTGATACACATACAAGCGATTTAGAAGACATATCCCGCAAAATATTTGCAGCACACTTCGGTCACTTAGCCGTAGTGACGATTTGGCTCAGCGGGATGATATTCCATGGCGCTCGTTTTTCCAACTACGAAGCTTGGCTGAGCGATCCCCTCAATATCAAGCCAAGTGCTCAAGTTGTTTGGCCAATCGTTGGTCAAGGGATTTTGAATGGAGATGTCGGCGGCGGTTTCCACGGTATTCAAATCACCTCCGGCTTCTTCCAAATATGGCGTGGTTGGGGTATTACCAACTCGTTCCAACTGTACTGCACTGCCATTGGTGGTCTGGTATTAGCAGGCTTATTCTTGTTTGCCGGCTGGTTCCACTACCATAAGCGCGCTCCCAAGTTGGAATGGTTCCAAAATGTGGAGTCCATGCTGAATCACCATTTGCAAGTACTGCTTGGTTGTGGTTCATTGGGCTGGGCAGGTCACATCATCCACGTATCCGCGCCTACCAATAAGCTGTTGGATGCGGGAGTGGCTGTAAAAGATATACCGTTGCCCCACGAGTTCATTTTGAACAAAGACTTGTTGACAGAGCTGTATCCTAGCTTTGCCAACGGTATAGCACCTTTCTTCACCTTGAACTGGGGTGTTTATTCAGACTTCCTCACCTTCAAGGGTGGTCTGAACCCAGTCACAGGCGGCTTATGGATGACAGACATTGCTCATCACCACTTGGCGATCGCGGTACTGTTCATCGTCGCTGGTCATATGTACCGTACCAATTGGGGTATCGGTCACAGCATCAAAGAGATCCTGGAAAACCACAAAGGTCCCTTCACTGGTGAAGGTCACAAAGGTCTCTATGAAAACATGACCACGTCCTGGCATGCTCAGTTAGGAACTAACCTTGCCTTCTTAGGTTCGCTGACGATCATCATCGCCCACCACATGTACGCGATGCCTCCGTATCCGTACTTGGCAACAGATTACGCTACCCAACTCTGCATCTTCACTCACCATATGTGGATTGGTGGCTTTCTGATTGTTGGTGGAGCGGCTCACGCAACAATCTTCATGGTGCGGGATTACGATCCAGTAATTAACCAAAATAACGTGCTGGATCGGGTCATTCGTCACAGAGATGCAATTGTCTCTCATTTGAACTGGGTATCTATGTTCCTGGGCTTCCACAGCTTCGGACTGTATATCCACAATGACACCATGCGTGCCTTGGGTCGTCCCCAAGATATGTTCTCTGATACCGCAATTCAGTTGCAGCCAGTGTTTGCTCAGTGGGTACAAAACCTGCACACTGTAGCACCAGGTACAACAGCACCCAATGCACTAGAACCTGTGAGCTACGCCTTTGGCGGCGGTGTTCTGGCTGTAGGCGGCAAAGTGGCAATGATGCCTATTGCACTCGGTACGGCGGACTTCTTGGTTCACCATATTCACGCCTTCACGATTCACGTCACCGTTCTGATTCTGGTCAAGGGTTTCCTGTTTGCCCGCAGTTCTCGTCTGATTCCAGACAAGATGAACTTGGGATTCCGGTTCCCCTGCGATGGTCCTGGTCGTGGCGGTACCTGTCAGGTATCTGGTTGGGACCACGTATTCCTTGGTTTGTTCTGGATGTATAACTCCATCTCCATTGTGATTTTCCACTTCAGCTGGAAAATGCAATCGGATGTCTGGGGAACTGTGGACGCAGATGGTACTGTGTCTCATATCACTGGTGGTAACTTTGCCGAAAGTGCTCTCACAATCAACGGCTGGTTGCGTGACTTCTTGTGGGCACAAGCAACACAAGTGATAAACTCTTACGGCAGTGCGCTGTCAGCTTATGGGTTGCTCTTCTTGGGCGCTCACTTTGTCTGGGCATTCAGCTTAATGTTCCTGTTCAGCGGTCGTGGCTACTGGCAAGAACTGATTGAGTCAATTGTTTGGGCACATAATAAACTGAAAGTAGCACCAGCAATTCAACCCCGCGCTCTTAGCATCATTCAAGGTCGGGCTGTTGGTGTGGCTCACTACCTCTTAGGAGGAATCGCTACCACCTGGGCATTCTTCCACGCACGAATCATTTCACTGGGCTAAAAATCAGCTCTTACGAGTGATGAGTTTTGAGTTTTGAGTTCTGAAATAAAAACTCAGGACTTAGAACTCACCAACTCAAAATCTAAGAACCTGATGGCTGAAGGTCAGAGGACTTATCAAAACCTATGGCAACAAAATTTCCAAAATTTAGCCAGGATCTAGCACAAGATCCGACGACGCGTCGGATCTGGTATGCGATCGCAACGGGAAATGATTTTGAAAGCCACGATGGCATGACAGAAGAAAATCTTTACCAAAAGATTTTCGCGACGCACTTCGGTCATGTGGCAATCATCTTCCTGTGGGCATCGAGCCTGCTGTTTCATGTAGCCTGGCAAGGTAACTTTGAGACGTGGATCACAGATCCTCTTCATATCCGTCCGATAGCTCATGCAATCTGGGACCCTCACTTTGGGAAACCAGCAATCGAAGCATTTACCCAAGGAGGGGCGAGCTATCCAGTCAACATCACCTACTCTGGGATCTACCACTGGTGGTACACCATTGGTCTGCGGACGAACAATGACCTGTATGTAGGTTCAGTGTTCCTGCTGCTGTTGGCATCATTATTCCTGTTCGCTGGTTGGTTGCACTTGCAACCTAAGTACCGTCCAAGCTTGGCTTGGTTTAAAAGTGCAGAACCACGTCTGAACCACCACCTAGCAGGTCTGTTTGGTGTGAGTTCTTTGGCTTGGGCAGGTCACTTAATTCACGTAGCAATTCCTGAATCTCGCGGACAGCACGTGGGTTGGGATAACTTCCTGAGCACACTGCCTCACCCAGCAGGATTGACACCATTCTTTACCGGGAATTGGGGTGTTTACGCTGCAAATCCTGACACAGCAAACCATGTGTTTGGTACTTCCCAAGGTTCAGGAACTGCAATTCTGACGTTTTTGGGT
Source organism: Brasilonema sp. UFV-L1 (assembly GCF_012912105.1). Classification (GTDB taxonomy): domain Bacteria; phylum Cyanobacteriota; class Cyanobacteriia; order Cyanobacteriales; family Nostocaceae; genus Brasilonema. The sequence continues at coordinate 5,872 of NZ_QMEA01000228.1, forward strand.
GGTTTCCATCCTCAAACAGAGTCGCTGTGGTTGACGGATATGGCTCACCACCACTTGGCGATCGCAGTACTGTTCATCATCGCCGGTCATATGTACCGAACCAACTTTGGTATCGGTCACAGCATCAAGGAGATGATGAATGCCAAGACATTCTTCGGCATTCCAGTGGAAGGTCCATTCAACCTGCCTCACCAAGGTATCTACGATACCTACAACAACTCCCTACACTTCCAATTGGGTTGGCACCTAGCCGCTTTGGGCGTAATCACCTCCTTGGTGGCTCAGCACATGTACTCGATGCCAGCTTACGCATTCATTGCGAAGGACTACACAACCCAAGCAGCTTTGTACACCCATCACCAGTACATTGCTATCTTCTTGATGCTCGGTGCTTTCGCTCATGGAGCAATCTTCTGGGTACGTGATTACGATCCAGAACAAAACAAGGGCAACGTACTAGACCGCGTGCTGAAGCATAAAGAAGCAATTATTTCCCACTTAAGCTGGGTATCGCTGTTCTTGGGCTTCCACACCTTAGGTTTGTACGTCCACAATGACGTAGTGGTAGCTTTCGGCACACCGGAAAAGCAAATCCTGATTGAGCCTGTGTTTGCTCAGTTCGTTCAAGCCGCTAATGGTAAAGTCCTGTATGGCATGAACGTTCTGTTATCTAATCCAGATAGCATTGCATCCACAGCATGGCCTAACTACGCTAACGTCTGGTTACCAGGTTGGTTAGATGCGATTAATGCTGGCACCAACTCCTTGTTTTTAACCATTGGACCTGGCGACTTCTTGGTTCACCATGCGATCGCCCTGGCTCTCCACACCACGACCTTGGTATTGGTCAAAGGTGCTTTGGATGCCCGTGGTTCCAAACTGATGCCCGATAAAAAGGA
>NZ_QMEA01000229.1 GCF_012912105.1 Brasilonema sp. UFV-L1
TGAGGTCAATGCTCAATTTACAACACTTTGAAGCTTAACTGAACCGTATTGGCTTCTAGAGTACCGGTACACTCATCCTAAAAACCCGGTTTGATGTTTGCTCGCATGACTAACTTAACGCTTGCGCTCAATTTAAACAAACCAGGTTTTTTACCTCAATGCATGACTAAATGTACCGGCACTCCAGACTTTAGTTTAGCAGTGGCATTAACGACGGCATGAGTAGATATAATGAAAATCAAGTTTTAAGTTTAAATATCCCGCTGTGCTCACTGGATAATTATCTAGTGAGCAATCAATTATCAATTATCAGTTATCAGTTATCAGTTTGAAGAAGAATTCAGCAATTGGTGCAATTCTTGATTCAGAATAAATAAATAAAGAATTGCGACTTCTGACTCCTGACTCCTTCACTGTGTACTGTTTACTGTTCACTGGTCACTGTTCATTGTTCATTGTTCATTGATTCTTGACTACAGTTGCATGAACTACCTCAAAGGTCATGCAATACACTAGTACCTCTCACCTTGGCTGGTATGACAATCCCATAGTAAGCGGTGACACTTGCTGTTAGGGCATTCAACCAAACATTGTTACCAAACAGTGGCATTAAGCCAAACGTTGTTTTAGCCAAGGGTAGCAATCCCATGATGGAGAGGAACGTATAGGCAACTGCAAAACTACGATTGAATATGCGTGCGCTGCTGGTGCTATTATACGAGGTAATTCCGAATAAACCGACAGCGCAGTGTACAATGTTATGTAAGAAATTGGTGGGAAACAGCCCAAATACATAGCCAAATCCCATAGCATAGGCACTCTTAGTTGCATCAATTGGGACATAAGAGGCAGTCGTCCCAGGCAATGAAACCAAAGCTGGTATAAATCCGGCTATACCTAAAATCAAGAAGAGAATTCCGATGATCAGAGCACAGTAACGCTCTATCATGTCCGCGTTGTTTACGTTGTTCATATTATTCATGACCTCAACTTTTGTGCAAATCTTCACTCGAATGTGAGCTACATGCAAAGATAGTGTTTCAACCAAGAAACACACAGAGGCGATAGCGTCTTTTGAGTGCGCCCCCTATGCCTAACGGCACGCTTGGGCTATCGGGGCTAGCGCTGCTGCTTTGCTGCAGATCGCACTCTTGTTTTCAGGATTCTAATTAACCGAAATCCCTAATATAAATTCAAATCTTACGGCATCGGATGGAAGAGAAGATCTGGGAAAAAGTAGTTAAACACAGCCCAAGTAGAGAAGGCAACTGATATCAAAATAACAGCAATAACTGGTATAAGGGAAAGATACCGAAGGAAATATTGGACTTGCTCGTTTTGCTTCTGCATGACTCGTTTTCCAAAAAAAGTTAATGAGTTAAGCTGAACTAGTATAGTGAAACAAAAACTTCTTCTAGTGATATACAAATCACTAAAATATAGCTCAGTTTGCTTTTGGTGTTAAAACTTTCAAACTGAGAATTTGAAGTTTGCTGTACAATCACTAAGTTAATTACTAAGAAGTCACTTATCCTCTAACTAAAGAAATAATCAATAATTCATTAAGTTGTTATCTTTAACACAAAAAGATAAGATGAGTTACTGGCTAAATTTTCTGTGTCAATCAAGCTATCTAAAATATATAAACTTACAACAGTAATATCTTAATGGAATATTAATGGATACTAAAAAAGCCCCGATAGAATTTCAGGGGCTGAGCGAAGTTGAATTAGAAGATATTCAACTTGATACTATCTATTTCATATCTGTAAACATCCCTCCTTAAGTTAGAAAATAAGTTACAATTTTATGTGTTCATGAATACAACTAGCCCCACTTCAAATATCCCTTTTCGGCATGGGAAAACCCATCAAGAGACTCTGCCTTTAGAAGAATAGTGAGAGAGAGCCTCACAGGATATATTCCCAGCCAGAGTCTGGGAACAAGAAATAACCACCAAACACTCAGGTAAAATAAAAAGTTACGCTACCCACCTAGTATCAATCAGCGTCAAAACAGACACGATATTTTACCACCTATTCCAAAGCTTCCCCAGCATCTTCTTTGAACTTATTAACCAACCACCCGAAACCGCCAACACTTACCAATTTTCTTCGGTAGAAGTTAAACAACTCGCTTTCCGCATAGATGGCGTATTTCTTCCCAAAAGTAATGCATCATCCCCGATTTACTTCGTTGAAGTCCAATTTCAACCCGATAAAAAATTCTACTCTCGCCTGTTTACGGAAATCTTTCTTTACCTAGATAAAGGCGAACTTACTAACAATTGGCGTGGGGTGGTGGTTTATCCAAGCCGCAGTCTTGATGTGGGAGAAACAGAACGCTATATAGAATTACTCACATCTGGGCGAGTCAGCCGCATCTATCTTGATGAATTAGACTCCGCAGCAGAACAGTCGATTGGTATTGGTACAGTTAAACTGATTATAGAGCCGGAGTCAGGCGCAGCTACCAAAGCTAGGGAGTTAATTAACCTTACCAAACAACAAATAGCTGATGAAATTACCCAACGGGAATTTATTGAATTGATAGAAACGATTATCGTCTATAAATTCCCTTTCAAAAGTCGGGAGGAGATAGAGCAAATGTTGGGATTAAGCGAGTTAAAGCAAACTAAAGTTTATCAAGAAGCTAAGTTAGAGGGCAAATTAGAAGCAATTCCTTTTATGTTGAGTTTAGGTGCGACTGTAGAACAAATAGCCCAAGCGTTAGAGTTGGATGTTGAATTAGTCAGGTTGGTAGCTGCTAAAGCTAACCAGGAACAAAGCGGCGAATAGAACAGTGCAAAATAAAAAGCGATCTGCCTCAGGCAGCAGCAAAGCGATCGCTCACTTAACTCTTAACTATCGACGTGATTAACCACTACATCGATGTGTCAACGAGCGCAGTGAGCTTGACTATGGCATTCCAGTTGAGTACAATACAATCCTTACTTACGGGTATAGCGATGTTTCACCCCAACGGGGAAATATTCTGGATCGCCTGTTGGAGCTAGTGCAACTCGCGGCATCTGGTATTCTGGGGGAACGTAGTTAGCAAATTCGCTATTGAGACGCTTGAGTTGGGTGAGAATAGAAGATGCGATCGCCTCTTTTTTCTCTTCACTTTCTTCTACTTGTGGTGCTAACTCCACAACCACAGATAAAAATCGGTTCTTATCTACATCTTCTTGTACTTGCAAAACGAACTTACCTGTCACCCATTCTCTGATATTTGGTTGCTCCAATCCCACCGTCACATTTTCTGGATAGATATTCGCCCCAAAATAGGAAACTGTAAAATTAGAACGTCCAAAAATATAGACAAAAGGAAGTGAACGAACGCCTCTTCCACCCATTTTCTGTAGTTCCGCCACTGGATTGAAGCCCCATTTTGACAAAAACTGGAGCATAGCATCGTAACTTATTATCCCCCCAGCATCTAAAATGTTGTAACGTACCAGGGGAATGCCATTATTCCCAGAAAAAAGTAACGTGCCATCTACCACTTCAAAAAAGCGACTGATAGGATCATACTGTACGAGTGTGGGTAAACGAGATTCGCCAAACAAAGCACGCGCTGCATCGGGATTTTGTGCTAAGAAACGACGAATGCAAATACTTAAAGGTGTTTCATTACCCAATACACCCGCATCCGCTGTTCCATAAAGTGATACTGAGTCATAGCAGGAGTGTTGAGAACCAACTCTTTCACCAACCAAACTGCGCCACTCTTCGCTGAAGACTTCTCCCGCCATCACTAACTTTACCTGATATCGCTGCCACTCAATCCCACGGGCAATTCCAGTATCAATAATATCTTTAAGAAATGGTGGATATCCTAATAAAACAACTTGCTCGAAAGCCGAACCGAGTTCTTGAACAACTCGAAAAATTTCCTCTTTATTGTTACCAGGAGTCACTACAGTAATTGGATAACCTTTGCTAGCAAGATAGCGACAGCAATTAGTTGTGTACATTCCACCTACCCAAGTTCCTAAAGTGAAACAAATCACAGCTAAAGTGTGTCTACTATCTGCGTGAAAACTATCATGAAAAACCTGCTCAAAACGGGTAGCAATTTGCATTTCATCTGCCAAAAAACGCGGCCAAAATGTAGGTTTTCCTGTGGAACCAGAGGAAACAGCTATCATGTCGCATGTTTGTAACTGTCCGTTGCGGCATAATTGGGCTAGAGAATAACGTTGTAAGTAATTTTCTTTTCTCAGTTGCGGTAATCTTTGGAAATCCTCAGAGTTTTGGTATTCATCAGAATTGATCGCATGATTTGCTAAGAAATCTTTGTAAGCAGGCACATTAGCAGCCATATCGTGAAATAATGTCAAAGCTGCTGCTGAAGAATCAGTCTTTATATGCTGTTGTAGAAGTGTTTCTAAGGGAGTTTGTAAAAAATCTGTGAATGCTTTAGTTGCTCTGTGCCGTTGTTGTTCTGAATTCATGACGTTTGTTGCTATAAAAAATTCCGATTGCTAATTTCACCAAGTCGAACTCAGACCACTGTGACTTGTTGTCAGTATTTTAACCTTTGTTGTATTCTGTCTCACGCTCCGGCGCAAACAGGGCAAAATAGGAGAGAGAGTATGCGTAATAGTAGCTTTCCAAGTTGTAGCAACTTATAAAAACCTTTTATTCATCCTTCAGCATCATGGATGTTTATTGCAGTAAACAACACACCAACAATGAAAGTAACCGTTTTTGCACTCAGTGCGGAGAGCCACTCCCTCTTCGTATAGGACAAGTCGTTGATAACCGCTATCGGATTATACGTCATTTGGGACAGGGAGGCTTTGGACGCACTTATGTGGCTGAGGATTTAAATCAATCTCAACTACAGTGCGTGCTAAAGGAGTTTGCACCCCAAGTCGAAGAACAACAGGATTTAGAAAAAGCTAAAGAATTATTTGAACGAGAAGCGAGTGTGCTCAAAAAACTACAGCATCCACAAATCCCACGTTTCCACGCCTCGCTACAAGTGACAATGAATAACAAAGATTTTTTCTTTCTGGTGCAAGACTATGTGGATGGTGACAACTACTGGGATTTACTAGAAAAGCGCACAACTCAAGGACAAACCTTTAGTGAGGAGGAGGTTGTCGAACTGCTAAAGATGATGTTGCCTGTTTTGGCTTACATTCACTCTTTCAATGTTGTTCATCGTGATCTTTCTCCTGATAATATCATTTTGCGGCATAGTGATCATTTACCCGTGCTGATTGATTTTGGTGGAGTCAAGCAATTACCCGCTTCTAAAGGTTTTTGGTTTACTCAACTCGGTGGAATTCGTACAATTTTAGGTAAAAAAGGCTATGCACCAGAAGAACAATTACGTCAGGGGAAAGCTTTTCCTAGTAGTGATTTATACTCAATAGCAGTGACATCGCTCGTGTTGTTAACTGGTCAAGAACCACAACGACTGTATGATTCTTATCAGGGAAGTTGGCGTTGGGGAGAAGAAATAAAAGTCAGCCCCAAGACAGAAGCTGTGTTGAAAAAGATGCTGGCTTATAAACCAAGCGATCGCTACCAAAAAGCTGATGATGTCCTCAAAGATTTGCAGTCTAACACACCTACTGTCAACCCTGCCAAAACTGTCAACCCTGCCAATACCGCCAACCTTGCCAAAACTGCCAAACCTACTATCAAACCCATAAAGACTGCGATGACTAAGCTAAAAACAATGGTTGTTGCTCCTGGGGGGAAACGTGTCAAAACTCTTGTTGGTAAATTCCATAATAAAACTCAAATGGTTGCTCAGGCACTACCTTTGCCTGTTTGGCTTCGTCCTTTTGCTGTCAGTCTCATCAGCACAAGTGTCATTGTTTTGACTTTGGCTGGTACTTGGGCAGTCGTCAGTGCTGTCATTCATGCTGTATCATCTATTTCTATACCAACAATCTCTTTACCTAAAAATCCAGAGGGATCAGATTCTCCTAAAAAACCAACTGCTAGCAACGAACCAAATCGCGGTAACCAAATTATCCGTCGCCGTCAGCAGCTAGAAATACCAGAAGTGTTTTTTACACAAATGACAGATAATATTTTTTATACTAAAAATCCTGATGCCAAAGGACGTGTTCTTACGAGTAACTCAGAAGATACAGCTTTACGAAACGAATGGTTCGCGATCGCAAATGATTTGTTAAATAAATTAGAGCGAGCTAATCTCAGCACATCAGCGCGTCGCAAATTAGGGAACTACAGTGCGCGAGATTACGACAATTGGAGACGACAAGCACAAGCAGGAGAATTTGGAGAATACACAATCGAGCAACTCAACAAAGACACAAACAAAAAATTTGATAGATTGTTTCCGGGACGGCGACGCGAAAATGAGAAACTGGATAAACAGACACTAGGTCAAATATGGTATGCGCTTGCTGCTGACCAAATTAGTAAACTAGAATCTGCTAACTAGAAGATGGGGGATGAGTAGATGAGGAGTCGGGGGAGAATAATCT
>NZ_QMEA01000022.1 GCF_012912105.1 Brasilonema sp. UFV-L1
GTAATTAGAGACATTTCTGGGTATTGCATAGCTTTACACAGATTTAGTTTACCCCAAACCAACTCCGGTTCCTATCAACCCTAACGTTTGAATGACTTGCCGTCGCAGTATTGGCGTTGGCTGTAGTGTTGACTGGGATGCTGGTTGTGATTTTAGCTGCGGTGTCGGTTGTGGTTTTGGTTTTGGTGGTGCTGGAAGCGCTTCCAACGCTTCTGCGGCTGATGGATAGCGTTCACTGAAGCGGTAGCGCACCATCTTCGTTAAAATATCCGCGAGTTTCTCGCTAACATTTGCCCAATTCCGCCAAATGACTTCACCATTTGTGGGATCTCTTGGCAATTCGTGAGGCTGTATACCAGTAAGGGCAAAAATAGCCAGCATTCCTACAGCATAAACATCACTTGATGGCTTTGGATATCCGCTAGCTTGTTCGCTAGGCATATAACCTGCACTACCAATAACAACTGAAGCGCTAGTTTGTCCTTGAATATTGACTAAAGTGCTAATTTCTTTGACTGCACCAAAGTCAATCAATATGATCTTGCTATCTTCGCGACGACGCATGAGATTTTGCGGCTTGATATCTCGGTGGATAATATTGTGCTTGTGAACAACTGTTAGAACTTCCAAAATCTCTCGCAAAAGTTGAGTGACTTCCTGTTCACTCCACCTCTTACCAACTGTGACTTCACTACTTAAATCATTTCCTTCCACATATTCCTGCACCAGATAGAATTCACCTTTTTCCTCAAAGTGAGCAAACAGTCTCGGAATCTGGTTGTTTTCATGACCTAATCTATATAAAACCTGTGCTTCACTCTCAAACAGTCGTCTAGCAACTTGTAAAACAACTGGATTCGGATCTTTTGGTTTGAGATGTTTGACAACACATAATGGGTGTCCTGGTAAATCCAAGTTTTCTGCGAGATAAGTATCACCAAAACCACCACTTCCCAACAATCTGACAATTTTGTAGCAATTACGGAGAACAGTGCCCACAAACATCAGGTTTTTTCAATATGCGATGGTCTTATTTTGCCAAATTGCTTACTGAACAAGTTTAGCGAGTAATAAAAGTGTACATTTTCTGGCCTGGCTTGGGAACCTCACCCTGCCCTGTCGGGCATCCCTCTGCTTATAAAGGAGAGGGAAAGTGCAATAGTTCCGTTCTCGTTCCTTGCCTCTGGCAGGGAATGCATAACTTGAGGCTCTGCCTCAATATAATAATTGGGAGGCTCTGCCTCCGATAGTGCATTCCCATGCTGAGCATGGGAACGAGAGAACTGATAACTGTTCACTGATAACTGTTCACTGATTTGATATCAGGTAATCACAGTTGGCTTATCCATGCCAGTCAACGTACGAATCTGCGCAATCTCATCTGCAATTGTAATAAGTTGGGCCAATGCTTCTTGCGGATCATGATTCTGCTTTGCTGGATCGCTTTCGTAGCTTTCTAGATATAACCTTAGTGTTGCACCTTGTGTTCCTGTACCAGATAACCGGAAGACAATCCGCGAACCATCAGTAAAGCCAATGCGAACACCTTGCTTTTGACTAACGCTACCATCTATTGGGTCAGTGTAGCTGAAGTCGTCAGCGTATTCAATCTGATAGGAACCATACAGCTTTCCTTTGAGTGTTGGCAATAAAGCACGCAGACTTGTTATGAGAGTATTAGCGCGATCGCTATCCACTTCTTCATAATCATGACGCGAGTAATAATTACGCCCATAAGTTTGCCAATGTTCTGTGACAATCTCTTCTACTGATTGTTTCCGTACTGCTAGAATATTCAGCCAGAACAAGACTGCCCAAAGTCCATCTTTTTCGCGAATATGGTTGGAACCTGTACCGAAACTCTCTTCGCCGCAGAGAGTTGCTTTACCTGCATCTAGCAGATTACCAAAGAACTTCCAGCCTGTGGGAGTTTCATAACACTCAATACCGAGTTGTTTTGCTACACGATCTGGCGCTTGACTCGTAGGCATAGAGCGGGCGATACCTGCTAAACCAGAGCTATACCCAGGAACTAATTTCGCGTTTGCTGCTAAAATAGCTAAGCTATCACTAGGAGTAACGAAGAATCGGCGTCCGAGAATCATGTTGCGATCGCCATCTCCATCAGAAGCAGCACCAAAATCAGGAGCATTTTCCCCAAACAAAGTTTCTACCAAGTCATGAGCATAAACAAGGTTGGGATCAGGATGTCCACCGCCAAAGTCTTCTAAAGGTTTACCATTCGTAACAGTTCCCGGCGGTGCGCCCAAACGTTCCTCAAAAATATTATGAGCATAAGGGCCAGTCACAGCATGCAACGAGTCAATACACATACGGAACTGTCCATTAGTCACCAATTCGCGGATGCGGTCAAAATCAAACAGTGACTGCATTAACTCTGCGTAATCTGCGACAGAATCAATCACCTCTACCGCCATATCACTTATCTTCGACTCTCCTAAAGTATCAAGATTAACATCAGGAGCTTCGATAATTTTGTAGCTATCAATCTCTTTACTACGTTGATAAATAGCTTCTGTGACTTTTTCTGGAGCTGGTCCACCATTACCGATATTGTACTTTATACCAAAGTCTCCATCTGGTCCACCAGGATTATGACTAGCAGAGAGGATTATACCACCAAATGTGTCATACTTGCGAATAATGACAGAGGTAGCCGGGGTGGAAAGAATTCCACCTTGACCGACTAACACTCGACCAAAACCATTAGCTGCTGCCATCTTCAGGATAGTTTGAATCGCCTGACGATTGTAGTAGCGACCATCACCTCCTAGAACCAAAGTTTGACCTTGATATCCTTCGAGGCTGTCAAAGATGGATTGGACAAAATTTTCCAAGTAATGAGGTTTTTGGAAGACTGAGACTTTCTTTCTCAGTCCAGAAGTACCTGGTTTTTGGTCGGTAAACGGCTGGGTTTGTATAGTTTTGCTAACCATCGCGATATTTGAGGCAGAGTTCACAACAAAAATTGCTTGTCCTAACACTACTTAAGCACGATGTTGCGGCAACAACCTCTAGTTGAATTTTAATTTCCTTCTTATGGTTGAATTTCTTATAGCTTGAATCTTACCTAGGCTGTCTTCCAAGAGAGTGTCAACTAGCGATATGTTTAGATATCTCGCCTAATAAAGAGATTTACAATGACTAATAATAAACTTTTTCAACTAAATCTTTCTATCTCCCTGTCAAAAGGTATACATAAATTATTGACCACAGGGATATTGCTAGTTGCAATCGCCTATCCATCTTTATCCACCGAAGCGTCTGAGTTAAACAAGAACTATTTCAACAATGCTTCTGAACAGCAAGGTTTAGAACCAGAGATAAACCCAGTTAAAGAACAACCTTTAGTCATTGCTCAAAGATACAACAGACGACCCCGAGTTCGCAGAACAATCATAATAGGACCTCGGCGATCTCGTGTTCGACGAATTCGGCGATCTCGTGTTCGACCAGTCTATCGACCAGTTCGGCGAGTTCGCGTTCGACCAGTCAGGCGATACAATAGATATAGAGGTCAACGGGTGTACATACGTTGATGCTTCCACCGCTTCGTGTTTCTATGGTCGGGGTTTAAATCCCCGTCTATCTTAATCAATTTTGAATGCGTGTTAGCGCAGCGGGACGCAGCGCTACTAAGCTTCACCCACCCATTCCAATGAAGGCTTTCGCTGCGATTTTACACAGTCGTGTAAATATAAATTAATCAAGCTTTGGTAAGAAATCCCTGTTTCCTCAGCTAAAACCTTAAAGTAGTCAACTGAACTCCGGTGTTGATGATTGACACTAAAACAGCGCAGACGCCGGCATGCGTATTGCAGAGTGTCAAATACGGGTTCAATGCCTGAAACCCATGTCAGAGTTGGTTTATAGAAAATACCAAGATTTTCAAACTAACCTGCGGAATATGGGTTATAACTTTTCAATTTCCTTGTCCCAGTTTTGGGTTGCTTGCTATTTGCTTGCTACATAAGGATTTTACGAATTCGCCAACAGTGTCTAGGCTATATTTGCCCCATTTACGCGTAGACGCTACGCGTCTTACCGCAAAGCGTCACCAAAGTACCGTCGATATAAGTCACAACTGAGCATAACCTGATTCCCTCGTAAGGTGACCAGTCCCATACTATGTAGCTTAAATGCTAAGAACTGTTCTAACTCCACAGGTTTTGATGACTTCAGCACCTCGTCATAAGCTGCTGCTAATTGAGGGTGTTCTTGTAGATTTCGTAAATGCCGATGCAGATGATTGCGATAAATACCCGCATCTGTAGCAGCCATTTGCATAAGCTGATTCAGAGTTAGGTCATGCCGTGCTAGGTGATACAGAGCTTGTTGGACTAAATAAGGATGTCCTGCAATAAGTTGCATTAACTCAGATATTTCACTCTCCGATAGGTGCAATCCATAACGCTCTTGTAAATCAAGCACCTGCTCTGCTGTAAACGCCTGCAACTCTATTGCTAATCCTACATTAAAAGGGGACTTATTAATATCCAAAGGAATGTAGACTTCTGTGGAATGGACGATAATCAGGCCCAGATTTTGCCATAGAGGATTGCCACTATCTCCATAAGCTGCTTCTTCGTACCATGAGCGTAACAAGGTAAAGAAATCATCGGCAATCTCTGGATGTAAAAATACCTCGTCAACTTGATCCAAAGCTAAGACTAAAAAACCATTAATATCTGGTAACAAACAGTCTTCAAAGTAAGCAGTACAGTTGCTCTTGCTGCCAAAGGTTTCACTCCAATAATCCTCTACTCGGTGTGGCAGGTGAAGCTTCCGAGTCATAGAAGCACAAAACCAGCGCAAGAACCTATCCAAGTCAGTGAAAACTGCTCGATCTGCTTGCTGTAAACTGAGTGCCACAGTGCGTACTTTCAGCCCATCCGCAGTATCAAAATTCTGTTTTTTGGCATGAGCTAGAACTCTAACCATCAGAGAGGTTTTACCCATTTGACTGGGCGCTTTAATGCGAATGAGCGCCCCTGATCTAGTAATCTCTTCATAACAGCGTGACTCCGCAGGAGGACGCTCTACATAAAAAGCAGAGTCCAATGGTACCAGTCCAACTGGTGGCTCTAATTCAGGGGGTTCAGAAGAAGATATGGGGATGACTTGGGGACGGGGGAACGCAGACAACTTCTCCGTGTCTTCCCCTCTCCTTATCTCCGCGTCCTCCTCCTGACGAGCTCGTTGTGCCAAAACTGCCATCAAATTAGTTTTGCTGACTTTTTCTCCAAGACTAGATGAAAGAACCTGCCACAGTTTCGGACCGACATCATGCTTTATATATTCAGGAGCATAATCACTTTCTACCGCAATCTGGTCATATGTCTGACCTAGCAAAGCTCCTCGCAAAACAGTAACTTCAATGTTTCTCAAGTGTCTAGAGGTCTTGGCAAAAACTGCAGCATCTGCCAGCTTCAGTGCTAGTTCAAAAGGTATAATTTGCTGTCCACTGCTATTGGTCATTTTTCTTACTTAATGACTTGACAAGTTTCCAGAATTGCTTTTTCTGCAATATGTTTAAGCATCACAGTCAAGGGATGATCGGGGTATTGCAAGCAAAACAGACCACAGCTGCCCAATTGCACCATATCTTCTGACAGTGGTAAGATACCAGCGACTGGAATTTTATAAGTTTTCTCTACTTTCTGTTGTAATGCTGAAAAGTCCATTTTTATTGGTGTCTTATTAATGACCAGCATCATGTTACGGACTTTAAGCTGGCGGGCAACATCAACTGTAACTGCTGTTCCCTGAAAGTCTTGGCGGTCTGGGCGCAGAATCACAATCAGCAAGTCGCAAATAGCGATAGATAATAAAGTTTCTCGACTCAGACCAGGGTGAGTATCAATGAATAGATAGTCTAAATCCAGTTCTTCGATCAAGCGTCGAAATCCACTATTAAGTAGATTAACGTTGTAGCCTTCGTACTCGATCCTGGCAATTTCATCAGCGTTTATACTGGAGGGTATGAGGAAAACTCTGCCTTTGCTCTCTATTCCCAAGTGAGAACTGACATCGCAGGCAATGTCACTTATTGAATTGCGATTCCACAAATAGTCATTTAAGGTATTATTTGTGATACTTTCATCTGTGCTAAACAGAGCATGAATACCGGGAGATTGAAGGTCAGTATCCACTACTGCAACTCGGTTTCCCTTTTGTGCGTTCTGCCCGGAGGGCTGCTGTAGTGAGGCGATCGCCACCGCTAAATTTGCTGTCAAGTTAGATTTACCAGTTCCACCCCGAAACGAATGAATAGCAATAATTTTACACATAATCAATTTCAATACGCCTCTAACAACTATCGTCAGCTGCTTGGTGAATTCCGGAGGCCTTCAACCTCTGTTTGCAACTGCTGAAAATAGTCAGTCTTGGTAATCTGAGCTACCTGGCGTGCTACTTTATTTAGATCGATCTCAATTTGCATCTCCTGCATTTGATGTCTTAACACTTCTTCGCTTTGCCACAGTGCTTCTACCGCTTTGTTTTGGAGTTCAGCCTTTTCCTGCTTTAAAGTTGCCAATTCCTGCTTTAGTGTCGCAATTTCTGCCCGTAATCTCTTTTCAGTCTCAGTCATACAAGACTGAGCCTTTTGTTTCACCCGATTCCTCCGCAACTGAATTTGCCTGGAGGGAAAAGGCATAAGCAGATTATTCGTCGCATGAATAAAAGCAGTAAACCCGATAATACTGGCATTTGCAGTTGCGCTTGCTTGTATCGTCGAGGGGACAGCTTCGGTACCTATATCAACAGGATATTTGGGCATGATTCACTCCATAATCATTAACGCCAGTCTGGGAGGATGGTGAGTAAGGGACTTGATTTTGTAATCCTTCAATCTTTTCTAGAATCGCTCTATTAACCGACCTGTGAAAGATCAGTTTGGAGTGGAGACGAGGGGTGAAAAACTGGTCTTGACAAATATTTATTTTTAAGGTAAGCGTAAAAGCATGACTCGATATTCTAAAAATGCCCGCAAAAGACATTTATCATGATGCAGTAAAAAACGCCTTAATCAAAGATGGCTGGGTGATCACAGCTGATCCTTACTTTATCAAATATGAAGATGCCGAACTCTACGCCGATTTAGCAGCAGAAAAACCTATCGCCGCCGAACGCCAGGGACAGAGAATAGTTGTAGAAATCAAAAGCTTTGTTGGACGTTCTCTGATGTATGACTTCCACGGCGGTCATTGGTCAATATATCGTCTATCGAAACCTGATTCAACTTACTGAGCCAGAATATACACTGTATTTAGCTATTAACGATATTGTCTATGAAGATTTCTTTCAAAGGAAATCCGTACAAGCAGTCATTACTCAAAACAACCTTCTGTTAATGGTTGTGGATACAGAAAAAGAGGAAATTCGGCAATGGATAAACTAGAACAATACCGTAGTGCAATAAAAAAAATCTTAACTGAATACTACGAAATGGCTATTGCTCAACCTACCCCAACAGAAGAAATTGAGGCAAGCGATAGACTCGCTTTTGACGAAAAACGCGATCAATATCTTTGGTTCCGTTTTGGCTGGGACAACAAAAAGCAAATACAGCACATCATTATATATCTCTGCATAAAAAACGGCAAAATTTGGGTTGAAGAAGATGCAACAAATTTGTGTATTGTTGATGATTTGCTCTCTGCTGGAATACCTCAAAGTGATATAGTTTTAGGCTTCCATCATCCCAGCAGGCGACATTTGACCGAATTTATAACTGTTAAGTAGAACAACCAAATTAAACGTAAAATGTCATTGCGACCGAATAAACTCTAAATCTCTACTTTTTATCCAGGATTTGCAGGAGAGTACTCCCCAAACCGCCAACGCAAACACGTAGCATTCTTAGTTTCCAATACTTGCTCAATATTAAACTCCACCAGTCGTTGTGCTCCAGCAAAGTTACTTAAACGTTCTGCGTCCCAAATGACTTTTGCTTTTCCAGCAAGTTGCAGCGTGTGACCTCCTTCAAAATCGATAAACAACAAACCTGCATTAGGATTTACAACCAGGTTACCGAAGGTCTGAAACATATTGTTACCCGTGTAGTCAGGAAACACTATCTTTTTGCTGTTCAAAACTTGCACAAACCCCGGAAATCCTCCTCGGTGGGAAGCATCTGCCCCACTTTCCGGATGGGAACTGGCGATGAAAAAGGTATCGGCTTGGGCAATCCAAAGTTGATTTGCATCACTTAAAGTATCTGTGGTAAAAGTTTCAGGCTGTACAAGCGACTCAGTTATGCCTTTTTCTAAGTGACGCACCTGGATGTATTTGGGACAGTTAAAAAACGCTTGCTGAATCTGTATTTTTATATTTTCTCCTTGGTGTATCTCTGCTTTGCCATTGAGACGTAAACGTCTGCGGGTTGTCAAATCAATTACCAACAGACCAATTGCATCATTGCTGTACAGGTTTTGGTGTAGGGGATCGCTAGGTACGGGGGTAGTATCAATCTCTACTGTTTGTTTGTTCAAAACTTGCACAAAACCAGGTTGCCCCGTTAATAAAAATGTCCAGACTCTGTCGTTTGCATCCACTGTACTAGCAACTGCTAATTGTTGCGTGCAGAGGAACTCTTGGGCAGCTGGCTTGATGACGCTGCTGATGACATGACCCAGACGTTGTGCCTCTTCTCGCACTCCCGCTTGGGTTTGGATTGCGATTTCTCCAGAATGAAAAGTCATTGCTCATTAGTGATTAAGGAAGTTCACTCTCACCACCCCACTTTTCTACATGTGTAGAAAAGTTTCGTATAAAATCTCTATATTAATTAAATATTTGTGATGTAGTCTGAACTTTCCAAGATCAGTTTTAGACTGATGAGGGCAAGAAGAACTGATCTTGGCGATCGCATAATTTTATGGTATTGCGAAAAACATTTTAGTTCTGCAACAATATTCATACATGAAAAACTAAATTCATACTAGGAGGGACGCACTGAAAAATCATGGCTACTCTCAAAGCTTCTCAACAGGGACTCGGAAGAATTAAACAAGCTAGAAGTGAAAAGGGATGGTCTGTTGATGATTTTAGATGGATAGAATCAGCTAGTGAAGTTTTAGGTGTTTGTTGGAAACAAGATGGCGTTCTTGCTGTAGGCATTTCAGAAGGAACTTGGAAACGCTTCTTAGCAGGAAAGTACTCAATTAACGCTGAGGCGTTTCAAGCATACTGCCAAGTTTTGGGGTTGAATTGGGAAGAAGTGGTAGAGAAGTCAGAAGTCAAGAGTCAAGAGTCAAGAGTCAAGAGTCAAAAGTCAAAAGTCCAGAGTCAAGAGTTATTTTCTGTGTCTGTGCGTCCGTATGTTCCTGCGTCCTCCTCCTATGCTTATATGGACTGGGGTGAAGCACCTGATGTTTCCATTTTTTACGGGCGTGGTGAAGAACTGGATACTGTTAAGCGCTGGATTGTCCAGGAAAAATGCCGCTTGGTGACGCTGCTAGGGATGGGTGGAATTGGCAAAACGACTTTGGTTGTCAAGCTGGCGCAACAAATTGTTGTAGATACGCAAGATATCACGTCTCTAGAGTATGTCATTTGGCGGAGTCTTCGCAATGCTCCCCCTGCTGAAGATATTTTGGCTGAGTTGATTCAGTTTTTATCCCGACAGCAGGAAACAAGTTTACCAGTTCACTTAGAAGGCAGAATTTCGTTATTACTAAAATATTTACGTTCGTTGCGTTGTCTGCTGATTTTAGATAATGCTGAGTCCATTTTACAGGCGGGCGATCGCATGGGTCGTTATCGGTCTGAATACGAAGGTTATGGTCAACTTTTCCGATGCATTGCTGAAACTTCACACCAAAGTTGTTTGATTCTGACTTCGCGGGAAAAACCCAAAGGACTATCTCAATTCGAGGGTGAACTTTTACCTGTGCGTTCTCTCCAACTTTCAGGTTTACCAGAAACAGAAGGACGGGAACTGTTCAACGTCAAAGGTCAGTTTACGGCAACACCAAACCAATGGCAAACCCTCATTTCCCGCTATGGCGGAAATCCCCTTGCTCTTAAAATTGTGGCATCTTCCATCCGAGACTTTTTTGATGGTAGTGTTTCACAATTTCTCGAAGTTTCCCAACAAAGTGCATTTATCTTCGATGATATCCGTGACCTGCTCAACCAACAGTTCCATCGTCTCACGGATTTGGAACGGGAGATTATGTACTGGTTAGCAATCAACCGCGAACCAATTTCATTGCAGGAGTTGCAAGCAGATTTTGTGACTCATGTTCCATCTCGTGAAATATTGGAATCACTCAGTTCTTTGCAAAGACGATCTCTCATTGAGAAGGTTACGCCTACGCTAATTGCAAAAAGTACCAGTCACTTTACTCAGCAACCTGTGGTGATGGAGTATGTCATCAGCCAGTTAATTGAGAGGGTTTGTGAGGAAATAGTCACTCAAGAAATTTTTTTGTTCGCAACTCATGCATTAACTAAAGCCTTAGCCAAAGATTATGTGCGGGAGACTCAAATCAATCTGATTTTGCAACCTTTGATCAACACACTGATTGCACAACTTGGCAGCCAGGAAGCGATCGCTAGTCATCTCAATCAAATTCTCTCAAATTTACGCGGGAAAACACCCAAAGATACAGGATACGCAGCAGGTAATGCTCTGAATTTGCTACATCAAGCACAGATTGATTTGAGTGGCTATGACTTTTCCCGTTTAACTGTTTGGCAAGCTTACCTTCAGGGAGTCGATTTACATAACGTCAATTTTGCCGGCTCAGATTTATCTCGCTGTGTTTTTACGGAAACTCTAGGTAATATTTTATCAGCTACTTTTAGTCCAGATGGTGAGTTATTGGCGACCTGTGACACTGATTGTCATGTCCGTTTGTGGGAGGTGAAATCAGGAAAACTATTATTGATTTGCCAAGGTCACACCAACTGGGTACGCTCGGTTGCGTTTAGTCCCAATGGGGAAATTCTAGCAAGTTGTGGTGCCGATAAGACTGTAAGGTTATGGAGTGTTCGGGATGGTGTGTGTATCAAAACCTTGATTGGGCACACTCATGAGACATTTTCTATGGCATTTACTCCCGATGGTCAAACTTTAGCGAGTGCGAGTGGCGATCGCACCATAAAAATTTGGGATATACGTGATGGTATTTGCCTGAAAACGCTTTGCGAACATACTGATTGGGTGCGTTGTGTAGCATTTAGTCCAGATGGACAAACTTTGGCAAGTGGTAGTGCTGACCATACAATTAAACTGTGGGATATTAATCAGGGGAAATGCAGGAAAACTTTGAGTGAACATCAAGGTTGGGTACGTTCGGTAGCATTTAGTGCGGATGGACAAACTTTAGCGAGTGGGAGTGGCGATCGCACAATCAAACTCTGGAATTATCGCACGGGTCATTGCATTCAAACTTACACCGGACACACTAACGGAGTTTACTCGGTAGCATTTAATCCCCAAGGTGAGATACTTGTTAGTGGTAGTGGCGACTACACGGTGAAACTTTGGGACTGCAATACCCATAGTTGTGTAAAAACATTGCATGGACATAACAATGAGGTTTGTTGCGTTGGTCTGAGTTGCGATGGGCAAACTTTAGTTTGTGTGAGTTTAGACCAAACAGTTAAGCTATGGGATACTCAAACTGGACAATGCTTGAAAACGTGGTATGGAAATACAGATTGGGCGTTTCCAGTTGCGTTTAGTTCCTTTTCTCAGGAAGGCAAAGGAAACATCCTGGCGAGTGGTAGTAACGACAAAACAGTGAAACTATGGGATTGGCAAACTGGAGATTGTGTGAGAACATTGCAGGGACATACAGACTTTATTTATGGAATAGCCTTTAGTCCGGATGGAAAAACTTTAGCAAGTGGCAGTACAGATTCTTCAATAAGATTATGGAACGCGTTAACGGGTCAATGCTTTCAGATTTTACACGGGCATACAGATTGGATTGATGCAGTTGCCTTTCATCCCCAAGGTAAGATTGTTGCTAGTGGTAGTGCTGACTGTACAGCCAAGCTGTGGGAGAAAAGTACAGGTCAATGTCTCAAAACCTTTACTGGACATACTGAGAAAATACTGGGAATTGCGTTTAGTCCAGATGGAGAAATTTTAGCTAGTGCTGGTGCTGACCAATCTGTAAGACTATGGGATTGTCAAACAGGTCATTGTATAAGAATAATACATGCACATGAGGCTCGCTGTTACGCCGCAATCTTTAGTCCCGATGAGCAAATATTAGCTACTTGCAGTACCGATCAAACCATAAAGCTTTGGGATTGGCAGACAGGAAAATGTCTCAGAACTCTTACAGGACATACCAACTGGGTGTTTGCTGTTGCTTTTAGTCCCAATGGGCAGATCCTCGCCAGTGCTTCCCACGACCAAACAGTAAGAATTTGGGATGTGAAAACGGGCGAATGTTATCATATCTGCGTTGGACATACTCATTTGGTGTCTGCTGTTGCTTTTAGTCCAGATGGGCAAGTTGTTGCCAGTGGTTCTCAAGACCAAACCGTGAGGATTTGGGATGTGAAGACAGGGGAGTGCCTAAGAATGTTGAGGGCAAAAAGACTTTACGAGGGGATGAATATTACTGGTGTCAAAGGGTTAACGGATGCGACGATTTTGACTTTGCAAGCGCTGGGTGCGGTGATATAACTCACTTTCCGCACTCTCAAGTATCACACTACGGGTTTTTACGGAACAGGGAACTCTTGACAGTACAGGGTGAGGAATGTGGGATACAAGTATTTATCCCAATACCGTTCAGATAAGACCAAAACCCTTATCAAAACGTCAATGTAGAGACGTTGCATGCAACGTCTCTACACGTGTGCAATGTTCACCAACAATCCTTAACTGAACCGTATTGGTATTTATCCTACCTGCACTGGGGGATATGATAGCGATTGCATCTTAACCGACTGCATAACGGGTAAATTGGCGTTTAAAAGAGGAATGAAAACCCAAAACAATATCTGAAGTGGGTACGCCCATTTCAACCAATCTTTCGGCAATAGATTCTTCTGTACCGTTATATTGAATCCAAATTTTACCGTCTTGAATATCAAAGTGCATAACAGGACCAAATACCCGCTTATCTCCTTGCCAGCCGACATAAGCGAGTTGATAATGGTCATGTTCGTTGTCAAATATTAGCTCTGCCTTCACTGTTTCAGTAGTGGTAGCAATTTGGGCGTGTTCGGTCAAAATTTGCTTGACAAATTGTCGATAGCGTTCTAGTTTATCCATTGCTTAATCTCCTCCTGTTGAGGATCGTAAGTTATCAGCTTAACTTGATAGCGTTTAAGAGCGCGTTGGATGAAAGGAAGCTGAAAAAAATCCTGATAAGTTTCAACGGGAATGGCTAAGTAAACACTTCTATCTGGTTCTTGTTCTTCAAGTGCTTGGCAATAGTTAAGATATTGACCCAATGCGGTATGAAATGCACTAATATCTGAGTCCCCAATAAAGCTTTTTATTTCTACAGCAATTTTTTCTGAATCCCGTTCTGCGGCAAGCGCAGTATCTGCTGCCAAATCAATTTGTAATTTGACAGCTTCGCTAATGCGAATAGTGAGAGGATCATGGGTGATATTCCATCCGTCTTTGATTAATGCATTTTTAACCTGTTGATGGAAAACATCTTTAGCCATTGTGGATGTTTGTCATCCTGATTGTGGTTAACTTTATTTTATCGGAAAGCTCAGATCTGAAGAAACACAAAGAACTCTTAACAGGGAACTCTTAACAGGGAACAGGGAACTCTTAACAGGGAACAGTGAGCATTAACTGATACTGCGCTTCCTTGATAACTGTTTTAGTTGAACACTCTAAAACTAAGTCAGCCAGTGCTTGAAGTCGGTTTTTGAATATCAATCTCTGGTCAACACAAGAAATTATTCGTACAATTCGCAACCAAATATTGAGTGAGAACTGAGAAACAGACTCAGTCCTCACCAATATTATTAAGCAGGCAACAGCAATCGAGCTAAGGCTCTAGCACTGTTGAGCGGGTTATTGAAGTCGAACGCTAAATTGACGTTGCGACTTTGATTCAGATACACCAGGCTAAGGCTAAGAGAAATGCTTCCACCTGCTGCCGAGTTGAGACTGGTGTCGAAACTGGCAGAACGCACATCCAGCAGGCTATTCAATCCGTTGCGTCGGATGAAGTCACTTACCGATGCAAATGCGCCCACCGAGGCTCTGATAGTTTCCAGAGTGCCTTGCAAAGCTATCAGACTTCCATTGGCGGATTCCCGCGCCGTGAGCAGAGTTGCTACGCGGGGGTCAGCATCAATGGGAAATGTGACAACTCCCTGTTGGAGTAATCTCAACGTTTCCTGGCTACCCCGCAAAGCTGCTTCTGCCAAAGGTAGCCCTGCCTGACGGATCCGCAGTTCCCCTTCCAGACGGATGATCTCGTCTGGTCGGCGTGGAACACAAACATTGGGTCCAATCACAGGTGGAATGCGGGTGCAAACTTGGTTATTGCGTTCGCGGTTAAGATCATTTTGCAAACGCTGGATATCTCTCGTGATATTATCCAGATTTTGTTGATCCCTGTTGACAGCGGCGCTTGCATCCCTGAGACGGGTGTTTGCTGTCTCCCGTTCCTGTCTCACCACATTACGTTGAGCGTTAATTTGCGTGTCGAGTTGATTAACTCGATTTTGAGCATTCTGGACATCCATTTCTGCTCGTCTGAGACCCGCCGTTGCTGTATCCACTGCAGCTTGAATTGCTCGGGAAGTTTCCCGATTGAGGTACCCAAACAAGTCATTTTGCATTCTACCTACAACTCGGAAGTTGGCGGCATTGTTGAGCTGTTGTCCCTGAACTTCTAATACAGACTGGAAGGTATTGAAGAGGCGACCTTCGCTTCGGAAGGAGAACTGGTTCTGCGCCACAGCAATCTGAGTTTCACTCGCGATGCCTAACAGCCGAATGGCACCGGAAATAATTGCTCTTAAGGGTTGTTGCGGACTGACCCGGAGCAGAATCGCGGGGTTTGGTTGCCCACCAGCACCACTGAGTTGGAATGCACCATTCAGCACGCTTAAGCCCTGGATTGTGCCCTGAACCATTGCACCACGGTTACTGTCAATTTCCACTGACAGATTTGCTTGTAGTCCCCAGAGATTAACACCTACAGTTCCTTGCAACAATAGCAACTGATTCCTAGTGTTTACGTTGAGGGTGGTCATCACTCCCAACCAGTTACCCTGGACAAAGAGCCGATTGTTATCAACGATCGCCCTTGCGTTGACCAAATCAAACCCCGCTAGGGAAGTATTCACATTGCCTGCTAGGTGGAAATTTGAGTTGCTGAGGAGTCCCTCTAGATGACCGTTTACCTGTAAGGGAAATCCCTGTGGGAAGAGGCTCAACTCACCTCGATACCTAAATTGGTCATTGACGATTTGGATATCACCGTTAAATATCTGGCGATTGAGAATTGACAGGGAGCTGCGCCCCATTAATTGGAATACCGTGGAGGATGCATCGTCTGGTAAAGGAGTCAGTATGGATGCTGGGAGTCTCTGCCATTGGGCACCTTGAATAGTGCCAGCATTCCCATTCCCGGTTAGATCATTAGCAACAGTCCCCTGTCCTTCGTTCAGCTGCCAGTAGCCCACCAGTCCAGGCTCATCTCCCCGGAGGCGACCAGACATGTTCATCCGAATCTCTCCATTGGAGAGGGCGCGGTTCCAAATGCGGACATCCTGGATTTGTCCCTGGAAGAAACGCTCAGTTCCAGTACCGCGAGCACCAATTGCCCAGTTTTCGCCCAGAGCGATCGCTCCCCTGGCTGCTTGATTCGCACTGACTTCCACCCCATTGCGATAAAGCCGCCAACTCATGCCATCATACAGTCCCGCCAGGTGTACCCAGTTGCCAATATCCTCAGCAGAAATTGCTACCGATGTCAAGTATTCTTGTCCATCCCAGGAGCCAATTTGATAACTGCCGTTGCCGATTCTCAAAAATACCTCACCATTGGGGGAGCGGGTATACCCGTGAGCGATAATGTTACGTAAGCCGTCCGTGGCTTGAGGTCTAACCCAGGCTTCAATCGTAATTTGACCCGTGAAATTCAAACTAGCAGGGTTGTTGAGCGTGATGTAATTATTTTGTCCATTAAATGCTAGAGCGTAAGTAGTGGATGCAGTTTGGGATGATGTGGGTGCTGTCGGCAGAGTTGATGATGCTCTGGGAGTGTTGATGCTAACGCTGCCAGCCATTTCCCAATCGAGAATGTTAGAAATGGCACCCGCAATCCGGAATCCGGTGGCAAAACCCTGAGAGTCAGATGCTGCTAAACCAAATACGGCATCCAGCATAGCAACATTTGTCACATTCCAGTTGCCGCGCATGAGCGCCACTAATCCCTCGTCGTTGCGGCTACCTGTGGGTGTGGGGATGACAGCCAAAGCGGCGTTTGCCTGTTGATCGTTGACAAAACCCAACTGATTGTAAACCATTTGCCGAGACGCTGATTTCGTCGCAATTTGCCGGAACTCATTCGGGGTCGTCATTAACCAGCCTGCATTAATGGCAGCGGGACCAAAGTCAAGACCAACACTGTTCACGCGGTACTCCAGGGGCATCGCCTGAATCAACCGATTGACTGATAAGGTTTTCAAGCCATTCAGCAAGTTGGCAAGGTTGCGGTAAGCATCAATTTCAATGCCGCTAGCTGTGGAACCCAACCGTTGACTGCCCAGGTATTCGGGGAGTTGTAAGAAGTTACCACTCAGGGGTAAGGTAAATCTTAGATTGACATCTGTGGGGGCATCGTCAGGATTGAGCAGGAAGTTGCGATCGCTGAAGAACTGCCGGAAGTTCGAGAGGATTTGCCCGACCTCTGCCAGGTTGAAGCTGGGCATGGGGAACTGGGCATGGGTTTCAAAGTTCACCCCTTCCAGTCCTAGGTACTCGATCCCAATTTCGTCGTAGAACATGGGGATGGGAATGGGAATCCCTGTCTGGTAAACGATCAACATGAACAGCTTCCGCAAAATCAGGCGACGGTGTAGCTCACGGCTATTAGGTAGCGGTATGCTGTCGTTGTCAGGCAGTAGCAGAGCACCCGCTAGCGTTAGTAAGTCAAACTGATCTACATTGGCATCGACTTCTAGCAAGAACAGGCTACCTCCAGAGAGGGTGCCAAAAGATAGACTGCGTAGCTCAATCCCACTGATAGAGGGGATGGGGTTGGGAGTCGGGAAGGTGGGATCCCAAAACAAGAACCGGATTGGGCCATCACCTTCGTTGACTCGCGCTTCTAACCGCACCTCACCTGTGGGTGTAACGGCAATATCAAAGAAGAAGCTGTCGGGAATCTGGATGTTGAGATATTGGCGGAAACTCTCAGGAAGTTGATCCAGGCGATCGCCAATCACCTTAAGCGCCTGCGTAACTTCATCCGGCAGTTCAGCACCGCTAACGCGATTGAGAATGGACACCAGTTCATCCACCCGGAAGTTACCCTGGTCATCTAAAATCTGAATGGGTTGCAAAGGCACTCCATCAGGTAACGTATCGGCAAGGGCATTTAATCCCGTGGCATTCAGCAGCAGTTTAGCGGGAGTTAGGGGCAAGCTGAGGTCTTGGACAACTTCAAAGCCACCACTCGCCCGGAAGCTGGAAGTTGTACTGTCGTAGCTGAAGACAGGGACGCGGAACTTAACTTCACCAAAACTACCCAGATCCAAATACCAGAAGGTTTCACCATTTTCCTCTTGCAGGCGCACTCCTGTAATAATGGCAGTGCGGGGTGTCAGCCGGATACCGCTCACTGCGTTAATTGCCAGTTCCAGCTCAACAACTGTGTCTTCTGGATGCATTGGATCAAAAGTATTAAAAAATCTGACCGCAGGTGTGCCATCTGCCTCCCTGCCAAACAGATTGTTAAGATTTTCTGGTAAACCGACCCCAATACGGGCAGACAGTTTTATATCATTACCAAACAAGATTGTCAAGTCAGAGACATCAATCCGGGCAGTACCAAGGGGAATGCGAGTGTTGTTATCGATTTTGATATCGGGGATCGCAAAGTCGAAAGGAGCAACCACGCGTTCAGCACTCAGGCGAACGGAATTGTTGTCTGCTGTGAAGGTCGCATTAATCTGGTCTGGCAACACCCGTTGTACTGAAGGATGCCAGCCACTAAATGCCAAACTCACTGAAGCTGCAAACATCCATGCTGTGCGACTTGGTGTACTTGGAGCAGGGCTACGTCTGACAATGGAAATGCCACCAAACTCTAGATTCATGGACGACCGTTGATCCGGTGGTAACAGAATGGTAACTGTTGCTTGGTCAGGCATAAACACCAGACGGGTCGTCTCGTCTTCACGAGCGAGGGTCAGGTTTGCTTGGAAGTCAAATACGGAGTCCACACGCATGACTCCATCTGCTGAGACTTCCCATGCGAAAGTTGCTGTGGTTTGTCCTTCAGTGAATTGCCGAGTCAGGGCGATCGCCAGCCCTGTCATGCTGAAGCTACCCACGCCAGCCAAATTTACCAGTTGGGCAGTGGTTGTTGTCGTCAGCATCAATGTTCTGGTATCGTTCATCTGGTGGTAGGCAGCAGATAAAGTCAACATCTGCTCAAACAACTCTGCTGCAACTTCTCCGGATAGGTTCCAATCCCCACCTTCTAAGGTGAAATTTAAACTGAAGTTCGAGAGTGCTAGTTCATTGGCGATTCCCAAAGGTCCTTCACCAATAATGCTGAGAGAGGCATTGATTTCCTGACCGGTTCGATTCACCGTCAACGCCACCTGAACTCCCAGCTCGTCACCTCCGGTACCAAAATCCCATTGAGTAGACGTTGTTGCTTGGAGAGCAAACATCTCAGTTGCCGGGGTAACGCTGATGCCGATCATTGTCAGTTCAAAGTCTGGTAACTCGGCGGGACGAGAAACCCCAGCGAGGAATGCTTGGGCGATCGCAGATAAACCAAGTCGAGAAATTTCCGTTTGCCAAGTCGTCTCGGTGGCTGCATCAATTGTTAGGGTGACATCAATGGCGTCAATATTTTCACTACGCAGTATACCAGCGATTGTCCCTGTAACCTGATTTGTCGCAGCACTCAAGCTCAATTCAAGTTGCACATTCTCCAGTGAGAGCCAAGTTGCCCCCGGAATGTGAGCGATCGGCAGCATGGCACTCAGGCTGGAGGTTACCCCACTGTCAGTCTCGGTAAACAAGATGGCAAGTCTAGCATTCTCGACACCGAGTAAAGATGTTTTGCCAGTCAGAGAAGCACTATTTGCAGAGATGTTAATTTCAGCATCTCTTAAGGCAAACTGTTCTATGTTTAGAATAGTCAGAAACTTGTTAAAAGGAATAAATTCTAGCGTTGAGCTTGTCAGGACGATCTGACCATTTTGAATATGATTCTCAAGCGTAGTTACAATGTCTTGAAGTGTCATGATGTTTGCTTATAATTGTTAATTTGTTGAGTGTTTTGAGCAATTAGTCATAAATGGAAGTCATTTCATCTATAGCAGTCCTAAATCATTCGTGTAAGTCCTACGGACAGGCTCCGCCAACGTGGAGCGTGCGCCTTAGCGCTCAACTCTCTCTTTTCCTTCTCTGCGCTCTCTGTCTTGGAAAGCTCTGAGCCTCGCTCCTTTGAGGAGCTTACGCGCTCCGGAGGAAACCTCCGCTCAGACTTTCCGCTGCGTCCTCTGCGGTTAATTCAATCAAAACCTTTTTCACAAATCATCTAAGATTGCTATATAATCAGGCAATTGCTTCTGGCGCGAGCGCTGGCTGAAACAGATTTTTATTGTCTGCTTGATACAACTTCATGCCAGTGCCGGTCAGATAAGAAACACCTCGATATTTCAACTCAAGTATGGATTGAAATGTCTCCTGTGCGACCCGCTGACGTTGGTAAGTAGCTCCTCGGTACTTTGCATCATGGATTCTGTTGTCAACAACTTCACCAGGAGTGATTGCAATATGAGAAGCATTGATTGTGTAGTGGATACCGCGATAAAGCAGTTGCATAAGTCTGTCCTTGTTTGGAATAGCGTAACATTTGATAATCTCTTTATAGAGTTTGATTCTGTAGAGGTCGATATAGGAAAGTTATGGACTTTATCTCCTTAACCTTCGTTCTGTCTACTTAACTTTGCAGCTTAACTGAACCGTATTAAAGAAAAATAAAAGAACTTACACCTAGGAATTTTGTGTAAGTTCTTTGAAATTTAAATAATTAAATCAGGAGATTCAAAGCTTTGAAACATTTTAATATAGCGGTTTTCATCCGGATGAAGTACAGATTTATCTGCTATAGGCTGCACGGCAGATGCTCCACTTGGGGAGCCAGTGCGTTGCGGGGGTTCCCGAGGCAGTGCGTTGGGCGGCTTCGCCGACTTGTAGCACCTGCCGTCCCGTTGTAGCACCTGGCGTGAAACCCCAAGACCGCACTGCCTCGTCCGTCTGCAGTTTCTTAACTCTTTAATGTACCTCACACTTATTGAAACCCGCTGTCACTCGCTAGCCCCTAAGAGGGGCGCTACGCAAACGCTCAAATTCGCTCATTCGCTCATTCGCTCATTCAAAATTAAGAACCACCAAAATAAATTTAGGGGCTTGAAACAAGGACGCCGTTTTCCGCACTTCGTGCCGCTCCGCTAACGCGCTATGCGTCTTTTGAAAACATTTTTTACATTCTCCATACCATAAGTTGGGGGCTTGTATCCTTTTCTTTTTCGGTCACACATTAACCTTGCTGATTCCAAAAGCTTAGACAAATTTAATTTCCACTATGTTTGAGTGGATAGTTAACAGGACTGTCTACATTAGACTGGGTAGAAGAAATTAATCTTCTAGGGGCGCAAGCTTGTGCAAATAACAAAATGCTGATTGGTAAAGCAAGGGTGAAAATTCTGTTCCAGTGCATATTATTCATAGAATTTATTGAACTCTTCATCAGTTCGACTCCTTGATTTCAGGTGTTCTGTTATTTTTATATAATTTGCCAAGATAAAAGTCGATACAGAAAAGTTAAGGAATTAAATCTATAAGCTAACTTAACTTGAGACTTAACTTTTACAGCATCATTCTTAACTATAGGAATCCTCCGCAGATTTTTGAAACACACGTAGGTGGGCACTGCCACTAAAACCCGAATATAGTGGGCAGGATCTGATTAGCAGTGCCCACCCTACACTACTCAAGATTTTTCATAAATTATTTAGGATTCCTATAGAGTTAAATCTTCAATTCTTGACGCGATAAAAATTCTCTTTCCAGCAATTGAAAGGCAATTCTTTTACCTGTACACCAGCCGTAATATCCATAAGTTGCGGATCTAGCAACAGTTTTCTCGAAACCTACAAAGTAAAGTGTAGGGTCAACAATAGATTGGCATTTACCATCTGTTTTTGGTAATAACCTATCGTTCACATGAAGATACAATTCAGGCTGTCTCAATATTTTATTGATGCCAGGACGAAAGCCAGTACCTAAAATAATTGCATCGTCATCTTGTGATACACCATTGGCAAAGATTACGCCTGTTTTTGTGAGTTGCTGAATACGACTAGAAATGACTTGAATGTTTCCTTTTTTGATTTGTTTGACAGTACCTCTATCTACCCACGCCACACGTCCCTGATTAACTTCCATATCCATTGCTCCTTTATCTTCTGGATAGATAGAGTATGCACTCAAATCTAAAGCAAAACGCTGAATAAATTTATCAGTTTCCTTGATCTCTGCTTGCAATTCTTCTGGAGAGAAGTCTATGGCTCTCTCCATAGCTTCTATTCTGTTATCTGTTGTATTTTGATTGAACAACCGTTTAAAGTATGACTTGCTTCGCCATAACCAATATTGTAGCGCTCGCAGTCTCGGATAAAGAGGAAATACCCAACGTTTACCGCGAATTAACATATCTACACGAGCAGCACCGTGTTCATATAAATCAAGTGCTATTTCTGCTGCTGAATTTCCCGAACCAACGACTAAAACTTTCTGATTTCGATAAGGGATACCGTTTTTATAGGCACTACTATGAATAATCTTACCTGAAAAATCTTCTTGTCCAACAAAATTTGGTATCACAGGTTCATTAGTTAATCCGGTACAGATAACCAGGATTTTGCATTTTAGCATATCTTTAGTTGTTTGTATCTGCCAGTTATAATCAGTTTGGTTTTGATTATCAACCTTGGTAATACTTTGTACTTCCTCAGCAAAACGAATATGTGAATCAACTTGGAAATGATGTGCATATTCTGTTAAATACTGCACCATTTCATCTTTGGTCTTAAACGTGGAATATTTTCCGTTACCTTCAAAGAAAGGTAGGGTAAAATAGGGGTTTTGACTAACTAATCGCTGATATGCGTTTTTCCATATAGTCGCAACAGTCTCGCCTTTCTCGATGACGACAAAATTATTAATGCCAAATTTTTTTAAACTCGCAGCTACAGTAATACCGCAAAAACCAGCCCCAATTATGATAACGTCTAGTTTAGCATTCATAAAATTGGCTTTGATTGCAAATCTTAACTATTCTCTTTATAAAATTTGGCGCTTCAATAGTCAATATAGATTAGTTAGGGAATTTGAGGGGATGAAAACTTACTTAAATCTCCTTCTTGCTTCCTCCATTCATGAGTTAAGTTTACAAGTTAAGTCACTTCCTTTCCCAGTTCCTTAACTTTTCTGTATCGACAAGGGAATTGTTACCTTCTATATATAAACAGCAAGACTACTTATCTATTACGGAATCTATTACCGAAGAGTTTATATGAACTTGATGAGTCTATTGTTACGCTCTTCTTGGAAAACCCTGGCTCTTGCTGCTTTCATCGGTTTATTAAGTGGGGTTAGTACAGCCGGATTGATTGTTACAATAAACACTCAAGTTAATCACTCTTCACTAACAACCACACTCATTTGGAGTTTTATCGGTCTTTGTTTTCTAAGATTGCTTACTAATATCATTTCTAAATATTTATTAATAAATCTTGCAGAAAAAGCAATTTTAGAATTACGGCTCATCTTGAGTGAGAAAATTTTAGCTGCACCACTATATCATTTAGAGCGCTTAGGAAAGCATCGCATCTTAGCTACACTAACGGATGATGTTGTAGCAATTTCTAAGACAGTTTACGTTATTCCTACGTTGTGTATTGATATTGCCATTGTTGTGAGTTGCCTTTTTTATTTGTTTTGGTTGTCTCCAATAGTATTTATTCTAGTGGTGATTTCCTTGTTTCTAGGAATATTCAGCTATCAACAGGTAGCACACAAGGCAACGTTATTTTTTACATTAGCTCGTCAGCAAGAAGATAGATTATTTAACCATTTTCGGAGCATAACTGAAGGAACGAAAGAACTTAAGCTTCACTATCAGCGACGACAAACATTTCTGAAGAAAGAACTGAAAGAAACTGCACAATTATGTCGGCGTAAAAATGTAGTTGGGACGACTATATTTGCGGCTGCTGCTAGTTGGGGTAATATTTTATTCTTTGTGGTTGTTGGGCTAGTCATTTTTGCCTTTCCTAATTTTAAAGCTATTCCTACCAATGTTTTGTCTGGCTATGCACTGACTATCCTCTACCTGCTTTCTCCTTTAGATTACATTATGAGTGCTATTCCTACCTTCAGCAAAGCAACTGTTGCTTTGGAGAATATTGACTCTCTTAAGCTATCATTGTCAAATCACTCACATGAGAGTAATTTGATAAGTTGGGATGAAGCAGATAATCTCTGTAAGCGTCTAGAACTTTTAGGTGTGACTCATACTTATCATCAAGACTATGAAGATACACCTTTTACTCTTGGTCCGATTGATTTGACTTTTTCTGATGGTGAAATTGTTTTTATCGTTGGTGGTAATGGTAGTGGGAAATCTACTCTTGTTAAGCTAATCACTGGATTGTACCTTCCTGAGAGTGGAAAAATCTATCTCAACGGCAAATTAGTAACTACAGAAAATCAAGAGTGGTTTCGCCAATATTTCTCAGTGGTCTTCTCTGACTTTTATTTGTTCGATAAGTTTTTGAGTGTAGGTGAAAATTTTGCTGACAAGCAAATTTATGACTATCTGGTTAAGTTAAAACTTGAGAAAAAAGTTCAAGTGAAAAATGGTTTACTTTCTACTACCTCATTGTCTCAAGGACAGCGAAAACGCCTAGCTCTATTGACTGCTTATTTAGAAGATCGACCTATTTATGTATTTGATGAATGGGCTTCTGATCAAGATCCTGAATTTAAGAAGATTTTTTATATGCAGTTATTACCTGAATTAAAGAATAAAGGTAAAACTGTGATAGTTGTTAGCCATGACGACCAATATTTCTATTTATCAGACCGGATAGTGAAGCTAGATTATGGCAAGGTAAACAATGTTTAAAATTGTGTAAAATTTGAAATATAGCAGTCCTAAATCCTGAGCCGCTGCGGGCACGCTGCTTTGTTGGCTGCGCCTGCGCTTTGCGCTTACGTGAAAACCTCTCTTTATTCTTCTCTGGTGTGTACTCTGCGAAGGCGTGCGGTAGCCTACGGCAAGCCGCTCCGCGTCTACATTTAAAAAATAATTTTCACAAATTAAGTAAGTCGGCACAAATAAACCGAAGCATGTAACAGAATGTAAAGTACGCCAAATCCTTGTGATTGCTACCCGGAGGGAAGCCCCCTCCGGGGTCTACGTTTCACTGCGTTCCACTCGCTGCGGACATACCTTGAAATTTTTACGCCGACTTACTTAGATAGAATTGCTATATTAAGCTTTACGATATATAGCTACGAAAAATTTGATGTATGACAAGTGAAGAATTTTAATCAAAACTTAAGTCAATAAAATCCTTAACTTTTCTACATCTACAACTGACGCCTCAAACCCTAAAAATAAAGTCAGTCAACCTTTGATCAATAACGCAGGCAACTAGAATGCACGAACTGTTGTCACCTTATGAATATCAAGTTGGTGGTCGCCTCCCAGTAGATGCACCTAGCTATGTCATGCGACAGGCGGATAAGGAACTCTACCAGGCTTTGAAATCAGGTGCTTTTTGCTACGTCCTCAACTGTCGCCAAATGGGGAAGTCTAGCCTGCGTGTACAGGTGGCTAAGCAACTGCAAGAAGATGGCTTTGCTTGTGCAACGGTTGACTTGTCCGGTATTGGGAACAAGAACATTACACCAGACCAATGGTATGCCGATATTATTATGCGTCTAGTGCGGAGTTTCCGTTTATCTGGCCAGATAAACGTCCGCAATTGGCTAGCAGAACGGCAAGACTTATCGCCTGTAGGTCGCTTGGGCGAGTTGCTGCAAAACGTACTGCCAGAATTAATAGTCCAACCAATTGTGATTTTTTTCGATGAAATCGACAGTACTCTCAGCTTACCATTTAATACAGATGACTTTTTCGCTCTGATTCGCTCTTGCCACGAATACAAACGCCTGACCTTTGCTTTGTTGGGAGTAGCAACACCCTCAGATTTAATTGCAGATAAAACTCGCACACCTTTTAATATTGGTCGGGCGATTGAGTTGAATGGTTTCTGCTTGCATGAAGTTAAACCATTAGAAGGAGGATTGGCTTCTCAGATAGACAATCCCAAGTCTGTACTCAAAGAGATACTTGCTTGGACGGGAGGACAGCCATTTCTGACTCAAAAACTATGTCAGTTGGTAGCACAGAAGGAAGATAACCAGAGAAAGAAAGAATTTCCAACTCCCCAATACCCATTCTTGCAAAAGTTGATGGAAGAGATATTAACGCAGCATGAGGAGATTGCTGACCAAGTCTGTGCGATTGTGCGATCGCGCATCATTGAAAATTGGGCAGCCCAAGATGAACCACCTCATTTAAGAACGATACGCGATCGCATACTGAGTAACGAACAACGCGCTAGCAGATTACTGGGACTGTATCAGCAAATTCTACAAGATGGTGGTGTCCCTGCTGATGATTCTCCAGAAAAAATTGAGTTACTCCTGTCAGGGTTAGTTGTCAAACAACAGGGTGTATTACAGGTTTACAACCGCATATATCAAGAAGTTTTCAACTCCGAATGGGTGGAAAAGCAATTAAAGAAGTTGCGACCCTACGCAGATTTACTGAACGGTTGGGTAGCATCTGATTTTCAAGATGAAACATATCTCCTACGAGGAGAAGCGCTCAAAGAAGCTCAAGCTTGGGCAAAAGGAAAAAGTTTGAGCAACCAAGATTATCGTTTTTTAGCTGCTAGCGAGGAACTCGATAAACAACAAGTGCAGAATGCACTGACTACATCCGAACAAGCAAATCAAATTCTGCTTAACGCCCAACAGCAAGCGAAGAAAACCATTCGGCGTGGACTGATGGGTTTATCAGTGCTTTCGGTAGTCGCTGTGACTCTAGTGGGACTCTCAGGATTGCTGACATGGCAAACTACGCAACAAAAACGACAGGTAACTGTTGGTGAAATTAAAGCGCTCATCCTTTCATCAGAAGCGGCTTTTGAGTCTCATCATAACTTGGATGCCTTGCTTGCAAGCATAAAAGCAAGTATTAAATTAAACAAAATTATTCAGGATAATGCGGTTAAAGACTTAAAAGTGCGGGTAGAAAAAGCACTACGGCAATCTATCTACTGGGTACGCGAAAGTAATCGTTTAGTAGGGCATACAGATGTCGTTACACGGGTGAAATTTAGCCCGGATGGACAGAAGCTTGCCTCTGCTAGTTGGGACAAGACAGTAAAAATTTGGCAGCGTGACGGTAAGCTACTTCACACCCTCCGAGGACATACTGATGGGGTTTGGAGTGTCAATTTTAGCCCAAATGGTAAGATGCTAGTGAGTGCCAGTCGGGATAAAACTGTAAAGGTTTGGCGTGTTGAAGATGGTCGAGAACTTCTTAGTTTACCTCACAAGGATTGGGTGGCATGCGTAGGCTTTAGCCCCGATAGTAAGATGGTAGCAGGGATGGAGTGGGGTGGCACAATGCGGTTATGGAATTTGGAAGGTCAAGAGTTGCGATCGTTCTATACCCACAATGCACCTACTGTTGCTATTAGTTTTAGCCCCAAGGGAGGAATGATTGCTACCGCCAGTCGGGATGGTACCGCAAAAGTTTGGAGTTTGGATGGTCAAGAACTATTGACACTCAGAGGACATCGCGATTGGGTGATGTATGTTAATTTCAGTCGAGATGGCAAAACAATCGCTACTGCCAGTAAGGACAAAACTGCAAAACTCTGGAATTTAGAAGGAAAGGAACTAGTAACCCTGCATGGACATACTGATACTGTTGGTAGTGTAGTGTTCAATCGTGATGGTCAGACTATTGCGACTGCTGGTTGGGATAAAACTGTCCGACTTTGGAACCGCCAAGGAAAGCAACTGCAAGTTTTCCAAGGTCATACAGATGCCGTTTGGGGTGTCAACTTTAGCAAGGATGGTCAGCTTCTTGCGAGTAGTGGTGAAGATGGGATGGTAAGACTATGGAACTTGGGCAATAAATCCAACTCCTCCATACTCAATCTTGGTGAAGCCGCAGCAGCCAATGTCAGTTTTAGCCCGGATGGTCAGATCCTTGGTACTGCTGGTCGCTATACGATCGCTAAATTGTGGAACCTACAAGGACAACAAATAGCAACATTAAGTGGTCATGACGATACATTGAGAAGTTTAAAATTCAGTCCCAATGGCAAATTCATTGCGACCACTAGCCGAGACAAAACTATTAAACTGTGGAATCTAGCTGGTCAAGAAGTGGTGACACTGCGAGGGCATCAGGCAGATGTTAGAAGCGTTAGTTTTAGCCCTGATAGTCAGACCATTGCCAGTGCTAGTTGGGATACAACCACTAAGTTGTGGAATCTCAGAGGTCAAGAATTGTTAACTCTACGGGGACATAAAGCAGGTGTTAGGAGTGTGAGTTTCAGCCCCAAGGGAGGAATGATTGTTACTGGCAGCGAAGATGGCACAGCCAAACTTTGGAGTTGGCAGGGTAAAGAACTGTTAACTCTGCGGGGGCATCAAGCAGGAATAGACTCAGTGAGTTTCAGTCCTATTCGCGTAGCGTCCCCGCAGGGGTTTAGCCAGACTATTGCAACTGCCAGCAAAGATAAAACGGTTAAGCTTTGGAACCGACATGGTAAAGAACTGTTAACTCTTCAAGGACATGAAGGTGAGGTAAACGCTGTCATTTTCAGTCCTAATGGACAGAGTATTGCAACTGCCAGCGAAGATATGACCGTCAAGCTTTGGAACCACAGGGGAGAAGTGCTGCAAACTCTTGGTGGTCATACTGCTGGGGTCAAAAGTTTGAGTTTTAGTCCTAATGGTCAAGTGTTGGTTTCATCAGATTCAATTGGTCACGTCATTCTCTGGAATTTAGATTTTGATTCCAGTCCGGAGAAATTATTGGTGCAAGGGTGCAATTGGGCAAAGGACTATTTGAAAAATAGTGCAAATGTCAAAGAGGAAGACCGTCATCTGTGCGATCTGGGTGTGGTCAAAATTGGTGTTTAGACTAGTAGTCTGTCACACCAACTTTGCGGGGTATTAGCAATTTTTGGTAAGCTATCTCAAGGCGGGTTGAGGATGGCATGATGGCAAAAAAATATACTGTGTGTTTGACACCGGAAGAAGTCGAAAAGCTGCAAACAGTGATCAGGTCAGGAAAGACCAAAGCGCGAAGTATAACCCGTGCCCGTATTATCCTGATGAGCTTTGAGGGGAAAACAGATAAAGCGATCGCACACAACCTTGGGGTCAATGTTTCAACAGTGGAACGTGCTCGACAAAGACTAGCAACCGGAGGTATAGATTTAGTGCTAAACGAGCGTCCACACCCACCTAAGACACGCAAAATTGATGATGAAAAAGAAGCTTTCTTAATTGCGACAGCATGTTCAAAAGCACCTGAAGGAAACACACGCTGGACATTAAGATTGTTAGCAGGGCGATTAGTACATTTAGGCATTGTGAACTCAGTTAGTTATGAAACGATACGTAGGACTTTAAAAAAAACGAAATTAAACCGTGGCTAAAGCAACAGTGGTGTATCCCCTGAGATTCTTCACTCCGCTTCGCTACATTCAGAATGACACTTTAGAACGCGAATTGGTATAAGCACGCGAACTACCCTTATAATTCTCCTTTAGCGCCACCAAACTTGCATTCTCTTTACTTTGCGTTCTACTGTTCAAAAACCCTGCAGGAGTAACGGATTTAAATCTTTATGAGTACCCGTTGAACAAGCTGGGAGTAGACTGCCAGTGCTTGAGCCACAACTTGATCCATATTGTAATACTTATAGGTTGCCAACCGTCCCACGAAACTTACGCTTGGGGTTGCGTCAGCTAGTGCTTTGTATTTTTTGTAAATTTCAGCGTTTTCTGGACGCGGTATGGGGTAGTAGGGATCTCCTTCTGCTTGCGGGTACTCGTAGACAATACTAGTTTTAGGATGTTCTTGTCCCGTCAGGTACTTGAACTCGGTGACGCGGGTGTATGGATGTTCGTTCGGGTAATTTATGACTGGTGCAGGCTGATGCACAGGTTTGTTTAGCGTTTCATGCTTGAACTCTAGAGAACGGTAGGGAAGTTTCCCATAGCAGTAATCGAAAAACTCGTCGATGGGACCAGTGTAGATCATCTCGCGGTAGGCGATCGCCTCTTGAATCTCCCGATAATCGGTGTTAAGCATAATCTTGATGTTGGGGTGAGACAACATCTTCTCAAACATTCGCGTATAACCATATAGAGGCATTGCTTGATAAGTGTCTGTGAAATAGCGATCGTCGCGGTTTGTGCGGGTAGGTACACGGGCGGTGACTGATCTGTCGAGTTCCGATGGATCGAGTCCCCATTGCTTACGGGTGTAACCACGGAAAAATTTCTCGTACAATTCTCGACCAACTTTGCTCACCACCACGTCTTCTGAAGTGCGGATGTACTCTTTTTGTTCAGCGACTGAAGCAAAGAACTCCTCTACTTGGAACGAAGTGAGATTCAATCCGTATAATCGATTAACGGTATCAAGATTGATTGGGATGGGTACAAGTTGACCATCTACGCTAGCCTTAACGCGATGTTCGTAAGGTCGCCACTCGGTGAAGAATGAAAGATACTCAAAGACTTCGCGGGAGTTGGTGTGAAAGATATGCGGACCGTATTTGTGTACGAGTAAGCCTGAATCATCGTAGTGATCGTAGGCGTTACCGCCAATATGAGGACGTTTGTCAACAATCAGAACTTTTTTTCCAGACTGACTCGCTAGTCTTTCAGCAAGGACGCTTCCAGCGAATCCTGCGCCAACAATTAAGTAATCGAACATTTAAGTATTCCACCTTTTAAATATTTGGATATCTACAAGCAGAAGCAATGATTTGCAGGTTCAGGTCATAAGCGCGTCGTGTTCAGAGAGAATAAAAAACCGCACGAGGCAAGAGAGGACACAGAGAAACAGAGGGAGGGAGAAGATTTTCTGTTTGAATGCAACGCGCGTATCAACTTTTATTTGCAAATCATGAGTTACGGTAAACTCATGAAAATGCCCATTTCTCTTTCTTTTGAAAAAGTCAGTTACCGATTGGAGGTGCTAGGGAAACTCGTGGAGTTCCACCACCACCGATATTCTTCGGTCCGTTGTTATCGACAATATGAAGTGCTTTAAATAACTTCATAAAGTCGTCGTAAAATTTCCCATTAGCAGTTTGGAAATCATAACCATAAGTAGCCCGAAACTCTTCAACAACTCCTTTCTCGACACATAAGTAATGTGCGTCCCAACCTGCATCATCAACAACATAAGCACCATAATTTTGTAATGCCTGAAATAACTTTTTAGCAGCTGGTGTTTGCAGTTTTAATCTTGCTGCAGTCACATTGCGAGGAATTGCCAGAAGTGTTCCTTGTACTAACTTAGGATTAGTACCGTGATATTGATTGGCGGCGTTACTATCAGCAATGTAGGCAGGCCAACGATATCCTGGAACAGTACGAGAGTAGTAAAGGTATTTTTCCCCCCAAATAACAACTTTTAATGCATGGCGGATCGGTTGATTGTTTGTGAGTTCACCTTTGCGAATAGATCCACCAATAGAAGAGAGACCAGAACCGAGGTGTCCGCCTTTGATACCGTCACCATAAATATCAACGCCGCCCCAAGGATTACGCCACCCATGAACAGATCCTCCTGCTGTACAGCGTGCTAGTGGTTCAAATTGCTCAAGGGTTTTACCATCGGGCATGAGAAAGGCTGAGGCGTTGTTGGGTGTATAATATGGCTGACTTGTGGCATCTGGAACAATCAAGTTGTCTGGCACAGGTAGCGAAATTCCCATAGATTGGGTTCCTGTACAGCGTCCAGGTCCAAAATTGCCAGGACTGTAAACCGGACGTTGGGGATCGTTGCTGTTGAGTTTGTAGAAGTATTCTTCATCTCCAGAAGCATATTTTGCCTGTTGAATCTTTGCTGGTCGATAAACTGCGCGAGAGCCAATCGGCATATTCCATATAGAATTGGATGCGAAAGGCCACAGCCATTTGTCGCGTTTGCCCTGAGTGGTGGTAGATTTGGCAATGTGGTTGGTGTTCTGGCTCATGGTAACGCCGGTAGAAGCATAACTTAAGAACAAGAGCAAGCTAACCAAAAATATTGTTAATAAAACCCGCGTCACATTGCTTAACTGACCTCTTTTGAATTCAAAGTATGCCCTGCGGGCACGCTGCGCTATCAAAATGAGGAATAATTTTGAATTTTGAATTTTGAATTTTGAATTTGAGCGGAGCGAGTGACGCTTCTTCTGCCCTAGTTGCCGTAAAAATGCCGTATATTTACGAGCTTTGTTGGTCGTCATGTTAGTATGCTCCTTTACGCCTAACAACAACTAGGATAGTTTGTCAGATAATAGGCAGCTCAAGCCACAAAGACCAGTGTTCGATATTCTGTAATCACTTAGTGCAAAAACTGCGATGTTGTTAGGTCACACTTAATATGCGTCGGCGCAGAGCGTAAAACAGCGACAGTATTCTAGTGTAACCATTAGAGCCGAACCATTGCAGCATGGCGATCGCCAAACTCAAGCGCAAGTACTCCCGCGAGTAACGTAGTTTAGGAAAGTGAGCAATGGCTTGTTGCCGAAAATGAATTGCCTTGTTGTAGTCTCTATTACCACTTTGCACGGCTTTCCAAGCTAAAAATATGTTGGCATGACCATAGCTTCGGCTTTTTAAATACAATAGTTCGGGCGGTGCAGTGCAGAATGCTTTCTCAATAATGATCTCAAAAGCTTCTTCCACCACTTGCCAGTTTTTAGTCATATTATTAAGGTGCATTCGATAGCGCATTAAAGGTTCTTTGAGCACTGCAAAGGGATAACGAGCAGCAATCCGAATCCACATATCCCAATCGTCAATGTTGCGTAAATTTGGGTCAAATCCCCCAACCGTGTCAAAACAACAGCGACGAACCATGACTGAAGAGGAAGGTACTGTATTTTGCACCACGAGTTGTTTCCAAACGTCACCCTCAGCATTTGAGATCATGACTCTACCTGTGGGCTGACTTTGTGCATCAATAACAGCCATCCAAGTATGCACCAAGCCTACTGCAGGATTATTTTCCAGACAACGCACTTGCTTTTCTAGCATTGTCGGTTCCCACAGATCATCAGCGTCCAAGAATGCTATATACTCTCCTTGAGCATTAGCAATACCTGTGTTGCGTGCTTTGGGTACGCCCTGATTTGTTTGGGAAATCAGTTTCACTCGTGGATCGACTAGCTGAGAAACCCATTCGACAATATTGTCTGAGCTACCATCATTAATAATTAATGCTTCAAAATCAGTAAAAGTCTGCCTCAGAATACTCTCCACAGTTTCAGGGAGATAAACCATAGCATTATAGGCTGGAATAACAACAGAAACCTTGGGCATTGTCGGTCTTCCTCAGCATTTGGCTAATCAGAAACACTACATTATCCATACAGACTATCGGCATTAGAGTGACCAATTCCCTTGTCAATTATCAATTATCAATTATCAGTTATCAGTTATCAGTTATCAGTTTGAAGAAGAATGGGCTAGCCCCCTTAGGGGGCGCTGCGCAAACGCCCCGCTACGCTAACAGCAATTCTGAATTCAGTATTCAGAAGAAATAAATAAAGAATTGCGACTCCTGACCGGAGGCGGAGCTTTCCTTGCTCCGCTCCTGACTCCTGACTCCTGACTCCTGACTCCTTCACTGTTCCCTGTTCATTGTTCATTGATGTTGACTTGATACTGATGCTAGTTCCTCAGCTTGCTGTGATTCGTTGTTAATAAAAGACAAAGTAGTATTGAGTGTGCGAATAACTCTTGCTGGATTTCCTACAACTACGGAGCAACTAGGAACGTCTTTCACTACAACAGAACCAGCTCCAATCACAGCATGATCCCCAACAGTAATCGGTCCAATAATCACAACATTGGAACCGATTTCTACATTATTTCCAATTTTTGGAGACCCACTGGCTGTACCATCTGGTAGTATCTTATTGCCAATAGTGGTTGAATGTCTTAAGGTACAATTCATACCTATTATTGTTTCATGATTGACGACCAAAGCGTGACAATGAAGTAGCTTAAGATTTGCTCCTATCTGTGTATTCCAAGGTAATTCAACCCCTAATATCCACTCAATTAATAGTTGGTAAAATCCTCTATAAAAACTTGAAAATAAAGAAAAAGGACCAGGTAAAAGTCCAAATATTTTTGTCGAACGAAACATCAATAATATGAAACGTGATTTGGAGCTTGTTTCTTTATTTACTTGCCAATCTTGCAGTATATAATTAAGATAATTAATCATTTTTATGACATCTCCTTACTCCAATAATAGGGAATTAAACTGTCTGTTTAGACTGAAAATACATAGTTTTCAAAAATGAAAATTCCATGAACTGACATCACAAGGTTTTCAAGCCTCCTTTTTTATAATATCTTCATAGCCAGCGTTTGGACAATTTTTCACTTTCTTATTTTTCTCAAGAACTTGCCTAATGGCTTATCTTTGATTTTTTGCCAAATACCTACCTTTGTCAGCTGACCTCGCAATAAAAGTGTTCTGTCTTCAGCCAATTTGCGAATAACAGCTATACCGTAGTTAATTGGATTGGTTTTAATTTCGAGTAAATCAAAATGAGGAGACTTTTTGATTAATTTATCAATCACATATCTTGGACCGTACCAACCACAATATTTAGGGTTAATATCATGCAAAATGATATATCCACCAACTGATACATGCGGATAAAAAAGCATAAAATCATTCAAACATCCTTCTACGGTGTGGTCTCCATCGATGAAAAGAAAATCAATAGGCTCACTGAGGAATTCATGAATTTTTGCTCCCACTTCTTGAGAATTCTTTTTATAAAACTTGACTCGATGTGAAAGTTGAGCTGCATCTACAGATTTCTGGGCGTATTCAAGGGGATTAGTTAAATACCCACGATGATAAGGTAGGACTGGAATAATATCATTAAATAAATCAACCGAGTGAACAGTGCCTTGACTTCTTATTTGCTCTAAACCAGCAGCCAACCAAATTGTAGACACACCAGTAAAACAACCAATCTCTAAAATATTCTTTGGTGCAACATTGCAAACTAAAGCTCTGAGAAAATCTCCTTGCTCTGGTGATATGGAGTCAGGGTAAGTAAATTTATCTTGATACATTTTGATTAATGTAACAGCCCAAGGAGATGTGCAGTTTTTTAAATGTTCTGGAATTTCATAATATTGATGTGAAATACCTAAAGATAACCAAAGTTCATTGATCAAATTCTCAAGTTCATCTTTTTTGATATGCACTTCACCATTTATGTTTTGTTGAGCAATATGTTTTTCTGTTATAACTTTTATGATGTCCTCCTGTCCTAATTGAAACAATTGAGATAGCTCTTTTGTAGAAAAAACTTCTTTTTCATTAAGGATAGTCATTATCAATTCCTTTTGATTTCTTAAAGTGCAAACAATCAGTTTTAATTATTTCAGCTAACAACAATAGTTTACCTGTTATTTACTTAACCTCCGCTCAAACTATTCAAGTGAAGGTTTGGGTTAGAGAGTTGCTCAATCAATAGGTGAAAAGTGCTCATAAATTCCACACTCATTAAGTAAGTTTGTTCGGCTGTGGGTATAGCTGTCAATCTGCACGGACATATCTTACCGTTCCCTATGACTCCATACCTGGAAGTGCGTAAAACTTGTGAAGGTATTGCTGTTGGTTTCCGTCATTGAGCGCTTGTTTAGCCGCTTCAATGATGGTGTTAAGATGAAATTTACTCAGTCCATTGTTGGCAGATGTAAAGATGATTTTGCTCAACTGCTCCGGAGACAAATGTATGATTTCCATTGCAATCTTATCAATTATTATGTCTTGAAGATTAATTGTTTCTGTTGAGGCCGTAGGGTAAGACTGATGTTCAAGTTCTTGATGTACATTGCTCAACGGTTGTCTATTGAAAAGCTGTACCTCGGACTCTTGAAAGCTGGGAGTTTGTGTACCATTAGCAACGTACGTGTTAGTATCAATCTGCTGTACTAACACGCCAATTTGGTCATCACACTGACTTTGTTGAGGGTTATCTGTACACAGCACCTGTTCGCATCCATCTTCTGGATGTTGCTTTGAAGATTCTGCAATGTTTGTCGATATCATTGCCTCACCAATGTGAGTCGTGTCAACTGTATAAGTTTTTCCTTGACGTTGTACAGTGCGTTTTTTGGTATCTGCGTTTTTATCGCAGATAGATTGACGCATTTGACGAACCATAAATTCAGAAACACCACAACGTTTGGCAATCTCTCGATTACTCCAATGACTCCACTCCTCATCCTGTAGCATTATATCCACCGCACGGCGTTTATCTGCATTGGTACGTCGTAGACCATGATTGGCATTTGCTCCCACCGAGTACAGCAAAGCGTCGCGGCGGCTACCCTGGTGTATTTCTACGGTAATCTCTTGACGGCCAGCTTTTTTAGTTGCATGCAGCCGATGGAAACCGTCTGCCAGCCAGTAGTTTTTGCCGTCGTAAAACACCAGGATTGGTGGGAAGACAGCATCCAACGTTATGGCTTCGGCATACTCTGCAATGACATCCCAATTGAGTTTGACGCGTGACTGAGTGCCGCCATTGATGAGAATGCCTGCAATCGGAAGATACTCAACACTCGAGGTAAATGTAGTCGTCATAACTATATAATCTTTCAGGAACTTTAACAGACATGGGTGAGTTCTGGAGATGCCGATGAGAGCTAAAACTGAAATTTCTATGCACTAGAGGAGATCTTTTTTCAGCAATTCCTTGGAATCCACACATGACTTTAAGTAATACTTACTTTAATATTGAAGATTTCTAAATCTTCCTATTTATACAGTTTATATAAATTTAAGTAAATTTTTATAGTTAGAGCAGATACTTGTGAATTTTCAGTTTTGAATTTTTAAATTGATTTGAATAAAAATCCTTTGAATACTTTCAATACACTGACTTTTGTTTTCCTGTGAAATTGATTTTTTTTACAAAACTTGTGTGTTGAAAGTTTAATTATGGTATATACTCTGAACTAAGAGCTTTCACTCTAGCTAAGTATGTCATCAACGAGCGGGCTAAAGCCACGCTCGCTTGTCCGAAACAAGTCGGGTGACGTAAGTGATGACTAGCCCATAAGA
Source organism: Brasilonema sp. UFV-L1 (assembly GCF_012912105.1). Lineage (GTDB taxonomy): Bacteria > Cyanobacteriota > Cyanobacteriia > Cyanobacteriales > Nostocaceae > Brasilonema. The sequence continues at coordinate 36,725 of NZ_QMEA01000022.1, forward strand.
CACAACTTGGTACACACTTGCGAATACCTCTCCAGTTCGGATTATCTGTAAGACCTCTTGTTGGGTTGTGGTTAAAGACCAGTCATCTTAGTTGTGTTGGGCGAGGAGACTTAAACAGGTTTACTAGTTCCTGGGATTATATCCAATCAAAAAACTAGTCCTTTTTAGGAGGACGCGCATTCCCTTGTGTTGTCTTTCCTCCTGTGCCGCGCATGCGACGAGTTTCTACATTTCTTCCCGCAAGGTTTTATGAATAACCCCACCCAATCCTGCTGCGCTTGTAGATACTTAAATTCACACAACTAGCCAACTGAGGCAATCTCGAAAATTTTTATCTGATACAGACTTTTATTATTTCTCTAGACTTGATATCTGTAAACTGACTGGTGTAACAAGCCATAATACTATTCCTTAAAGGAATGACTCAAGGAAAGAGGATTAGCCGAAATCAGCCATATTAACAAAATAGGTCATGTCGAATAGGGATTTAACTTCTAGTGGTTCAATATCCCTCAGGTTAAAACTAGCTTTTTCATAACGCTGTTGCATTCGGCTTTAAATGAAAAGTGTAAATGTCGTGCCTGCGACAAACACCTATTTAATTGTTAGTTTGAATCATGATTTGATTATCCAACGTCAAATCGGAAGTATCGTGATGGCGTATATAAACCATGTCGTCAGCCATTTTTCCGTTTTGCATAAGTAAGTCGGTGAGAATAAACCTAACTATGTAACAGAATGTAAAATCAGTGAAACCCTAGCGATTGCTTCATTACACCTTCGTTTCATTCGCTGCGGAGATAACGTGAATTATTTAAGTCGTTCTACTTAAGTCTAAAGAGTGTTTACTAAGCTTGCATGAAAAAGTTATTTATTTGTAAATGAATACTACAAGAATTCTTATCAAAGCCGGTCGAACTGAAAGCCAGTATTGGAAAGATTTATGGCGTTATCGAGAACTGTTTTACTTCCTAGCTTGGCGCGATATTTTGGTGCGGTATAAGCAGACTGTGATTGGAATTGCCTGGGCTTTGCTTCGACCATTTTTAGCAATGATTGTTTCCACAGTAGTGTTTGGCAATCTCGCAAAGTTACCCTCCGAGGGTGTGCCATATCCAATTTTAGTATTTGCAGCAATGCTACCGTGGCAGTTTTTTGCGAGTTCTTTAACAGAGTGTAGCCTCAGCTTGATTAATAGTAGTCACCTCATTTCTAAAGTTTATTTTCCTCGCTTGATTGTGCCAGTCAGTTCAGTCATTGTTAGCTTTGTAGATTTTCTCATTTCCGGCATCATCCTGTTAGGATTGATGGCTTGGTATGACTTTGTGCCCGATTGGCGTATCTTAACGCTACCGTTTTTTATTCTGATTGCCTTTGCAGTGGCGATTGGAGGGGGGCTTTGGTTAGGGGCGCTGAATGTAAAGTACCGTGATTTCCGCCATATTGTGCCGTTTCTTGTGCAGTTTGGCTTTTATATATCTCCGGTTGCTTATAGTAGCAGCGTGATATCCCCAAAGTGGCGCTTACTCTACTCTTTGAATCCAATGGTAGGGGTGATTGATGGCTTTCGTTGGGCAATTTTGAGTGGGCAGTCAAAACTCTACTTGCCGGGATTCATTCTATCTACGGGATTGGCTTCTCTGCTTCTTGCCAGTGGTATTTGGTACTTCCGTAAAACCGAACGCACGTTTGCAGATGTTATTTAACTTGTTATTTAACTAGGGAGTGAAAGTGTGTCTGATAATGTAGTCCAGGTTGAAAATTTAGGCAAGAAATATACAATTAGCCACCAAAAGCGGGGAGCAAACGCAACTTTACGGGATGCGATCGCCACTAGCGCCAAAGCCATCAGTCGTAACTTCCTAACACCATTTGGCAAAAAAATGCCCAACCCAACTCATGAGGAATTTTGGGCGTTGAAAAATGTTTCTTTTGATATTAAGCAGGGGGAAGTTGTTGGTATTATCGGTCGCAATGGCGCAGGAAAATCAACTCTTTTAAAGATTTTAAGCCGAATTACTGAACCTACACAAGGACAGATTTTAATTAACGGAAGAGTCGCAAGTTTGTTGGAAGTGGGAACAGGTTTTCACCCAGAATTAACAGGACGAGAAAACATTTTTCTCAACGGTGCTATTTTGGGTATGAGCAAGGCTGAGATTAAAAAGAAGTTTGATGAAATTGTGTCTTTTGCAGAAGTGGAGAAGTTTTTAGATACTCCTGTGAAGCATTATTCATCTGGGATGTATGTACGTCTTGCTTTTGCCATAGCAGCACATCTAGAACCAGAAATCTTGATTGTGGACGAAGTATTAGCAGTGGGGGATGTGCAATTTCAAAAGAAATGTCTGGGAAAAATGGGCAACGTGGCTAAGGAAGGGCGAACTATTTTATTCGTGACTCATAACATGAGTATGGTGGAATCTTTATGCGATCGCGGAATTCTCCTTGAAGAAGGCACACTATGTGTAGATGGTACTTCAGAAGAAGCTGTTAGGGTTTATCTAGAAAAGTCTTACAGTCTGGCTCAAGAGTTGCCTTTAAGCCAAAGAAAAGACCGTACTGGTTCTGGAAGAGTCAGAATTTCTAGTTTTAGAATCTTAAATCAAAAAGGTCATGAAGAACAAGTTTTACAATCTGGAAAAAACTACTATTTTGAAATAGGATACTCAAACTACATAGGAAAACGTCTGAGTAATGTCGTTGTAAGTCTTGCTGTTGCCGATGAGAGAGGTACTTTTGACCTCTTATTAAGGAGTAATTTTACTAACGATTATCTAACTCTTAATTCTGAGCAAGGCTATATTCTCTGTGGTATAGAAAATTTGCCTTTAGTAAATGGCTTGTATCAAGTTTCGATATATCTGTCACATGCAGATAGCGAAACTCTAGATGATCTTCAAGAAGCTGTATCTGTGGTTGTAGATGGAGGTGATTTTTTTGGTACTGGTAATCCTGGTTTGCCAAACTTCTGTAAGTTTTTAGTTAAGGCAGAGTGGTCTACATCAGACGCTCATTTATTCTCCCATATGTAATTAATTTGATTTTCAAAAACTAAAGATTCTGTTTATAGCTATAGCAATCCTATATGAGTTGTGAGAATTTATCGAACCGCCAAGACGCCAAGGACGCCAAGAAAGAGAGGAGAAAATCTTACGTAAGCGCAAGCGCACGCCCAGAGGGCTAACGCGCAGCGTGCGCCTTTGGCGCTTAGCGTCTGGTGGAGGAGATACGCGTAGCGTGCCCGTAGCGGCTCAGGATTTAGGACTGCTATATGAAACAGAATCAAGTGATAGTGAAATTATTTTTTATGTAATTTCAAGATGATCTTTATCAGGGTTACTCTCATTACTGGAGGCTAAGATGTCATACAAAATTCTTTATTACAACTGGGATCCTTACTTTGAAAAATCATCGTTGGGGGGAGGTGTATCTATATACTGCCGGAGTTTAATAGACTATTTTAGTCAACAAACTGACTATCAAGTTAATTTTCTTTATAGTGGGGTTGACTACACCTTTTTCAGTAAACAACCCTACATTAAACAGGTTCGTAACAATCGTCATCCTAGTGTACCGACCTTTTCAATAGTTAACTCTCCTGTTTTCTCCCCTTCTCACTTTTATTTTCACAACCCTATAGGAAATGTTAAAAATCCTGAGCTAGAAAAATATTTTCAACAGTTTTTAGCAGAACATGGACCTTTTCAAATTATTCACTTTCACAACTTGGAAGGATTAACTGCTAGTTGCCTTAAGATAGCTAAAGAGAGCGGCGCGAGAGTCGTATTTAGCTTGCACAACTATTGGTCAGTTTGCCCTCAAGTCAATTTATGGAAATTAGAAAGTAGCCCATGCTCAAATTATCTTGAAGGAAGAGCTTGTGTTTCCTGCCTAGACACAAAAATACATGTAGATTTAGAACTGACTCTTAGAAAACTGAATCATTTAGGAAGCTTGCTAGGTCAAGATCAGCAATCACTTCCTGTGGCTGTAGCTAAAAAAATTTACAGGGGGATCTACAGCCAAATTTGGTATCAAGTGATAACTCGTACAAAATCTCCCCTGCAGAAACCTCTAGAGATGACGAGTACAGATTTGCCTCGGCAAGCTGATTTGTATCGCTATCGGCGAGAGGAAATCGTTTCTCTTATAAACCACTATGTTGATGTAGCGCTGTCTGTTTCTGAGCGTACCACTGCTATTTATAAGCAATACGGAGTGAACCCAGCTCTATTGACAACAAAATATATAGGCAGTCAAGCGACTCAGTTCCAAGTACCACCCAATAACCCAGCAGCCTACACTCCAGAGCAGCCCTTTAAATTAATTTACATGGGACCAGCAAGAAAAGATAAGGGATTTTACTTTTTGTTAGAAGAACTACGTTCTTTACCACAGGAAGAATTGAGTTCGCTTGAGCTGGTTGTCGCAAGCCGAATTTATGATGCGGTCGAGTTGGGAATGTCAATTGAACAGAAAGGACGGTTGTTATCTCTAGCTCAATCTCTTCACCGTTTCCGTTTCTACCCTGGCTACAAATACGAGAATATTCCCAATATGTTGGATGGAATCCACTTGGGAGTTGTCCCATCCCAATGGGAAGATAATCTACCACAAGTCACTTTTGAGCTCATAGCATGTCGCGTGCCAGTACTTTGTTCAAATCGAGGAGGCGCACAAGAGTTTGTTCGCCATCCTGCTTTCATTTTTGACCCTTCAAAACAAGGAGACTTCGAGTACAAACTCCGTACTATTCGAGAGAACCCATATTTACTCACCGAGTTTTGGCAAGAGGCGCGACCAGTCAAAACAGTAGAACAGCATTTTCATGAGTTAAACGAAGTTTATCAGACCGACATCGGAAAATCACTTTCCCTTGTTGGCGCGAGTTCCAGTACTGATTAAGCTGTTATGCACTTAAATTGCACATTGACGAGTGAGGGTTGTCAACAGCCGCTTCATTTTTCATAGACAAAAATGGACAACCACTAACAATGTCTACTCGTAAAACTCAAGATCTGGGTGTATTTTTGCGGCCCTACCCAAGAACTTGGGTAAAACGAGTTGACTTCTGGCCGCAAAAATACAAGGGTTGTCCATTTTTGCCCTTGGGTTTGCCCAACCCAGCCCCAGACTCCAAAGCAGGGCGTCAAGAGTCAATAGTCTTGATAACTAGGGGTGTAGGGGAATAGGGGCAAAACAAGTCAAAAGTATTAAGTCAAAAGTCAAAATTAATACTTTTGATTTTTGATTTTTGATTTTTGACTTCCCTGAAAGGGCGGGGGTGTAGGGGACTCCACCAGGCGCGAGATGGAGTTTTAACAAAATCGGCGTAAGTCCCCAACTATACCGCAAGGTTAGTTGGGGATATAAGCCGGACAAAATTAGGGGAAACAGCGCTTGTAGTAAATATCTTCAAGCTTGCTTTTTATGGTTTGAGTCAAAATTAATAGTTGGTTATTGCCGTTTCTTTCTTCTATCACCAGAGATATGTCTTAGGTATAAGTTTAATGTCTAAACTTTTCCTCTAAATTATTAGTTAATTCTGCTCATTTTGCTGACAAAGTACTTACAAACCTAAATAGTTACACTTTAGACTTAAGCTCTCTCTTTGCTAACTGAAAATACAGATAATTTTTTTATTTAGAATCACCATTTATGTAAGGATTTGAAGGTCAAACTGATGCATAACAAGGTCCTTCCTCCTACTTGGTTACGGTTTTTACTCGTCGTCCTATTGATACTGGGTGTGTTTTTTCGCTTCGTCAATCTTGACCGAAAAATCTACTGGTATGATGAGACTTTTACCTCATTACGAATTTTTGGCTACACAATGTCAGAAGTGGTCGGGCAAGTTTGCAATGGTAAAGAAATTGGCATTGAAGATTTACAGAAGTATCAGCATCCCACTCCTGAGAAAACCTTAACAGATACTCTTAAATCTTTAGCAGTAGAAGACCCTCAGCATCCACCACTATATTACGTGCTCACGCGATTTTGGGTGCAATGGTTTGGCAGTTCAGTGGCGGTAATAAGAAGTTTCTCTGCCCTGAGTAGCTTGCTGGCGTTCCCCTGCATCTACTGGTTATGTCTGGAATTATTTGATTCGTCGCTCGTGGGATGGGTAGCAATTGCACTGATAGCTGTGTCGCCATTCCATGTGCTATACGCACAGGAAGCGCGAGAGTATAGTTTGTGGACTTCGACAATTTTGCTATCAAGCGCAACACTATTACGAGCAATGCGACTAAAAACAAAGCTCAGTTGGGTAATGTATGCAGTCACTGTGGTATTAGGGCTGTATACATTTCTGTTTTCTGGGTTGGTGATAATTGCTCATGGTATCTATGTAGTTGCAACTGAAAGCTTTCGATTAACTAAGACGGTTATTGCTTATTTGCTTGCGTCTCTATTAGGGTTTTTAGCTTTGACACCTTGGCTTGTGGTTCTTGTGATTAATTTTGGACAAGCTCAGAATACAACACGCTGGACATCTGATACAGTTTCTAAGTTAACTTTCATTAAAAACTGGATTATTAACCTTAGTTATTTCTTCTTAGATTTTGGCTACGATTTAGGTAATTACGAACATGAACCTAGATTGAAAATCATAACAAAATTGTTGATTCCTTTTATCTTAATTTTGGTAGGATATTCGATTTATTTTCTTTGTCTTAAAGCTCCAAAGCGAGTTTGGTTGTTTGTCTTAACATTGATTAGTGTGACAGCGCTATCTCTAGCAATACCAGATTTCATTTTTGGAGGAATGCGATCCCTAATTCCTCGATATTTAATCCCTTTCTATTTAGGTATTCAGCTAGCTGTTGCTTACCTCCTAGCCACTCAAATTATCCCCATCTCTGTTAACATCTGGAGACTAAAGCTTTGGCAGGTTGTTATGGTTATGCTGCTTACATCTGGAGTCCTATCGTGTGTAAGCAGTTCTCAAGCAAAAACTTGGTGGCTTAAGTATCAAAACATTTATACTCCGCAAGTGGTTGAGATCATCAACAAAGCTACCCAGCCACTTGTGATCAGTTCCTGTCAAGGAAGTTGGTCTCTTCTTGCTGATGAATTCTCTCTAATTGATCAAATTGATCCAAAAGTACGCTTTGAGTTAATCAATGAGTCAAATGTACCGCAAATTCCTAATAATTTCAAGGATGTGTTTTTATACAATCCTTCCCACAATTATTTCCTCCAAGCAGTGCGATATAAGCTTGAGAAGGAACAGAATTACAAAATTGAGGAGAATATTTACCCTAAAAAGCTAGGGCTTTGGAAATTAGTAAAAAAATAGACAATGTAGAGACGTTGCATGCAACGTCTCTACACATCATCAAATCTCACTAAAAATCCTTAACAGCAACCGTATTGACTGATAACTGCTAAGCTACAGCAGCAAGCACATCCTTCAACAAACCTTCCTTCTGTGCCATAGACAACATGAGGTCAATCACACGATTCGAGTAACCCCACTCGTTGTCATACCAGGCAACAACCTTAAAGAAGTTAGAGTTGAGTTCAATACCAGCACCCGCATCAAAGATGCTAGAACGAACATCGCCCTGAAAATCAGTGGAAACAACTTCGTCTTCTGTGTAGCCTAAAATACCTTTTAGTTCTCCTTCAGAAGCTTGCTTCATGGCAGCACAAATTTCTTTGTAGCTAGTAGATTTAGCAGTTTTAAAAGTTAAATCGACTACCGAGACATCGGGGGTAGGAACCCGAAACGCCATGCCAGTCAACTTGCCTTTTAACTCTGGTAAAACAAGTGCTACGGCTTTTGCTGCGCCTGTAGAAGAAGGAATAATGTTCTGTGCCGCACCGCGACCTCCTCGCCAGTCCTTTTTGCTGGGACCATCTACAGTGGGTTGTGTGGCGGTCATAGCGTGAACTGTGGTCATCAGTCCTTCGGTTAACCCAAAGTTATCGTTGATAACTTTAGCGACAGGAGCCAAACAGTTTGTGGTACAGCTGGCATTAGAAACAATGGTGTCTTTTGCCGGGTCAAATAGGTGATGATTAACACCTACGAGTAGAGTAGGAACTCGGTCTGGGTCTTTGGTGGGAGCGGAAATGATAACCCGCTTTGCTCCTGCTTTCAGGTGATTTGCTGCTCCTTCATGATTGGTGAAAAGCCCTGTAGATTCAACGACATAATCTGCACCCAATTTACCCCAAGGCAATTCTGCCGGATTCTTAATTGACACACAAGGAATGAAGTGCCCATCGACAACAATACCATCATCCTTTGCCTCAACCTTGCCTTTAAAGGTTCCATGAGTTGAGTCATACTTTAGTAGGTAAGCGAGGTTATCTGGTGGTACCAAGTCGTTAATGCCGACAAATTCGATGTTGGGGTTGTTAATGCCAGCGCGAAACACAAGACGTCCGATACGACCAAATCCATTAATACCAACTTTTAACCTAGTCAAGATGAAACCTCCTGTTATCGGAGACTAAACAAAGGGAGAAAGTCAAAAGAGATTATCTTTTACTCTTTACTTCCCAATCCTGACAGTCCCGGTACGAATCGGCGTATTTACTTGGCATATTTTAAGATTTTTCCTATTTACACAGCTTTGTTGTGTCTTTTTTGGTAAGCATTACAACAATCGGTTTTTGGTTCAAAGTCAAGACAGCCAATCGCTTCTAAAGAACATGCTTTGACTGGATGAAACCCTGAAGGAGATAGTTTTGAGTCTTGCATGATGATGGAAATAGAAATTTCCAGATGGCTATTTGGGTTCTTGTCCCCAAGATAACTGCAGCCCTTCTGATTCTTTTTTGAGACTATTGATGAAATTTTGCAGTTGGTCTCCTCTTTCCTGATGTCGCCATTGTGAGCGATCGCCATGAAATACCGTAACAATTTCTAAATATTGATTGTTGTCTATTGGTAGCATGCGGTGCCAGATGGAACTGACAGATGTTGGACGATTATCTCTTTCTTCTCTACCATTTTTAATATTTATCCCCCGTCCGCCAACAGCAGGAGTATATTTGAAAATCTCTTCTTTGTCGTGGAAAAGATTGATCACCTGTGATTTATCTGTTTCTAAAGCATAAACAGTAACATTGTTAGGATGCCATGCTTCTCGCCAAGCAGTCATATAATCTGGTGACTCTTGATGGTTGTTTGGTTGCCTTGAATTTAATTGGGATCGAAATTGCTGAGTCTTTACATACAAGTTTGATAGAAAATTTTCTAAATCTCGTTTATTTTTAATTCCAACAAAATTTGGCTCGTGACATTCCCAATGACAACCGATCGCCCTGGTTTGATAACTAGGCATAAAGCCAGGATGCCAATCACGAAGATCGCACTTGTGCCAAACTCGCCGCCAAGATTTGCCAAACCCACCCATAATATAAGCAAATCGGAATACTGATCGCAACCAATCAGCCTCACGTTCAGGTAAAGAAACTAATAACTTCCCTTGCACCTTAAAAATAGGTGTGTTTTCATGTCCCTGTGTTCGGTCCTGACCAAGAAATGCTTGGGTTTGCCAGTACATATCTAACTTACCAGTAGCGCGATCGTGACCAAAGAAATAGTTAAGTTGCTTGTTAATTAAATTGTGATCACCACACACACCACCTAACAATCGGGTGACATGACCGCGTATAGATGCTTTAAACTGATTGGGTCTAAATTCTGGGACATCACTTCTCAATAAAGAACTAACCCCCGTACCCAATAGTGGAATAATCAGGTTGTATTCCTGCTGTGGGCGTGGTGGTTGCCCAATTAAACCGTATCCCGTACTTGTTTTCCCACCAATTCCTGCTGTCAGTGCTAACCTTACCCATTCCTCTATCCGTTGCCATTGTTCGAGTGTCAGTTTTTGACGGCAACTTAACTCAAACACTAAGGTAGGTTTATAAAGGGCGATCGCCGCAAACGCATGGGGAGAAGTTCTTTTAATTCCTATTTGGCGTTCTTGTTGGGGATGAATAACATCTACCATCCGTCCTCTGCCTGTCCAATCACCAATCGGATATGCCCGATGGAATCTTAGTTTTTCAGCTATTTTGAGTTCTATTGGTGTTAATGTATTTCGTCGTAGCCAGCGTTTAAATAACCCCTTAATTCCACTACCTGGAATCATAGGAATGCCTTCACTATCGAGAACTGGGCGGATGATATTATCTTGACCGCTATTACTACTCAATCGTCCCGGTAGTTTTAGTAAAAAGCGGTATATGGTATCATCTAAACCAAGAGATGGTTGTGAGTGTTGATAAGTAGGGTTGAGATTGGAGTCAGGCTGTACCCACTCATCTACCCATCTTGTGAGATGAGGGTTTTGTCCTGCGTTTTGTAGACTACAACGTTCTGTAATTTGCGCCCGATACATCATCCGAATTTCTTCGGGAGTGATGTCACTTCGTGGCTGAAACTCTGCAGATCGATCCTCCGATTCAGAGGTTTCCACGGTTATCCCTTTCTTTTGGTATGCCTTAGCAAAGGCATCTTTTAAACTCATAATTTATGACTCACTGAATTCTTTTTAATTTTTAGAACGATGCGGAAGCCGCTACCTTCGGCGATCGCGTTGTTTGAGTCGTTGAGTCCACCACACCAGTGAATCGCACAACTGGGTTAATACCGCTAAAGTTGCGCGAGTATCGGCTAAGGACATCTGACATAATTTAGTTGTCACTTCTCTAATTCCTGCGACATTGTCACTTGAATTGTTACTTGAAACAGTACAATCTCGATCAGGTAACTCAATTCCCGCATTAAGCATAATCTTCGCTAATTCTTTCCAGACATCGCGCCAATAATTTCTTTTGCCTCGATCCGTGGGGTTGTTGCTATCATCCCGCAAATGTTCTCCCCAAAATCTTTCCAGTCCATAAGCTACGGCAATTCGCATTTTATGGGATTCGTTAATGACTTGCGAATCTTGACAATATCTTAATACTAAATCGTAGGCGTAGCGATCAAGTGAGTAAGCATGAAATCCAACTCCTAGAGGTTCTGGGGCAGGGGTTTGTGTCTGTTGAGTTGGAACATTGCTGCGAGCATTAGGTCGTCTTGGTGGATTTAAAGGTGTATTTCCAGTCATAATTATGCCTCCTTTCAATCAGGTAAATTGTGTAAAGTTATTTCTGTTCGTCCAAATCCTATTGATTCTAATCCACCAAAATAGAATTCTTTTGGTTTAAGATTGTGAGTCTTTGAAGGAGAATTATCATTGGTAACTTGCCAGCCAGAATCTTGAATATAATCGTTCCATTTAACATCTTTTTTAATTTTTTCTTTTTCATTATTTGGTCCTTGCTCATTAGAATGACGGCGCAGAGCAAGAGGAAATACTAAAATAGTCTTTTCTGGTAATGCTTCGACATTGAAGAAAGCTTTATCATCCACTATTTTCTCATCTTCCTTTAGTTTAACTCGACTCTGACGGTACAGAGACATATCATGAATTAGAGGCATATCAGCATCATTGACCACAACAAATCCATATTTTTGGGCTAATGCTCCCGCACACTTTTTATAAGGTAATAATTGGCTATCGGCTTTTTCTCCTAAGTTAATAAAACCCAAATTAAAAAATAGTTTTTGGGCGTTAATCCCACTGTGCATATATGGCTGAATATTTGAGCTATCTTTTCCCCCAGTAATACGATGATATCTTTTTAAGAGCAGTGGACAAGAAACCATGACCACAGGTTGATTAGGGCAATAAACAGGCAACCAGACAACTGATGCATACTCGAATTTAACGAGTGCTTCTGTCGTCGAAATTGGCTGATCTTTTTCATCGCGATCGCTCTTTGGACGTCTCCCTCCTGGAGTATCGCCACCTTCACGTCCATACCATAAATCACATTTTTCAGGGTTATACTCTCGCATATCCGCCCTAAATCTACCGCGAATCGAACTCCCAGGAATAATCCCTGTTTGGGTAAATTGGTCGCGGAAAATCAAGTTTAAGTTACCTGTTTCTTCCCCTGCACTCGCTCCAACATGCAGAGGTGCTAAAGTTTCAATAATGCCGTAAGCTTTTTGGTACATTTATATAACTCCAGTTAACAATTCAAAATTCAAAATGTGCTGCGCACCGCTGCGCTAACAAAATTCAAAATTAAAGACAGTTTCAATTGGAGATTTAAACCTCAGCTGAAACTGGGACTGCGTGTAGACGTAGGGATCTAAGCCTTGCTTAATTTACGATCAATTTTCAGAGGTCGTTTGAGAAGAATAAGAAATAGAACAGGAACAAGGTAAAAGCGAACACCCGAAAACACTTGGTAAAGGTAGCGCTAAACCACATCCCCAACGTTTGAGTGAAGGTCCTTCTTGTGGGAACCATTTATCATCCCACTCTTGCCAAGATTTTTCTATTGACTCTTCAATGATGTAAACAGTACCTGCAGGAACCGCATAACGTCCGCGAGACAATAATTTAGGCGCTTCTTTACGTTGGTTGTGTTCATTGGAGATAGATTGAGAATCATCTGTTTGATAATTGTGATGATTTCCCAAACGGTAACGGAAGGGTATAGGACGTTCTGTGATTAAACCTTCTAGTGACCAAACTTTTTTCTCGTTGCTTTCTGGATTTTCTTGTTCGTATTTTTGCTTATTACCTTTTTCCAAAAAAACAGGTTCTCGTTTAGATAAGCGATTGGAACCCCAAACTGCAGGTGTAATTAATGCAAAACTCTTTCCTACAGGTTGCTTGAGTAAATCTTGGACAATCTCCGACAAGTCAACGCATTTAACATCCACCATGTGTCCCTCTCCCCCAAAACGATACCAATCATCTTTGAGTTTGGTATTGGAAAGGTACACTAAACAAGCATCAGGATTTAGTTGCACGGCGTTTTCTAAAAACAAACTACCACGTTCTAAATCTTCATTCACTCTACGTTCATCTTCTTTGAGTCGGGGGTGTAGGTGTGGAGTATATTTCCAAGGAGGAGTAGCTACTGGAATGTTTTGAGATTCTTCCTGTTGTGTAAATGCAATCTTTTCCCAGTGCTGAATCGCAATCCAAGTTCCTTTATCAAATTTATCAACGACAGATGGTAGCCACTGACCTTCAGTTTGTCCGCTATCTTTGTACCATGTTAACAAGTGTTTAAGGGCAAGATTTTTTACCAAGCAATTAAAAGGTGTGGGAACGTAAAAGTTCTGTGGGTTTTCACTCCAAGCCCAAAATGGACCGGCGAGTTGTAAATTCTTCAGGTATTTTTCATCGCCTCTATAGTATGCTGCAAATAATCCGGATAAAGCTGCAGCAGTGGGAGGAAAACTACTTCCAGAACGTCCGACTAAGTTTTCTGGTGATAAGAATTTCCCAGCGCTACCGTAGAGAAAGCCTAAAGGTTCGATGACTATCAAATATTTGAATGGTGGACGAGAAGAATTGTTTGATGGTGTAGAGTCTTTTTCTACTGTTTCGATTCCTGACATAGGTGAAATCCCACTTTGGCAAGGTTAATAATCCAGTTGGTTAAAGCTTTGTTGACTTTGGTCTGATTTAACTTACCAGTCTCGGTATTATCTGTGGTGTAAGGAAGGCGATCGCCTAAAATTCCCGTTTTGATGAGTTGCTTATCTGCATCGTACTCATTCCACCAGTTCTCTGGTTTCAGTTTGTCTGTCTGGGTGGGAAAATATATCTCAAGTAAACCTAGGGCAATATCTAAACCGTCGTCATCGAAAACATGACGGGATTCTAAGACAGCGACATCATTATATATGTGCGTCCAGTTTGGTTTCTCTTGATTGTGTTCTCTATCGCAGTAACTCGACAGCAAACCAGTTTCTAAAAGCCACCAAGGACACACCCACTCTAAATAATTACCGTTGTTAAACAAAACCCGAAAAGCAATCCTATCTCTTCCATTGCTTTTCGCTGATTTTTCAGCTTCCCGACAATGTTGGAGGACATCCCGTTGAGGAACACCAGGACCAGCCCAGACAAAACCGACACTTACGGAGATAGGCTTTTTCTTTGGCTTGTCCCATATCTCTGTTTTGAATTTCGACAATTGATTAACGCAGTAGCTTGATTGTAACTCGCGCCCTTCTTTTGCATCATGAAAAACACCTAGAAAATCATCTCCTCCTGCATAAATAACCCGACAATTTTCGGGAGGATTTTTTTGAAAAAATTTACCCCATTCCCGCATTTGTAGGCTGAATTCTTCGATTTTTTGAGCTTCTTCTGGTTCGCCTGCAAATTTTTTTAGGTAATCACCTGCTTTATCACCATCTCCCTGAAACCAACCAGTCCAGTATTTTTTTTCTGATGTTCTGTTGTCGGTTTTGTTATTATCATTTTGTCGGCTTAAGTCTTTGAAAGACTTGGGACTAAGTTCTTTTGATAGTTTTCTGATTTGCTTATTTAGTTTTTCAGCATTGACACCATTCTTTCTTAAAGATGGTTCAAGCCGTTGAATCAATTTTTCTGCAATTACCTCGTGGGTAATCATACGTTTAATCAATTCTGGGATACTCAGTTCTTCACTGGGGTCAATAAATGATTCTCCTAATTGATTTTGGAGTTGTTCATAAAAATGATTGATTTCTGTTTTTTCTTGTTGGTAATTGTATTGACGAGGGTCGGAAATTTTACCGAGTCTAGGGTAGGCGATCGCATCCGCACCAGAAAGTGTAGAACTCTCACCCTGCCAATTTATCCCAGTCCAATCACGCCAATATTTTTTATTATTTGAACGCTGACGAACATCGCTAATGCTTTCACCAGATTCTCCTTGAACCCAGAAAAATTCCCAGGCGTGCGTTCTCCATAAATCCCAATTTCTCTTCCAGTAATACTCTCCTGATACATGTGATTCAATCCAATCACGACAAGTTTCTGTGACGCATTCCCAAGCAGTATCAAAAGCTGATTTTGCATCCTTTTCTCGGAAATTACCCTGGATAATAATCAGGTTAGGCATTCCCTGAGTCATATTTGGTGAGGCTGGAGAAATGATTTGACAATCATGCTTTTCTGCAGCATTACAAATCACCCAAGATAAATAAGAAAGTAGATAAGAACTCCCATACAAATCTCGTAACTTCCGCGATTTCTCGATAAATCCTTGCACAGGGGCAAAAGTAATGACTGTGTAAATTTTGTGAGTCATCTTCAAATCAAAATAGTCCACACGAACACGCTGTGTCAAAAAGGTAAAAAAGCATAGCAGTAAATACCCAAACCTCAAAGAGTTCTTTTTATTACCTAAGTCTGGATACGCTACTTTAGGGATTTTTCCGCCTTAACGATAGAAACCTTAACATTTCGTCAAATGAATCAACACATCAGCCAGTGCTTTTATCATTGGACGAGTAGATAAATCCTCTCCTCGTTCTAAGTGATGAACGCTACCTGTGAGTAATGGTGCTGTTTCTAGCAGTTCGTTAGTGTTGTCCTTCCAGTCGTCAGCGAGAATAACCTCGTCTTGAGTTGCATGTAACTGACTGTGAATCTTTGCAACAATTTTGAGATTTAAATTTTGACAAAAACCTTCCCACTCTGCAAACTTGGTTGTATCACCTGCAAGGATAACTGCGTGGGATGCTGGCTGCATGATTGTCTCATTTTCTGGAGAGATTTTACCGCCAACATCAACAATGTTAATTAACTGATTCGCACTTTTGACCCATTTTGCTGCTTCTTGTGCAAATTCTGGGGTAACATCTGTTTTATTGTTTCGCTTACAGTCTTTGGCTATTGCCTCATTATTTTCATAAGCTTGTTGATGCCAAGACCCTTCACCATCGGGACAAGCGGTAATTACATAGGGATAAGGTGCGCCTAAAGTAAGCAAAATCGCTCTTTTTAAACCATCTCGCAAACATGATTTGCCTGATTGTGGTGGTCCGCATAAGACGACTTTGATAATATTACGTTCTTGTTGCTTTTCTTCTGTTGCAATCACATCTCCCACTTTGGATGATGAACCGTGAGAAACGGTGACTATGTAGTTTTTGTATCTTAGTGAACCAGTTGGTGTACTAATTTTACTACCCAATTTTGGGTCGAGAACGGCGACGACCTCGTATAAATGACCGAGTTTATGGGCGATAATATAACTGACAGCAACAGATTGCGGTCCGTCAATTAAAATACGCTTCCCTCCAGTAATTTGCCCGGAATCAATCATTTGGTTTAAGACTTCTAGGGCATCTTTAGCGATGCGATCGCCCTGTGCAAATAAAGTCCGATTAAACCCTACTCGCAACACCTCACCTTCTAACGTCATCTGGTAGCTGTACATATTATTCTGCATTGACCGTGTTCCTTTAGCAACTGATTTAATATGGCATGGGAGTGGAAAAGGCGTATTCCAGTTTGGTTGTCCCCCCCTCTCCTTAATAAGGAGAGGGGATGGGGGTGAGGTATAAGTCATGAATACAACACGCATAACCACCTTCTACTTAACAACAAAAGTAACAATCATCCGTCCGGAAATACTCAATATTAGTCTTGCGCCAATCACTACCGGGAAACTCATAAATCCAGTCAATCCCGGAATCTACATTCAAAAAACCACTCACCATCCCGTGAATCACACCAACACCCGTACTTGCACAGATACTGTTTAGCCAAAAAACCGCTGGATCATTCACACCTTCCAAATAACCAGCACCCGCAGCCATTTGATGAATATCAGAAGGTGCAGACTCTAAAGCCGCGAGTTGCAGATTGATAATATTACCGCACATCAAACACCAACCACCTCCCAGAGGAGGAACAGTAATTCTGCAATACATTCGCGGTGTGTTGTCTGGTTTCACATCTATATGAGTCCCCAGACACACCAAAGGACGCATATATTCCAACGCCAATTCTTGGGCAGTTTTTCGAGAAAGGTGATTGTCAGTTGCAACCACAATTAAATCGCAAGTTGCTATTTCTTGTTTGGCTAATTCACTTTCAATTGAGGTTGGTATTGTTTTAACACAAGAACCTTCACGGTAAATTCTTTTGATAAGATGCTTGACATAATACACTTTATGCCATTGTTGTTCTACCATTTCTTGTGTCGCACCAGGCATTCGGTTGAGATTAACAGTTTCCAATTTATCTGGGTCGATTAATACCCAATTCTTCACACCCAAACGCCCCAATAATTCTGCAAAAATTGAACCAATACCGCCACAACCAATTAATGCTACTTTGAGCTGATTCAGTTGCTTTTGATTCGCTTCACCAAAGATTTTCTGGCGGGCAAACATCAAATCTGTGTTATTCATCATATCTCTATTTTCCGAGACATCAAACAAGGAATGACAGAATTTCACACTCTCAATTTTTTTTCCTTTTCTATCCCACATCCGGAATTGACAAGATTGTAAATCTTCGTCAAAGACACCCGAAATCAAGCGAGGTTTTTTGGGAAAACCAGAGGCGATAAACCGCGCATATTCCGACTCATAGCGGTCATCAATATAGGAAAAATCAGGGATACCTTGACCTGCATGAGTATGAATGTGAACGACATCTAAACCTTCTAAGAGATGATTTTCCAGCAAATATGAATGAAAATGCTGTTTTAATACCAATCCATTCGTCGATTGATGTTCGTAGCAGTCAGAAGAAGGAACAACCCAAGTTTTCGGAATATAGCGGATTTTGTTTTTGAAAACTTGATGACGCTGACAAAATAAAAAACCAATGACTTCTTCATTCAACATGCGAGACTTGAGCATAGAATCCCGAAACTCAGACCACATTTTGGGTGGTATATGCAGAGAAACCTGAGCAGATTTATTCATATTTTGAAATTTGGAATTTGGAATTTGGAATTTTTAAGCAGCGAGTCAATCAATCTTCACTATTAATCGCGTGACGGGCTGTGACAAACAAAGTCGCAAGATTATGACCTTTCTCAGGATTATGACTAGGTCTCCAAGAATTCAACCAGACATCCTGATTAAATCCTCCCCCCAATCCCACACAATACCAATACCATCCTTGTGTACTTAAAAACGGCGCACCATAATAACTTTGTCTGGTAAAGTGATGGTCTCCTTCTCCCACCGTATTCCACGGATAATTTAGATAGCAACCAATAGGAGGAAGTCGTGGATAATCTGGTGGTAACAAAAACAAAACATCTGTGTTAGAAACGGTGAATTTTTTGGAAGACAAAGGCATTCCTTTGATAAGAATCGCTGTATATTTGATATCGCCAACTGTCTTACTACCAACAATGACTTTCTTGGCGACTTTTTCTAACAGCTTGAGTTCTTCTATGATTCTCGTACTCGGCTGAAAACCTGATTTCTCTTGGCTAATTGTAACTGTCATACTTCACCTGAAAAATAGTTATCAGTTATCAGTTCAAGAAAGCTGCTTCTGCTTGATAACTGTTCACCTGAGTTGCACCATTCTCACCAAACGTAGGGTGGGCACTGCCTACCAACATTAAAATGAGAGTTTGCGATTTTGATGGGCAGTGCCCACCCGAAAAAAATAGCGTTATTGATAGTGATGCATTCCGGTGAGTCACTGTTTACTGTTCACTGCGGCTGGTACTGCATTACCCTTTCACAATTTTGGGCACAGTCCAAACCTTTGAACCTTCTTTGAGCGCTTCGTTATTTTTGAGAGGACGAGTACCACCAAAACCCTCTTCCATCACATCATCTTGACCAATTTCTGGCAACTTTTTTCTTAATTCTTCAACAGTTGTACCTTCTGGTAAATCTACCAGTTTGCCATTAATAACTGCTCTCATTTAATTTCCTCACTGTCTTCTCAAGAGTTTGATTGGCAGAAATATGACGTTGTAAGTTTTACCCCACCCTAACCCTCCCCTTATAAAGGGGAGGGAAAATATGATGTTGTTGAATTGAGTGCCCACTCAAAATGGATATCAGCAATTTTTGTAGCAATTTTTGTAGGGTGGGCACTGCTTAGCGATCGCACCAAATTCCTATTTTTAGGTTATGGACAGTGCCCACCGACGTGCCCTTCCCACTAGGGTTTTGAGAATGGTGCAAGTTCTCAGGCAGGGAAAATATCATGCTGTTGAATTGAGGCAAACTTTAACTCTGTAGATTCCGTATGTTGTTGAGGCTGATTGTTGTCATATTCAGGTAGATTCTTCATGCTAAACAGAAACGACAAGCCTACCAAACCTATCACACTGCTAATCTTGAGAAATAGCAACTGTTTAGCTTGCTTTGATGTCATCTCCTCCAAAAAGCCAATTCTTTTATCAAGCTTTTGCACATAGGATTTAGCACTAATTACCTCCTGGGTTACTTTTTGCAAATATTGTGTGTAGTCTTGTTTGCTAAGAACAGTCACCTGAGATTCTAAAGATTCACAACGTCCAATTATTTTCTCAGTCTTTTGTGTTAGTTCTTCTAGCTGATTGAATTCTTGATTAATTAACTTGCCATTCACTGTTTTCATGAACAACTCCCTTGTTTTTTCTGACTGCATTTATCAATCAAAAACATTAGAACTACCAATGCGGTGAAAGTTTTGGTTAGTATCATGTTGGTCAAATTTATCAAACACCTCAGTTAAATCCACCACACTATTAGCTGAATTTTTTAACTCACTTCCCAGAGATTGTTCGACAGAAGCGACTTCAACCCGCATTCCTCTTCTTCTGAGTTTTTCTGCTAAATAAGCAAAATCAGAATCTCCTGTCACCAAAACAACAATATCTGGTTTCACTTCTAAAGCCAATTCAATCGCATCCATCGCCATCACAACATCAACATTATTCTCGTATTCTTCTCCCTTAGCTTTACCTTCTTTAGTCACAACTAAAAAACCATTACTTCTTGCCCAGTAGATAAATTTTTCTTTACTTTTTCGCTGTTCTTCAAATCTTTCTTTTGCAGGGGGTAAACCAAGATAAATCACCATGTCTATGAGTTCTCTCCCCTCTTTTGGATCTGCTAAATAGTCCCGCACTTTATGCCAGTTTATTTTACGATTAAAATTTTGTGCAGCCATAAAGGTGTTATCACCATCTGCAAGAATCATGACTCGACGAGGACTTATCATACACTTTCACCATTTCTTTTGGGTTTGTGTTTTCTTATTTCCGATTAAAACTCATGGGTGGAAAGTGCTCTTTCCTCTACTCAAATTCCCTCGTTCTTCAGATTCTCTCGTTCTTCAGATTCTCTCGTTCCTATGCTCTGCATAGGAATGCCTAAAACGAGGCTCCGCCTCCCAATTATTATATTGATATTGAGGCAGAGCCTCAAGTTATGCATTCCTAGCCTCTGGCTGGGAACGAGAAATTTCTCTCGTTTCTCTCGTTCCTATGCTCTGCATAGGAATGCCTAAAACGAGGCTCCGCCTCCCAATTATTATATTGATATTGAGGCAGAGCCTCAAGTTATGCATTCCTAGCCTCTGGCTGGGAACGAGAAATAGGATTGTTTTTGGAAATTTCACACATGTAGAGACGTTGCATCCGAAAGTTCTACAAATGCATGCAACATCTCTACAAAGGTTACCGTTCTTGCAAATTATCTTATCTGAACGGTATTGTCCCATAACTGGAAATATCACTTTCCACCTACTCACTACATTAAATACATGAAAGTCAAAGATTAGTGAGTCGTAGAAATGAAACTTACTCAATTATTCCCAATCACATTAGTTTTATCTATGGGGTGCATCTTGACTGGAACAACTAGCAAACAACCTCTACTGCGAGTGTTGGGTGAAATCACTGCTTTGGGAGCTATTTCTAGAGAAATGCTAGTCAAACAGCACCAACTAGATGCCAATCACCAAAAGCAATTAACCCTCTTAACGAAAGAGAATACCTGCTTGCAAGCTAAACTCTCTGATGCACAGTGTGAATTTAATAAACTTGAGAAAAAAGTCAAAACTCAAAACACCTGTCAGCGTCTTTATCTTTCTAAAATCGATAAGTTGCAGCATCAACAAAAGGTAATTTTAGGAAATATCGCTCAACTACAAGAGAAGTTAGCTAAGAAAACGACTGCTAAATCTGAAATTGATCAACAAGTTTTTAAAAAACCATCAGTGAAATCTCTTCCCGAGACTCAAACATCGGTAACTCGTGTTTATATTGATGGCAATAATTTAAGTTTTGCTCTCGATAGCTTGCAGATTGAGGCAGATTATAATGCTTTGCGGGTAGAACTTTCTCAAAATGCAACTGTTACCACTTTTAAATATTACACTGGTGTTCATTCACCCATGAGTGAAGGACAAAAACGTTTTATTAGTTATTTAGAACATTTGCGTTATGAAGTCATTGGACTTCCTATTTTACCTCGACCTGATAGCAAGAATGTCAAAACTGTTGGTGATGATGTCAAAATTGCTGTCGATATGTTGGGAGAAGTGAAACCGCAAGATAAGGTGATTCTTGTGAGTGGTGATGGTGATTTTATTCCTGCTATTGAGGAACTTCAACGACGCGGTGCTCAAGTCACGGTTATTGCGAAGAAAACAATGCTGAGTGAGCAACTTTCCCAAATAGCTGATGATGTTGTTTTGTTAGATGATATCCAATATGAAATCGCTAAATACAGAAAGTTTAATGCGGCTTAAGTAGGTGGGCGGGAAAATTTATCAGTATGTCCGCAGCGTGCCCGGAGGGCATACGAAGCGACAGCGTAGTGTAGCAATCACAAGATATGGGATTGCTTTGCTCCACTACGTTGCGCTCGCAATGACAATTCATAACCTGGATTTGATACAACTTACACATTTGGGATGCTCCCGTGCCTTGGTGCGTTCTGTTCTCAACTAAATATTCCAAAATTCCTGCGCCATTGCTTCAATCGTTCTTTCTAAAGAAGGCAAATAGTTTTCAATGACATTCCAAACAATATCAAGGTCTACACTTAGATATTCGTGGGTTAATCTATTACGAAAGCCAGCAATATTACTCCATTCTGTCTCAGGGTATGCATTTTTCCAATCAGTTGGTAATTTTTGTACAGACTCACACATCACCTGAATATTTCTTCAAACTGCATCTTGGGTTTTAATATCATTAAAAAATACTTCTTTACCTTCAAATGTATATTGCTTAATTCTGTTGATACAATCCCGAATGTGAATAAGATAAATCCGACTGTCTTTCATAAAGGAATAGCCTCTTTTAAGACTTGATCTTGAATAAAATAATGTAAAGAATTAGTAGTTACCACATCAACCTTCCGATTCAACAAAGTTTCTAACTCTTGAACCAAGCCACCAGGAAACCAAGGTGTAATTTTATTCAAGTCATAATCAATCAAAAAATCAATATCACTGCTTGGTGTTTCTTCTCCTCTAGCTACACTACCAAAAATTCGGATATTATAAGCACCATGTTTAGCAGCAATACTGATAATTTCTGCTCGTTTTTCTTGGAGAAGTTCTTTTAATCCCATTTTTTACTTTCTCTTATAAAACTACAGCTTATTTTAAAACATCATCTTTAATCACTGTTTCCAACTAATCCGATTTAACCCAATCGGTAGGGGAGATGGTGGGGACGAAGCAAAGCCTAGTCTTACTGGTTTCCAACTAATCCGATTTAACCCAATCGGTAGGGAATTGAGCTTGCATTATTGTCTCCTGTAAAACTTGAGAGTTTCCAACTAATCCGATTTAACCCAATCGGTAGGGCAGTAGTGAAGATCAGGGTAAAAGCTCTGAAAAGTTTCCAACTAATCCGATTTAACCCAATCGGTAGGGGCAGATTGCTATAAAAAGGATAAAGATGGGAACATAACTCGTTTCCAACTAATCCGATTTAACCCAATCGGTAGGGTACAGCTTTCTCCCATACAAACAGCGCTATCGCTAATCGTTTCCAACTAATCCGATTTAACCCAATCGGTAGGGCATTAAATGAAGCGGCAATCAGCCAGATGCTCTTTAATGTTTCCAACTAATCCGATTTAACCCAATCGGTAGGGGTCATTATGTCTAACTTCGCAAACGCTAATCCTGTTGTTTCCAACTAATCCGATTTAACCCAATCGGTAGGGAATGGAAAAAACGCAGCTGCCTTTGACCCTATAAACGTTTCCAACTAATCCGATTTAACCCAATCGGTAGGGCAGTTAATTAACTTCACTATACGAGAAAACTATACAGAGTTTCCAACTAATCCGATTTAACCCAATCGGTAGGGTTGCAGGAACAGATGATGCATTTACGCAAGATGAGCTTGTTTCCAACTAATCCGATTTAACCCAATCGGTAGGGGCGGCATAATCGCTGTTACTCGTGAAGGAAAAGAAGTTTCCAACTAATCCGATTTAACCCAATCGGTAGGGAGGCAGTAATTTCCGCTTTTGTTTTGTGTATTTCTTTGTTTCCAACTAATCCGATTTAACCCAATCGGTAGGGCGGCAAAAAAAGAAGAAAAAACCGACACAAAAAGTTTCCAACTAATCCGATTTAACCCAATCGGTAGGGAATTGTTTTTTTTGCCGAACAGCCTGAAGAAAAAGTTTCCAACTAATCCGATTTAACCCAATCGGTAGGGTACTATCATAAGTGTGTTAGCACTTGTGACAATTATAGGTTTCCAACTAATCCGATTTAACCCAATCGGTAGGGAGACAGTAAACCAAAACGATCCTGACGTTCAAACACGTCAGGTTTCCAACTAATCCGATTTAACCCAATCGGTAGGGTGGTGCAAAAAAACAAAGATAGAATTCTTTTGGTAAAAACGTTTCCAACTAATCCGATTTAACCCAATCGGTAGGGTGGTAATGTGTTAGACAACAATTAGTTCATGTTGTAAGATTAAGGTTTCCAACTAATCCGATTTAACCCAATCGGTAGGGGCAGGAGAAAAAATTATAGTTGAGACATGTACTAGCGTTTCCAACTAATCCGATTTAACCCAATCGGTAGGGAAATGAGCAAAAGAAAGAGATTATTGGAACCTACTTGTTTCCAACTAATCCGATTTAACCCAATCGGTAGGGAAGGGAGTCCTAGGCAAACGATTGCCTGAAGAGTTTCCAACTAATCCGATTTAACCCAATCGGTAGGGGGGTATACCAATACAAAAGGAGAAACACCCATGTTAACGGTTTCCAACTAATCCGATTTAACCCAATCGGTAGGGAGTTTGAAAAAAGCTCTTTTTGCTACCTCTTTCATCGCTATGTTTCCAACTAATCCGATTTAACCCAATCGGTAGGGTCTTGCTGATCAAAAATCTAAACCAGTATCGCAAGAGGTTTCCAACTAATCCGATTTAACCCAATCGGTAGGGTGTTTTCACTGGGCACGACCCCGTGCCTGAAGGAGACGGTTTCCAACTAATCCGATTTAACCCAATCGGTAGGGTACTTAAAGAAACCGGAGAAAAGTGGGAAGCGATTCACGTTCCCGTTTCCAACTAATCCGATTTAACCCAATCGGTAGGGCATCACTCCTCAGTATTGGGTAGGGGGTTATCCTAAAGTTTCCAACTAATCCGATTTAACCCAATCGGTAGGGTTGTAGTACAAGAAGTCGTCCGTATCGCTTAACTTCGTTTCCAACTAATCCGATTTAACCCAATCGGTAGGGAGAAGTTGAGTTTGATTCTAGTTTGCCTGGCTCAAGAGGTAGTTTCCAACTAATCCGATTTAACCCAATCGGTAGGGGAGTTAACTAAGAATACTGGGGAAAAATGGGAAGCGATTCGTTTCCAACTAATCCGATTTAACCCAATCGGTAGGGTACCAATTAACTGCACACCATTCTGGGTTACTTTGAATGTTTCCAACTAATCCGATTTAACCCAATCGGTAGGGACTTTATCGTTGCAGCTGGTTCAGTTGACGGAGTTTTAGCCTGTTTCCAACTAATCCGATTTAACCCAATCGGTAGGGTTACTATTGCTACTTCTCTATTTACAGCTTTCTCCCATAGTTTCCAACTAATCCGATTTAACCCAATCGGTAGGGGTTACCGAGGAGTGGCTAAACAGGCATGATTTAAAGTTTCCAACTAATCCGATTTAACCCAATCGGTAGGGGACAGCAACGCTTGCTCAAACGTTAATGGGCTAACGTTTCCAACTAATCCGATTTAACCCAATCGGTAGGGTCAAACCGGCGAAATCGTTGAGTTAATTTCTTTAAGTTTCCAACTAATCCGATTTAACCCAATCGGTAGGGTCGCGGTACAGTAGAGATTTGTCGGGGAGATAAGTGTAAGTTTCCAACTAATCCGATTTAACCCAATCGGTAGGGCGCTTCTGGCACGCTATATACCCAAGTTCTTTAAACTGAGCGGTTTCCAACTAATCCGATTTAACCCAATCGGTAGGGTCTTTTGCCAATAGCCAAGAACTTTCTTCTTTGAATTCTGTTTCCAACTAATCCGATTTAACCCAATCGGTAGGGGCGAGAATGATCGTCGAGGTCGGAAACCGCTTCTAGAAGGTTTCCAACTAATCCGATTTAACCCAATCGGTAGGGATAACTCAAGTTCTTGCAGAGGAAACACCTCCAAAGTTTCCAACTAATCCGATTTAACCCAATCGGTAGGGTTCTCCTAACGAAGTTGTAACTAAGTTACAAAATGAATTGTTTCCAACTAATCCGATTTAACCCAATCGGTAGGGAGGCAATCAAGCCTAAAAAAAGCCGTAGGCATTTGGGATTCGTTTCCAACTAATCCGATTTAACCCAATCGGTAGGGGTTTTAAATCGTCGTTCTTCTATCCAGCAACAGAAGTTTCCAACTAATCCGATTTAACCCAATCGGTAGGGCAAAAATGTCCCTACCAAAAAGGTCTTACTTTGGAGAACCGTTTCCAACTAATCCGATTTAACCCAATCGGTAGGGTGCTAGCGCTGAATCAGCATGGCAGTATACTGCTGAAAGGGAGTTTCCAACTAATCCGATTTAACCCAATCGGTAGGGGGGTATTTAAACCTCGTGATGCCGAGAGTAAGGTTTCCAACTAATCCGATTTAACCCAATCGGTAGGGGTGACAAAACTGATAGCAACAGGCAGCGTAGTGATGACGTTTCCAACTAATCCGATTTAACCCAATCGGTAGGGACTTGGGACAATAAGAAAGTAGAAGAGAGCCCTGAGGTTTCCAACTAATCCGATTTAACCCAATCGGTAGGGTACCACGGAACAGCTGAACAACTACGACAACAGACAGTTTCCAACTAATCCGATTTAACCCAATCGGTAGGGAAGCAACTTCAGTGATGCTGATCAATCTTCTAGCGTGAGTGTTTCCAACTAATCCGATTTAACCCAATCGGTAGGGGCTGCTTCCTTGTTTATTTCCGGCGTTGTTCTCATTTCGTTTCCAACTAATCCGATTTAACCCAATCGGTAGGGAAATCAATTACAATTCGGTTTTTCTTGACCTGTAACGTTTCCAACTAATCCGATTTAACCCAATCGGTAGGGTAACCCAGAATGGTGCAACGGTAAGTGCAGGAATGTTTCCAACTAATCCGATTTAACCCAATCGGTAGGGTGGCAACTGTTGCTAACCAAGACCTAGCTACTGCTATGTTTCCAACTAATCCGATTTAACCCAATCGGTAGGGGTTAATTTAGGAATTGATTACTATGCCTCAATCTAGGTTTCCAACTAATCCGATTTAACCCAATCGGTAGGGTTCTTCTGTCTTCGCACAGTCTGCTCCTAAAGCTACTACAAGTTTCCAACTAATCCGATTTAACCCAATCGGTAGGGGGTTCGTCTAGCAGCCCTTACCCAGTAAGGGTTCCAGCCGCCAAATCGACACCACTCTCAAATACATTATATATGTTGTGCGAAATTGAGCAAAACACATACCTCAAATCCTTGCCCTACAAGCAATCGACACCACTCAACGAAAAATATAGGGTTTCGGCGATTTGGCGAGTGGTGTCGATGCACCATCTAAAAATCACCCCTAATCTTCCCCAAACCTAGATGACATAATACTTTGGCGGTGGTTGGGGAGACTCACCACCAATTGTTAACACCCTGGAAACCGCCTCCTGCGATATCCAGTAAAACCGCACATTATCCTCCACAGGTTTAACTAACTTTTTTACCTTTTCATGAAGTTCTCGCATTTCCTCCAAACTGAGAAAACACTCAAACACAGAAAGTTGGACTCTTCGCCCATATCCCTCCAGGAAATTAGATAACTTCGTGCGCCTTTTATCATTAGGAATATCATACACAATAAGCACCAGCATGAAACAATTAGATAATATAAATTCATGAAAATACCAGTTTTTTAGGATAATTCAAAACAAAGCAAGCATATTAAATGTGTAAGTTATATCAAACTTAGATAATGACTTGTCCACAGCGATCGCTGTGGACAAACATGTTTTTACAAAATTAGGATACTCCCAATTCAAAATCTAAAATCCTTAGACTGCTCTTAAAAAAGGTTCATATGGAACCCCAGACAACAAACACCGTTTATATCGTCTTACTTGTAATTGAATCGCATGGCGATAGGTTGTTTGAGATTGTAAATCTGGATGAGATATCTCTTCATTCATCCTGGTTTCAAATTGTTTAAGAAAGACTCGTCTGGATGATTGATTTAAATAAACTCCTCCCGTGCTAGGAACTATGTCAAAATCTTTGGGCTTGAGTAAAGAATGATTAATAATATTTAAAACCAAACTATCAACAACGACAGACCTCATTTCCTCCATTAAATCAAACGCTAAATAAGGTTTCTGTTTCTCCCCATAGTGAAAATTCCCCAAATAAGGAGAAAGTCCTTCAGCGACAAGAAAACTTAGAACATTATTAAATAACAGCGTGTAACCAAAACTCAATAAAGAATTTACTGGATCCGTGGGTGGTTGACGGTTACGTAGAGAAAATTCAAACTTGGAATTAGTAATTAACTGACTAAAAGCCGGGAAATATCTTGCAGCAGCGATTCCTTCATAACCGCGTAACGTATCTAAATTATCTACTAAATCGAGCGAGTCGATATCTTTACTGATTCCATAAATAGGTTTTTCCACTTCTGTGATTTTGCGCTTACGGTTAAATCGCAATAATAGCTGTTTGGAATTCATCAATTTCCCGAAAACGATCGCTCTGGAAACCTGAAATTGAAAGTAGTCATCCTTGCGTCTCTCAATCTGGATTAATTGATTATCTAAATTCGTTGACTCTTCACTCCATAAATGACCATGATATTGACCACTCTGACTGAGAAATACAACAGGTATTTGTTCTTGTAAACAGACTTGTATCACAGGAGTGGATAGTTGAATATTACCAAAAACGAGAATTTGCTGAACTTCTCGAATGGGAACTTCAAGTTTTGGTTTTTCTGAAACATGAATGATAAAGCGTTGGTAGTCTTTATAAATATTTGTGCCTTGTTCAATCAGATAAATAGCTGCCATTTCTTGATGCCAAATATTTTTTTGAAAAGGACTGTTATCCTCTTCGGTTTGAAGAGGTGATTCTGTTTCTATTTCCGCGAGGAAGGGTTGATGTAGAGTTGCAATATTTCTTAAATACGCGATATCCTCGTTTTCAGACTCCAGGTTAGGAACGATTTCAGAAATGTTTTGCTTCTCGTTACTTGGAGGTAGAACCTCCATGACTGCATTCCCATGCAGAGCATGGGAACGAGATGAATCATGATTTGGATGGGAACGAGGTGACTTGGTATCATACTCTGCATGGGAATGAGGTGAAATAGTGTTTAATTCTACAATATTGTCCTTAGTTTTCTGGCTTGCGTTCTCAGATTTGGGACTTTTTTTTTAGTGCTATTTTGAGGTTTATTTTGTTTTTCAAGAGCAGATTTCAGCTTCTCCTCGTCAACATTCACAGGAAAAATAGCATTCTCTAAAAAACCATGACCTAAAAACCGAAATCCACGCCCAAAATTAGTAATTTGGGTTTTCTCTGTATTCATCGTCAAGCCCATCGAATCCAATAGATTCATGATTTCTGATTTAGCTTCTAAAATCCGCTCTTGAGTCAGCGATAAAACCAGAAAATCATCTGCATAACGCACGAGTTTTAAATCAGTCGCACTCACCCATTCATCAAACTCATGTAGATAAATATTTGCCAAAATCGGGGAAATCACTGCACCTTGAGGAATACCTTTTTGCGGTAAGACTAACCCTTCTGCAGTTAACACCCCGACTGATATCCAAGATTTAATCAAACATAAAATTCCCGGATTATCTATATATAACCTGACTTCTTTTAATAACCTGTGATGGTCGATATTATCAAAAAACTTGGCGATATCCGCATCTAACACCCAGTGATATCCCATATCTCGCCAATCAGCGATTTTTTCTACTGCATTGAGATAAGATAAATTAGGACGATAAGCAAAACTAGCAGGCGAAAATTTATCCTCCATTAACGGATACAGTATATTCAATAAAGCCTGCTGCACAATTCTGTCTCGTACAGTTGGTATTTTTAACTCTCTTTGAGTGCCATTTTTTTTGGGGATAATCACCTGCTTGCAAGGAGAGGGTTGATAAGTACTATTAGCGACAGCATTGAGTAATTGATAAATATTTACGATTTGATTGCGAGCAAAACTATCAATCGTTTCTCCATCTACTCCTGCACAACCGCGATTTTCGGCTACTTTTTGCCAAGCATTTTGAAAATTCTTAAGATCGAGAAACTTGCTAGCAATATCAATCATCTTTCACCTTCTCCCACTCACCAATAATGCGATTTAATTCCTTTACTAACCAAGAATGAGCATCAGTTTCTAAAAACAAAGCCAGCAAAGTGTGGTAATACCATAAAGTTCCATCTTTACCACCTTGAAACTTTTGCCAAGTTGCT
Source organism: Brasilonema sp. UFV-L1 (assembly GCF_012912105.1). Lineage (GTDB taxonomy): Bacteria > Cyanobacteriota > Cyanobacteriia > Cyanobacteriales > Nostocaceae > Brasilonema. Next base: position 66,501 of record NZ_QMEA01000022.1, read on the forward strand.
TCTCCTTCTTGATGTAAATCTTTCAAAATACAACGCGCATTATGCAATTTATCCGCTAGCGCTACCCTACGAATCGAAGCTGAAGCATGACGCAATTTTTCAATATATTGCTGTTTGCGTTCTTGCCAAGGTGGCTTTGGTATTGTATCTGCATCAGTACAACCATCAACTATTTCACAGACTCTTTCACCAAACATATTGAAAATGACTTGGCGGGTTGCTTCCCCTCCTTGGTCTTCAATGGCATCATGTAATAATGCTGCGATCGCTTCATCTTCGTCGCCACCATCTTCTAATACCAGCGCTGCGACACTTAATAAATGGCTAATGTAAGGTACATTACCTCCTCCTTTTCTAATTTGTTTGGCGTGAAGTCTGGTAGCGTAAACCAAAGCTTGTTCAAAACGATGAGTTAATTTTGATGTTTCTGTTGCGTGTAAGTTCATGGTGTGATTTCCCTGATTATTTATAAAACTTGTAAATAAAGCTTGTAAGTCGCTTCTATATCTTTTGCCATGCGATCGCGAAAATGCCAAGGTAAAATAACCTCTACCTTAGGTCCCCAAGCCCGCAAACGCATGACGATGTTATTATCATCAACCCGATAATCGACTTTGCAGTAAATATCGTTTTTTGAGCGAGATTGTAAGGTTGAAAGCAGAGATTTTTGTTCTGCTGATGCTGAAGGAGTGTAAGCTTTCACCAACTTCTCAACTTGTTGGAGAGAAATTTGTGTAAACATTTCCTCGCGTTCGGTTCCTTTAATGTTATTTTCATAAAAATACTGTTCAAATTTCAATACCAGTAACTCCTGTGGTTGATAAATATCAAATCCCCAAGCGGCTGCCATTTTTTCTTTAATATCATCAGGAGTTGGTGGATATTTGCCCTGACATTTATTTATAAAGTGTTTAGGAATATTTGTCTCATCTATATTTTTCGGTAATTCATCTAATTCGAGAATTCGGTCAAGGCGATAATCATACCAATCTATTTTGCAATCTATTTTGCTCCAACTCTTTTTGTCATCTGGCTTGGGAGTTTGACCATAAGCAAATAGATAAGGTGCGCGTTGGTAGTAGTAAATGCAAACCGGGTAAACAATACAATCAACAGTATCATGATATAGTTTTGCACTCTGATAACTTAACTTCACCAAGGGTATCTTATCTTGTGCCCAAAGTTTTTTTAACTGTTTTTGCAGTGATTCAACGCGCTCATATAGTCGAGGATGAACGATGTATTCTGCGTGAATCAAAAATCGCTGAATACCATTAATGGGTTGAGACAATGAATGATTGAAAGCAGATAATTCTTCATTTGTGAACTGTTCAGAAGGATTTTCTACCTCTTCAAGACGCGCTAAGAAGAATTCCGGGAATTTCTCGACTTTCAAATATTGAACTTGATTGACTTCTTCTTGATTGCTTGCTTTTTTTAACCATCCCAGATTGACTAATGATTGAAAATCATATTCTTTCAAATTTCGACTTGTGACAGCAAATAAACGTCCATCAGATAAAGTTTTAGAAAACCTTTGAGATTTTTGATGAGATTTTTGGCTATTCCTGGTAGTCACTGAATCATCATCTGGTTGACTACTGTTTTGGGAATTACTAATTATTCCCGTCAAAAGTAAACATTCTAATTCATCAGACTGAATAGAATAATACTTTTGGAAGGAATCAGACCATTTCCTTTTCTCAATACCTAGAGTTGATGCAAACAACCACTCAGTTAATTTTGTAGCGCAGCGACATTGTTCATGATGTAAAATTGGAGCTTTGTCGCGTGAATGTTGCTTTATCGCATCCAGAAAAAATAAATCGCGCCATTGAAAAAAAGTAAATCCTTCTTTTAATTCTAATTTTACTTCATCAGCATCATCTCCATAGATAGAACGTAAAATAACCCATAATCTTACCGCTTTCGCCAAATTTTGTTTTAACGAACCTGGCGTTAACAACTTTAAAACTTCTACGCTGGGAGGATAATTAAAAACTTCTCTCTTCATAGTGCTGCTGCTTGCGGGTGTATGTTTCCAGATTAACAGCAGCTGGAAAAGGCTATTTCCATCTCATCCTAAATTCCGGCTTGAAGAGGATCTCTGACATCTTGCAGTATTCTCAACAAGACTTAAAAAACCGGGTTTCTAAACGAAAAATTAAGGTTTTCAAGAGTTATCATTCTCAAGAAACCCGGTTTTTGCTCCTGGTGCAAGATATAAGATCTTCTTCCTTTCCCCTTTATAAGGGGAAAGGTGCCGAAGGCGGATAGGGGTAAATCACGACTATCGGGTAATATAAATGACTTTCAACAGTCGATTCCTAATTGATCTCCGGAAATTTTAAATTACCTAATGCGGCCACTTCCAGTTTTGAATTTCCGGCATATCCTCACCGTACTTATTAATGTAGTGCTTATGTTCAAGAAGTTTGTCTTGCAACATCTGCTTAACATAAGCCGCCTTATAACCCAATTTTGGCACGCGATTAATCACGTCCATCGCCAGGTGAAAACGATCCAAATCGTTAACGACAACCATATCAAAAGGCGTAGTCGTCGTTCCCTCTTCCTTATAACCCCGCACATGCAGATTTGCATGATTCGTGCGACGGTAACTCAAACGGTGAATCAGCCAAGGATAACCGTGGAACGCAAAGATAATCGGCTTGTCAGTCGTGAAAATACTATCAAAGTCTTTATCGCTGAGTCCGTGGGGATGTTCACTTTCAGGTTGAAGTTTCATCAAGTCTACAACGTTCACCACCCGCACTTTCAAGTCTGGGAAGTTTTGGCGCAGAATGTCCACAGCTGCTAAGGTTTCCATTGTGGGAATATCTCCTGCACACGCCATCACCACATCTGGTTCACTACCTTGGTCATTACTTGCCCAATCCCAAATACTGAGACCTTTGGTACAGTGCTTGACTGCTGCATCCATATTTAGGTATTGTAAAGCAGGTTGCTTCCCAGCAACAATGACGTTTACATAGTTGCGGCTTCGCAGACAGTGGTCAGTGACTGACAGCAAACAATTAGCATCGGGGGGTAAATACACCCGAATCACTTTTGCTTTCTTGTTAACAACAATGTCAATAAAACCAGGGTCTTGATGAGAAAAACCGTTATGGTCTTGTCGCCAAACGTGAGATGTTAGCAGGTAGTTAAGCGAAGCAATTGATCTACGCCAAGGAATGTCCAGACAACTGTCGAGCCACTTGGCGTGCTGATTGAACATTGAGTCTACAATGTGAATAAACGCCTCGTAGCAGGAGAAGAAGCCATGACGACCAGTGAGAAGGTATCCTTCTAACCAACCTTGGCAAGTTGTTTCACTGAGGATTTCCATCACCCGACCTTCAGCAGACAGGTTGACATCATAAGGATATCTCTCGGCTTCCCAAGTCCGATCTGTTACCTCAAAGATAGCATCCAAGCGATTTGATTTGGTTTCGTCTGGACCAAATATACGGAAGTTGCGGGACTCCAGATTTCGTTTCATGACATCCCGCAGGAATTTTCCTGTCACCTTCGTGGCTTCGGAAATAACTTTGCCTGGTTCAGAAACTTCAACACCATAATTCCGAAAATCAGGCATTCTCAAGTCACGCAGCAGAAGACCACCGTTAGCATGAGGATTATCACTCATGCGTCGCTTTCCTTTAGGAGCCAGTTCTGCTAGTTCTGGAATAAACTTGCCATTTTCATCGAAGAGTTCTTCAGTTTTGTAACTCTTCATCCAATCTTCTAAGAGTTTAATGTGTTCTGGCTTGCTTGACAACTCGCCAAAAGGAACTTGGTGCGATCGCCAAAAATCTTCTACCTTCTGGCCATCAACTTCCTTCGGTCCCGTCCAACCTTTGGGGCTTCTCAAGATAATCATCGGCCATTGCGGACGTTTGCTCAAGCCATTGTTACGCGCCTCTTCCTGAATTTCTTTGATTTCCTGAATCACAGTATCCAAAGTCGCCGCCATCAGCTGGTGCATTGTTTCCGGATCTGATCCTTCTACAAAATAAGGCTTGTAGCCGTAGCCGACAAATAAACTTTCTAATTCCTGATGACTTAACCGCGCCAGCACTGTTGGGTTAGCAATTTTATAGCCATTGAGATGAAGGATAGGGAGAACAGCACCATCATACACAGGGTTAAGGAACTTATTAGAGTGCCAACTCGTTGCTAAAGCCCCCGTTTCCGCTTCACCATCACCAACAACGCAAGCAACAATCAGGTCGGGGTTGTCAAATGCAGCGCCGTATGCATGAACCAGGGAGTAACCAAGTTCACCGCCTTCGTGGATAGAACCGGGAAGTTCAGGGGTACAATGGCTACCAACACCGCCAGGGAATGAGAATTGTACGAAGAGTTTCTTCATTCCCTCAGCATCTTGGGAAATGTTGGGATAGTATTCGCTGTAAGTACCTTCCAGGTAAGCATGTGCAACTATTCCAGGACCACCATGACCAGGACCAGCAATATAGATCATATTCTGGTCATAGTTTTTGATCATCCGGTTGAGATGAACATAGATAAAATTAAGACCTGGAGTTGTTCCCCAGTGACCTAGAAGTCTGGGTTTGATGTGTTCCAGCTTCAGCGGTTCTTTGAGTAGTGGGTTGTCGAGTAAATATATTTGTCCTACTGAAAGATAATTAGCTGCACGCCAGTAGGCGTTCATTTTCCGCAGTTCTTCACCTGTTAAAGGTTTCGTTTGTGGAGGACTTGCTAGAGTCATATCGAACTCCCTAATTTCCACGAATTTTTACTAAGCAAGTTTAGTGATTTGCAGCATAGAGGTCATCTTACTTATGACACACTATGTTGCTATCCTTGAACTCAACAGGTAAGTATAACATTTGCACAAAAATGATTGCTCAACCCCAACATCAACTCATGACTCCCCAGGAGTATCTGGAATGGGAGGAACAACAACCCATTAAGTACGAATATATTAACGGGGAAATTTTCGCTATGACAGGGGGAACTATCCCTCACAACGATATTGCCCTAAACCTTGCATCTGCGCTCAAAAATCATCTACGAGGTAAGGGATGTAAAGTCCAAATTGCAGATGCGAAAGTGGGAGTTTCACTTGAGGGACCTTTTCACTATCCAGATGTGATGGTGAGTTGCGATCCACTAGACCAAAAAGCGCGTAAAGTTATTTATCATCCCTGTTTAATTGTAGAAGTGTTATCTCCAAGTACAGAAGCATTCGATAGAGGAAAGAAATTTAGGCATTACCGTCGGATTGATACCTTAAAAGAATATGTTCTCATTGAAGCAGATAAAATGAATGTAGAATGCTATCGACTCAATGAGAAAGGAAAATGGGAACTCACTTCTTATTCACTTGAAGAAACGATAGAAGACGAAACAGAACTAGAAGTGTACTTAACCAGCGTTGATTTCCATTGTCCTATTTCTTTGCTGTATGAAGATGTTGTTTTTCCTGAAGATAATCCAGGAGAAATTTCTGATGACTAGCTCATCATCATTCGTGATTTACAATCAAGTCCGAACAGTATTGCGTATTTTTTGAGAATAAAAAGAAGCTGATTCTTCGTTTTTAGCACACTCTTGTGTAAACTTAATCAGATGGTGTCCAACCAGTCCAACGTTAATTAATTCCTCGATTTTACCAGCTTTCAAACTCGGTAGTGCCATCTTCCAAAAAGTCTTGCGATAATTGCCCAATATACCTACTCGCACTAGAAGATTAGTCAGAATCGTGAAACCTTTCTTAATATTTGCCCAAGAAGTGCGAGCTGGGCTATTAGGAACTTTTATCCGGTTAGAGTAGGTATGCTCCATATTGTAAGCATAACGCTGATAGAGAAATTCCGGCTCATACGCTGTTGTAATACAGCGACGCCACATCTCAACAACTTGTTCGTAAGGCATTAAAAACTTGATATTGGACTCGCGATTTTCATCAAAGACGAGTCGCTGTTCTTTTTCTAACCTGCGCCACAATGGAGTTTTCGGCAATGCATGAAGTAGGTTAATTGTCAACATAGGAATTTGAGAATGACGAATAAATTCCAGAATTTTATCTGCAGTTTCTGGTGTATCTGTGTCAAAGCCAATGATGATTCCTGAGACAACCTCCATACCGTAGCTATTGAGAACTTTAACGGCATCAAGAATTGGCATACTGAGGTTATGAGTTTTGGAAATTGCGTTGAGTGCTTGAGGTTCTGGCGTTTCTATCCCGCAGAAAACTGTACAAAAATATGCCTCGCGCATCATTTCCAAAAGTTTGGGACTTTGAGCTAGATTCAATGTAGCTTCGCAAGCAAATTGAATGGGATATCCATTGCGTTTTTGCCAATCAATCAGGTGAGGAAGCAACTGCATGACAGCACGGCGATTACCCACAAAGTTATCATCGACAAAATACACTGCCCCCGGATTTCCATGTTTCAACATCGCATCCAGTTCAGCGAGAACTTGTTCTGGAGTCTTCAGACGGGGATTATTGCCATAAAGTTCAGGTATATCACAAAACTCACAATGATATGGACAACCACTGGAGAATTGAATATTGGCAAGAAAATATTGATTGAAGTTGAGCAGGTGATAAGCTGGAGTTGGAAATTCGCTCAGGGGTAATCGTTCTTTGGTTTCAAAGCGGATTTGGTTTTTGGGGCGATCGCCTTCTAAATCCAAATACTCAATCATCCGATCAGTTGCATCTCCCAACTCACCCAAATGTAAAATATCAAAATCGGGATAATATTCAGGACAACCAGAGACTGAAGGACCACCGACAACTGTGATTTTATCTTCTCGATGAGCAAGTTCGTTAATCTGATTCATCTGCGGTCGTTGGATATGCATCCCACTGACAATCACCACATCTGCCCATTGGTAATCACTTCTTGTTGCAGGACAGACATTTTCATCAATAAAACGGACTTCCCATTCTTGAGGTAAGTAGGAAGCCACAACTAAAATGCCTTGTGGTGGCATAAAAGCCCGAACATCACCTCTTAAAGCGTAGGCGTGGTGAAACGTTCCAAATGAACGGCTGTATTTGGGAAAGATGCAGAGAATGCGTCGATGATAGCGCGGAATATAGCCAGTGTTCCGAGTCGTCTTTTTAAAAACAGGTTTTTCTAAAGACATCACGTAACTATTCATCGCATTCACTCCACAAATCTGAACAGCTAACTAGTTAAAAACCTTTGCAAAATTGTCTGTAATTTCCATTAGCTTACCGCCTTTTGTCAGTTTCAGTCGTCGTCCACGCCATTCAATTGTGTTCCCAAATAAGCCGCAGCACCAGATGACAAACCCAATCAGGTCGCGTAGAGGGACAATCCAGAAAAACTTTTGAACACAAGCATCTTGAAGATACCTCACACCAACAACCCAGCCCATGACTAATCGCATCACCCAAGTGATAGCTAGCACAACACAACCGATGGTTGACCCACCTGTCGCAATCAAAAAGAGTAAGCTGGTAACAGTGCCATAAGTAAAAATGAGTCCTAGATAACCCCAAAAACGAGAAACTCGTATACAACGTGCCCAGCGAATTTGACGCTGGATAGAATCTGTGATGGTGCTAGATGCCAGTACATGTTCTACTATATAATTTGAAAGAATAACCTTGTAACCTGCTTGAGCTGGTAAGTAGCCAAGTTGAAAGTCGTCTGCCAGATAATCGGCGATCGCCTTAAATCCTCCAATTTTATCAAGCACTTGTTTGCGAATCACAATCGTTGAACCAAGAGCAAACTTTATCCCTTCTATTTGATTGCTGACTAACACACCTGGATGAAAATCAGTCGCAATTCCAACAGCTTCCAAAATCGTTGCCCATCCTTTGGCTAAAGAACGATACAGACAAGTGACAACACCAACATTAGGATCTTGTAGTGGTTGGATGACTCTTTGCAGATAATCTATCCCAACTCGAATATCGCTATCAGCAATCACCAAGATTTCATATTTAGCTTTCGTGACCGCGTTAGCCAAATTGCTCACCTTAGGGTTAGTGCCAATAGTCTCTTCACAGACAACTAACTGAATATCTAACTCTGGAAAATCGTGAATGATTTGCTTGACAACTAATATACTACAGTCCAATGGGTCACGAACGCTAAAAATAATTTGATAGTTTGGGTACTGTTGTCGGCAAAAGGAAGCTAAGTTTTCATAAGCTTCGTCATCCAGCCCACAAAGTGGCTTGAGGATGGTAACCGGCTGTTGAAAATTTAACTCTACATGGGGATGGTAGAAAGCAGCACTCATCCCTGCATAAATTCCATAGCTGTAATACAAGACAGCCGACATACAGAGAATCAAGAGTAAAAAATCGATAATAGTCAGACTAGTGAAATGTTGAAGTAAAGCGGTTCCCATAATTCTGGTGGATACAGCATATGCGTTTTACAAATGATCTGCACATCAGTTTATGACCTTTGTATATAAAAGATATGACTAAGACATGAAAAAATGACGATTTTTGAGTGATACTATAAAAAGTTTTTATATTTAATTTTATTCTATTTCGTAAGAGTGCAAACTCAATCGGTTTGCCATGTACTGTTATGAATTTAATTTCCTTTCTTGTGCGTTCTTCTTGGCGAATGATGGCGATCGCAGTTGTCACCGGATTTCTCAGTGGTGGCAGTAGCGCTAGCCTCATCGCCCTCATCAGTACTGCAGCAAGTCGCACTACTGGTGAGGGCCTCACAACCATCGCTTGGGGTTTTCTCGGTCTAGCATTAGTCGCACTGATTACTAGCGTGCTTTCTCAGGTCATGTTGATTCGCCTCTCTCAGCATGCTGTCTTCCAATTACGGATGCGCTTGAGTCAGCAGATTCTCTCTTCCGGCTTGAGTCATTTAGAACAGCTAGGAAATCCTCGACTCTTAGCAACCCTCACCGAAGACGTACAGACAGTTGCGAATGCTGTCCACCAACTGCCTTACCTTTGTATTGATATTGCTATAGTAGCAGGTTGCTTTCTATATATTACTTGGTTATCCTGGTTAGTACTTCTGATGGTGATAGGACTAGCAGTAGTCGCAATTGGGAGTTCCCAGTGGCTGTTAATACGAGGAGAGAAATTCCTTGCTCTTGCCCGAGAAGACCAAGATATCTTATTTCAGCATTTTCGTACAATTACCGAAGGAATTAAAGAACTCAAATTACACTATAAGCGGCGTCAAGTCTTCGTTTCTAAAAACCTGCAATCAACAGCAGCCACCTTCAGCCGTCACAACATTCAAGGTTTAACCCTATTTACATCAACAACGAGTTGGGGAAGACTTTTATTTTTTTTCGCGATTGGTTTTGTATTATTCGCACTTCCTCATCTATTCACCATCAGTCCCCAAACTCTTTCTGGCTACATCTTGACATTTACATACTTGATGATGCCAATGAACAACCTTGTAGAGAACCTCCCTATCATTAGCAAAGCAAGCATTGCCTTACAAAAAATAGAGTCACTGGGTTTATCTTTAGCAAATCAGGCTGAACAATCAACAGTTCCACCAGAAAGCAAATCTTCCTGGCAGTGCTTACAATTTGTAAATGTGACTCATACTTATCGCACAGAGCAAGAAGACAGTCGTTTTCTTCTCGGTCCTATTGACTTAACATTTTATCCCCAACAGCTGGTGTTTATTGTTGGAGGAAATGGAAGCGGTAAATCGACTTTAGCCAAACTCATTACAGGACTCTACATTCCGGAAGCTGGAGAAATTTTCTTAGATAAAGAACTGATTACCGAACAAAATCGAGAATGGTATCGCCAACATTTCTCTGTCGTCTTCTCGGACTTTTATTTATTTGAAGAACTGCTAGGATTAGATAATCCTAACCTAGATGTTCAAGCTCAAGAATATTTGAAACTACTTCAACTCGACCATAAAGTCAAAATAAAAAACGGCAAACTTTCCACCACAAACCTTTCCCAAGGACAGCGCAAACGACTAGCATTGCTAACAGCATATTTAGAAGATAGACCAATTTATTTATTTGATGAATGGGCAGCAGACCAAGACCCGACATTTAAAGAAATATTCTACACTCAACTGTTACCAAAACTGAGAGATAAAGGTAAAACAGTACTGGCAATTACCCACGATGACCGCTATTTTCATGTCGCAGATCGGATAATCAAACTAGAGTATGGTAAAGTGGAGTTTGATAAAAAATATAATCACTCAAATCTATAGCAATCTTATTTGATTTATTAAAATTCCAAGATACAGATACTCGACTTCTTTAAAAAGTCAGGTATCTTACTTTTTCACGAATGATTTCTAACTGCTATATAGCAATCCTATATAAGAGACCTCTTGCATAAATACTTAAAATGTCATGTTGAGCGGAGCGAAACATCTCGTGAGATTCTATGTCTTTGGGACACGCTGCGCTAACACTGCACGGAGCCTGCCCTCGAGCGTTCAGCGAAGGGTTTCGTATGCCCTCCCTTGCCCGCTGCGCGCTAACAGAATGACATCCCCAATTTTTGGACTTTTGCAAGAGGTCTAAGTTATGAAAATGGCTGGAGTCCACCAAACCCGGTTTCTAATTTTTCACAAATGATTTCTGACTGCTATAGTAAGATTTATTGTGAATATTTTTGACAAAAAAGTATAATATGCCTCATAATAACTCGGTTTTGCAGACAAAAAGACGGTCATTGTGGCAAATGGCGTTACAGGGATTTTTAGATGGAGGCCCTTCCACATGTCAATTTGCCATTACCAGTGCATGCAATGCCCGTTGTGGGTTCTGCAACTTCGCAGTAGACAAGTTACCGATAGATTTGAGGCATTCTGTAACTTTAGACGATGCAAAGCTTGCAGCAGAGATTCTTTATCGCAACGGAGTGTATTTCCTCATCTACGTAGGCGGTGAGCCAATGCTACATTCCCACTTGACAGAAATGATAGCTCATGCATCTAGTATTGGTATGGCACCGATGCTTGTGACAAACGGTTCGCTGTTGAGTTCAAAACGCATTGACGAGATGGCTGATGCAGGGTTGGTAGGAGTTTTTATTTCTATTGATGCTGCTGCGGCTTTGGAACATGAACAGAACCGAGGATTGATGGGAGTGTGCGATCGCATCCATGATGCCAATATCCATTTGCGCCAAAGACACATCAGTACAACCGCCTCAGTCACAATGAGCCGACTGATAGACGATTACCAAAAGCTACCACCATTCTTAAAGTCACTTGGGTTTGATAGCGTCACCTTCTCTTATCCACTCACAACTTTGGCATCGTCTTACCTTGGTTATGCAGAGTCGAACTTGGTAGACTACACTGTTGAGGAATTGCATGAGCGCTTCGAGAGCATCAAAGCTCTCAAAGAAGATTTTCCTGTTGTAAATCCTACCAGTTCTATAGAAGATATGCAGCGACATTTACGGGGCGAACCAGAGCAGTTTGCCTGTCTTGGTGGCTGGAAATTATTTTATTTAGATTGGCACCTTAACCTCTACCGCTGTCACAACTGGGAGCAGCCCTTGTGTCACATCACAGAGTTTAATGGCTCACAGCGAGTTCGTGATGGGTGTACAGCGTGTATGATGGACTGCTACCGCGACTCTAGTGTGATGCAACATATCGGCATTGCTGTCAGTGATGGAGTACAAGCAGCAGCACAAGGACAGTTCAAGCAAGCTTTGAAACATTGGTTTAACCGGAAAAACCTGCTTTCTCTAAAAGCCGTGTTGGAAGAAGTTTCCTGGCTGCGTCAATTGTGATACCAAGTTGCGTTCTAATGTGTCATTCTGACCGGAGGGAAGAATCTCGCGAGATATGAATCGTCAGACTGTAAGTAGGTGGGCGGGAAAATTTATCAGTTTGTCCGCAGCGAGTGGAACGCAGTGGAACGTAGACGCTTTGCGGCTTCCCGCAGGGTAGCAATCGCAATGGTTTTGACAACTTTATATTTTGTTACATAGTTCGGTTTATTTGTGCCTACCTACTTATTAGAGGCGTTACGAGATTAGATTAAGGTAAAATTCATTTTGTCAAAAAATCTTACAAACAAGCACAAGCAGCCTATAAACCTGATATTAGTACTCAAGTACCAGAATTTTACTCGCTCTAATTTTCTAATTACAGTGGTGTTCCCAAACCTATTATTTAAAACTTAATAAAATGCTAAAAATCAAACAGGTGCATCATACTCTCTTTTTCTTCACCTTACCCCTAGCAACCATCGTAACTCTTGCGCCTATTAGCATCGCAACAGCACAAGAAGTTTCTGCAGATGGAACTGTATCCACCACCGTCAGCAGCCCGGATGGAAAAAATTTCACCATCAACGATGGTACAACAAGAGGAACAAACCTTTTTCACAGCTTCAAGGAATTTTCTGTTCCCACAGGTGGTTCGGCTAACTTCAACAATGCAGCCAATATACAAAATATTATTAGCCGGGTGACTGGTGGTTCTAAGTCTACGATTGATGGTTTGATAAAAGCCAATGGTGCGGCTAACTTATTTTTACTCAATCCCGCAGGAATTCTTTTTGGACCAAATGCCAGATTGAATATTGGTGGTTCATTTTTCGGGAGTACGGCGAATAGTTTTATCTTTGAGAATGGCTTTGAGTTTAGTGCGACAAATCTACAAGCACCGCCACTGTTAACTATAAATCTTCCGATTGGGTTGAGGTATGGGGATAATCCAGGGGAAATTAAAGTACAAGGACGTGGACACGACATTAATTTTCAGGAAGATATCAAAAACAAAAAAGACGACAAGATACCTTCTGTCCGTATTAACAATAGCATTCCAGGATTGGAGGTTGAGTCCGGGAAGACTTTAGCACTAGTCGGAGGTAAAGTATCCCTTGAAGGTGCTATTCTCAATTCATCATCAGGACGTATTGAAATCGGCAGTGTTGCAAGCAATGGAGTTGTGAGTCTCGCCTCAGTACAAGAAGGTTGGGAGCTGGATTATAAAAGCATTGGCAGTTTTGGAGACATCAAGTTTTCTGGTAGAACGTTGCTGGATACCAAAGGAGTTGGCAGTGGTTCGATTGCAGTTACTGGTAAAAATATCAATTTCACAGGAGAGTCGATTCTACTAGCTGATACACTTGGCGATAAAAATGGGCAACAAATCAGCATTGTCGGAGACGAGATATCTGTTAATGAGTCTGAAATCAGGAGTTTTACCTTCAGTTCAGGAAATGCTGGACAAGTTAAACTTTTTGCCAACAAATCTATTCTGCTTGAGAATTACGGTGGGGCGGGTACAAACACAGTAGGATTGGGAAAAGCTGGAGAAATTACCGTCAAAGCTGATTCTATTGAAGTTAGAGATGGTAGTGGGCTAGGCAGCCATAGTTATGGTAAAGGGAATGCTGGACGAATGGAAGTTCAAGCTAATAATTCTCTACTGATTGAAAGTAAATCTGGTTTTGGTACTTCTTCTAATGCTGAAGGTGACGCCGGAGAAATCAACATTGTAGTAGGCGACTTTATCCTCCGCAATCAGTCTGGCATGACAGTTAATGCCAGAAGCACAGGTAATGGTGGAAAAATCAACATTACAGCAAATTCTTTACGGATTGAAAACAAAACGGGGCTCAATAGTTATACGGATAAAAATAGCACAGGTCAAGGTGGAGAAGTTAATCTTAATGTCGCAGGACCTTTAGTAATACAGAACGAAGCAGGTATAAATAGCGATACAAAGGGTACAGGTAACGCTGGAAAAATCATTATAACGGCAAATTCTTTGCAGATTTCAGATAGTTCGGGATTCACTAGTACTACAGGGGAAGGTAGTACAGGTAACGCTGGAAAAATCGACATTACCGCAAATTCTTTACAGATTTCAAATGCTGGGTTCAGCAGTGAGGCAAAGCAAGGTAGCACAGGTCAAGGCGGAGAAATTAACTTTGATATCGCAGGACCTGTGGTGCTACAGGATGGAGCATACATAAGTAACAGCACTTCAGGTACAGGTAACGCTGGAAAAACCAGCATTACCGCAAATTCTTTACAGATTTCAAATGCTGGGTTCAGCAGTGAGGCAAAGCAAGGTAGCACAGGTTTTGGTGGAGAAATTAACTTTGATGTCGCAGGACCTGTAACGGTACGGAAGAACTCATACATAAATAACAGCACTTCAGGTACGGGTAACGCGGGAAAAATCATTATGAGGGCAAATTCTTTGCTGATTGAAGATGGTGGGGGAATCAATAGTTCTACGCAGAAAGGTAGCACTGGTCTTGGTGGAGAAATTAATCTTGATGTTGGAGGACCTGTGGTGGTACGAAATAGTGTAGGTATAGATAGTAACACTTCAGGCAGAGGTAATGCGGGAAAAATCAGCATAACGGCAAATTCTTTGCAGATTTCAAACCGTTCGGGAGTCACTAGTACTGCGAAGAAAGATAGCACAGGTCAAGCTGGAGAAATCATCGTTAATGTCACAGGACCTTTGGTGTTGCAAAATGCAGGTATAAATAGCAATACTGAAAGTACAGATAAGGCTGGACAAGTTACTGTTAGTGCTAAATCTTTGGAAATCAGTAATAGTGGTGCAATTAGTACAAGCACTACAAGCAGTGGCAATGCAGGAAACCTTAATGTAGAGGCAAAAACCATAATTCTTAACAATGATGGAAAATTGCGGGTTTCAAGTACAGGTAGTGGTGATGCTGGTACTTTGAATGTTGTGGCAGACACCATTAGGCTTAATAATCAAAGTTCGATAGATGCAACTACTACCTCTGGCAAGGGTGGCGATCTCACACTAAATGTTGCTAAGTTACTGCTGCTACGCCGTGGTAGCAGCATTTCTGCCACTGCAGGTACTAAGGATGCTCCTGGCAATGGTGGTAACATCACCATTAATACTCCTAAGGGTATCATCGTCGCTTTCCCTAATGAAAATAGTGACATCACTGCCAATTCTTTCAGCGGTAGCGGTGGGAAAATCACAATTAAGACTCAAGCTCTTTTTGGAATCGCCCCACTCAGTCGGCAAGAACTTGAGCGACGTTTGAATACCAGAGATTTCACTCGACTAGACCCAAAAAACTTACCTACCAGTGACATCACTGCGATTTCGCAACAAAACCCATCCTTTAGTGGTGCTGTTAATATTAATACTCAAATTAATGACCCTACCCGTGGGTTATTTGAATTACCAGAAACTGTCATCGATCCTGCACAGCAGATTGCTCAGAATCCCTGTCTACGTGGAGGTGGCGAATTTATCATTACTGGGCGTGGCGGATTTCCAACTGATCCTAGTAAAGGCTTCAGTAGTGACAATGCGCGTGTCGATTTGGTCAAGCCTGTCACCAGTAAGACATCTCATAATTCAACAAGTACAACTAAAAAGCAGCAGCCATCTACCAATGCAACTGACAAACCGATAGTACCAGCCCGAGGATGGATATTTAATGAAAAAGGTGAAGTTGTCCTGGTAGCTTATGACCCCACTAAGACTGGTGTACAACGCTCTTCACCAACACCTGTTAGTAATTGTGCTGCACGTTGATACAAATAAGCCAGAATCCTCTGACTACTTCATCTCATCTCTCGTTCCTATGCTCTGCATAGGAATGCCTCAAAGGAGGCTCCGCCTCTCTATGATTATACTGAGGCGGAGCCTCAAGTTATGCATTCCCTGGCTCTGCCAGGGAACGAGGAAGTTATTCCCATCTTGCCGGATAATAAATTGTGTAAGTGTTGAGATTTATTAAGTTGGCATTATGAGGTATCAGCAAGTACTCGTTGGATTGGTTCTGGCTATAGTTCTTTTCTTGTTTCCCCTGTCAGCAGAAGGAGTCGGTTCTTCTAGTCTCAGGCGTTCCACAGACGATGCATTCAACGGTAAAGATTTCTCTGGTCAAAGCTTGATTGGATCTGAATATACTCAGATCAAGCTCAAGGACGTTAACTTTAGCAATGCTGACTTACGCGGTGGTGTTTTCAATACTTCAACATTAGAGGGAGTCAATTTGCATGGTGTAGATTTTACTGATGGCATAGCTTACTTAACCGTTTTTGAACGCGCTGATTTAAGCGATGCAATCTTTACAAACGCAATGATGTTGCGTTCTACTTTTGGTGATGTAGATGTTACAGGTGCTGATTTCAGCAATGCAGTTCTAGATCGTCTAGAAATTACAAAACTTTGTAGGAAAGCAAGTGGGGTGAATTCTAAAACTGGCGTTGATACGCGTGAGTCTTTAGGATGTTAGTAAAGAGACTGCTTTTTGGATAAGTAGAAGTTTCTGACATTTGTGGCGGACCGCAAACCCGGTTTCTTTCGCGAAACCGGGTTTTTAAGCACGCGAACTACCCTAAACCGAACCGTATTGGGTAATCTTATATCAAATCCGTTTGTATCGGAATTAT
>NZ_QMEA01000230.1 GCF_012912105.1 Brasilonema sp. UFV-L1
ACCTTCCCTACTTCCCCTACTGCCCCTAATCCCCAGGGAGTGGGGGCCGGTGAGTTCCCCTACCTCCCCTACTTCCTGTTTATGGCGATTTCCGAAGATGGGGCAAAGATGGTATATGAGAGAATAGGGGCACAAGGTATTGCGTCCTCATTTTTGTATATCTAACCTGACAGACGAGCAAGCTTGTAAGTTCTAGGTCTAAAATATTAGATTAGATTACAGTTAAAAAGTGTAAAGAAGTATCACTTTTCGCGTACTCTTTTAAAACAACTTGTTCACTTTTCCTGTTGAGATTTGTATAAAAAAGCTCATGCAGCAAAGTTTTTGGCAACGAATTCTGGCTTTTGTTACAGTATTTTTCCTGGCTGGGTCGATTTGGATAACGCATTCTCCCAGCGCATACGCTTATGACAATCCTGAACTATTACCTGATACCCCAACTCCAGTTGTAGACTTAGCTGAGTCTTTGACTAGCCTTCAAGAAGAAAATCTTGTTAAGAAACTAGAACAATTTGAAGCCGACACTGGCTGGAAACTGCGAGTATTGACTCAATATGACCGTACTCCAGGGCGAGCAGTTATCCCTTTTTGGGGTTTGGATGATAAAAGCGTTTTGCTGGTGGCTGACTCTCGTGGTGGTAACATTCTCAGCTTTAGTGTGGGCGACGCTGTTTATGATCTCTTACCGCGCACTTTCTGGATTGAATTGCAAACCCGCTTTGGCAATTTGTACTTTGTGCGAGAAGAGGGCGAAGATCAAGCCATCCTACAAGCTATGGAAACAGTGAAAAATTGTTTGCTTGAGGGTGGATGCGCTGTTGTTCCCGGATTACCACAGGAGCAGTGGATTTTCACTTTGATTAGTTCAGTTATTGGTGGATTCATTTGTGGATTTGCCGCTCAACCTCGCCGTGAGGGACAAGTTGTTGCTTGGCAATGGGCTTTAATTTTCTCTCCTTTATGGGGTATCTTATTTATTTCATTCGGTATTGGACCAGTAGTGACACGCACAAACGACTGGCTACCCCTCATTCGCAACATTTCCGGTTTTCTCATCGGTGTTTTGGTTGCTTACCTTTCCCCTATTTTTAGTCGCTCTTCTTCTAGTGCTGAGTCTTAGACTCAGCACTTACGCAAAAAACCCGGTTTTCACCAAAAATCGTTTGTTTCGTAACCAAATACGAACAAATAAACCGATTTGGTGGCAGATGGTGCGTAAGTCCTAAGACTTTTGGCAAAAGTCAAACAAGTCAAAATGAAACCACAGATAATGTTTGTGGGTAAACACAACTATTCCTGCTGAATGTCGAGTGGGAAAATAGAATCCATGATGGACGCTCCACCGTCCACGTGGATTGTTTGACCTGTGATGAAGCTGGCTTCTTCCATGCACAAGAGCATCTTCATCTCTCCACTCTGCGACGGCGACGCGGTCTTTGATCTTCTTCATCGCGACGCAGGCGGCTACTCACACCCGTAAAAAAATCACGTACAACGTAAGGATAATCACTGACCCATAAGTCGCGGCTGGGAATATAAACATCGGAAATTTCATCAATAGTGCTTAAATCTGCACGATTTGACATAACTAACAGTTCTGCTCTTTGACCGCGAGCAATGGCTTTGTAGGCAACCCGCAGTGGTGCTTTATACTCAGCTGTAAATCCTGTGTCATCGCCAATTTCTAAGTGAATGCGTTTTTCCCGATTTTCGACAATCACCAAATCGCCTTTGTTATCAACAGTTTCCTGTTTACCAATCAACTCTTCTGTAATCCAGTAATCCAGCACTCGACCACGGAGAAAACCGCTGTATTTGTAACGGCGACATTTGGCATTTCGCATACTCGCCCAAAACACTGGTCCCCACAGCCAGTAAAGGGCACCAATCAACCCGATCAAAAAGACTATTGGACCAAAGTCAAGCCCCAGAATGACTTTAATAAGGAAAACTACAGCGACTGCAACGACAGAAATGAGCAGCCGTTGCAAAAAGTCTTGGAAGCTCCCCCAATAGTATTTATACTGTGGACCAGTGGCTATGAGGGGTATGATTTGTTCAAATTTCTGGCGAGTCAGTGGGACAATCATGGGTGCTGTGTTCTCAGTGGTGAGTGCTAGGTATTTTAAATCAGTTATCAGTTATCAGTGAACAGGCTTATGTAAGAAATTTCTGATAACTGTTTACTGTTTACTGTGTACTGTTAAAGAATTTTTTCTAATCCATATACTAACGACTTTAACTGGAGGACTTTACGAATTGCCAGTAGAACTCCTGGCATGAAAGAAGCGCGATCGCTTGTATCATGTCTTAGAGTATAAATTTGACCAGCTGAACCAAAAATCACTTCTTGATGGGCAATCAGTCCTGGTAAACGTACGCTGTGAATCCTAACGCCCTCAGCGGCTTGACTACCTCGCGCCCCTGGTAATTTTTCCGTTTCTTCTACAATAGGCTGGTTATATATTTTACCTATTTCTGCTAGCATCTGAGCAGTTTGAATTGCTGTACCGCTGGGAGCATCAGCTTTTTGGTTGTGATGCAGTTCAATAATTTCAACGTGGTCAAAATATTGAGACGCAGCAACTGCTGCTTGTTGCAGCAACACTATACCAATTGAAAAGTTAGGAATGATTAAACATCCTGTACTCGCCTTATCAGCAAATTCTGCTAAATCTTGAATTTGTTCTTGACTTAAGCCAGTGGTACCAACAACCGGACGAAGACCATAGGCGATCGCACTACGAACATTGTCATACACTGAACTTGGATGAGTAAAATCTACCATTACCCCTGGTTGTTTTTCACCAGATGCAAACGCCAGCATCGGTTCCAATTGATTGGTAATCGGAATTTCCAAAGCCTCAGTTAAACCTGCCAGTTCCCCTGCATCGCGTCCTTGATGTTCGACAGTTGTATCAATCGCACCAACAAGGTTCATATCTGGTGCTTGCGCCACTGCTTTTACAACCTCACGACCCATTTTGCCCGCAGCACCGATGACAACAACAGGGATTGGAGCTTGATTCGTCATAATTTGAGCAATACTTTTGACATCATCAAACGAATTGTAAATCCACTAGGAGTCTTGCTACGCGATTTTAAATTGCTTAACAGCCCATTTACTAGCAATAGGCATTCGCCAACCAGTTCCAAAGGCGCGATCTGTAATTTTCAATCCGGGGGGTGCTTGTCGGCGCTTAAATTCTGCACGCGCTACCAAATTAATCACTCGGTCTACTGTTGCTGGGTCATGACCTGCTGCGATAATTTCTTCTGAAGATTGGTAATCGTGAATCAGGCGTTGCAAGATGTCATCTAAAATGTCGTAAGAAGGTAGTGAATCTTGATCAACTTGACCAGGTTTAAGTTCAGCGCTGGGTGCTTTAGTTAAAACATTTTGTGGGATAACTTCAGCATTTCGATTTAACCAGTGGCAAATCGAATAAACACGGGTTTTTGGCACATCAGCAATGACTGCTAATCCTCCATTCATATCACCATAAAGAGTGCAGTAACCAACTGCCATTTCTGACTTATTGCCAGTAGATAGCAACAGATGACCAAACTTATTAGAAATTGCCATCAATAAATTGCCTCGAATCCGGGATTGAATATTTTCCTCTGCCAGCCCAAACTCCGTTCCAGCAAACAACTCAGCAAAAGTCTTGTCATAGCTTTGCATTAACTCCCCTATCTGTAGGATATGAGTTTTCATATCAAGATTTTCTGCTAAAGCCAAAGCATCGCTGATAGAATGCTCAGAACTATAAGGAGAAGGCATAAGAACACCGAGGACATTTTCTTTACCCAATGCTGCGGTAGCAACAGCCGCTACCAATGAAGAATCTATCCCGCCACTTAAACCTAGGACAACTTTAGAAAAGCCACACTTGCGAACATAATCTCGTAATCCTAAAACCAAAGCGTGCCACATTTCCTCATCTTCAGATTCATATTCTGGTGTTATAAAACCTGAACGTAAATCTCGTTGCACTTCATCAAATTCTACGATTATCAAATCTTGTTCAAAGCCACAAGCACGACAGACTATTTCACCCTGACGATTCAAAGCAAAACTTCTACCATCAAAAATTAAATCATCATTGCCACCAACTTGATTAGCATAGATAATGAGTTGCTGAAAACGCGCTGCACTAGACTTGAGCATTGCTTCGCGAAACTTCTGCTTACCAACACTATAAGGAGAAGCAGACAAATTCACAATAAAATCTACACCCAGAATTGCTAAGTCAGCAATTGGATTTGTGGTATAACTACGCTTGCCCCAAAATTCCTCATCATTCCATAAATCTTCGCAAATCGTGACGCCAATATGAACATCATCCAGGGTGAAGTAATTAGCTTCTGAACCAGCTTCAAAATAACGATGTTCATCAAAGACATCATAAGTAGGTAAAAGGCGTTTGTGAAAAACTTGTTTGACTTTGTTGCTCTCTAACAAAGCAATACTATTAAATAAAGTTTTACCGCCAGTTTTGTGTGCTGTTAAATTTTCTTCTACGGTTCCTACCAAGACAGCTAATTCTGGTGGCAAATCTCTTGCTAGTTGTTGCAAGCCAATGTCCATTGCTTGTAAAAAACTAGGATTCAGCAATAAATCACGCGGTGGATAGCCACATAAAGAAAGTTCTGGCGTCAGTAATAAACGGGCACCTTCTGCAACTGCTTTTTGTGCTATATCCAGAATTTTTTGGATATTTCCCGACAAATCACCAATGGTAGGATTAAGTTGAGCGATCGCAATCTTCATTTTCTTCTCTTTGTTTTCTTCTCTTCGTGCTCTCTACGTCTTTTTAATTAAATAAAAACTAAAGGTTTATCTTTAAAAGGAGCAAAAGCTTCCGCATCAAATTTATATAAACTAGCTGGACGACCAGCACCACGCGACACTTTTATTCCTGTATCATATAAAAAACCCAACTTGAGTAGACGCGCTCGAAAATTAGAATAATCAGAGAAATTTTCTCCTAAAACTGTCGTATATAACTGATATAAATCATTCAAAGTAAACGTTTCTGGTAGAACTTCAAATGCCACTGGGCTATACTCCAATTTATTTCGCAAACGCCTGTGTCCGTATGCCAAAATTTTGTTATGGTCAAAAGCTAATTGTGGCACTTGCTTCACTGGATACCAAGCTATTCCAGTGACTCCATCAGCAATCAATTCTGCTTCTTCAAACCGCACGAGGGCAAAGTGACTCACCGATAGATAACGCACACCATAACTATCGGTTGCTTCTCGGGGGTCGCGCTCCGGTCCTCCAAAGGTATATAATTGCTCTAAATAAAGATTTTTGACCCTTATTTTTTCAGACAGAATGCGATAAGCAGCATCTTCTACAGACTCACCTTGACGCACCAAAGTACCAGGAAGACTCCAATAATTTAAAAATGGCTCCTGCTGTCTCATAACTAATAAAACTAGCAGTCGATTTTGTGCAGTATCTACAGAGAAAATTACATTATCAACACCGACTTTAAAATCTGCTAAAGGTTGTTGTTTTAACAATTCTACAATCTTTCTTTGGTTGCGTCCTGGCATAGGAGCTCATCGTTCAACAAGTCAAATTTTCGGGTACAGATTTGTACAAATGCTCTTTATGGATATAATCAACGACCAGAGGTGTTAAAGCTTCGCGATCGCCATTTTCACGATAAGCTGTTGAAGACACATCTGGACCAATAAAATTGGCAACTGTGACTTTCCCTCCGAGTTTTTGCACCATATGCAAATGAGATTCATCTATTGCATATCTTGGGCGCGGTATGACCAGAAGTTGTACTTGCTGCAACAAATCTTCAATATGATACCAACGCGGCAATTGAGCGAGCAAATCAGAACCTATCACTAACGTAAACTCAGCCTCTTGCCAACGTTTTTTTGCATTGTCCAATGTTTCCAGTGTTCTCAAATAACTTAATTCCTGTTCCAAACCAATATTGTGCTTTGACGAATCTATCTCCACAATCAACAAATGTAACATCGCTACCCGATGTTCTAAACAAGTTTGATGCGACTTCAAAGGATTATTTGCCGCCCAAACAGCCACCCAATCAAAATGCTCTGACAGCCAGCGAATAACCGCTTGGTGTCCAGCAGTTGGTGGATCAGCACTCGTACCAAATAGAGCAACTTTCATACTTAATAGTCACGAAGTCAGGAGTCAGGAGGAGCCAGCGCCGTGGGCGGG
>NZ_QMEA01000231.1 GCF_012912105.1 Brasilonema sp. UFV-L1
TCACCCCACCTCCCCTGAATTGCTTCTCCATTTCCAGATACTGAGGTACACCAATAAGATTTTGAAATTCCTTAAACTCAACAAACTCCTGAAAATCAGCCGTAGTTCCCCGTTCCTTCAAATGACGCAAGCAAGCAGTCATAACCTTAGTCGCTGCAAGTAAAGCAGAAACAGGGAAAAACACAATCTTAAAACCTAACTGCTGCAGCTGTGACGCTGAAAGTTCGGGAGTTTTGCCACCTTCCACAATATTAGCTACCAAAGGAACATCAGGAAACACAGAAACAATTTTTTCCAGTTCCTCAACAGATTGCGGTGCTTCTACAAACAAGATATCAGCTCCAGCATCAATATAAGCTCTTCCACGAGCAATTGCTTCTTCCAAACCCAAGGGAGCACGAGCATCAGTCCGAGCTATAATCACTAAACCACTGTCACCACGCGCATGTACAGCTGCGCGAATTTTGCCAACGTGTTCAGCCGTCGAAATGACTCGTTTTCCCTCAAAGTGTCCACATTTTTTCGGCCATTCTTGGTCTTCGAGTAATACTCCCGCAATTCCTTGCTGTACCGCGTCCTTTACCGTTCGGATGACGTTTAAAGCATTACCATAGCCAGTGTCCATATCGGCGATTAAAGGTATACTCACAGATTTCGCAATTCGCCCAGCGCTGGTCAGTATTTCTGTAGCTGTCATTAAACCATAGTCTGGTACACCAAGTGTAGAGGCGGCGATACCAAAACCACTAGTCGCAATTAATTCAAAACCTAATTGTTCTGCCAGCTTTGCTCCTAAACAATCGTAAACGCCAGGAATGATGAGAATTTCAGGGCGCTGTAGTAATTGTCGCAGTTTTTGGCTAGAAAGTTGCATGAATGATGGAGAACAAATTTTAAAGTTTTTTCTTGTTCAGATTAGCACAAAAGGTGGCGTTGCATATTTGCGGGATGATTTTATTTTCTTTGCTTACTATAAAACTTCTTTCTTGGCGCTCTTTGCGTCTTGGCGGTTCGTACTTCATCCCCTTTTTGTGCAACGCCCAAAAGGTGCATGGTAATAAACAGAGGAGATGCGCAGAACCTTGAGTTGCAACTTCGATTTTCTATTCCAGAATACAATAGATATAGAACACTTCACTTAAATTTACATCATTCAATGCAATCTCCCTCTGCAGCTAGTCCTGATCCAATTGCTCTCGGTTTTCACGCTCTTTCCGATCCGCTGAGGATTAGCGTTATCGAACTACTACGAAATCAAGAGCTTTGTGTATGTGATTTGTGCGATGCTTTAGGGGTTAGCCAGTCAAAGCTGTCTTTTCACCTGAAAACTCTGAGGGAGGCTGGTTTGGTTCGCTCTCGCCAAGAAGGACGCTGGATTTACTATAGCCTCAATATACCTCAATTTGCTGCCTTGGAGCAGTATCTGTCTGAGTTCCGCCGCCTCTACCAAATCTTACCTGGCCGTCTCTGTCAAAACCCATCCTGACATATCGACTTTTTTTGATTAACTTGTGTAAACTTGAGTACTGTGTCTATTGACAAATCAATTTATTTTGAAATGATAGAGATATACTTTTAATATGTCCGGGGAGTAAGGTCAATGAACGCAAAGCTGGTCAAGTTTGCGCTTGCACTGGGAGCGTTGGCTTTGACAACTAGTTCTACCACAAGAATAGATGCATTAGAAACACAAGAATCACAAAAATTAGCTCAAGCCAATAGTCCACAAGCGATCGCAACAACAGCGGATGTGAGGATAGATGGTTCAAGTACTGTTTATCCAATTACGCAGGCGATTGCCAAACAATTTGAATCAGAGCAAAAAAATAAGGTATCAGTGAATATATCTGGTACAAGCGGCGGTTTTGAAAAATTTTGTGCTGGACAAACCGATATTTCTAATGCTTCTCGACCAATTTTAAAAGCAGAGATAGAAGCTTGTCGAAAGAATAGCATCAGGTTCATAGAACTTCCTATAGCCTTTGATGCTCTCACCATCGTTGTTCATCCACAAAACAACTGGGCAAAAGATATTACAATAGCTGAGTTGAAGAAAATGTGGGAACCAGCCGCTCAAGGGAAAATTACTTCGTGGAACCAAGTACGTGCAGGCCAAATCGTCCTTTAAAATTGTTTGGTGCAGGCAACAAGTCTGGGACTTTTGACTATTTCACAGAAGCGACAGTCGGAAAGACGCGAGCCAGCCGTACTGATTATACAGCAAGTGAGGATGATGAAGTCATCGCCAATGGAGTCAGTAAAGACCCTAATGCCCTGGGTTACTTTGGCTACGCATATTATGAAGAACACAAAGGTAAGTTAAAAGCGCTGCCAGTTGACAATGGTAAAGGAGCAGTATTGCCAACGCGTGAAGCTGTAGAAAAAGCGCAGTATCAGCCACTTTCTCGACCATTGTTTATCTACGTCAATCCGTGGTCTGCTAAAAATAAAGAAGCAGTGTATAAATTTGTCAATTTCTATGTTGACAAAGCACCCAAGGTGGCAAGTTCTGTGGGATATGTGCCTTTACCAACAGAAGTTTACCGTATAGACCATGTTCATTTAAACAATGGTAAAGTGGGAACTGTGTTTGGTGGAGAAGCTCAGCTTAACCTAACGCTGGCAGAGGTGTTACGTAAACAAAAGCAGTTCTAGGTTGATGAAATTTTTTCTTAAACAAATCTCTCTGCACAGATATGATACATTAGCTGAAGCAATTGGTACCTTTACTTTGGTGTTTGCAGGTACTGGCGCAGTCATGGTAAACGAGATAAGTAAAGGTGCTATCACCCATCTGGGGATTAGCTTTGTGTTTGGTGCGATCGTCGCTGCTTTGATTTACGCGATGGGACATCTAAGCGGCGCACACTTTAACCCAGCAGTGACGTTGGCGTTTTGGGCAAGTGGTTTTTTTCCCAAACAACGAGTGCTACCGTATATCATAGCACAATCCTTGGGGGCAATATTAGCTTCAGCTTTATTACTTATGAGCTTGGGAAGAGTTGCTAATTTGGGGGTGACTCTTCCACTCAATGGAAATTGGTTGCAATCTTTGGTGTTAGAAACAGTACTCACGTTTATTTTGATGCTGGTGATTTTTGGTTCAGGATTAGATCGCCGCGCACATAT
The DNA here is from genome assembly GCF_012912105.1 of Brasilonema sp. UFV-L1. Taxonomy (GTDB): domain Bacteria; phylum Cyanobacteriota; class Cyanobacteriia; order Cyanobacteriales; family Nostocaceae; genus Brasilonema. Next base: position 3,130 of record NZ_QMEA01000231.1, read on the forward strand.
TGGCTTTGCAGGTTTAGCGATCGGGTTGACTGTTGGAGTGGAAGCAGCGTTTATGGGACCAATTACAGGTGCTAGTATGAATCCAGCGCGTTCATTTGGTCCGGCGTTCGTAGGAGCAATTTGGCAGTACCATTGGGTTTATTGGGTAGGACCAATTTTGGGAGCACAGTTAGCTGCGATCGTTTATAGGCAACTTTCTCGCAATTTTCAAGATATTCAATAACCAAAGAAGAATTTGGCGTTGCTGAATCAGCGTATGAATTGTCATTCTGTTAGCGCAGCGTGTCCGCAGGACAGCGTAACGAAGTGAAGCGTTAGCGCAGCGTGTCCCAAAGACATAGAATCTCTGCAGATGCTTCATTTCGCTTCGCTACATTCAGCATGACAAAACTAGATTCATACTTCAAATCAGCAACGCCAAGAATTTACCACTGCTATATTTGAAGAATGGCAACTTGAAAACCCAGAAGGACAAGATATAGAAACCTTCCGCCATGTTCGCGATCAGGTTAAAGAAAGAGTAGTGAAGTTGATAAAATCGTTAAGTTAAACTGAACTGTTCTGTTCTTCACCGGGGGTCATTTGAACTATGTCCAAATCAATAGAAGTTCGTAACCCCCGGACAGGTAAGTTTGATTACGTCATTATACCTCCACCTCCAAAACTAATAGCACAGCAATGCAACCGCTTGCGCAGAGCACAAAAAACCTGGTTGCAGCTTGGTTTAGCAGGGAGAATCCAAGTTCTGCAAAAATGGAAGCAAGCAATTATATCTGGACGTGATAAACTCACTGAAGCTTTAGTTAATGATACAGGAAGATTATCAATCTCAGTTTTAGAAATTGACTTATTTCTCTCTGGCATTGATCACTGGTGTCAATTAACCCCAAAACTACTACAAGAATCTGTAGAAGATACGGCAATTTCTTTTATCCAACTACAACAAACAGCAGTTCCCTATCCTCTTGTTGGAGTTATCAGTCCGTGGACTTTTCCTCTACTGCTTTCAACAATTGATACAATTGGGGCATTAGTTGCTGGTTGCGCTGTGATAGTCAAACCCAGTGAAATGACTCCTCGTTTTATGGCACCACTTTTGGCATCACTGAGCACTGTTCCTATATTACGTGATGTCTTAACTTTTCTAGAAGGGGCAGGCGAAACTGGTTCTGCACTTATCCAATATGTAGATTTGGTATGCTTTACTGGAAGTGTCGCAACAGGTCGAAAAATTGCAGAAGCAGCAGCTAAGCGCTTCATTCCTGCTTTTTTAGAATTAGGAGGAAAAAACCCAGCGATTGTTTTGCCATCTGCCGATTTAGACTTAGCAACATCAGCAATTTTGTGGGGTTCAGTCTTCAACAGTGGACAATCGTGTCTTTCGATTGAGCGAATCTACGTTGCAGAATCTATTTTTGAAGAGTTTGTTAAACAACTAGTCGGCAAAGCGCAAAGTCTTGAGTTAGCTCATCCGACATTGGAAAGTGGAGATATTGGTCCTATAATAACAGAAAGACAAGCAGCAAGTATCAGTGATCATTTGTTAGACGCAGTAGAACAGAAAGCAGTTGTTCACTGTGGAGGTGAAGTAGAGAATTATGGAGGAGCTTGGTGGTGTCGTCCTACAGTTCTGACTTCTGTCAACCATTCTATGCAAATTATGACCGAACAGACTAATGGTCCTATTATGCCAGTGATGCCTTTTTCTACAATTGAAGAAGCAGTACACTTGGCGAATGACTCTCTGTATGGATTAAGTGCAGCAGTTTTTGCTGAGTCGGAAACAGAAGCGTTGCAAGTCGGACGTCAGATAGATGCAGCTAGTATTAGTATTAATGACGCTGCTTTGAGCAGCATCATGCACGAAGGAGAAAAAAATGCTTTTAAATTATCTGGTATAGGTGGTTCACGCACAGGGGCTGCAGCGCTGACACGTTTTCTGCGGAAGAAAGCTTTTTTGGTGAAAACAGAGAATATCAGCGACCCTTGGTGGTTTGATAGTAATGGTGCGTTAAGCTAAAGCCGTAATGCACCCTACTGGCTTATGTCCTACAGCGAGTTTAGTTTAGCTAAAACCAAACGAGAGTTCGGCTTAACCACGTTAGAAAAACGCGATATTTTCGCTGCTGTTCCGGAATTAGCAGCGAGTCATTTACTCACAGAAACACTTAACTATAACCTGCCCATTGCTTTAGGTAGTAATAGCGAAAAAGCTCGCTCTGAACTCATTATTGCTCCAATTTTAGTTGACTTACGCCGACAATTACATGAGCAAATTAGTTTATTTTCTGGGATAGATTTTAGTGTTGACGATACTAAAGGATTAAACGGCACTTGCGATTTTATTATTACTAAATCTCCAGAAATTCTCATTGTGACAGCGCCAGTCATTACAATTGTAGAAGCGAAAAAAGAGAATATAAATGCGGGTTTCGGTCAGTGTGCAGCAGAAATGGTAGCAGCTCAAATTTTTAATGAGCAAACTGCAACTGAGATTAAAACAATTTACGGTGCAGTAACAACAGGCAGCATTTGGCAATTCCTCAAACTAGAAGAACAAACATTGAGCATTGATTTAAGCGAATATTATCTCAAAGAAGTGAATAAAATTCTTGGTATTTTAGCGAGTGGCATTTCTCAAGGAAACCAACAAAAAGATTAGTCATTTGTAGGGTGCGTTATGCCTTTGGCTAACGCACCGTAATATAGCAATCTTCAATCATATCATGTCCACTTGAATAGTTGTCCGCAGTGTTAGCCTAGCGTGCCCAGAGGGCATACGAAGCGAAGCAATTGCAAGGGTGTTGGGATTGCTACCCTATGGCTGACGCCACGCCTTACGGCTATCGGGAAGCCGCTTTGCGTCTACACTTCACTTCGTTCCGTATGCCCTGCGGGCACGCTGCGCGCTTCGCTGCGGACATACAGCGTTTTGCAAGTACATGAGGTACACCACCCCTCCCTAACCCTCCCCTTACTAAGGGGCTACGGTGTACACACAAGTCATTGAATTACCTGCTCATCTCCGCAAAACCTCACCCTGCCCTGTCGGGCATCCCTCTCCTTACTAAGGAGAGGGAAA
>NZ_QMEA01000232.1 GCF_012912105.1 Brasilonema sp. UFV-L1
AGAAAGCACAGAATTTAGAATTGGCGATCGCATCTTACACTGCTGCTTTGGAAGTATACACCCGCCAAGCGTTTCCCCAAAACCATGCTGACACATTATTCAACCTGGGTATTGCTTACCAAGATGCACAACGGTTGACTGAAGCTTACACAACTTTTCATTCTGCTATTGAAACAGCAGAGTTATTGCGGGGGGAAATTGTTTCTGGCGATCAAAGCAAGCGCAAGCAAGCAGAAGAATGGAACAAACTTTATCGTCGCATGGTAGAAGTTTGTCTGGAGTTGAAAAAATCTAGCGAAGCAATTGAATATATTGAGCGTAGCAAAACCCGTAACTTGGTGGAACTGTTGTTTAGCCCTGACTTCTACCCCAAACTCGCAATCTCTGAAGAATTTAAAAATCAACTCCAACAGCTACAGCAGGAAATCGAAGAAGAAAAGCGTCGTATAGAACAAGCAGAAAAATCCAATCTCCAAGATAGCGATCGCACCCAGTTGAATCAGTTGCGTCAAACGCGAGAACAACTAATCACAAGAATTATCGGCTTGAACCCCATCCGCTATGACGAGATTCACAATCTGCTAGATAAGGAAACTGCCATTATCCAATTCTATATCTTTAATAATTGCTTTCGCGCTTTCATCATCACCCGCTACAAGGAACAACCAGAAATTTGGCAGTCGGAACCTCAAGACTTAGAAAAGTTGGCGAATTGGATGGGTGAATATCTCCAGCTTTACTCTGAGGAGAAAAAGCGCTGGCGATTTTGCCTGAATGATAAACTGAACCAACTCGCTGAGATTTTACACATACCCGAAATTCTTTCTCTTGTTCCACAAGAGTGCAAGAAAGTTATTTTAATACCCAATCTTTTCCTGCATCTACTCCCTCTCCATGCTTTACCTTTATCTTTAGAAGAATCATCAGAGCAATATCTCCTAGATAAATTCCCCAAAGGTGTCAGTTATGCACCCAGTTGTCAACTTTGGCGCATGACTCAAAACAAAGCCAAGACATTATCTGACTCATTAAACTTCTCAAAATCTCCAGAGATGTTTCGCTCCGCTCAACATGACAATTCAAGCATTGTTGCAGGAGGTTTATTATTCAGCCACCTATTCGCGATTCAAAACCCCACAAAGGATTTAGAATTCACCGACATCGAAGTTGAAACAATTGCTGCTGCATTTCACCCACGCCACATCCTGAAAAAGAATCAAGCAACAGCACAAGCTTTATCAGAACCAACAACCGCCGAAAGTTTCCGCAATGCAAACTGGCTGCATTTTTCTTGTCACGGCTACTTCAACTTTAACCTTCCTGAAAAATCCGCTTTACTGTTAGCCGCTTCTGACATTTCTCCTCTCGCCGCAGATGCAGAAACCTCCCGTTATTTGCGAGTCTCTCGTGACACGGAAATTGACTTAGAAAATTGTCTCACTCTAGAAGATATCTTCCAATTAAGTTTACCTAACTGTCGTCTTGTCACCCTTTCTGCTTGCGAAACTGGCTTAGTTGACTTTCGCAACACCAGCGATGAATATATTGGTTTACCCAGTGGCTTTATCCGCGCAGGTGCAGCGAGTATCGTCAGTAGTTTATGGGCTGTCAATGACTTTTCCACAGCTTTGTTAATGATTAAATTTTATGAAAACCTGCAAACTGTAACTCAAAATGTGCCTTTTGCTCTTAATCAAGCACAGCAGTGGTTTCGTCGAGTCACCCAACGAGAGTTACTGCAATGGCTTGATGGGAAAACAGATATGAATGCTGAGCAAAAACAGAAAGTTAAACAGGAATTAGAAAAAAGGAATAAACCAGAACAGCAACCATTTAAACAGCCAGTTTTTTGGGCAGGTTTTTGTGCCATTGGAGAATAATCAACTTCACAAATAGGAGAAATCACTATGGAACCAGATAACATCATCGAAGCTTTTATCCAAGTCGTGAGAGAACAAGATTATGTGTTTTCTGAGGATGCTATCGCCGATTTACCCACACTGCAAAAAAACCTTGCTGCGATAGAAGAAAATCTTTCCTCACAAGCAATTGCAGAAGTGATTCGTCAGTGGTATCTCAACCATGAATCTGTGATAGATGCCATATTTGACAAAGAATCAAGAGAAATTAGTAAAGTCGCGAAGACAAAACCGCAAAGCCAAGAAAATACTTTGGAAAATCGTTACCGGATTTTGGAAGAGGAAGTGCAAAAATTACAACAGAGAAAGAAATAGAGTTTCTCGTTCCTAGCCTCCGGCTGGGAATGCATTGTTTGAGGCTCTGCCTCAAAACTGATAAACTGGAGGCGGAGCCTCATAGAATGCATTCCCATGCTCTGCATGGGAACGAGAGATGCAGAGCATGGGAACGAGAAGAGAACGAGAAGGGAACCAGAAAGGAGAAAATATTACAAACTGAGTAGCAAAACCTTACATGAAAATTTATGCTCCCAATATTCACCTCTTTGCTTTTGCGCTTTACAAAGGTGCAAATGTAGATCCCACTTCTGTGCAAGCTGATAAGATTCAACTGTGGCAAAGTGCTGATAACATAGTCCACACCACCCTAAATCAAGATTTACATCTGAGTCAGCGCATAGATATTCACAAAGAACCGGGAAGTCTCCGCGTTGATTTGCTCAAAGACTCAGAAGTCAAAGACGGTAATTCTGCTGTAGATGTAGAGGGAAAAATCTCCTTTGACACGCAACAAGTTGTCATCAAAGGATTGGTTTCTCCCTTGCGACTTCATGACAGCTACGGTTTATGGCTCAATTTACGTCGTCCAGAAAAAGAAGATGATACACGAACGGAAGATGTCGATATTGATTTCTTGAGCAAGTTAAATAAAAATAATTGTTTCACCTTAGAAAAAGACAAATTCTTTCTTGGACAAACTTTATTAATTACCGCTTGGCTGACAGGCGCGAAAGACGAAAAACTTCTTCCTGAAATCGCCCAAGAATGTCTAGAAGCCGTTTTTCCTAATCCATCTCAATGCCCGCCTTTTAGTCGTCAAGGAGAGTTATTCGGGAGTCCAATTTTTGAATATGGCTTGTTTAAGTTAGCAAATTATCAACACGTTCTCATCTGGTTATTCCGGGATAGCAAGGCAGATGAGAATTTTAATCTATGTTATCAAGAACTTTTAGATTTGTTCTTCTTTCGCACCAAGGTTGTCAAGGCTTATCAAGACAGTCGCATCACTTATCACGCTGTTGCTTCAGCCTATAAAGAGATTGAAAACGCAATTGATAAGTTACCTAAGAAAGATGAATACGATGAAGTGACAACAGACGAATTAAAAGACTTAAAAAACAAGTTGAAAGAATTACCGCAATTAGCTTTGAAATATACTCGCTTGCTACGAAATTTAGAAGATTATCAAAATACAATAGTCATAAATGAGTCTAATTATTCGGAAAAGTTGCAACAAATTGGTGGTATAATCCAAAATGGTGACTTACTATTTTTAAAAAGTTTCAGCCAGGAGAATTCTCCTTTCTTCCAAAAGCAAATACAAGCAGATTTGGGATATTTCCGTCACGGTTCTAGTTTGTTGGAGCAAGCACTTGCCTCAATTCGCGGCATAGTAGAAATAGAACAAGCCGAACGCGATATTCAACAAGCCGAACGCGATCGCTCTTTGGAAAACACCATCCAAATCGTGGGTGTGGGGTTAGGTGCAGGTGCGATCGTTTCTGGCGTTGTCACTCAACACATCGATAAAATCAACCAACCCCTAAGTGCCATATCTCCTAACAACCCGCCCCACCCCTTTTACGCATCCTTATTATTGAGTATTTTGGCTACCTTATTTTTTAGCGCTTTAGCTTGGCTTTGGACTAAATGCAAAAACTAGTAGATCAACTCCCTTCGAGAGAATTGTTTTCTCAAGCGTGCTTATCCGAACTGTATTGAGAATATTGAGAGTTTACGACTTGCTTATCAGTTCGGCTTTTGACGACTTTTGCAGGAACTCCTAAAGCCACTGAGAATGGAGGAATATCTTTAGTGACAACTGCTCCTGCACCAATAATACTGCCTTTACCAATAGTCACGCCATCTAAGACAGTTACAGCGTGTCCTAGCCAACAGTCATCCTCAATGACAATTCCCTGGCGTGTAAGTCCTTGGTCTTCAATATACTGGGTTGGGTCATCAAAAACGTGATTGTTAGCAAATATTCCTACATGTGCTGCAATCAAACACAATTTTCCTATTTTAATATTTCCAGGACCAGTCAAACAAACATAAGGACCGATAAATGTACCTTCACCAATATGAATACAAGTATCTTTCATCGCTCTAATGTCGATGCCACGCTCAAGGGTGACTTTATCTTCAAGACAAACACTATTGTTTGAATGCCCTGTCGCATTTATACTAACACCCTGTAGAACTTTTACCTCGTCCCCAATTTTGATAGACCAGGTATTCATAAATTTAACACCGTCTTCAATGTAAACAGAGCGACCAATGTGGGCAAAAATATTACGATATAGTAAAATTCGTAAATTACTACCCACAGCCCTAGTGGGAATATTAACTAACAGGTTGGTCAACAAACTTTCTGCTACACGCTTCCACCGCGAAAAAATATGCTTGCTGTTCATTGCAAAACCACACTTCATGATAAATGATTGACTACTGACCGGAATGCAGCATTCTCAACAAGACCTAAAAAACCGGGTTTCTAAACGAAAAATTAAGGCTTTTAAGTGTCATCTTTTTCAAGAAACCCGCTTGTTTGACCCTGGTGCAAGATATAAGACTAGAAAGATTCTTAATAGAACATAAGAGATTTTAAATTTAGTTGATAAGTTTATCTAACAGAATAAAAAACATGTGTTATATGTTACCATCATTCCTCAAGAATATCTTTATGAAAACATTAATGTTTGATTAACAGGCTTTTCGTCAATGCAAAGCCTGTTAATCGCTGTTATGTGTTATTCTCTGGTGTTCACCAATGGTTTGCGATGGCGGCTTTTAATCACTTTTGCGGGGACTCCCACAGCGACAGAGAACGGAGGAATATCTTTAGTCACAACAGCTCCTGCACCAATGACACTACCCTCACCGATAGTAACTCCATCTAAGACTACCACACCATGTCCTAGCCAGCAGTCATCTTCTATGACAATTCCTTTGCGAGTAATCCCTTGATATTTAATTGGTTCAATCGGGTCTGCAAAATTATGATTATTTGCATATATTCCAGTATTTGCTGCAATCAGACACCGCTTACCAATTTTGATATCTCCAGGTCCAGCAATACAAACGCCAGGACCAATGAAAGTTTCTTGACCAATCTCTATGTATGAATCTTCCAAACACCCAATACTAACATTACGCTCAATGGCGACTCCATCGTTCAAATATATTCTATTGTTTTGGTGTTCTCGTCCATCTATACGAGCACCTTTAAAAATAAATACCCCATTTCCTACTTCAATACAAGAAGCATTCATAAATTCAACACCCTCTTGAATATAAACAGCTTTACCCATACGAGCAAAAATACTTCTATAGAGTATATTACGCAGTTTTGATCCTAACAGAATTGTGGGTAGAGCGCCTAGTAAACTAATAACTAAAAGTTCTTGGAAGCGCTTCAACTTGGAGAAAAATTGCTGTCTATTCATGAATACGTCATCCTTATGTAAGGGTTATTGACAAAAAATGAGTTTGTATGAGCTTGATAGCAAACCGTGTTTCAGGACTTTGCGTTTCTACTGATGTTGATATTTATGATTCCATCAAGTGAATTTGGAGCCACTTCAAAAACTCCCCATAGTTTCCTCGTATTTGAATTTGAGTCATAGGAAACTCTTGAGTCCAGGTCTTGTCAAATCCTCAAGTTAGATACACGATACATAGTTTTTTGACAGTTATAAGTACACAGTTATTAAGAAACAGTACACAGTACACAGTGAAGGAGTCAGGAGGAGCCAGCGCCGGGGTGAGGCAGCGCGGTCTTGGGGGTTCCCCCCATGAGCGACTGCCGAAAGGGTTTCCCGACTTGAGGCGTCTGGCATTCAGGAGTCAGGAGCGGAGCCACCAGCCCTTCGGGTTCACAGTCGCCTGTTGTCGGGAAACCCTACCAAGAGCGCTGCTTCACCGCTCCGCCTCCGGTCAGAATTCTTTATTTCTTCCTTCTGAATACTGAATTGCTGTATTCTGCATTCTTCTTCAAACTGATAACTGATAACTGATAACTGATAACTGTTAAATAGTCTCAGGGCTTTTGTCATTTTCGCGCTTCTAAGCTATAGCGTAAGACCGTTGTTTTAAGGATTGTTTTTGAACGTTTCACATGTGTAAAGACGTAGCATACTACGTCTCTACAAAGTTATTGTTATTGGCATCTTTTTATTATAAACCAGATTGAATTATATTCTTTCTCAATTCACAAAAACACAAATTTCTCTCAAGCTGAACAATTTCTACCCTAGGTCGTTTGAAAAACTGGGAAATAGAATTAACACAGCTAGTTGTATAATAATTATAATAATATCAAGTCAAAAAAGTTATTTGCTGGCGTTTAAGTATATATACTCTAAGAAAAGATAAAAAATGAATCTCATCATACTAACAAGGTTTCTCTCTCATTTCCTCCCCTTGTGCTTGAATATGAGAAACAAATCTGTAGAAGCAAATGTCACAAAGTCTGTCAATTCTGCGAGAAATTTGCTCAAAATATCCGGAATACGGTTGCTTCAGTTTGTATATTAATTTTATTTATTCATATATAGATTAAGATGTTTACCTTTGATAAGGATTGCCTTGTCATATTTAGGACTCTAGCGCCATTTTGGTACAACACGAGTGTTGAGGAATAGCGACACAATGCTGCAAACGCAACAACTCATACATAATCGCTATCAACTTAAAGAAAAATTGGGTGAAAATGCAGGTCGTCAAACTTGGTTAGCGCAGGATTTGTCAGCACAAGAGGATGTTGTGGTGAAATTGCTGACTTTTAGCGACCAGATGCAGTGGGAAAACTTGAAACTCTTTGAACGAGAAGCACAAGTTTTGAAACAGCTGAACCATCCTCGCATTCCTGAGTATCGTAATTATTTTTGCATTGATGACCAGTTACTCTACTTCGGATTAGTTCAAGAATATATTCCCGGTACATCACTCAAGCAACTCCTGACTCAAGGTCAAGTGTTCACGGAACTAGAAGTTCGCAAAATTGCTGCTCATATCCTAAAAATTCTGATTTATCTACATGCTTTGAGTCCTCCCGTGCTGCATCGAGACATTAAACCTAGCAATTTACTACTGGGTGAGGAGGATTCTCATATTTATTTGGTTGACTTTGGCGCAGTACAAGACCGCGCTGCAAGAGAAGGTGCCACCTTCACAGTAGTGGGAACTTATGGTTATGCACCACTAGAACAGTTTGGCGGAAGAGCAACTCCAGCATCTGACCTTTATGCTTTGGGAGCAACATTGATTCATTTACTGACGGGTGTTTCTCCAGCAGATTTACCTCAGAAGGATTCTCGCTTCCAGTTTTCTCACCTTGTCAAGCTCAATCCTGGGTTTGTCCGTTGGTTAGAACAACTGACTGAACCTAATTTGGAAAGACGCTTTAGTAATGCTCATGAAGCACTTGAAGCTCTGAGGGCTAATCAAAATGCTATCAAAGTCGCTAGCCCACGACTTCCTGAAAGTTGTATTTGGCTACAAAAATCACCAAGCCGCTTACAAATTAAATTTCCTATCCCTTGGTATAAGGTGATCAGTACCCCGAAAAATTGGCTTGGAGTCGGAGGGTTGGGATTTTTGTTATTTTGGCTGTCGATGATAAATGGTAGTTGGTTTAATAAGTTGTTTTGGTTGACAGGTAGTATTGTATTGGCGGCTTGGTGTATATTACCTGTCTTCGTGGAAACCAATGTCTACTTTGATCATCAGCAATTTGAAATTGAGGTGAAGTTACTGGGTTTTTGCATCAAACGACAGCGAGGAAATGTCTCAGAGATTGACAAAGTTTTTAAAAATGACTCTGGTGGCTATGACAATAAGAAAATTCCTGAAATTACTCTGGCAGTTGGCGTCGAAGAGTATTCATTTGGAAGATTGAATCCACCTCTTTCTCATGAGGTATGTCGTTGGCTCGCAGATGAAATCAAGCATTGGTTGGGACTTTAGATTTTGGGTTTTTGGTTATGGTACAAGAAGGTGGACAAGTACTTTGCATTCGCCAAGCGACTGGGCAAGAGTCTCGTTATCAACTCAAAGAAAAATTAGGGCAAAATGCTAGTCGTCAGACTTGGTTAGCAGTAGATTTGGGTACACAGTCTCAAGAACAGGTTGTTGTCAAACTGCTCGCCCTGAGTCCGCAGATGCAGTGGGATGAACATAAGCTTTTTGAACGTGAAGCTCAAGTACTGAAAAATCTCGATCATCCGCGAATTCCCAAATATCGAGATGACTTTGTTTTGGAACAGCAGGCTGGTTCGAGGTTTCCCTGGTTTGGGTTGGTGCAGAGTTATGTTCCCGGAACATCATTCCAACAATTGCTGGATCAGGGTTATCGGTTTTCTGAGTCACAAATCGAAAAGATAGCAACAGAAATTTTGAGCATTCTTGTCTACCTCCATGAACTCGATCCTCCTGTGCTACACAGAGATATCAAACCCAGCAATTTAATTTGGGGTGAGGACGAGCGAGTTTACTTGGTTGACTTTGGCGCAGTGCAAGACCAAGCGGTGTTGGAAGGTGCAACTTTCACAGTCGTGGGAACCTATGGATATGTACCGATGGAACAGTTTGCAGGTCGTGCTGTTCCCGCCTCTGACTTGTATGCTGTAGGTGCAACCTTGATTCATTTATTAACAGGAACATCTCCTGCTGATTTACCATACCGGGACTCCCGCATTCAGTTTGCTGATCGGGTGAGTGTCGATTTGGGTTTTGTGCATTGGATTGGTAAACTGACAGAACCAAATGTCACAGAACGGCTTAGTACTGCTCGCCAAGCGCTAGACGCGCTGAAGAACAGACACGCACTCACCCCTCCACTTACTAGTCGTAAGCCTACAGGTAGTCGGATTCAAATCAAAAAGTCTGCGGAGAAGCTAGAAATTAACATTCCAAAACGCGGAAAGAAAGCGTTCAAATTGTTCTATGTTATCGGTCTAATAATTCCTTTTATTTGGCACTTACCACAATGGATGAGTTTAGGGACAGCAGGACCGTATATTATGCTTATTTTAATATTATTGTTTGTCTTATTCCAAGCAATGGTGCTACCTGCTTTTAGACACACAGACTTGTATTTTGACCGTGAACATTTTGACATCCGGTGGAAGTTATTTGGTAATTGCTATTGGCGGTTTCGAGGCAAAACTCCACTCATTAGTAGAGTTTACGAAGAGATCGTGCAACGGGGTTCTGCACCTCGGGGTGTGACTATTGAATATGTTGCTAAATATTATTCTGATAAGCGGACGTTCACCTCCAGTCCTTTAGCTACTGTGGAACGTCATTGGTTGATTTCGGAGATACAGGATTGGTTGGGAGTTAAATAATTAAATCAGTACACAGTACACAGTGACCAGTGAACAGTGAGCAAGCAATTGATAACTGGTAACTGATAACTGGTAACTGATAACTGATAACTGATAACTGGTAACTGGTAACTGGTAACTGGTAACTGATAACTGATAACTGTTAAAGAGAATTTGTCTCAAGCAAGTGAGCGATCACTTGAGCTTTCGCTAGTTCTATAATCAGTCGCTGAGCTTGATGTTTATAGAGTGGTAAATGTAATGTTTCTGGTAAATTTCTCATTAAGTTTCTAGCTGTGTTGAGACTGCAGCCAGAAACTCGAACAATAACATTAGCTCCTTCAAACTGTGCCTCTTGTGTCAAAGCTCTTGTAATATGTACCTGCCAGTTTTTTGATGCAGCGCTTCTGACTCCCTGCTCAATCCGCTGTAGACCATCGCTTGTTGCTAATACTATCATGCGATCTGCGCTCCGCGCAGCAGCGAAGCTATCGCCTACAGCTAAACTAATATCCTCAGAAGGCATAAGCTTTGGTATTCCTGCTTCTTTTTGGTAAAGAATTGGAACGACTCCATAACCATAGGCGACTTCAGATAGCAGTAAGCCATTGAGCGTATCACCTGCTTCAATTTGGTATTCTGTAACCAAGATAGTTTTGTGATTAACACGAAACAGATTTATAATATTTTCTCCAAATGCAGCTCCAGCAAAAGCTTCAGCAACTACAGCGTAGACACACAAAATTTGAGCATTCGGTAAAAGTTCAGCTAAATTGTCACTTAACCCAAGACCTCTGGTGCGGATAACCAAATTGCTTTCTGGATTTGCATCATAAGCCATTAAGCTGACTTCCAAATTCAGCATCTCATCATTAGTCACCACAACGACGCTTTTTGCTGTCTGAAGATTTGCCTTAGAAAGAGACCCCTTTATAGAACCAGCAATGAGTGGCATCTTTGGTAAAATTGTCATATCAAAGTCTGTGTTTAGGCTAATGCCAACAAGGGGTTGGTTGAATTCTTGCAAAATCTCTGCGATTCCCTGACCCATCCGACCGAGTCCCACCACGACAACATGGTCTTTTTGAGGAACAGGTGGACGTCGCTTATTCAACTGAAATCTAGCAGCTAAAAGTCTTTCTGTTAGGAAACTATAGAGTATTCCCACCAATACTGTACCAGTGATTGTCATTCCCAAGCTAATCAACCGCAACCACAAGGGAACAGGAAGTGTAAAATTGAACCCACCAAACAAATCACCAAATCCGCCGAGAAGTAGCATGATTGAGGTCAAAAAGGCATCTACTAAGCTGATTTGAGGATAGGTCAACCGATACAAAATCGTTCCCAATAGTGATAAAACACTGACAATCACTCCGCAAATAATACCTATCTGCTTAAATCGATTCTCATTAGATTTCCGGAAAAATTCGGTAATTTGATGTTTTATAGTTAACCAGTTGAGTTCTTTGAGTGTTGTGAATAAGTGCCAAGGATTATACCAAGTATTTTTGACCTGTTTCTGAGAATTAGTAGAAGTTGGCTTGATAACCTCAATATAAACAATTGTATCTCCCGGCATCAGGCGTGAATCTGGTTCCCATTCATGGAACGCTTTGGATAAAGAAGCATCCCCAGATGTGTGATAGAGAATCCGACGCTTGTGAGTATTCAGTTCGTACAAGGCAGAGTTGTTGCACCAACGGTCTGTTGGTGATAAAGTACGTTTAACAACTTGCAGCCACTGTTCTTCTAAGTGAAATAATCCTAATATCTCTGTACCAAGAGCAGCAAGGGCAAAAGCTGGGGCAGGTAGTTGAGTTGGTTCAAAAGCAACAAAGTTCCCTAAATGTTGACTCAATAATTCATTGAGATTTTTTTTAGACGAACGAATCACCAAGCGGGTTTTGGGATTAAGTTTGCGCACCGCTAAAGCTGTCTCTGCATTGACTTGTTCACTACTAGTGACTATGATGGCGGCTCGACACCGCTGGATTTTAGCTTGCTCTAGAACACTAATTTGACGACAGTCACCGATAAGTAAGTTATCCAATAAATCCTGAAGGTGAGGAATTTCCCAGTCTTCTGGCAGTTTTTTATCAATCGCAATGACGCTGACTTCAAACTGTTTGAGGGCGACAACACAATGTTGACCTAAACCGCCGAGTCCGCAAACTAAAAATTGATCTAAGAGCACCTGAGGCTGTACCACTTGATGCACCTGTGTTAGTGGTTGTCAATATATATTTACAATTATGATTGATAATAGTTGTAATATGATGCCAGAAAAATTACTTATAAGATAAAGTTCGTTTGATTACTTCTCATTCACGAAGAACCTCACCCCGCCAAAGCTGCGCTATGGCTCCCCTCCCCGAACTCGCGGGGAGGGGATAAAGGGGTGGGGTGCAGTCAATGTGTATTGCCTGTC
>NZ_QMEA01000233.1 GCF_012912105.1 Brasilonema sp. UFV-L1
AGCTTTAATAGCAGCACTCGACCACGCGGTATCTGTCAACATGACACCGCGTTGTTTTTTGATTTCTTCATACAAGACAGGCGTGTTTTTCATTCTTTTTCTCCCTTTTCCTGTTGATATATATAGAATCTATAAGTAAACTAAGACAAAGCATAGCAGACGAAAACGAGGTGATGTCAAGTGGTTCGGAGTTTAACGTTATCGTTTATAACACAAGTGCCATTAAACGTAGATAATAAACAAGAATTCGAGTTGCTATCTCGTTTTCAGGCTGGTAGACAACTTTATAATGCATGCCTGAATGAAGCAATGAAACGGCTTGAGTTAGTCCGTAATTCCGAACTATACTTGGCAGTAAGACAATTACCCAGAACTAAAAAGAAAGAGCGCGGCGACGCATTTAAGAAGGCACGTGAACAGTATAAATACTCTGAGTATGACCTTCATAGTTTTGCAAGTATAACTAGCAAGGCGGCTAAATGGATTGCTCAAAAAATAGATTCTACTGCACAACAAAAACTAGCAACTCGTGCATTTAAAGCAAGTGAACGGGTCATGCTTGGACGCGCTAAAGATGTGCGGTACAAAGTACCAAGTCGTTTTCGGTCAATGGAGGGTAAATCCAACAAAACTGGAATTAGATGGAAAGATGACTGCTTGGTATGGGGCAAACTGGTACTGCAACCAATCATTGATTTAGATAACCCAGTCGTCCGGCACGGTCTTGAGTCTCCGGTCAAATATGTGCGCTTGTTGTGGCGTATCTTAAATGGTAAGCGTCGTTGGTATGCTCAGTTAGTTAATGAGGGTAATCCCTACCAAAAGCCTCAAAACTATGTTTCTGATGGCTTGATTGGCTTGGATTTGAACATCTCAAACATTGCTTTTGTTGGCGATAACCATGCTGATTTGCTGCCATTCGCTGAAAAAGTTTCCGCTTTTCAAGACGAGATAACTAGACTACAAAGACAGATGCAGCGCTCTCAACGCGCTAATAATCTAGATAATTTTGAACCTAATTTTGAGGCAAAGAAAGGTCGGAAGATTATTGTCAAGAAAGGTAAAGTCAAAAAAGGGAAAGCGCAATGGAAGAAATCGAGCAACTACCTTAAAGCTGCAAGTAAAAAACGTGAGCTAGAACGACGTAAAGCAGTTTATGCCAAAACCCAAAATCGTCGTGTTGTTAACGAGATTTTGCGGCATGGTAAGTATATCAAAACTGAAAATATCAGTGTGAAGGGATGGCAGAAACGTTATGGTAAAGCCATTTCTGCCAAATCCCCAGGTTTTGTACAATCCGAACTTGTCCGTAAAGCTGAAAAAGCTGGTGACGCATTGGGACAAAAAAATGGGGCAAGCCCTAATAACAACACGATAAATCGTGATGCTTCCAGATCAACGCAAGAGGGCTTGCCCCATTTTTCCAGTCATTCCCCCGGTAGGTCAGTTACCAAGTTTTCTACTCAAACAACGGCATTAAGCCAGACTCATTTAGACGGGACGCGCATCAAGAAATCCTTGTCTCAACGAGTTCATCGGGATGTAACGGGTCTTCCAGAGCATCATCGTGACTTGTGAGCGTGCATTTTTGAGTAGACATGTAAATCAGAACAAGTTGGTGTTGCAAGATGCTCAAAAAGAGTATTTGCGGTTGGAACCAATCCTGCTAGAGGCACACCAGCGTCAATTAACCCGTAAACAAGTGAGCCACTGCGTTGCGGAGAGAAGTTTGAGCGGAGGTTTCCTCCGATCAAAGCTTCGGGGGGTTCCCCCCGTTGTAGCAAGTGGCGAACCCGTAATGGTAAGCGCGTCTGAACGTAGGCAGTCTGATTCTCCCTCAGAGCGGGTCTCTAGCGAGCTACTAACCTCTGGCCAGATAGCTGTAACGAGCGAAAAGCTAGACGGGGATGTAGCGTGAAACTCCCGTGTCTTTAGACCGGAGAGGGTTCAAGAAGTATCTATGATGCGATAGAGGCATCCATTTTTGTAGTGGATGTCACAGAAGACGGCAATTTTCGCTACGTTGCTTTTAACCCCGCATATGAACAGTGGATTGGCATTCGTTCAGAATACTTGAAGGGGAAAACACCAGAGCAAGTTTTCTCTCCAACGGATGCAGTTGTCGTGCGACGACACTACACCGACTGTGTGTACTGTGGCAAAACGATTTCTTACGAAGAATGCCTGAGGCGTCAGGGAAGTCCTTCCTGGTGGCTCACAACTCTGACTCCCCAGCAAGACAGTAACGGGCGAATTTATCGACTGATTGGCACTAGCACCAATATTAATAAGCAAAAACAGGCAGAAGCTGAATTGTTTCAGCAACTGGGAATACAGATTGGAATGACTATTCAACATACACAACTGGATCACCAAGTACACTGCCAGAGTGCTGATTTAGAATCCAAACAACAGATTGCAAATGAGCGTGCGATACGCAAAGCCTCAAGCCTTCGGCTGATGACTCGCAAAGGTTCTGCTCCCAGAAAAAGCCAAGCTCGACTTCACCAAGTCACTCAAGCACAGGCGAGGGAGCTAGAAAAACTCAACAGCTTAAAAAATGAATTCCTTAATACACTCTCCCACGAACTGCGAACGCCAATTACCAGTATTAGTCTTGCGGCTCAAACGCTGGAAGCTGTTCTCAAACAAGAAGGCATATTTAGTCAAGAACATCCGAGAATCACTCAACTGTTTGCGATTCTTCATTGCGAACTTGATCGAGAAATCAAACTGATCAACGATTTGCTCACACTTGCCCATCTTGATGCACAGACAACACCACCGATTATGGATACGATTAACCTAAAAACTTGGATTCCCTCAATTGTTGGATTGTTTGAAGAACGTATTCGCAACTCTAGACAACACGTATACATACTGACGACTGGCGAACTTCCATTGTTGACGACGGATATATCGGATCTAGAGCGGATTTTGATTGAGTTACTGACTAATGCCTGCAAATACACACCAGCAGGCGAAATGATTATTGTTTCTGCATACGGCACAGCTAACATGATAGAGCTTAGTGTCAGCAACTCTGGTGTTGAAATTGCATCCGCTGAACAAGCTCAGATTTTTGATGCTTTCTACCGCATTCCCAACAATGATCCTTGGCAACATCGTGGAACCGGATTGGGATTAGCACTTGTGCAAAAATTAGTGAAGCGTTTAGGAGCTTCAATTCAGGTGGAGAGTGCAGCTGGGCAAACTACCTTCACCGTGAAGTTTCCTGGGGGTACAGAAAAAAATGGTGATGATTGCAGCAGTCGTGAACGCGTCGTCTTCTTAGCTGATACTCCAACGAAGTCGTCATGAACTGCATGCACGAGGATACATGAAAATTTTGCACTCGTGGAAGTGTCAAACTGACTCACCCTGTGGTGGTAAACTTAACTTATCCAAAATCTCCAACATTTCCCGTTCAAAAGTGACCTGGGCACGATTCGTTTTCCCACCCACATACAAGCGACCATCTTTCTGTAATACCCAAACTTGCGAGTGAGAAAAATAACTCATCACCACACCTAACATTAGCAAGCCAAATCCTGTATAAACAATAGGTATTCCTGGATCTGCTTTAATTTGCAAACCAGTACTGCCAACAATATCCAAAACTTTCAACGTTACACCATTAACTTGAGTAGACATTCCAGCGCGAACAGTGCTAGCCAACTTGCCAGTTGCATCATAAATCAGCACCATTCCCTGCAAGTCTTTCGCCAGCAAGGAAACACCTTCACTCAAATCTGGTTTAGTCGGAATCCAAGTTCCCCAGATGCGTCCATTACCTTTGGTGTTCAGTTGCGCCATCGGTAATTGAAAAATTGGGCTTTTGTTCACTCGGACTCGAACAGCAGAAATTCCCCAATCTGCTTGGTAGAAAGTCACGCCGTGATAACGCAGAGGACTGTTGACGAAAATCGTTTTGCGGTCAACTTCCTGTTCCTGATTGTTCAAAACAGACATATCTGAGTAAAATTGGTCAATTCCACCAGAAGAGGTGTAGTCAATCCAAAAGCGATTGACTCGCACAGACCAATCTTTGGGTAGTCCTGCTGTCCAAGGTCCTGCATCTATAATGTTACTCACTGTAAAGGTGTCACCACTAGCAACCATTTCCTGAGCAACAAAACCAGTCATTGCTCCCCAAATAGACCCCAAAAGAATCGTCACCATACCCACATGAACGATGATCGGTCCGATGCGTCCGATAATACCTTTGCGGGCGTAGAGAGAATCATCTTTTTCTTGAAAAACTTTGTAGCGGCGATTTTGTAAAAGTTCAGTCAGAGAATTCACTGAACCATTATCTAGTTCCGCACTCAAAGCTAACTTTTGAAATTGGCGAGGTTCGTCGTAAAATTTCCACCGACGAGCAGCTTTTAAAGCTGGTAACTGGCGAGTAAAAGTACAAGCAGTTAAACTTGTCCCAAAAAAGATGAGTAACGCTAAAAACCACCAAGTTCGATAAACATGGTCTAAGCCCAGTGTTAAGATAACTTTCCAACTTAGAAACCCAAATAAAGCTGGGTGTTCTGGGTAGTTAGCTTGGTAGAATGCAAGTGATTGACCTTGCTCGATGACTGTACCAGTGATGCTGAAAAGTGCAATGATTAACAGCATCACAATTGCTAAGCGTAAATCTGTCAGCACGGGCAATAACTCTTGTCGCAATAACTGCCCAAATGCTGACCATATAGGTTTTTTGGAAACTGAATTTTCTATGGTCATTTATCTAATAAGTTATCTGAAAATTTCTACTGGAATCCGAGAAACTAAAGAAAGCACGCCAAATCCTACTAACAAAGCGCCGCTGACTGGATTAATCCAACTTGACCAGCGACGCAATTCTAGCAATTTCTTAATCGAAGCTGTAAACGCACCTGCTAAAATCAATGGTGCAACATAACCTGCTGTGTAAGAAAGCAGCAAAACAGCCCCTAACATTAAATCTTGTGTATTGGCAACCCAACCTAGTAAGCTTGCTAAAACAGGAGTACTGCAAGGGGAAGCGACTAAACCAAAACTCAGACCAATAAAATAAGCTCGCACTTCTTGGGGTAATTCTTGAGAAATCCACTCTGTTCCACCAAAAGAAGGCAATTGCAAAGGTAAAGCTTCCAGTAAATTCAGCCCCATGAGAATGGCAATAATACTGACAATCACTGGTAAACCGATTCCCACTTGACCATAGACTTTGCCAACAAAAGCTGCTAGAATACCTAGCCCTGCTAGCGTCGTAGCCAATCCCAAAGCAAACCATGTTGATTGGGCAATTGCTTGCAGACGGCTTTTCGCTTCATAGCCACCAATGTAGCCAATGGTAATCGGTAGCATGGAAAGCATGCATGGTGTAAGGCTAGTGAGCAACCCAGCGACAAAAATGACGCCAATACTTAGCAAACTCAGGTGAGTGAGTTGGTTAGCGACGAGGCTGTTAGCGAATTGCTCTAGTTCGTAAAGTCGGGTTTGCAGGGTTTCAAGCATGGGAAATCCAAAAGCAGGAAATGCTTACTCTGCTTGCATTTTAGCTTAATTTTGCCTGACACGTGCAACAACACCTCTTGGCAACCTAAGCTGTTCTGGTGTCACAGACTGACCATCTTGCACGAAATCAAAACTTTTTTTCACCATTGGACCGTGGAAGAATATTGTCCATGATTCTTGATCATCTTTGAGCCAGATGCAATGGTGTTTTTGTGCAGATCGAAAGATAATTGAGCCTGGTCCATACCACTTCACTTTGTTCTTGGTTTTCTCCCAGTAGCCACCTTTCAAAATAATACTCATGTTGGGCCAAGGATGATTATGCAGTACCCCTTTATACCATTCCGGACGCTCCAAAATATGGTTAAGTGTGATGTTAAACCACCGATTAGGTGGAAACAAGATAAAGTGGGTATGCTGTCGAGCTTGTGTCTTTTGTAAATTGTTGTAGGCAGTTAGGACTGGTCGAGACTCTAGATACTTTTTGAACCATCTGTGAAACATAGTAGGTCCTCGTGCAAGGTCATCATTTATACTTTGATAACACATCACGAAAAGTCTACTTAAAAAAATACGAGAGTTCACTGGTTCTCAAGTTTGAGGTTTTATCTTTGGGCATGCACATAGTCCACAAAGTAAAATTTAGGACTAAGCCAGAATTTGAGCCAAGTATAAACTGAGAGACTTAATAGTGCGGTTATTACTAGGGGTAAACCAACCTGAATTCGGAATGTATCAGGAAGGTAATTAACTAGTTAGGTTTTTGCTAACTATTATTGCTAAATGCTATGATTTACTCATTAACAAATGTCGGGAGAAATGCCTTTTTAGCAAACTAGCCTCTGTAAATCAAGCTGGTCACTGTGTTAAAAGAATAACAAACATTTGTTATTTCGGTCGTTAAGCACGAAAAACAAGTGCTCGATCAAGTACAAAGTGCGCAAGGTTTATCTTGTGCATTGGTTGATACGCCAAGGTTTGAGTAAAATCAACTTATGTATTTGTTAGCAAACGTTAGCAAAAAAGTATCGGATAGCAACTCCTGAAATAGTAATGGCAAAATATGCTAAGAGCACCACCTGCAAACGCTGTATTGTCTTCAGGGCACCTCGGCAGCTACTGCAATACTGAGTGTGCTGTTTGTAGCGATCTAGCACCACAGAACGGTTATCATTAATTTCCAAATTTTCTGGAACACCAATTCCGACTTCGTTCCACGGTAGCTGTCCGTGGCAATACTTGTCAAACCAATTCCTAAACTCAATCACTAAACGATCTGCGCTTGTAGGTAGCTTGTAAGCAGTTTTCCAGCTTTCAAAAGATTTTTTCTTCTGCTGAAGAAAGTACTCTTGCTGATGTAGAAGAATCATATCTCCATCAAGTACCTGATGACGATTTGTGACGTGTTCCCACCAACGAGGTGTTAGACGATGGAGTGTTTTAGCAAAGTTACGGGGAAATTGAGCGACAATCCTTGATTTACCTGGGGACACTGGAATGCAATAAGTAACAACTCCTATCTGCTTTCCGGAGTCACCGAAATTAATTGCATACTCTAAGCGACAAGGTGGCTCAAAAGTAATTGTTGATTTTGTGAAACTTGTTTTATGAGTTGTTTGAATCACATTTGGTGTTGATTGCTCAATTTTCATGGAGATGGGTGTTGCTTTTTTTCGATCGCCCTGCACCCCATGATGAGCAAATGGAACATGACTCGGATCACTCACATTCTCAATCAAGGTTTGCCAGTCATATTCCAAATCACGCACATAACAAGACCAAACAAACCCTTTACGCTGATTCGCACGGGACGTTGAAAGCCCTCTCTCTTTAGAGGAGGGATGAGAACGGACGCGGCAAATTTATTTGCCGTCGGCCCTAATCAACCTTTCTAGATACTCACTGACACTTATTCCATCTTTTTTAGCAGGGTTAGCGCGTCTCAAACCCTATTGACAAGGGGACTTGATTGAATTATGAGCTGTACGTTCGCTCCTGATGGAATCGGTGAGAGGAATTAATACTTTACAGTCCAAGGGAACAATCTGATTCTGGATCTTAATCAAGCGTATGCCGTGTAATGCTTGGGGAAAGCTTTTAACTGACGGTGTATTACATGGGATGAAATTGATTCAGAAAGAGGCTGTTATTTACCTAATAATAAACATGGTCCAAGTCTTAGCTCGACAAAATCCATTTTTTTCGCCACGCGCTCGCTATCGCTGAAACCTTTGTGGGACGGTAGTTGTACTTTTTGAACGGAGAGTGATCATCTATTATGTGGAAAAAGTATTTCGCAAAAAGCCGGGGTTGTTGCCGGATAAAGAAAACCGAGTTCTTAATTTTGGATAAAGTCGAGCTTAGAGGTTGTTTGAAAAGGGTCTGCTTGAGCCTTAAGTGAGACTCACTCTTGGCGATCGCTAATCCCAAATCTTCAAGCGTCCAAAATTCGTAGTGTGACAGTTGAGGGT
>NZ_QMEA01000234.1 GCF_012912105.1 Brasilonema sp. UFV-L1
CTCCTTCACTGTGTACTGTGTACTGTGTACTGTTAAAAAATTATCCTTTCTTTGACTTTTGAAATCACCTCTGAGTTCAAGGCAGTTCATTTCTCTAATTTCCAGATTGAATACACTGAATTAAGTCATAAAAAGGTTGCCAATTATCTTCTTGAACAATTGATTCCCAAATTGATTCAATCACTGGTTTAAGGATGACAGTTTTGGGATTATGACGAGCTAGAGTTTGGACGATGCTATCTATTTGTTCTGGGTCAAAGTTATTTAAAATTTTATGGTAAAGAAGACAGAAGTTATCAAACACTTCTGATACCCCTGATGCTGGTACAAGATTTGAATCTACCATAATCAAGCCTGGTTCATCTCGCCATTTTAATGAAATGCTATGAGCCATCTCGTAAAAGAACTGATGATAACCGACTTGGCTATCTTGCAAAAATTGAATCGTAAGATTTAAAAGTTCATCAGCTTCTGGATGTGAGAGTTGCTCAAAACCCAATTTCTTCAACATTAAAGTCTTATACTGACTTTGATAATGCTCATCAAATCTTGCCAATCCAGCCTGCATATCACCTAAATTAATAACAGCCTTGAGCGCGTCTTGGAGTGTTTCTAAGTTCCACTTACAAATACCCGGTTGATGAGTGTAACAGTAGCGTCCATAATAATCGAAATACGCAGCGGTAAAGTAAGGCTGATAATTGGTAATAAATGCATAGGGACCATAGTCAAAACTCTCCCCTGTGATTGACATATTATCTGTATTTAACACTGCATGACAAAAACCAGCTGCCATCCATTGTGCTACGAGTTCTGCTGTTCGTTTGACTAAATCTGCGTAAAACAGAGCATATTTCTCTTCTTCGTCGATTAAATATGGATAATACTGCTCAATAACATGGTCTAATAACTTTTTAGTCAAATCTGGACGTCGCAAATAGTGTAGTCGTTCAAAAGTGCCAAAGCGAATGTGCGATCGCCCCATCCTCACAATCACCGAAGAACGTGTAGGAGAAGGTTCATCACCCCGCCACAGGGATAAGCCTGTTTCAACCATACTTAAACAGCGTGAAGTGCGTACACCCATGTGATGTAGCATTTCCGCAGCCAGAACTTCCCGTACTCCGCCTTTGAGTGTTAACATCCCATCTCCACCACGGGAGTAAGGAGTTTTACCAGAACCTTTTGTCCCGAAGTCGTACAATTCGTCATCAATACCGCGTACTTGTCCGTAGAGAAAGCCCCTACCATCACCTAAAAAAGGGTTGTATTCACCAAATTGATAGCCGTGGTAACGCAATGCCAACAGCGGTTTTCGTTCCTCAAATTTCCCAAAAGCACAGATAAAGTCTTCGTCTTTTACCAATTCTGGGTTTAGTCCTAAGCGGGGTAGAAGTGCATCATTGCGCCAGCGTAGAATATGTTGGGGAAATTCTGCAGCAGCGACTTCATCATAGTAATCATCACCCAGAGATTCAAGGGCTCTTTCGTAGCGGAGATTGAGAAAAGGATTGGTAGAATTTGTGTTGTTTAGAGTTTTAGCCAAAGTCATTAGATTTATCCAAGTTATCCAAAAGTGTTGTGAGGTGTTGTTCCGTTGGGATTGAATCCTTTAATTTGATCTTTAAAAGATGTTTAAAATTTTATGGGTTTGCCCGCCAGTTAGAATTGATCAGACTGGTAAGAATGTGGTCTTGCCATTTTCCGTTAATTAATAAATAGTCCCTGGCATAGCCTTCCACTACAAATCCTAATCTTCTCAGTACGTTACCACTGCGTTGATTGTGAGGCATATAATTTGCCATAACTCTGTGCATTTTTAAGTTTTGAAATACATAGCGAATACCTGCTTGCAGTCCTTCTGTCATATAACCTTTTCCTTGTTCACCTTCTGCAAGACCGTATCCTACATTACAGTACTGAGCGGCTCCTCTGACAAAATTAGCAAAATTTATATATCCAATAATATTTGGTTGATGAGTTTTAGAAAAAATAAATAATTTTAATGATATACCATTAGTAAATTCTAAATAGTTATTATCTATGCTATTTTGCCAATACTCTTCTGTAAAGAAGTTATCTAACCAAACAGGAGAGAATGGAGTGAGATATGTTTTGTTTTCAGAAAAAAACTTGAGGATTGCGGGAATGTCCTCTTTTGTTGCTAGCCTTAATAACAAGCGTTCTGTTGTGATATTTGGCAGTTGCAATTCCATAAACGACTGAAATATTTGTTCCAAAAGTATTATCCACCCTTCATAATTTAACAGCAGTGGGGGTTTCTATATGACCAACATCTTTAGTAAAGACTTCACAAAGAGCTAAAATTATGCAAAAATCTCATAAGGGTATAAAAATGTCAGTAGTCATACGATACGATTGGCAAAAGTCAGAAATACGTGATGTATATGATACAGCATTGCTAGAACTGATTTATCAAGCAGCTAGCGTGCATCGCCAATTCCATGACCCAAGCAAGATACAGGTCTGTAAGCTAATATCTATAAAAACTGGGGGTTGTCCAGAAGATTGTAGCTATTGTGCTCAATCGTCTCGCTACAAGACAGAGGTTAAGGCACAAGCACTCTTAGAAAAAGAAACAGTCGTTAGTATTGCCCAACAAGCAAAAGAAAGTGGAGTCAGTCGTGTCTGTATGGGCGCTGCTTGGCGAGAGGTGCGCGATAACTCGCAATTTGAGCAAGTGTTGGACATGGTTAAAGAAGTGACAGCATTAGGTTTGGAAGTTTGCTGCACTTTAGGTATGCTAACCCAAACACAAGCCAAACGATTGGAAGAAGCTGGGCTTTATGCCTATAACCATAATTTGGATACCTCAGAGGATTACTATAGCACTATTATTACAACTAGAAGTTACGGCGATCGCCTCAACACAATCAACAATGTCCGACAGACAAATGTGACTGTATGCTCTGGCGGTATTCTCGGCTTAGGCGAAAGCGTGGATGACCGCGTGTCTATGTTGCATACTCTAGGAACCCTGCATCCACATCCAGAGTCAGTACCCATAAACATTCTCTCACAAGTTCAAGGCACACCCTTGGAAAATCAACCTGATGTTCCTATCTGGGATGTGGTGCGAATGATTGCTACAGCACGTATTGTAATGCCTGCTTCTGATATTCGTCTGAGTGCAGGTAGAGCTAGACTTTCACAGGTAGAACAGGCGTTATGCTTCTTAGCAGGAGCTAATTCTATTTTTTCCAGTGACAATGGACATATGTTAACAGTGACAACTCCCTGTCCAGGATATAATGCTGACCGTGAAATGCTAGATTTACTTGGTTTAGAAGTGCGTTCTCCTTTTGTCAGTCAACACAAAGCCCCTATGGAAGCTGCTATTGGATAAAATTTCCACGCAAAGGCGCTAAGACGCGAAGCAAAACTTTGCACCTTTGCGACGCCAGTCGGCTGAAGGGACTGGCGTCTCCTTTGCGTGAGACTCCAAAAAGCAATTAAATCAGCTTAATAGCACGAAGACCGAAAAGTAACACAACAGCGATACCAAAGAACAGACCTAAGAAGACTAAGTAAGCAATGACACCAAACATTGAAGTTTCTCCATAATCGTTTATAAATATTATTCAATCATTTACAGATGAAGCACTCAATAAAAATATTTCTTGAACCTTTCTTAAGTTCTCCCATAAGAAGTTATCATATAAGAAGAAAGACTTATAGTTTCAATCGATTCAAGTTTCTTGTGGTTAAGATAATTAAATAACAACTTATGATGACCAAATACGCTTTCATTGCTACTGCTTTGGTAGCTTTTAGTGGGTTAGGGTTTGAGCCTAGTATTGTTGTTGCTCAAACAGTCAACAAACCCTCTAACACAGCCACTATACCACAAACGACAGTCACAACCTTCCAAACACCCAATTACAGTGTAAGGGTTTTTCGCCAAGGAAGCCAGACGCGGATGAATGTTTTTGATAGGAAAACGAATAAGTTACAATTGAACGCTGCTCCTGTTCAAGTTCAAAATTTGGATCAGCAGACAAGTTATACGACATCTGAAGGTGAACGCTTATTCCGCATCTCTGTTGATGGTTCTGGTAACAAATCCGTTGAGATTAACGCTCCTGGTCAAGTGATCCAAGAGAGTACGAATTAAAATAGAAGTTGTTGTCGCTCACATCCGGAATAGAGAGTGTTTATGCTGTAGAATACAGCCGTCGGGCGCTTGTTTGGGATTTGGTTATGACTTCTATCAGTGTAAATCTACCACAACAGTCTTATGAGATTGCGATTGGGCAAGGAATAGCCTCGCAAGCGGCGCAATCGCCGCTGAGCATAGATCAGCTCGGTGAGAAGATGAGCAATCTGAAGCTGGGTAGAAAAGTCCTGCTGGTTTCTAACCCGACTATTTTTAAAAATTATGGCGAAAGGGTACTAGCATCTTTAGAAGCCGCTGGGTTTGAAGTTGTTAGCTGCAATTTAAGCGCCGGTGAACGCTACAAAACCCTCAATTCTGTCCAGAAAATTTATGATACCGCACTGTTAAACCGCATAGAACGCTCCTCGACTATGGTAGCTTTAGGAGGAGGAGTCATTGGAGATATGACTGGTTTTGCTGCAGCTACTTGGCTGCGAGGAATTAACTTTGTACAAGTGCCAACCTCACTTTTGGCAATGGTAGATGCATCAATAGGTGGCAAAACTGGTGTTAATCATCCTCAAGGCAAAAACTTGATTGGGGCGTTTCATCAACCGCGCTTGGTTCTGATTGATCCAGATGTGTTGAAAACATTGCCAGTTCGTGAATTTCGTGCGGGAATGGCAGAAGTTATTAAGTACGGCGTGATTTGGGATGCTCAATTATTTGCTGAGATGGAACAGAGTGAACGCTTAGATCAACTAGACTACATCAAACCAGAATTGATTGAATCCATTCTCACCCGTTCTTGTCAAGCAAAAGCCGATGTTGTCGGTAAAGATGAGAAAGAAGCAGGATTGAGGGCAATTCTCAACTATGGTCATACCATTGGGCATGCAATAGAAAGTTTAACAGGTTATCGAGT
Organism: Brasilonema sp. UFV-L1; assembly: GCF_012912105.1. GTDB lineage: Bacteria > Cyanobacteriota > Cyanobacteriia > Cyanobacteriales > Nostocaceae > Brasilonema. The sequence continues at coordinate 5,043 of NZ_QMEA01000234.1, forward strand.
CGTGAATCATGGTGAAGCTGTTGCCATTGGCATGGTCGCAGCAGGACGGATTGCTGTCAAACTGGGGATGTGGCAAAAGGAAGAAACTGAACGTCAAGACGCCCTGATTCAAAAAGCAGGTTTACCAACTCAGTTACCATCCGGAATGGATATTGAAGCAATTATTGAGGCTTTACAAGTAGATAAGAAAGTTCAAGCTGGTAAAGTGCGATTTGTATTGCCTACGCAAATAGGTGTTGTGACGGTGACTGACCAAGTACCATCAGATATTATCCGACAGGTGTTGCAGGAAATGTAATTTATTTGACGTAGTATTAGATAACTGAAAGACGAAGCATGCAGAGAGTAACGAAGTTTAGACTGTGGAATTCTCTTGCTAACATTAATAGGCTTGACTATTATGTGTGGACGACTTGATCCACAGGTGGCGATGTAATCAGGAGAAAAACAGTTCATGAGCTTGGATAAACCTTCTGTTGGCGTAACTTCCTTTGAATGTGCAGCCAAAGTGATGGAAACAATCCCATTATTGATGCGGTTTATTCGAGCGGATATGCGTACTCACAGTGCTGACTCTCTGTCCATACCTCAGTTGCGATCGCTAGCTTTTCTCAAGCGTAATCCCGGCGCTTCATTATCTGAAGTGGCAGAACATCTTGGTGTCACCTGTGCTACAGCATCAACAACAATAGAACGACTAGTACAACGCAATCTGGTGCAACGCACTGATAACCCTCAAGAGAGGCGGCGAGTCGTTCTCAATCTCACTCAAGAAGGAAAACTGCTCTTGGAGCAATCTCAGGAGAAAACTCGCGCTCATATTGCTGATATTCTGGAGAGTTTGACACCAGAACAAGTATCACAAATTGAAGAAGGGTTAGCTCTACTGAAAAATGTCTTTGAGCAAACAGAAGTTAAAAAAGCTCCCTAGGCATTTGCCCTGAAAGAAAGTCCCAGCCCTATGGCTGACGCCACGCCAGAAGGCTATCGGGTAAGACCTCCGGTCTCGCTGCGCGTTCCACCAGTTCCCTACGGAGGAGCCAGTGCGGACGCCACATGCCTGTTGTCGGGAAACCCTCAAAGCAGCAGTGGCTCGTCTTGGGGTCTCACGCCAGGTGCTACAACGGGACGGCAGGTGCTACAAGTCGGCGAAGCCGCCCAACGCACTGCCTCGGGAACCCCCGCAACGCACTGGCTCCCCAAGTGGAGCATCTGGCGTTGGAAACCCTCCTGCAGGACTGGTTCACCGTCAAATCTAGATCCTTCGTCACCAACCCATTAACGTAAAACACGGCTGGGACTTTCTTTTTGCGGTCCCCCCTAAGACTGAGGCTGCACAACACGATCCCTTAGTGTTGTGATTCGCCATACCTTGGTTCAGATCCGAACTCCTGACCATTTGCGCGGTCGAGTTGCTGCCATCAACAGCGTCTTTTTGACACTCTCTGGGCTAAAGCCGCAGAGATTGTTAAGACCTTTGGGTCTTAATATCCTGATTGCTCAGGTTCCTGGGCTGCAACACGTTTGCCTCTTAGGGCGTATTGATACGCCAGGTGCCACAACGGGGGGAACCCCCGCAAGGCACTGGCTCATCTCCTGTGTGGTTATTTCAGCCGTAACTTTCTTCCAGC
>NZ_QMEA01000235.1 GCF_012912105.1 Brasilonema sp. UFV-L1
CATCGGCAATTTATGACGTTTGTAATCAGGTTAGGAGAATTGGGAATGGGGGATTGGGAATGGGGAATGGGGAAAGAAATAATTGTCCATTAACTCTTTCTGCTCCCTCATCCCCCTCATCTCCCCCATCTCTCCCTCTCCTCTCTCAACTTTGGGATACTTGTCGCACCACAGTTCGTCCTCGCTTGAATGATTTAGCACAACGTATAGTACCAAAAGCTACTTGGCATGACCTGGTATTACCGGAGGCACAATGCCAAATTCTGCATGATATTGCAGCACAACTCAGACAAAGGGTAAAAGTTTACGAAACCTGGGAATTTGCTCTCCGAAGCGCCAATGGGCTAGGTATCAGTGCTCTATTTGCTGGGGCGAGCGGTACAGGAAAAACAATGGCAGCAGAAGTACTAGCCCAAGAATTCTGTCTAGATTTATACCGCATTGATTTGAGTCAGGTTGTGAGTAAATATATTGGCGAGACAGAAAAGAACCTGCGGCGGGTGTTTGATGCAGCCGAAACGGGAGGCGCAATTTTATTATTTGACGAAGCAGACGCCTTGTTTGGCAAACGCAGTGAAGTCAAAGATAGTCATGACCGCTATGCAAATATAGAAGTGAGTTATTTATTACAACGGATGGAGGCTTACCGAGGATTGGCAATTTTGACAACCAATCTGAAAAATGCCATTGACACAGCTTTTTTACGTCGCATCCGGTTTGTGGTACAGTTTCCGTTTCCTGATTTTACCCAGCGCCAAGAAATTTGGCGAAGGATATTCCCTGCGAAAATGCCGATTGAGGGTGTGGATGTGAATAAGTTAGCTAAATTAAATGTTACAGGTGGGAATATTCGTAATATTGCTTTAAATGCTGCATTTTTAGCTGCAGATGCTGGGGAAGCTGTGCAAATGAAGCATTTATTGCGTGCGGCTCAAAGTGAATACGCCAAGTTAGAGAAGCAGTTAACGGAAGCGGAAGTGGGAGGGTGGGTGTAAGTTGTTATGTTTACAAGTGTACTAGGAGAGGGAGGGATCTTAACAAGTCAAAAGTCAAAAGTCAAAAGTCAAAAGAAAGAGTTTTCTATGAGTACATGCGTGAATGCGTGACTTCATTCAGTGAGGGAGGGAAGAAGGGAGGGAAAAGATTTCTTCAAAGTATGTCCTACGGACACGCTACGCTAACAAAAAATGCATTTTATAAACGCAACAGTTTAACAATTCACGAAGAACGCTTATTCATTCAAAATTTAAAAATATAAGAGGTTGGGAATGATATCAAGAAACTTTGAATTTTATATTGAAGAGTTAATCTTACACGGGTTTGCGCCGAAAGACCGTTACCGTATTAGCGAGGCATTACAGCAGGAATTGACGCGGTTATTGAATGAAGAGGGTGTACCACCGTCATTGGTGCAGGGTGGGGAGATTCCGCACTTAGATGGTAGGGTATTTGAAGTCGTATCGAGAGCAACACCAGAGACGATTGGTGTGCAAATAGCACAGTCAATTTATGGAGGTTTGGGACAATGAGTATGCGATCGCGACAGCGGCTCCTTTCAGGAGCATCGCACTCCCAAACTCAAACTAAACCCAAATCGTCTTTCACACCTGTCAAATCCGGACTTTTACAGCGCAAATGTTCCTGTGGTGGTTCGGCTGGTTTGACGGGAGAATGTACTGGGTGTCAGAAAAATCGCTTAACTGTACAGCGTCGTGAGAAAAATCAGGGTGAAGTTTCCCAAGTACCACCAATTGTGCATGAAGTGTTGCGTGAACCTGGTCAACCTTTAGACAGAGAAACTCGTGGTTTTATGGAGTCGAGATTTGGGCAGAAATTAAAGCAAGTGCGATCGCCTAAGGCTGGATCGGGAATTATCTATCCCCAACTCACAATCAGTCAACCAGGAGACACTTTGGAAGCGGAAGCAGATCAGGTTGCAGGTGCAGTCATGAGTCAGGAATCTGAAACGACTCTTACTGAATCTCCATTGCCAGACTTTAGCAGTGTGCGCGTACATAACAATACTAAAGCTGCTTCTGCAGCTAGTTCAATTCATGCGGAGGCTTTTACTTTAGGTAATCACATTATTTTTGCAGAAGGTCGATATCAAACCGATACAAACCAAGGAAGACACTTATTAGCGCATGAATTAACTCATTACATTCAGCAGCAAGCAACAAAACCTCAAATACAGCGAAAGCTTTTAGTAAATCCTAACCATACATCGTTAGCGCCTGCAAACGACCCCGCTGCTTCTCTAACCTCAACACAACGCTTATCCATGATGGATAGTTTAATTCAAGGTTTATGTGATGAGTTTGAAGTCAATAGCACAACTGGAGAGGTGCAGCCCAAATCTTTACAAAGCTTAGATTCAACTGTGCTAGTAACAGGGAGTAAACCAACTGGCTGTTGTTGTCTCAATATTCTTACAAATCCATTGGCTAACAATTGGACAATAGAAGTCAGTCAAGTTGTTGGTCCTCAGACAGACTTCTCCGGACACCAGGTCATTCTGTCTCCAACCACCACACCTGTCGAATTTGGTTCTTTTACTGCATCAGGTTCTCTTGCTTTTCAAGGAGCAGTCCCTGCAGCAGGACACGAACTTTGTGGTCATGCTGCACTTGAAGAAATTTCTGCTCATCCACCAGATCAAGACCGAACCACAACTGATGTTCACGATCCAACAGTCAGAATTGAGAATCTCATTTCTTCTGAGCAGGGAGTACCTAGTTCAGATTTACGAGGACTAGCATCAGAACCCCACCGAGGTGAATCAGTTGACCGGATTACAATCCGAAATTATCAATTTAATGCTACCAATGTCCCAACCAGCGAGCAAAGTAAAATTCAATTTGCCGCTAACTATATTAGAACAAATGATAGTTTTGTCGATATTCTGGGTCATAGCGATAATGTTGGTTCACCAACCGCCAAACAGCATGTAAGCCAACAGCGAGCAGATATGGTAAAAACAGCCCTAACCAATCGGGGAGTCTCAACACAAATTACAAAATTTAATTTAACAAATGTTAATCGATTTACTCGTGTTGAGGGATTAAGTGATACGCAGCCGCCACCACCGCCCCTCCAGAGCAACCAGGACAATTGGCGACGGGTAGATATTCTCATGGCAGGATTTCCTGCAGGTGCTCAAAATCCTCCCCTTGGTACATCTACAGTGGTCAATCCTCACGTCCAAAGTCCGAATGTCTCTACTCTGAGATCATCAACAGACCCATGCATACGGCATCTTGTTAGAGGAGGATATCCCTAAAGTGAATATGCAATCACGACAGCGGCTCTTTTCAGGAGCATCGCATTCCCAAACCCAAACAAAATCCAAATCGTCTTTCACACCTGTCAAATCAGGACTGTTACAGCGCAAATGCGCTTGTGGTGGTTCGGCTGGTTTAACGGGAGAATGTACTGGGTGTCATAAAGAACGATTAACTGTACAGCGTCGTGCTGCGAATCAAACTGAAAATTCCGAAGTACCGCCGATTGTGCATGAAGTGTTGCGTGAACCAGGTCAACCTTTAGACAAAGAAACTCGTGGTTTCATGGAGTCGCGATTTGGGCGTGATTTTAGCTCCGTGCGGGTGCATACAGATGGGAACGCGGCTGAGTCAGCGCTGGCGGTGAATGCGCTGGCTTACACAGTAGGACATGATATTGTCTTTGGAACAGGGCTGTATAGACCACAGATAACGGAAGGAAAGCAATTGTTGGCACACGAACTGACACATACTGTACAACAATCAGGGTGGAAAACAAAAAGCAGGATCAACTTACTGCCAGATCATCATAGCAGTGAAGTTCAGGCTGAACATGCGGTTCATCAAGTACTCGGTGGAAAAAAGCCCCAGATTACACCTATACAATTCACCCTACAGCGGCAACTTTATCCCCCCATCCCTATTATTATCTCTCGAAGACGTCGAATACCAAGTGGTAGTAGGTCGATCCGCCAAGGAATTAATATTACCTGGAACGGTAATCATGTGCAGATCCAAGCTCAAATAGAAGTTTCTGGATCAGCTGCGTCTGTCGCAATTGCTAACTCCATAAAAAACTCTATTGAAAGAGTCTGGAACGCCAGTTTTTCTGACGGCTACAGTATAAGTTGCCAAGCTCAAGTGCATTATAGGGCTGTTGGTCAAACGGAGGATGGCAACTCAGCACAGATTATAGTTCACAATGGCAATGTCGAGCAAAGTGAAGTGAGAGGCTCTAGGATGCTATTCTATTTCAGCAACAATAGCGATTTAGTTTGGTCTCCTGCTCACGAGTTTGCTCATTTCCTAGGGCTTACTGACCGTTATTCTCAAACTTGGAGAAGCCTCTTTATTCCTTGGAGCGACCGGGAGGATATCCCAGATTCAGGATATGAGGGCAATATAATGGGCATAACTGGTGGAGCATTGACGAGTCGGAATATTCGCGATTTGCTGGATTTATATGCTTACGAAACCGTACTAACAGACTCACAAGATATGCAAGATATGACGGCTTAAGCTAGTAGAAGTTTTTCAGCTAGTTATACAGTTCAAAAAATGATTGTGACAGATAGAACCTGTATATAAGCCATCATGTGTCGCATTCTTTTTTCAAAACAGTATTATTGAGCCAAGCAGCAAGTTTGATTTAGTAGCGCTATTCTGCAAATTATGCTTGGTCTGACACAGTACTATCAACTTGACGAAAGGAACATAACCCATGACCACTTTCCCCGCTTCCCCTCGCATCCTCAAAGGCGCAATCATCGGAGTTGATATCTTCAACCCCGTCGCCAGCACCATTATTTTTCAATACAACCCCGATAACCTCACTCGCACACTTACCGCTCAAACAATGGGAGGAGAAAATAATGATAGAAATGAAGCTTTACGATTAAAAGGACCCCCAAGAGAATCTATCAGAGCGGATGTAGAAATCGACGCGGCTGACCAGTTAGAAACAGCGAAATTTCCGGCAACGACTATGGGAGTTTATCCCACATTAGCAGCATTGGAAATGCTTTTATATCCCAAATCGGCAAAAGTCATTGCTGATGAAGTTTTGCTAAATTTAGGCATCATTGAAATCATTCCACCAGAAGCACCGCTTACACTATTTATATGGGGTGAAAAACGGATTTTACCCGTGCGATTAACTCAATTTACGATCACGGAAGAAGCTTTTGACCCCAATTTAAATCCAATTCGTGCTAAGGTGAGTCTTGATTTACAAGTACTCAATTATCAAGATTTAGGATTGGCGAGTTTTGGTGGTGCATTGTTTATGGCACATCAAATTGCTAAGGAAGTGATGGCAACAATTAATAGTGTTGGAAGTTTACCCTCGGCATCTGCATCTTTCTCTTTTGATGCAAATATTAGTATTGGAGGTTAGATGAATTTTGCCTCACGCAAAGGCGAGCCAGCGCCTTGCGGAGCCAGTACTGCAGGAGGGTTTCCCTCCGTAGGTATCTGGCGTTGGGGTTCCCCCCGTTGTGGCGACTGGCGTCGCAAAGGCGCAGAGGAAGAAAGAAAAATTAAGAATCAATTAACAATTATGTTTGAGCAAACAAGTCGTTATTACAAACTGAAAACAGAAACTGTTACTGTGACAGATGGTGATGGGATGTCTCGTGAAGTTCGCTATGTGCAACGCAGGTTTATTCCTTCAGCAGAGGGAATGACGACTGTAATAGAACATACCGTGACTCAGAGCGATCGCCTCGATAATATCACTGCCAGATATATTGGCAATCCTACCCAATTCTGGCAAGTCTGTGATGCTAATAATGTCTTCCGTCCTGATGAATTAGAGGAGGTTGGACGTGTGATTAAAATTGCTTTGCCTTTTATGTAGTTTGGGGGATGCGGAGGGA
>NZ_QMEA01000236.1 GCF_012912105.1 Brasilonema sp. UFV-L1
AAGGGGAGGGGCGGTTTTGGCGCAAGACAAAACCGGGGTGGGGTTCTTCGGGATTTATAAGCAATTAAGCGAACATGATATCACTTCTACTGCTTCTTATAGTATTCCTGATCTTCTCTAGTTTTGAGCAAAGCTCCCAAAAGCGGAAGATTATCTGCTAAATTTTCAATTATCTCCAAGGCTTCTTCTGGGGGATAACGTTTGAGCCAGCGTATCCAGTCGAGTAACTCGCTAGTACTGGCTTTTTTGCCATCTCTTCTGCTGGTTCCATTCTCACGCAGTTCGAGAAATTCCTCAACTGCTGCTTCTACTAATTTTCTATCCAATGATTCAGGAAAATGGGCGTTGACGATATTAATTAATTGTTCTTCGCTGGGAAACTCTAGATAATAAAAAATGCAACGTCGCAAAAAAGCATCGGGTAATTCTTTTTCACTATTGCTGGTAATGACTACAATTGGGGACTGTTTTGCTGAGATAGTCTCTCCTGTTTCTGTGACTGTAAATCTTTGTTCTTCTAATTCACGTAAAAGGTCGTTGGGAAAGTCAATATCAGCTTTATCAATCTCATCAATTAGGACAATCGGACGATGTTTGTCCTCTCGAAAAGCATTGCCTAAAGCTCCCCACGTAATATAAGCATAAGGGTTTTTGAGACGCTGAAATAGTTCTTTTATTTCTTCTTCACGCAAGTACTTTTCATAATTTGTGCCAACCAATTGAGCATCACGCAAGCGTCCTACAGCATCATAGGTGTATAATCCTTCTTTGGCACGGGTTGTAGATTTGATATACCAGGGAAAGTAGGGATATTCTTTGACTTGCTTAGACTTACCAAACTCATTGGCGATCGCACAAGCAAGCAGTGTTTTACCACATCCAGGTTCCCCTTGAAGTAACAAAGGACGCTGGAGATAAATTGCCAGGTTCACAGCTTGAACTAGCTCTTTACTTGGAAAATAAGGATATAGCCTTTGTTTCCTAAGCTCGGTATTTACTGAGTCTAGCTTTGGCTGGTATTTTGAGTCACCTGTGTACTCTAGTTGCTCGTTTTTCATAGTGCTAGCCCTGTTTCAATATCCATATGCCAGTCCAAACTGCACCAACTACAGATTGCTATCAAGGCTTTCTCAGGTGTGTCGTTGCGGTTGATAATATCCTCAGTTATGTCGTTTATGTCGTTAATAGTATTGGAATTTAACGCTTGGGTTGTAAACAATTGGTTTTTGCTACGTACCCACCTTTTAATCTCTTTTTCCTCAAAAGGTGTTATTTCCTGCAGTTCAAGGGGAATGTCAGGTTTATTTCTGTCAAATTGGCTAACTAAGGGAATGCCTAGTTTTTCTTTACAGCCTAGATTGTCAATCAAGAACAACAATAGTGGATGTTCATCTGCTGGCAAGTCATTTTGCTGTACCATCTTAATTAAAGGTTGCCAGAGTTGAGATATCAACTGATTGAGATACTTGCCGCGAACCATGTCCACGTCGAGCAAGCACAGCATAACCGTCTGGGTTTGCCAATGTTGATAAATTTGCTGAACAATATCTTGAGGTGAAGCAGAGGGACTGCCAAATATTTGAGCTAAGTCTTCCCATAATGTTTGAATGTTGTTACGATGACGCTTGAGGCTAAGTCGATAACAAAAAGCTTGAGTAAAGTAAGGAACTTTATACCTGAGTCGATTGACTAACCAACGTTGACCGTATCCAGATTTGCCGTGGATGAGAAAGGCTCCAGCAGGTTCTATTTCTCTGATACATTGAGTAAATGAAGACTCTTGCTTGTCATAATTTAGTTCTCTTAGGGCATTTTTGAGTTTTTCACAGTTAGATTCTGAGAGAGTGGCGTAGTCAGTTTTCGGTGATGTGGAGGTTTGATTGTGGCGGCTTGGTGGTGCTTGCGTTTTGGGAGGATTATTATAGTCAGATTTTTCTAACTTAATGTTGAGGAATTGAAATAACTTCTCAAGATTTTGATGAGTTGTTGCTTCTTGCGGTTTATGTAATATTTTTGAAATCGTATCACGATTCATAGTAGTTCCACTTGCCAGCTCTGCTATTTTGTAACCTTTTTCGCCAAACTCTGTTTTCAAAGCGTCTTCTAGCTTTTTTCTACCACTATCAGTTAGTACACAACTCTTCCTATTCTTCTTGGGTTGAGACTCTGGCACACTCAAAATGATGACACACTCCAAATCAAAATGCGGATGATCAGCAAAATCTGCATACAAGACAACCACTGTTAATGTATTATAAGACATTACCTTGAAAAGCTTGCAACAAGAGGTTTTTGGATACCTCGAAAAAAATTTTTGCAGGTTGCGGATCATCCGCATTGATCATCAGCAATCACAGACTACGCGTGTTTGAGGATAGAGACATCAAGTTCATTCAGTCATTTATCCTTTGAAGATTATGTCATCTGACAACAATAATTCCAAGCAGACACGCACCCTTTCACAAGAACGCATCCATCGAGCTAAATTAACTGTTAAGGCTTTTTTAGGAGCAACAATACTCAGTGGGATTGTCACCTTATCTGGTATATACCTTGCAATCTCTGGTTACATTTCAGAGGGAGTGGAAATCAGCCAAGTAGCAATGATGTCCACTGTGGAACTGACGAAACGGACTAAAGATAGTATTGATCATCTTGACCAAGTTATCAAAGATGCAATCGAGGAAGACGAAGCAGAAAGGAAGAAGTAATATTAGGACTGTATGCAGATGTCGTCTCATCAGAGTTATCCTAACCCAGAGAAAAAATGATTGATTCGCAAGAACAAAAGCCATCTTATCCAAAACCTTACAAGCCAAAAAGACAAGAAGCCTCACCACAACCGTGTCAGCACGTAAAAATTTTAGACTGCAACAAGCCAATCAGCCGTGTCTTCTTTGAATGTTACCACTGTCGCCAGGGTTTGTTGACTGAATGCAAGGGAGACTCTGCGGTGCAAGAGTTTAAAGTACCTTGTCCTACTTGCGGCAAAACTGCTATATATCTGATGACGAGTGAAATAATTTCAACAACAGCAATACCATCACCCTGGGATAGATAACAGAACCACCCGCTTACGATTAAATTCAAAATTCAAAGTTCAAAATTCACGCATTAAGAATTTTGTTTTTGAATTTTGAATTCCCCTTATTTTTTGACTTTTGACCTTTGTTAATTTTAATATAGTACAAGGGAACTATCCAAAGGATGGAATGTCTGATTTAATTTTATTTTGGCATCGCCGCGATTTACGTATTTCTGACAATACAGGGCTTGCTGCTGCGAGAAAGCAAAGTCCAAAAGTAGTAGGGGTGTTTTGCCTTGATCCAAATATTTTGGAACGAGATGATGTTGCCCCGGCAAGGGTGACTTACATGATTGGTAGTTTACAATCACTACAAAAGCGATATGCTCAAGCAGGTAGCGAGTTATTGATTCTTCACACTGAACCGACTCAAGCTATTCCAAAACTGGCGATCGCCTTAGACGCTAAGGCTGTATTTTGGAATTGGGATGTAGAACCGTATTCTCAAGAACGCGATCGCACCATCATCGAAGCCCTAGAAGAAAAAGGTATCCAGTTTCTTGAGAAAAACTGGGATCAACTCTTACACTCACCAGAAGATATTCGTACTGGTTCCAATCAACCCTACACTGTCTACACTCCTTTTTGGAAAAATTGGAGTGCTAAACCAAAAGCGTCTCCTGTAGAACTTTCGGATGGAACGTCTCTACAAGGATTGACGGAAGATGAAAAAGAAATTGCCAAGACTTCTGGAGTGATAGAATTACCCTCAGCCAAAGATTTAGGTTTCCATTGGGATGGAGAATTGGTGATTTCGCCAGGGGAGACGGCGGCGCAAGAACGATTAGAAGAATTTTGTGCCAGTATTATCAATGAATATAAAGAACAGCGCAATTTTCCAGCAGTTGATGGCACATCTAGATTAAGTGCGGCTTTAAAATTTGGTGTCATTGGTGTTCGCACTGTTTGGCAAGCTACTTTGGAAGCGCTAGAAAATAGTCGTAGTGACGAAACAGAAACCAGCATCCGTACATGGCAACAGGAACTAGCATGGCGGGAATTTTATCAACACGCAATGTATAACTTCCCAGAATTAGCAGAGGGTGCTTTCCGCCAGCCTTTTAAAAACTTTCCTTATGACAATAACGAAGAACATTTCCAAGCTTGGTGCGAGGGTAAAACTGGCTATCCGATCGTCGATGCAGCAATGCGCCAGTTGAATGAACTTGGTTGGATGCACAACCGCTGTCGAATGATTGTCGCCAGTTTCCTAACCAAAGACTTACTGATTAATCCCCAGTTGGGAGAAAAATACTTCATGCAGAAGCTGATTGATGGGGATTTATCTGCTAATAATGGCGGTTGGCAATGGAGTGCTTCTAGCGGTATGGATCCTAAACCCGTCCGAATTTTCAACCCTGCGAGTCAAGCGCAAAAGTTTGACTTTGAGGGTGAGTATATCAGGCAATGGGTTCCCGAATTGCGGTCAATGGATACAGAGTATTTAGTAACTGGGAAAATTTCTCCTTTAGAAGGTCGCGCTGTTGGTTATCCAGACCCAATTGTGGATCATAATATACAGCAAAGACAGTTCAAAGAGCGATATCAACGGCAAAAAGAAGCGTCAGGCGCGGTTGGCTGAAGAGGACTAACGAGTGCAGTCAGCCAAGCAAGTGTCACAGATAATGTGAAAAGAACCTCTATCAGGAGGATGATTTAAGTATCGCGCTCTGTGCGTGGACTTATGTCACCAAACTTTGACCTTTCTCCCAAAATTGAACTCAGTCTTCCATCTAACCATCCTGAGTTATTGCATGGACTCGATTTATGGTTACGCTTGGGTTTGATATCAGATGCCCAAGTTAGACACATTTGTCGAGAGTTTCTCGTTTGTCAAGTGGAGTTGCAACCTCAAGCTTTACCTGAACCACAAGTAGAGACATTGCATGCAATATCCCCATATCAGGAAAATACATTACCAACAGCAAAGAAACCTCATATTCTTGCCAGGATGTTGCAGTCGCTGGGCGAAGAATTAAGCGTCCGCTGGCTGCTATTTTTAGGAATGTTCTTAGTGGTGGTATCCTCTGGGGTTCTCGCCGCGAGTCAGTGGGAAAAGTTTCCGCCTTCTGGACAATATGGAGTTTTGTTTGCTTATACTCTGAGTTTTTGGGGGATAAGTTTTTGGGCTGGTAGACAGTCTCATTTGAACTTAACAACTCGGGCATTGCTCATTGTCACACTTTTATTGGTGCCAGTGAACTTTTGGGCAATGGACAGCTTTAATCTTTGGCAAAATCCTTTGAATTGGATTGTCATTGCAATAGCTTCTATTATTCTTTCAGCAATTACTTTTTTACTTTGCAACAGTCGGCTGTTTTCTCCTGAGAAGCCAGCGAGGAAAATATCTCTAGTCAATATTTTAGGATTGTCGTATTTACACTGGGGTTGGCAATTCTCAGGATTTCCGTTGATTGCGGTTTATGTAGCAACAGTTGGAGAAGCGATCGCCACTCTTTATTACACTCATCATCAGCAAAGGCAAACGCTTGCATTATCTGACGAGAGGCGAACTGAATTAAGTATCAGTCTGTCTTCAGTTGTTATTGTTTATGCTTTATTAGTGCTGTTGGTACGAGCAATTTTTGTTGTCCACGTAGATATCCAAGAATTGGGCTTAGCTATTGGTATTTGCGGCACTCTGGTGACTTATAAAAAATTCAAAATTCAAAATGTGCTGCGCACCGCTGCGCTAACAAAATTCAAAATTAGAAGTTTCTCCCCCATCACCCCATCACCCCAGGGAGTGGGGAGATGGGGTGATGGGGAAGTGCGGGAA
>NZ_QMEA01000237.1 GCF_012912105.1 Brasilonema sp. UFV-L1
TTTTTGAGGTCAATGCTCAATTTACAACACTTTGAAGCTTAACTGAACCGTATTGTTTTATAAGGTACATATGGTAAGAATCATTGCTATCGTTGGTATGCCTGGTTCAGGTAAGAGTGTAGTAGCTAGCTATTTAAAAAATAATGGTTTTCCCATAATTCGTTTTGGAGAAATCATCATACGTGAAGTTGAAAAACGAGCATTACCAATCACACCACATAATGAGCAAATAGTCAGGGAAGAAATTAGAAGACTGTACGGAATGGATGTGTGTGCCCAAATGGCTATGCCACTCATCAAATCAAAGCTGTTAAACCATCAATCTGTTATTATCGATGGTCTTTATAGTTTCAGTGAGTATAAAACTTTAAAACAAGAGTTTAGCGATGAATTGTTAGTAGTCGCAATTTTTACTCCTAAGGCTTTAAGGTATGAACGATTAGCTCTTAGGCAGGAGAGGCCTTTAACACTTGCAGAAGCAGAGAGAAGAGATTACATGGAAATTGAAAAAATTCAAAAAGGAGGTTCAATTGCTATGGCTGACTTAACCATAGTCAATGATGGCAGTCAGTATGAGTTATATAGAAGTATGAAAGATGTACTGGCAAGATTATCACCTGAAGTTGTTGCTGTTTAGTTGTTAATTGTTAAGGCTCTACCGTACTTGTTATGCTGAATTACAGCACTTTTCATCTAAGTGAAGTACACTACCCCACCCGCCCTATCGGGCACCCTCCCCTTGGAAAGGGGAGGGTTAGGGAGGGGTGTACTCCATTCACTTGCAATTTGCTGTAACACTCTGTAAGAGGGAACAGGGAACGGGCAACAGGGAACAGAGGAAAGAGGTTATTGGTCAGAAATAATGTTAGTCCGGAAGCATAATTCTCTTATGTAGTCAGCTTTCTAGCTTTGAAAATGGCAAGTTTAGCATAAAAGGTACTGAAGAACCATTGTTAATAGCCAATAACGATTAACCATTAGCCATTAACAATTAATCACTAACACTGTCATGAAAGCAATTTCTCTCCTTGGCTCGACTGGCTCTATTGGCATTCAAACGCTAGATATTGTTGCTCAATATCCCAACCAATTTCGGGTTGTGGGATTGGCAGCAGGACGGAACGTAGACTTATTAGCTCAACAGATCCGCTCATTTCGACCTGAGATCGCAGCCATTTGCGAAGTGCAGAAACTCCCTGAGTTACTTGCAGCAATTGCAGACATTGATCCCCAACCAATTGTGGTAGCTGGAGAAACTGGGGTGATTGAGGTTGCCCGCTATGGAAATGCCGAAATTGTGGTGACTGGCATTGTGGGTTGTGCAGGTTTACTACCTACAATTGCTGCAATAAAAGCAGGCAAAGACATTGCTTTGGCAAACAAGGAAACCCTGATTGCCTCTGGACCAGTTGTCTTGCCATTGGTGCACAAGCATGGCGTGAAGCTGTTGCCTGCGGATTCAGAGCATTCAGCGATTTTTCAGTGTTTGCAGGGAGTACCTAATGGGGGGCTACGGCGCATTTTGCTGACTGCCTCTGGCGGCGCTTTCCGAGATTGGTCAGTTGAAAAGTTATCAAAAGTGACTGTGGCTGATGCTTTGAAGCATCCTAACTGGTCAATGGGTCGCAAAATAACTGTAGATTCCGCCACTTTGATGAATAAAGGGTTGGAGGTTATCGAGGCTCACTGGCTGTTTGGTGTTGACTATGACAATATTGACATTGTCATTCATCCCCAAAGTATTATCCATTCTTTGATTGAACTGCAAGATACTTCAGTACTAGCGCAATTAGGTTGGCCAGATATGCGCTTACCACTACTGTATGCTTTATCCTGGCCTGAGCGAATTTATACTGATTGGCAGCAGTTGGATTTAGTGAAAGTGGGGCAGATGACCTTTCGTGCCCCAGACCATCAAAAGTATCCTTGTATGCAACTGGCTTATGCTGCCGGTCGCGCTGGGGGTTGTATGCCAGCAGTTCTCAATGCTGCAAATGAACAAGCTGTCAGCTTATTCCTAGAGAAAAGAATTCAGTTTTTAGATATTGCGCGTTTGATTGAACGGGCGTGCGATCGCTACCAACGCCATAACGTCTCCACCCCAACTCTCGACGACATCATTGCAGCCGACCAATGGGCTAGACAGGAAATTATCGCCGCGAGTCAAACCTTGGACTGTGTTGCAAAAACTTTTTAAGAACATTAGGGAGATGCAATCAATGATTGTCATTATGAACTCCAGCACGCCATCAGGAGAAATTGAGGGCATCAGCGATGAACTCCGCAACCGGAAAATCACACCAGAAACAAGTATCGGTCATCACAAAGTAGTTATTGGTTTAATAGGTGATACCGCAGCTCTCAATCCTCTAGAAATCCAACAACTAAGTCCCTTTATTGAGCAAGTTCTGCGGATAAATCAGCCATTTAAACGCGCTAGTCTCCAATTCCGCCACGGAGAGCCAAGTGAGGTGTTTGTAGAAACACCATTAGGATTTGTCGCCTTTGGTCAAAACCATCCTATCGTTCAAGTAGCTGGGCCGTGCTCAGTAGAAAATGAAGAAATGATTGTCCAGACAGCTCAGCAAATCAAGGCTACTGGTGCTAAGTTCTTATGTGGTGGAGCTTATAAACCCCGAACCTCTCCTTATGCTTTCCAAGGACATGGTGAGAGTGCCTTAAGATTGCTGGCAAAAGCTCGTCAGGTCACTGGACTAGGTATTGTGACTGAAGTTATGGATACAGCTGATCTTGAGAAAATTGCCTCTGTTGCTGACATTATCCAAATTGGTGCTCGCAATATGCAGAATTTCTCATTACTTAAGAAAGTGGGTGCTCAAGGTAAGCCGGTTCTGTTGAAGCGAGGTCTCGCTGCCACGATTGAAGATTGGCTAATGGCAGCTGAGTACATTCTGGCAGCAGGCAACCCAAATGTAATTTTGTGCGAACGGGGAATTCGCACTTTTGACCAGCAGTATACACGCAATACATTAGATTTGGCAGCTATACCTGTCCTACGAACGCTGACTCACTTACCGATTATGGTTGATCCCAGTCATGGCACAGGCTCTTCAAAGTATGTGCCAGCCATGTCCAAGGCAGCGATCGCGGCGGGGGCAGATTCTCTAATGATTGAAGCCCACCCCAACCCAAGCCTTGCACTCTCGGATGGTTCTCAGTCTCTAACACTAAAGCAATATGAAGAATTAATGCTCGAGTTGGCTGTGATTGGTCTCAGCGTTGGCCGTTGGCAGCAAACGCCTATCTTAACTCAGGTAAGCACAGAATCGGCAGTTAGTAATTGAATAGCGGCGAATTTATGAATATTAGGATTGGGGTAGGGTCGGGGTGAGCATTACTAGACCTCTTGCAAAAGTCGGTCAAACAAACCCAGTCATAGGTAAGCGAAGCTCATAAGTAAGTCGGCGAGAAAAATTCAATGTATATGAAGAAATATAAATTGTCTCTTCGGGTGTGTTATGCCGTAGGAATCGCGCACCTTGAATTCTTGACGGTGCGGCGCTTGGCGACAACACACCCTACATTAAAATTTCTTAACATAGCTTGAAATATTAGCGCCGACTTACTTAGTTGTACAGACCAGCTATGAGATTAAACCTTAAACTAAAGCGCTTACGACGATTTCTATAACGGTCAGACAAAATCTTAAATATCTTGAGCTTTCGATGTATATGCTCACCCACAACCCTAATTTTGGCGCTTCTCTTGATTACTCTTTTTATCTTCACAACTTAAGGAACCTTTTGGAGGCTTCTTTTTTGGAATCCGACTGTTAGCGTGAAGTTTTTGAATTCCTTGATATCCTTTATCACCTAGGCACTCAATATCTTTTCTCAACCGAAGTTTACTGTTTTTGAAGATACGAAAATCATGTTCTTTTCCCTTACCATGAGCGGTACACAGGATTTCTCCAGTGCTTTGGTTGACGACAACTTGAGATTTTAATGTATGTATGAATCTTTTTTCTGCTGTAGAACTGTTTTTGTTTTTTTTAGGACGTTAAGCAGGTGTTTCCGTGACATCTACTACTACAACTTCGCTTTTGTAATCAGAAGCTTGTAGTTTCTTCTTCCCTGGAAGTGTGAAAGCTCTTGAGGTGACGAGAGTATCTTCAATTTTACGGATGATACGATATGCTGTTGACTCCTGAAACTCCCCATGACTAACCAATATGAAAATAAGTACGGTACTCTCTCGAGTACTCCAATGTCATCAATAATTGGTCTTCCAAGCTGAGTTTTCGTGGTCTGCCAGTTTTCTTTTTCGGGTGAGTATGCGATTGCGCGGAGCGCAGTGCGCTCCGCGCAATCGCACTACCTCCAGCATTTGAGTAAAAGTCTCTGGACGTACTCCACAAAGAGCGTTTGAAATCCTCTGGCTTCAGGTTTTTTACCTGTTGGTAACTCATACATCCCCTCACTCTCACCTAGTTTTCTCATGCTACTGGGGACTTTTGCAAGAGGTCTATTAGACCAAGACCTCATCAACGTCTTGTCGGGTAAGGAGGCATAGGTCGCCCTGTCCCCCTCCCCTCAGAACCGGACTTAACAGTTTCCCATTATCCGGCTCAAGCCTTATGCTCCCCAGTTCGTCTGCTGTGAATGTATTTGTCTGTGGCACGCTACGTGGAGGTGTACGAGATTTTCTATCTTATTTGTTCCTCCATCTGCCACCCTAATTTTATGATGGGTGTGCAGTTCTTCTCCATTAAACAGGTGTTCTCCGCATACTGGGCATATCCAATCTTGGTTGTTTGCCACATTGTAATATTTTGAGCCTTTTGTCCAATAGGTTTTCCCGTATTTGGTATGGCGTTTATCCCAGTATTTGTGTAACTGGGGGTCATCGGGTGATGCCGTGCCTTTAACTTTGACATGGCGCTCAATTGGTAGACGTGCGATTCTGATGACGGCTATGGTTTTATCCTTACCGTGCCTGTCTTTGTTGATACAGGCGAACTCCTTGACACCATTTAGAGTCTTGAAGTATTTGTTTTCTACCCATTGTTTCCCTTTCTTTGGGTGTCTCCTTAACGCCCATGAGCGTAGGTATTCCCATACTTTGGTGTCAATATAGGAGAACACTTCTTTGCTGACCCCGTGCCTGTAGTAGTTTCCCCACCCTCTCAGTAGGGGGTTTAAGTAGTTTACTACTGCCTCTGGTTTAATTGATGGGTTGGCTTTGAGCCATTCCCTTATCGTTTTGAGCAGACTAAGTGTCTTTTCTTTTTCGGGTTTGGCGAGGCAGCTTCCTCCGTAGGAACCAATGTTGAACCCTAGGAAATCGAACCCTTCTTTTACAGAGACAATTTTGGTTTTCTCTGTGTTAAGTTCTAAACCTCTTTGGGCTAACCATTGCTTGAGGGTAGGTACTATTGCTTCGATATCCTCTTTAGTTTCTGCGGTAATGATGAAATCGTCTTGAGCAGACTAAGTGTCTTTTCTTTTTCGGGTTTGGCGAGGCAGCTTCCTCCGTAGGAACCAATGTTGAACCCTAGGAAATCGAACCCTTCTTTTACAGAGACAATTTTGGTTTTCTCTGTGTTAAGTTCTAAACCTCTTTGGGCTAACCATTGCTTGAGGGTAGGTACTATTGCTTCGATATCCTCTTTAGTTTCTGCGGTAATGATGAAATCGTCCGCGTAGCGCACTATTCCATATTTATTGAGCTTGATGCGTCTGGATACAATTGTTCCCCTTTTGTTAGGTTGTTGGTAAACTTTTATCTTTTTGAATTGTGATAAGAGTTTTTCCAATCCATCCAGTGCTATGTTTGCCAGTAGAGGACTAAATAGAGTAGGGACGGAGCGCACCTTCAAACCTCACGACTTGCGTGTTTCTC
>NZ_QMEA01000238.1 GCF_012912105.1 Brasilonema sp. UFV-L1
TTTGTTCCACTATAAACTAATTTATTCCATTATCTGGCTTTCTAGTCAATTGGCGTCGTACCCCAACTGTTTTGCAGATGGAGGCGACTGAATGCGGCGCTGCTGCTTTGGGAATTATGCTAGGTTACTACGGTCGAATTGTACCACTGGCGCAATTGCGTATTGATTGCGGAGTGTCGCGGGATGGAAGCGAAGCAACAAATATCCTCAAGGCAGCCAGGGGCTATGGATTGAATGCCAAAGGTTTTAAAGCAGGCTTGGATGGACTGCAACACCTGCAATGTCCTTACATCGTCTTTTGGAACTTTAATCATTTTTTGGTCGTAGAGGGATTTAGCGACAAGCAAGTTTATCTCAATGATCCCGCAACTGGACCGAGGTCTGTATCTCTGCAAGAATTTGACGAAAGTTTCACAGGAATTGTGCTGGTTTTGGAACCAGGTCAACAGTTCCAAAAAGGTGGTAGCAAACCCAATATTCTTCTAGCTTTGCAAGAACGTCTGCAAGGGTCTGGTCAGGTACTTGCCTACTGCATTTTTGCTGGGTTTTTACTGGTTATTCCCGGACTGGCATCCCCCGTATTTTCTCAAATCTTTGTAGATAATATACTGGTGCAAAATCAGCAGGACTGGCTGCGCCCACTACTGTTAGGAATGATACTTACAGCAGTACTCAACGGACTGTTGACATTTCTACAGTTAAAGTTCTTGCGCCGGATGAAGATTAAACTATCTGTAAGCATGTCTAGCCGATTTCTGTGGCACATTCTGCGCTTACCTGTGAGTTTTTATGCTCAAAGATTTGCCGGAGAAATCAGCGATCGCATCCATCTTAACGACAAATTAGCCGATTTGCTGTCGGGGAAATTAGCCACAACTGCGATCGCTTCCGTCATGGTGATTTTTTATGCAATTGTTATGCTGCAATATGATGCGGTGTTGACTTCAATTGCGATCGTCTTTGTCGCAATAAATCTCCTGACTTTGCTTTATGTCTCTCGGTGGCGCGTAGACGCTAATATCAAATTACAAATGGAGCAAGGAAAAGTTAGCGGGGTAGCTATTTCTGGTCTGCAAAGTATGGAAACCTTGAAAGCATCTGGGTTAGAATCTGATTTTTTTGCTCGGTGGGCTGGTTATTATGCCAAATCAATTAACGCATACCATGAAACAGATATAATTAACCAGGTTCTGGGAATTTTACCCTCATTCTTGTCTGCGATCGCCTCCATGCTAGTGTTGTTAGTGGGTGGATTGCGGGTGATGGACGGCAATCTAAGCATTGGGATGCTGGTAGCATTTCAGGGAATAATGCACAGTTTTATGGAACCTGTCAATAAACTCGTAACCCTTGGCAGCGATCTCCAAGAGGTGGAGGGTAATCTGAATCGCTTAGATGATGTTTTGCAAAACCCGATAGTTCCGCAGTTAACAGAGGAGAAGCACTCTACAGGAGAGCAAGTTTTTACTAATTCCTTTCAACCCCAGAGCTTCTCTAAGTTTCTACCCAAATTGCAAGGGTATGTCAAGTTGGAGAACGTGACATTTGGCTACAACCCAGTTACTACTCCTTTGATTGAAAACTTTAATTTATCAGTCAAACCAGGACAGCGAATAGCCCTAATCGGTGGAAGTGGTTCTGGTAAGTCTACCATAGCCAAACTAATATGTGGATTGTACGAGCCGAGCATGGGAGAAATTAAGTTTGATGGCAAACCCAGAAACCAAATTACTCGTCAGGTAATGGTGAATTCTATCGCTTTAGTAGAGCAAGATATTTTACTGTTTGCAGGTAGCGTCAGGGATAACTTGACCTTGTGGGATACCACCGTACCCGATAGCTACTTGGTACAAGCTTGTCAGGATGCAGCTATCCACGATATTATACTCTCTTTACCTGGGGGCTATGATAGCAATCTTTCAGAAGGGGCTACTAATTTAAGCGGTGGTCAAAGACAACGTTTAGAAATTGCCCGTGCTTTAGTTAACAACCCCTCTATCTTAATTATGGATGAAGCCACCAGCGCCCTAGATACTGAAACCGAAAAAATTATTGACCAAAAACTCCGCCAACGGGGATGTACCTGCATTATCGTGGCGCATCGACTGAGTACCATCCGCGATTGTGATGAAATTATTGTCCTCGAACAGGGAAAAGTCGTGCAACGGGGAACTCATGAACAACTGCAACAGGTTGAGGGACCATACTTGCAATTAATTCGTAGTGAGGGAGATGCACTTTGATTGCGATTAACTTACGCCGTCTTGGAAAGCGTGTGCTTAAACCTGAAAAGTAGGTAGATAGTACTTTAGCTTCACCTATACCGGACGTGGTGGTTTACCTGCCTCTCCCAACAACACACTCAACAGCGATGCAGTGTGGGAAGATTGGCGACTTACTGCTGTACCAACGGGAAGAGAGGGAGAGAGGGAGAGGGGGAGAGAAGGAGAGAGGGAGAGGGGGAGAGAGGGAAGAAAATCACAAAATTATAATTTTGTCAATACACCTGCGGGTGAAATTGTCGAAGCTCAAGGCTGGGTAGTAGATGCGAATGGGGATGTCATACTTGTAGCTCATCTGCCTGCGGTAACGCCTCACAAGCTGAGGAATTCCCCATCTGGATGTCAAGTACTTGCAAATAATATTATTATTTATAACTTCTGCCGCATCATAAGTTGAGCAAATAGCCCCTGCTGATTAGCTAGTCGCTCAAAACTGCCCTGTTGTACAACCCTACCATCCTGAAGTACATAGATACAGTCGGCACTGCGGATTGTACTGAGTCGGTGAGCAATGACTATGCGCGTTACCTTTAGCTGATTAAGGCTTTCACTAACAATAGCTTGGGTTCTGTTATCTAAGGCACTGGTCGCTTCATCAAACAGCAAAATTCTTGGTTTCAATACCAACGCTCTAGCGATTAATAGTCTCTGCCGTTGTCCACCAGAGATATTACCACCTCCTTCACTGACAATAGTGTGCATACCCATTGGCATAGCTTGGACATCATCTGCGAAACCTGCCATCTCGGCTGCTTCCCATGCTTCATCAATTGATACATTGGCGCTACTGGCAATGTTTTCAAAGATGGAAGCTGACATTAATCGACTATTTTGTAAGACAACGCCTAACTGTCTGCGGACAGCATGAATATCCAATCCTGTCAAGTCCTGTCCATCATAATAAATACTACCTTTTGCGGGAGTTTCAAATCCCAGTAGTAAGCGAAACAAAGTTGATTTACCACTTCCAGAAGTCCCCACTAGAGCAATAAATTCCCCAGGTTCAGCTCGAATACTCACATCATCTAAGTTTAAAGGACCATCATCTCGGTAACGAAAAACCACATGGTCTACAAAGATTCTACCTGAAAGTCTGTCAGGATCTGCCTTAGTGTTATTAACTTCTGGCTCGGCTTGCAAAATTGGCTGAACACGCTTCCACAAAGGTATGACTTCAAGAACGTCCACAACAGTTGTACTCAAGCTGGTTGCACCACTAATAAATGTACCAAAAGCAGAGTTGAATGCGAGGAACGTGCCAATAGATAATGCCTGTCCTTCCTCTGTTTGCTGGCTTTCCTGGAGTAAATTCGCAGTAAACCAAAAAAGTGCGCAGGATGTGAATATAGGCAAAACTTGATTGCCAACAGCGAGAAGGTCTTCAATAACTTGGATACTCAGCGTCAATTTTAGTTGCTGGCTGTACTGTTTGCCCCAGTACGCAAAAGCGTGTTCTTCAGCCCCAACTACTTGCAATTTAGCAACCCCGTTGATTAACTCCACCATCACGCCAAATATTTTTCCTTGTAGCTCTAATAAAGGATGAAGTTTGTGAAGGGTGAGAATACTAGAGATAAAAGTGAGGGTAATATTCACAACGGCTGCAACAATGCCTATCAAGGCTAATGAACCGTTGTAGTAAATTAGCAATCCCAAGTTTAAGAAGGCAAACACCCCAGAGAAAATACTTTTGAGAACTGTGCCACTTAATTTAGAGCGGATATCACTGATGGCAGAAACCCGAGATTCTAAGTCCCCGATAGAATACTGATTAAAAAAAGACATCTTTAGCTTCAACAGTCTATCCCACACCGCCGCTTGAACCGATGAGTCGGCAAAAGTTTCCAGTCTCATCAGGGCAAGCCCCTGAGCTAGTTGAAAGATAGTGCTTCCAAAAGCTGTTGCGCAAAGACCCAAAGCAATTTGTAACAATAGTCCCCGGTCGGTGTCTAGAATGGCGTTATCCATGAGAATAGCAGTAGCCTGGGGGGTTACCATTCCTAACAAAGAAACAGCAATTCCAGTTAATAGGATAACAACCACATCTTTAAAATGACCCCGCAGCGCAAATCGAAGTATATCCCAGGTATTGAGGTCTTTATCGGGCAAAGGTCGATAAAATACATGGGCAGTGGTGGAGAGCATAGCAGCGCTTTGCTCATCTACGGGAGTGCGAGTCTGCTTAAGCGGATCGAAAATCTCATAGCTGTTGCCCCTTGCGCGGCTTCCAAAAGCAGCATTGCCCTTAACTGGTAACAGAGCCACCAGACTTTCGTCTTCTAAAGTGTATCCCAGCATCGGACCACAGTCACTTTTCCACCAGTTCCCTACCAGATGCAAGCGACGCATCCGAATTCGTGAAGCACGGGCAATAGCCTCCAAAGGGTCTTTAAGGCGTTTGAAGTCTTCTGACTGAGCTGGAGGGCAAATCGCAATCCCTAAAGCATGTCCGACTGCTCCAGCCGCAACTAACAGAGCTTGGTATGAGGAATTACTACCATGTATCATCTGTGGAGAGGTGGCTGTTTCCCGCTGTTGCAGCACGGATGACAGTTCCCCCAACGTTTCGTTCATAACCTGACGCTTCAGGTGTTCTCTTTCCCGACACCTCTGGATTTCTTGCTGAATTTCTTGCCTAAAGAGCAAGTTAATCATCTGCAGGAAATCCATTTGCAGTTGAGCCAGACTTACCATTAAAGCATCCGCTTCTGGGATATCTTCGGTGCGAAGACTTTCTAATTCTAATGTGTCCTCCGCCTGCAACCACATATCAGCACTCAAAGGTAACAGACCAGACGCAGGCTCAAAAACCAGTTCGGAAAATCCCATCAATTTGGCATAACCACGTTGGATTTGTACCCAAGATACGCTACCTTTTTCTGGTCGGAATATATCGCCATTCGCAAAGGAAAAAAACTGGATTCCCGGCTCTGGGACCTTTAAGTTATGATTAGGTTCACTCGCAACAGCCGAACCCAGTTGATATATCCAACGCTCTACCAAATCGATCGCATAACCTTGTTTGTTTGCGAGCATAGACTCAAAATCTTTTCGAGACATTCTGAGCAGTTCTGTTTCCTCAAGTGACACTGCTAAAATCTGGAGCTGCTTGCTTTGAGGCTCTGGTGCTGTTGAAAACATCGCCTCTGCGGATTTGACACTAAATAGGTAACGCCGTTTTCCCTCTGGGTTACCATTGTTAACCGCAATGGCAAATAGTGACATGGAACCTGATTGCACCACCCAAACTGTCTGCGGATCATTTAATAATAAAGGTTCATTGCCTTTAAACAGCATTTGAGAAACTTCTTTGGCGTTGCAAAAGACCGTAACTGCACACTAGCATATCAAATGGTTGTAACTCAGAAAGCAATTGTTGACGATTACTACTAAAGAACAACACTTGATTTTGTATGGATTTCTATGTTAACCTACCTTCACTTGCAAAGAACGATTATCTGATAAAATCACCGTAGTTTCTTGAAGCACAGTGTGCTTGTCACTCTGCAAGGCTATAATTTGCGTCAACACCCCTGCCTAAAGGCGAGGG
>NZ_QMEA01000239.1 GCF_012912105.1 Brasilonema sp. UFV-L1
CTCCCAAATTTCACATTCTCCCAAAAACTTTCAGCCTTAACTGAACCGTATTGACATAAATCCGGGGTGTTTGGTTTTGTGTCATGATAAATTTACCTCTCGTTGTTGACGGGTGGCGAAGCGCCGCTGTCTCTTGGCGGGGATGCGGCAGCTTTTAAAAGTTGAGGGTTTAACCGCCCACCCACAAGGACGCTCATTAATTAGCTCGTTTTTCGCTTAAATTCTCCCCAGTTGTCTACTGGAAATAGTGATTCATTCCACTCTTCATCACTCATCCGGTTATCTTGACTGTATCTATAGCTGTTAATTACTTTTTTCCAATTCCATAAATATTCTTGAAAGGTGAATGCATCAAAAAACTCTCGCATCACTGCTCTAATGTGGTGGCATTGTAAATGCACTTTTTCTTCTATAGTTCTTTCATTTAAGTCATAATGCTCAGTTAGATAAACTTTAGAACCATCGAGCAGAGAAACTTGTCCTAGTGCTTTTAGTAGCTGCGGTGCTTCTTTTTCCATCCGACTTTTTAAGCATTTAAATTTCATGCACGAGCAGGTCAGACCATCAAACTGTGCGCTAACTACGTGCTTTATACTTGGGTCTTGAAAAGAATCAACTAAAAATAATCTCTCGCTCTTGCGAATGACATTTAGCTTTACAGATTTTGAACAAGTCTGCTCCATCATTTGTAGAGCTATTTTTAAAGGTGAAATAATTGTAGAAAGTCCTTTAAAAACTTCAATGCCTTTGTAACCGCGCTTGATGACCACTCGAACACCTACACCCCAACCCTCAACAATCATGCGATCGCTCATAAATTTGGTCAGAGTTCCTGATACCTTTCCTAGTGAAACCAAGCAGTTCCAAGCTGTGATTTTATTGATGGTTTGGCTAGCAAGTGATGAAGAGATACCGTACATAGTGGGTGAATTCTTTCTCGGAAGAGTTTTTGTTAAAAATGAAGGGAAAAGCCCCCGGATAAGCCGGGGTTGGGAGTTATTTAGAAGGGAACTGCAAAGCACTTAACTAGCATTTGCAACGTGTCTGGACTTAGCAATGTAACTTTGCCATCATCGGTTTTACAAATAAGTCGAAAGTTTCCATCTTCTAAACAAGCGCCAGTCACAGATACCCAGTTTTTGAGATGGGGAATGTAGATTGTTAGTGGAGAAAGATTAGCTGCGTTCATTGTTAAAATCCTTTTAGTTCTTTAATTGATGCCGAGGTAACCATCTCGGTCTTTTCTTACTCTTCTATTATAGCACAATTACGCTAAAAAATAGTATTTAAGTGCTATAATCGAGAAAAGTTTAGGAAACCTTTATGCAGATTGCTTTTACAGGACCACGGCAATTGACAAAACAGCAAGAAGGCAACATATACAAAGACTTCAGCTATTTCATCAGCAACCATAAGGCAGACTGGCATGTAGGGGACGCGCCAGGGCTGGATAACTTTGTGCGGCGAGCTGCTGGCTACTATAAAAAGCAACTGACTGTGTATGAGGTGGAAGGGACGGAAAAATGGCACTTTGTCGAAAGAAGCAAGCGGATGATTGATGCGATTGCAGCCCTAAGCGATGCTTGGCTGTATGCCTTCCCCAACAAACTCTGCCCCAGTGAATGCAAGCCTTGCAAAAGCCCAAACGGTGGCGGGTCTGGAACATGGCTAACGATTGCTTATGCTAAGTACCGGGGATTGCAGATATATCTATTTCCTTTGTTTCAAACTCAGTTTGACGACACTAGCTGCCTGCCGGATTGGATGAAAGAACCAGAAGCTGAACAACTAAGCCTATTTTAGAGCAGCAAATTGCAGTTTGCAGATTTCATTAACCTAGTAGAGAAACGGCATTTTTTTTAGCACTGTTATGCTAAAAAAAAGAAGAGTGGAAGAAACAAAGCGACGTGAAACCGGAGGCAAAGAACCGAGCGCGGGGCGGGGCATGGAACTATAACCTAAAATCTATTCAAGTCAAATCACACGGTCGTCAATTTTAAGCAGGTATAGCGAAAAGACGCTATAATAGCCAATATATTAACGGTTAATTACCGTGCCGTCAGAGGATAACCCTTCCAGCATCGACTGGCGTTTGGTAAACGTGCCACAGGCGAAGTGCAGGCTCCATAGACAGAGGGTCGTTAGTAGCGCCTCAAAAGAAGTTTTTTTAACTTCTCTTCGATACATAGAGTCGTCAGTTAGACGATACTAGCCTGTGGACTGGTGAGTGCCGACACTGCCAGAGTGAAGCAGGAAATAAACGTAGCGTAGCGGTTCCTCTTAGGAACTAGCTCGACACCAATTGAATAGCTTTGAGAAGCATTGATTAGAGTTGAGCAGGATTTATGTAACGGAAACGACTCTTAGCGAGCAAAGTAGAAACCACCAGCTGCGGAGGAAACCCAACCCGCGACGGCAACGAAACCGCAGCTGCACGCCACAAGGCAACCTCCAGCCACCCCTCCGGGGAATTCAAAATTCAAAATTCAAAGTTCAAAAAAGGATCTATAATTTTGAATTTTGAATTTTGAACTTTGAATTTGAGCGCAGCGAGTGGTGGCTGACGAGTAGCCGCAGGCAGGCGTGGGCGACGGGCAAGCGCCACAGGAGTAACCGCCGCGTTGCCGCAGCAGTTTTTTTTGTCCTGTGGCTGTATTGCACGTCGGGCTTGGGGCTTAGGGCAACGCCTGCCTGCGGCTGCCCACACGAGTCAACGGGGTTTGGGTGCGTGTCGTTTTGAAGCGCGTGGGTGAGTGGAGGGGTGTTCAGCAGCGCTTTGGGCGCACAGCACCCGCTCTGAAGGAGCGAGTACTGTTTGAAACTTTACGTTTATTAGAGGACTTCGCTAGTAGTTATAGCGACTTGCAATCAACAAAAGAGCTATTTTCCAGTTATACTTACTGCATTACTGCATCAATGCAGTAAGTGATTGATGAATATGAATGACAATCAGTATTCTTGTGATGACGGGAGTGTTCTGCATCTAAAGTATGTTGTTACAATAGAGCAAATCAGCTTCCCTTGTAATTATGCTGCGAGAAAACCTCAAGAAAGAAATAGACAAGCTAAACGAGGAGCAACTCAAAAAAATCGCTGATTTTATCGCCAACCTTGAGTTTCAGTCTAGACAAGTCGAATCGTCTATTCCATTTTGGCAAAGAGCAACACCAGAAGAACGGGCTAGGGACTTTAGAGAATGGGTTTCGCAACTGCCTCAAAGCGGTGTGAGTCTACCTGATGAAGCCTTTAGCCGCGACAGCATTTATGAAGAATGACAAGATATTTACTTGATACCAATGTTGTTTTGCGCTTCTGTAACCCTTTGGATGTACAGCATCGCCTTGCAACAGATGCGGTATCTTTTTTATTGGCACGGGGAGACGAATGTTTACTTACAGCCCAAGTAATTATTGAACTTTGGGTTGTTGCCACCCGTCCTGTTGAAGTCAATGGCGTGGGATGGACTGTAGAACAAACGCGAAGTACAATAGACCAACTGCTCAATCGCTTCCCCATGATAGAAGAATCCTCAGAGATTTTTCCAAACTGGTTAGATTTAGTTACGACTAGCAAAGTAATGGGTAAGCGTACTCATGATGCTCGTATCGTTGCAGTCATGCTTACACATGGGATTACAAATCTTCTGACTCTCAATCCAAATGATTTCGCAGTCACGTCAAGCATTACGATTGTGCGCCCACAGGAATTAATCACATCAATGCAGTAATGCAGTAATGCAGTAAGTCATTGAGTACGGCAGTCATTACTTGAGCAAGGAAGGAATGATGGGCACTAAGTGAATCTGCTTCAGAAAACTTATACAACAAGAGAGCTATTTTCCAGTTACACTTACTGCATCAATGCAGTAATGCAGTAAGTCATTGAGTACGGCAGTCATTACTTGAGCAAGGAAGGAATGATGGGCACAGTGATAGGATTTTTGAATCAAAAGGGGGGGTGTGGCAAGTCCACATCTGCCGTCCACATGAGCTACTGGCTAACCAAAAAAGGTCACAAGGTTCAGCTTTTAGATGCTGACGCTCAACGCAGCAGTTCAATTTGGCTGACTTCAATGGAAGATAACCCAATTCCAGCTACTGTGCTGCAATCACCGGATGAACTACTAGAGCAAATTCCAGAGTTAGCCAAGCAGTGTGATTATCTCATTGTAGATGGACCTGCTGGGCTAACTGAGTCCACCAGGGCGATTTTGTTTCGGGCTGACTTGGCTGTCGTTCCCTGTCAGCCAACAGGTTTAGACCTGCAATCGGCTTCTGATTCTGTGCGGTTAATCAAGCAAGCGAAATCTGTGCGCGGTGGTTCACCTAAAGCGGTTATATTTATCAGTCGTGCTGTTAAGGGGACAAAGCTATTAGATGAAGCGATCGCACTGTTATCGAAAACAAAAGAGGTGTCGGTGCTCAAGACGGTGATTCACAATAAGCAGGCGATCGCAGACACTTTTGGTCAAGCTGCAACAATTTGGGATTTATCAGGTCGTCCAGCGACTGAATCTGCACGCGAGTATGAGCGACTGTTCAAAGAAATCATGGGGATGCTCAAATGAGTACCAAGAAGCGAAAGTCCCTCGATGATGCTCTGGCGAGTGAGTTTGTTTATGGTTCCAAGGAGCAGCCAGAACCTCAAGACGAGCAAGAGCCAAAACCAGAACAGGAAACTGTGCCAGTGACAAAACCAGCTGTAGAACCTACATCCACTCAACCAACCAAATTTAATCTCATGTCTCAACTTCAGCCGACCACTCCCAAAGAAGCAACAGTACGATTAACTGTAGATTTACCTGAGTCGATGCACCGCAAGCTATCTGTGCTTGCGGCGAAAACGGGCAGGAAAAAGGCTGAGATTGTGCGGTTTCTGCTGGATGAAGCACTTAAGGAAGTAAATGAGTAATGCAGTAATGCAGTAAATGATGCAGCAATGCAGTAATGAAGTAATCAAAGAAGGTCATGAAAGTTGATAGCCATTGAGAAACGAGCTTATCAACCATCCTGTTCTGCTTCAAAGATACTGGTGTTGACGTACTCCCCCGATTAAAATCTAAGGGATTCTCAAAAGATGTTACGAGGCAGACTGAAGCACCGACTTCACACCTTTCTTCCTGTTTCGTTGACTCTTAACTAGACTGTCGCCAGTCCCCGTCAGACCGTCTCCACAGGCAATTTGTTCCACGCTGCGTCCCAGCGCAGAGACTCCGCGATTGCGGATCACTTGTGCGGCTGCTACGTCTCGATGAGTTGTGTAACCGCATTCAGGACAAGAATGAACCCTGTCGTTTAATTCCTTTTTCCCAGTGTGGGTATCACATTGCGGGCAAACCTGAGATGTGTAGTCTTTATTCACTTTCTCAAAGTACACCCCACGCTTCCAGCACACCCATTTTAGGATTGAAATAAATTGTCCAAACCCCGCATCTAAGGTGTGCTTACCCAGCATCCCTTTCGCCCACGTCCGAAAATCAATATCTTCAACAAACATCATTCCAGCATCATCACAAAGCTTATGGGCGAATGGCACTAAGAAAAGCGGAAATGC
>NZ_QMEA01000023.1 GCF_012912105.1 Brasilonema sp. UFV-L1
CTGGGGATAAGGGGCAGGGGGAAGGGAAAATAAAAACCCTTTAACCTTTAACCTTTCCCCTTTACCCAACTCTTGCAAAAGTCACAATTGCCACGAGTTCCAAGGTATTGGATGAGGGGCTGAAAAGGATGAGAAAGCATCTTCCTCATCTGTGCTTTTATTGAGAATCATTTTGGATTGTTTATGCACTCTAAATTGCTTGACATAAAATAGAGTTGAAAATCACGCAATTGTGCCCCTTTCTTTTCGCCTGAGAAAGAGCTTCTTCAGCAGCTGCAATTAACATTCCAGGTGAGGTTTGATGGTTAGGTCTTGCGGTTGCAACTCCTAAGCTCACAGTGAGAAATGGAGCAGGAAATCCATTCAATTGAGCATTGCTCAATCTTTCCAAAGGCATAGCGACTCTGTTTCTTCCCACAACAGGATAGAAGTTATCTTTTGGTAACCCAAGATCATTGATATGGGCGATATGCGTCCCTTGCAGCGTGTCTCTGTGGGGCTGGGTGTCAAGCCTCCGGCTGATCGCCAATTCCATAACTTTCTTGCGAACATTTTCTGCAATTTCAACAGCAACATCGCCGGGTGTTTGAGGTAAGATTGCAGTAAACTTTGTTCCCTCATAGTGTGTCATGCGAGTAGCTTGACCGTTCAAGCCGTCACAGATAGTACTGGCAATTTGCTGTAAACTCTCCATGCGAATTTGAGAGTCGTGAGTGTCACTGTCAAACCTAAAATAGTCAATTTCACATACTATCAAGGATAGTATTGAAGCCTGTGTTTGCCACTGCGGCCACTCGATTTCCAAGTATTTGGTAAAGTTGTGTGGATTAACGAAGTTACTTAGGGCATCAGTTTCAGTTGTGTGACTAGATTCTCGCGGTTCTTCCTCTAACGACTGTGAATAACCATGAACCTCATTTTGCTTGCCAAACTGCTGACTAAAGAAAAGGCGATACAGTTCACAACTTGGCTTTGCTTGATGACCATCTAGTTGAACTAGACCCATGCTTTCTAGCTTATAAGCAGCGAGCACATCGAGTTGTACGCTTTGTTGGACAGTCACAACTTGTTGCATAGCTGACATCAATTGTGGGTCAGCTTGGAGCATGGTCAACAGTTCTCTTATATGCTGACTATAAATTCCACTTGGTGTAGGAGCTTTTTGTAATAACGCCTCTAAGGTTATCTCCTCCTGACAGATGTGATAAAGCGCAAGACTGATTAGATAGGGATGTCCCCCCATCATTTCTTGTAAGGGTGCAAGGCGTTGTGCTCCTTCGGAGTCTGTAGCCCAATCTATGCCGTAACTTTGTGCTAAATTCTGTACTTGCTTGAGAGTAAATGGTGGTAGTGAAACTGTTAAGCCAACATTAAAAGGAGATTGGTTAAGTTTGAGCGGGATATAGATTTCTGTACTATGAACCACCACTAAGTGTAATTTTTGCCAAAGATGATCCTGTTTTGCTTGTTCGTGCCAAAATCGGAGCATTGGTAAAAAGTCTTGAGCAATTTTGGGATGTTCAAAAATCCGATTGACTTCATTCAAAGCCAAGACTACAGCACTACAATCAATGTGCTGCAGTAGATATCCCTCGAAGTAGATTTTGCAGCTCACCTTGCTGCCCATCTCTGCATCCCAATAATCATCCAGATTAGGAGGGAGGTTCAGCTGCCTGCTAACATTGATGCAGAACCAACGCAAAAATTTCTCTATTGATGCAAAAACGGCTTCATCAGCTTCCTGAAAGTCTAAATAAACGGTTTTGTAACCTTGTACCTTTGCGTGATCAATAACTCTGTTGAGCAGTGAACTTTTCCCCATCTTCCTGGGTGCTTTGATACGCAGCAAGCAACCTGGTTGCATGATTTCCGTACAAACAAGTTCTTCAAGCGGAGGGCGATTGATGTAAAGAGGAGAAGCTAATGGTACAGGACCGCTGGGAAATTCTGGCTTGCTTAGTGTAACTAAATTTAGAGAACTTCTTTGTGCATCAAAGTTTGCTTGAAACTCTTGTTGGGACTGGTTGTTGTGCTGAACATTTTTATCTTGTTGGAGTCTATTCAAAACTAGATGCAGATTTTTCTTGGTTACCCTTTCACCAAGTGCGTCTGAAAGGTCCTGCCACAATTGGGAACCGACTTCCTTGATATAATCGCTACGGTAACCTGAGCCTTTCGCCATTTCACCATAAGTTTTCCCCAGCCATGATTGATGAAGTACAAACTGCTGAATGGAACCAAGAGGCTTGCCTTGGAGAATTTGTCCTAAAGCTTCTGGTAGTTGCTCCACGATTATTTAAAAGTGAAAGTTAAGTAAATTTACGTATATTTTTCTACATAACCATAATATACATCTAAAAGAACGATTTTTACAAAACTTTCTAGAAACACATTTAAAAACCGTTATCAATATGATTGCTGTGAAGAAAATGGTAGGTTGGGTAGAGCGTAAGCTAAACCCAACAAACACTTGATGTTTGAGAAAAACCTGACTTTTCACGGTATATGGAAAGTCAAGTTCTTTGCGTGCCCAAATGTAGAGATAAGTTTTGTGACTAAAGCTTGAACATACTTACTGTGATTGTATTGATTGTGTACCAGTTCATAACCTCTTTGAGCCTGAATCTCAGCTTTTTGAGAATTATTTAACAAACTTTGGATTGCTTGCTTCAGCCCGATGGGGTCACACGGATTCACACCAGTCACAATATCTGAGTCAATCAGATCACTAATTATTCCTGACGAACGAGTGACTATTACAGGTCGCCGACAAGCCATAGCTTCAAATAGAGTTGTGAGTCCAGCTTGATAATTATTCTTAAAAAGACTCAAAACAACCACGTCAGAATCGCGGTAAAGCTGCAATAATTCGCACCAGTCGTAAAAGCGAA
The DNA here is from genome assembly GCF_012912105.1 of Brasilonema sp. UFV-L1. Lineage (GTDB taxonomy): Bacteria > Cyanobacteriota > Cyanobacteriia > Cyanobacteriales > Nostocaceae > Brasilonema. The sequence goes on from NZ_QMEA01000023.1 coordinate 2,892, forward strand.
ACGACATATTCTTGGGTATAACTTTTGGAAACGACCGTCTTAATGCATTTGTGCTAGGCGAGAAAGCACAAACCTTGACATCAACATTCAAGTCTCGAGTTGCATCAGCCAGAGTCCGATAATCTCGTTTCTCCAAACCTCCACTACTAATAACTGGACGCAACTTATTTGCTGAAGCTAGTCCTGGTGTGAAGAAGGATGTATCTATAGGTAGTGAAGGAAGTAGATAGACTCGGTTTTCGTTTAAGTGCAGGTTGTGATGAAGGAATTTAGCCTGGGCAGAGGTTGTCGTTACAAATAAATCAATCCGGTCTGCTAAGTGAAAAAGCTTCAACGCTAAACGAGCTCGTGGTCGGTTAATGTTGTTCACAAAAACTATTATTTTAGGTCGCTTCTTTTTAGCAGCGCAAAGCGCAGCAATTGGAAATCCAATGTGTTCACTCGTGCAATATATGATATCATCTTCTTGAAGCTGCAAACACAGCTTACGTGCTAAACCCCAGTTTTCAGGAGTACCTACAATCTTAGTAAGCATTTTATCTACGGGCAACACTTCCTCACTTGCCGGTTGATGAACATTAGCCCCTAAAAGCTGAGTTATATCCCACATTGTATGCCGGGGATTCTTCCCAATTTGGGCAGTTCGGGCGATCGCTTCTAAGTCACATGAAGGACATAAAGCTATGTGGTATTTCAAGATGTCCATGTTATGATTCAGGAATTTGTGGGATGTTAACATTCTCGCGCTTCTTAAGGCAACAGAGTTTCTAAGGGGTTTTTTCAAGAATTTGTCCCCTTTTGAAAACCGTATGGTTTTTGCGCTTGGTTGTCTGATGTATGTCTACGTTTTAACCTAGACCGAAGGGCGATCGCAAATTGTAACAAGGTCTAAATAGCCCAGAGGGGACCCTGAGTTTCTCTGGTCTTCTACGGTCTGAATGATAAGTCTTTAACCGCACACGATATTAGACTACCAAAAAAATCATCTTATCTTAATTTGTAGGGGAGAGCGTTAAAATAATTGGTAATTCATAATTCGTAATTCGTCATTACAAGAGCGTGAGAGCGCGTGCCATCATCCTTGATTGCAGACCACCCTTACGGGTTCACCAGTCGCAGCCTACGGCTCGCTCCGCTAACATGGGGGAGACCACGCCAGTTCCTTCAACGGGGGGAACCCTCCGAAGTTCTGATCGGAGGAAACCTCCGCTCAGACTTCTCTGCGCAACGGACTGGCTCCCCAAGACCCTTACGGGTTCGGCAGTTACTTCACTTGGGGAGACACGCCAGGTGCTACAACGGAGGGAACCTCCAAGGGCGCACTGGCTCCCCAAGACCGTACTGCCTCACCGCGCTGGTTCACCAAATCAAAGATTATGGTGGAGGCTTGTACCTCTAATTACAAATTACGAATTACGAATTAGTAATTATTTGGTCAATTCCACCCACTTAGTGTTTGAATTGGTAAACCAAACCCCAAATAATTCCGAATCGTTAAAAATAAAGCAAGTACTCCGATAAAAAAGACTGTTGTTTGAATATCTTGGGCGAAGCAAGTGAGTTTTTCCCGCCACAGTCCATAAAGATTAACTATGTACAAAGGCAAATCGCTGAGTGCAATGACGATAATAGCCCCCAGTACACCGAAACTGTTATGTGCTAAAGGTACACCCAGAGCAATGATTCCAAATCGAGCAAAATTACTTTGAGCTGAGTATAAGGGCTTGCTAATTGCCAATAAAGCAGGGCTGATACTGTAAAATAGCAGGGAAAACCAAATACCACTGCATAAAATCGGCATCATCCAGGTAGCTGCATCATACCTTTGGTCATACAGCATGGCGACAGCTAAATCACCAATAGTAATCAGAATTGCTAATGGAATCGCACATCCTATGAGTAGAATCCACCGTTGACGGATAATTTTTGTTCGCAAACTTGCTCTTGGCAAATCAGCTTGCTGAGAAATCGCAGGAAAAATGACTTTATAGCTAAGTTGTTTAATCACTTCTCGAGGTATGCTTGCCAGAGTATAAGCTACTGTATAAACGCCTAGCATTTGAAATGACAGAATCTTACCCAAAACTAGGCGATCAGATTGTTCAGCCGCAAACATCAGCCCTGATGCAATAAACATCCACTTACCAAAGGACAGAATTTCTCTGGCTGCTTCTGGCTCCCATGCAAAGCGGTGAGAATATTTTGGTATTAACCAATAGCTGCTGACTAATTTGTATATTCCTCCGATCACCATCCCAACAGCTAAAGCCCAGACTTCTGGATATAACCAAACCAACAGACATAAGGTAAATAAAAAACTGGCTTGCAATATCAGTTCATACAGGGCAATTTTACCGAGTTCCATTCGTCGATGTAGAGTATGTACGCTGGTAGAGCTAAATCCATCGAAAATTGAGTACAGTAAACCAATAGGAATTAGCCATATTAAGCGTTGATCATTATAAAAATTTGCCATCGGAAAACTCATCAATAAACAAAGAATCCAAATGACAACACCACGAATAACTTGTATAGTCCAAGCAGTATTTAAGAAACTAGGTTCATCGCCTCGTTTACTATTAATTATGTTTTGACCAATACCAACATCTGAAAAAAGTTCTAGACCAACTCTGAGGGTTGTCACCAAACTCATCAAACCGAAATACTCTGGTTTGAGTAGGCGAGTCAGAACTAAATTATTCCCAAATCGTAGGATTTGAATACTTCCAAAACCAAGGATTGTCCAAATTGCACCACGGATAGCAAGTTTTTTTAGAGATGCCATAGTTTCAACACAAATAAATTGGCGTTGCCGAATGAGAATATGAACCATGCGAACCACATAAAGGCGATCGCCCGTATAGCCCCAAGGGGTTTCCAGAAGGGAAACCCCTTCTGTGTCTCTTTCAGAACGGTTGGGGGCGTTTGGTCGGCGAAGCCATCGCCTTGTAGCTATTGCTTGTAAAGCTACCAGCCACGTCGGGATTAACACGACCTGCACCTCAAAGGTTTGTGGCAATTATCGTATTCCCTACTCTGGCAGAGCCACGAGTATTATTGAACACGTTACCACTATTCACAGATCGGTTGAAGGTAAGGGTGCTGAACAGCAGTTTTAGCGTTAACTTTACAAGGTGTCCTATTTTACCGTTATCTCGGCAGACCCCATTTTATGATGTGGTAGTCTTAACTTCAGTTAGGATTGGCGTACTATCTCGTGCGGTTTCAATGATTTTTACGACTTCTGATACAGAAGTTTCATCAAAACCGAGTTTGCTGAAGCCCCTGGATTCAATCCGGGGATTGCTTATACACGAAGAACCTCCTTATTTTTTACAAGCTTAATTTTTTGACTCAACTGGATGGATGGTTTCTCTACGAATTGCCACATGAGAGCAGAAAACCCTACACTGGCAATGATTCCTAGTAATAAGCAAAACGCTTGGCTGAAAGCGTTATTATTAAGCAGCTTAATACCGACGAAAAATACTGCTCCATAAACGGGAACATGGATCAGATACAGACTGTATGAAATCTGACCGAGAAATTGTAGCCATCGCCACTTTAACCAAACTTGCAGACGATTGGCTCGTGCAACTTCTAGTAGGAGTATGGCAGTAATCACACAGCCGATGACAAATAGTGTATAATTTAGTACGACAGAAGTCAACAACAGCGCCGAATAGAAGTAAAAGAAGATAGGCTTCAACTTATCGCGCCATGACCAATACGCAAAGACCCCTAGCAGAAATCCATACCATAACGGCAAAAAGAAAAAAGGTCTGCCATTATCTTCAAATACACCTATAGGAAAAAGAGTCGCGAGGACAGTGGCAGGGACAAACACAACTGCTCGAGCATAACGCAAATTCCACGAAGAATTAAGCCATTGTGCTAGTCCTAATAGCGCGCAAAAGACTAAATAGAACTGTAATTCTATACACAACGTCCAGAAAACTTCGTTGATATGTGGGACTCGAAAAATATCTTGTAAATAGAATAGATGTGCGAACAACCTCTGCAAAGAGAGAGGTTCTTTTCCTGGCGCAAACGCTTCTCCTTTGATTTGCGAAGATAGCAGTGCAAACAACAGAGTTATGACAATTGAGAAGTAATAAGGTGGAGTGAGTCGGGCAAAACGACGCAGACTGAAACGCCCAAAGTAGTCTAAGTTAATCTTTGCCTCACGTAGCGAGTGTGCAATCACAAAACCACTGAGGACAAAGAAGATGGGTACACCTAAGCTACCCCCGTCGAAGACGACAGTTACAAACCAGTGAGGTAAAGAGCTGGTTAATAAAGCAAGACGCCCATCTAAGATAGCATGGAACAAAACGACCCATAAGGCAGCAATACCACGTAGTGCGTCAAGGAAATAGAAATACTCTTTGGTCTTCTTAGCACCTGAAGTTGTTGATGAGACTTTCGGGTTCATGTCTACAAAAGCGTTGGGAAGTATTTTTCGGATGATATCAGCGCTGCCCTTTTTAAAGAGGGTTGGTAGACTCGTGACCAGAGGTTGTTACCATCTCATATTGGGTCAGCAAAACTTGCTTTTGTTGGTAATCGGGACGGATAGGTTCAACATGACCTTGCAGTGTACTAGTCATCAGGCGATGCAGTCGTGCAACTTCATGGTGTATGTTGAAGTCTTTCTCTACTTTTGCTCGACCTGCTGTGCCAAATGCTGCTCTAATTTTTGCATCATTCAGTAATTTTTCGATATGCTCTGTCAAAGAAGCAGTATCTCCAGGTGGAACAAGGTAGCCGTTGACACCATTTTTGACCAACTCACTGATGCCAGCAATCTGGGTGGCGACCACAGGAACACCAGCCGCCATTGCTTCCATCAGCACGACTGGTATTCCTTCAGCAAAGCTGGACATAACGAAAACATCGGTTTGCTGAAAATAGTCGCGTACTTCAGCTTGGGACTTATAGCCAACAAAATTGACATTCTGACTTAATCCCAACTCAGCAGTGATTTGTTCTAATTTTTGACGGTCTGGACCATCACCAACAACTGTTAATGATGTATCTGGATGCGATCGCCTTAAGGTGGCAAGACTTTCTAATAATATCGGTAAACCTTTCGCCGCAGCCAACCGTCCCACAAAAAGCAGGCGTTTTCCTGAGTCGTTGTGGGAAACGACATCGAATAAAGCTGGATCAATACCGCAATGAATAATATGCATTCGATTCCACTTGTCGGTGGGTGCAAATATCATTCCTTGACTACGAGCGTAATGACTGATACAACAAACAAACAGCGATCGCTTGATTTTCTCATCGAGTCGCCATTGATGGGGACGGAAGAAGATATACGGACCGTGCAAAGTGAAGCTATAAGTAAAACCGCCCATCTCGGCGGCAAGCATTGCTACAGTTCCGCTCGCTTCTACAATGTGGTTGTGTAGATGTACAATTTGTCTTTGTTTGATTTGTTTGGCAAGTACGCCTGCTTCCAAAAAGTAGAACAATTGATAAAGTACACCTCGCAATCCAGGTTGACTGGTTGAGAATGCAAGCTTAATTGCTTGTAAGTATCGAGTTGGGGAAGCAAGTAATAGACTGAGGTGCGCCAATAGTAAAATGATGGGATTGGGAGGAAGAATGTAGAAAGTGCGATCGCGCTCTTGCTTCTGTTCTTCTCCCACTATATGTTCATCTCCTGTTCGCCGAACAGAGAATGTGTGGACGTCCACACCCATTTCTCGCAAGGTTGTGACTTCTCGCTGGATGAAAGTATCTGTTGCTCTGGGATATTCACCAGTTAGGTAAGCAATACGCATTTTCTTCAGCTTCCTAAAGGTTGCAACGAAGGTGTCGGCTGCGGGACTTGCAACAATTCAGCATCGCTAAAGGTGCGCTCAAGTGCAGTGTCGAGTGAATATCTGGGGTTCCAGTTCAAAACTTTCTTGGCACGGGCATTACTATAGCGAAATGACTTAAAGCGAGCATCCAGTATGATTGGGTTGAATATGCCAGGTAACTTTGCTTGCCCATTAAGCACTTTTTTGTTGTACATCCAGAATATCCAGGCGATCGCCCGCATCAGTGTCCAATTAATACGAATCAATCGGGGCAAAGAGTACTTGTGTTTAATCAGTTTCTTGACATAAGCTCTTTGAGTGGGCAATCCGTCATCAACGATATTCAGGGTTTGACCAATAGCCTCTTCACGTTCCACAGCACTGACAATTGCTTCAGCACAGTTTTCAATATATGTCAAGGGCATTGTTGCATAAGCACCGATTCGCAACCATAAATTATTAGTTAATTTTCCTCCAAGCAGAGTACTCCAGAGGTTATCTCGTCCATAGATCAATCCAGGACGAATAATTGTCACTTGCGCCTTGTGATTTTGCTCAAATTCGCGAACAAGTTCTTCCTGAAGAAGCTTAGTTTGGGCGTATTCATCCCGCTCAAGAGGATCGGACTCTACGAGTGTATCTTCAGTAATTGTTGTGCCAGATTTTGTGCGAAGATAGTCATACACTGAGAAAGTACTAATGTCAACTAGTCGTAGCACATCAGCTTCAATCATTGCATCGAGCAAGTTTTCGGTAGCTATGACTGTACCAGCAAAGCGTGTGTAAAAGTCGCCTTCTTTAGCAGCTGCCAAATGAATAACCGCGTCCACACCCCGGAGAGCATCAACAATACCATTCTTGCCTCGCAAATCGATACGGATAAGCTCTACATCTGGGTGATTGTGCCATCCGAGGCGCTTTTCATTACTAGATGGTCGCACAACTGCACGTATTTTATGTCCTCGTCGCAGTGCTTCAGTAACAACATATTGTCCGAGAAAACCGGACGCACCTGTTATCAATAACTTCATACGCGATTGGCCTCCAATAGTAGGGCATTAATTAATCGATGTGTACGCTCTATATCTTCAAAACTGATTGGTGGCGCTTTATCTTCGATGACTGCTTCATAGGTTTTATCCAAGAGTCGATGAATACCCTCATAAACTGTTTTTTGCATAATTTTGTTACGAAAGTTCGTGAATGATGCTCCAATGAAGTCACATCCATTCATAAAATGATTAATGATCGGAGATAGCAGTTCTCCAGAGCGGGGTATGACACAACGCAGATGAGGCTGAAACAAATCCGTTTCAACATAACCTTTGGAACCTCGCACCGTCACGGCAAAAGACTTGGGTGATGTGTGACAACTGAATCGAATCCGAGCGTGTGCAGAACCTCCAATGACGATCGCATCAAGGTCATCATACCGGAATAAGTCTCCACCGCCGTGATTGCTCCATGCAGCACTCACACGCTCAAAATCTGGTATGAAGCGCACGACCATTGAACACAAGTGTGTCAAGAAATCATGAATGACGCCTGCAGGCATTTTATGAATCGGATTAGGCAAGTTTTCGTCTGCAAATGCTCCACCATCGCGAATTGGAAGCGCGATGCGGACTTCAACTTCTTGCACTTCACCAAGAGTACCATCTGCAACTAATTTTTCGATCGCAAGAATTGATTCGTTAAAGCAGTAGTTCTGGTTTTCAATTAACCAGCGATGGTGAGATTGTGCAAAACTCCAAAGTTCTTTAAACTCATCGTAGGTTGGTGTAATCGGCTTTTCACAGAACACGTGTACACCAGCTTCTAAGCAATCCTTGGCAATCCGCTTGTGTGTATGAGGCGGAGTTAGAATGTGTACAATGTCAGGCTTGACGTCATCAAGCATCTGGCGGTAATCAGTGTAGGTCGAGTCTGCACCAAATCGTCGTCCTGCATATCTAGCAGACGCCTTTGAAAGATCACAAACACTGGCTAAGTGTGCGCGCTCAGATTTGGAAAGAAAACTGAGATGCTCTTTGGAGATTGCTCCTGTGCCTATAACTGCTGATTTAAGTTTGGTTCCCATTGATACTCTATGTTTCTCAAGTAAAGCTTTTGTAAGGAAGTATTGCCATGATTCTAGTTATCAATTTCGCGTCAGATTCAATACATTGCAAAACACAGGTTGTCTTAACTGGCTGAAGGTATAGTTTTGTATTCCACTAGGGTGCGCTGTCGTTTCAACAACCTATTGATATGAAATTGGATTTGACCCAGTAGTTTTGGGTATTTTTCTAACACACCACAAAACAGGCCATAGAAAATAGCATCCTTTTTCTGAAAACCTTTAAACCGTGTCATTCGATACACTCTGTAAACTAAGAAAGTATAAGCTATCAATAGTAGGAATAGACTTATCCCCCTAGTTGGCAATAAAGTTGCAACCGTCAGCAAAGGCAAAAGAAAACCCCAAAACCAACTCCTCAAACTTTCTTTCACCCAATGCCGTTCAGGACTACGACCATGTAGCCAAGCCCCTTCAGCATAAGCATGACCATTGCGAATCTCCCGCTTCCACCACTGACCAAAACGGGTAATTTGAGCATCATGTAATGTCATCTGTGCATCAATGCGTAAAATTTTGCCACCAGCCTGACGCAGCCGCACACACAGTTCTGGTTCTTCTCCTGCAATCAATGTCGGATTGAACCCTCCCACCTTTTTAAAGGAACTCACCCTCATCATGGAATCACCACCACAAGCTTTTGCTTCACCTACAGGAGTATTCCACTCAACGTCACACAGGCGGTTATAAATGGAGTTCTCAGGGAATTCTTCTCGACGACGACCACACACTACGACAACATCGGGCTGAGTCATTAATTCATGCACAGCAGCTTCCAACCATCCCTCTACAACCCGACAATCTCCATCTACAAACTGGACAAATTCCAACTCTGGTTGTATTTGCAACAAGTGCTCAAACCCTGTATTCCTAGCACGGGCTGCGGTGAAAGGAATAGATAAATCGAGTTCAATAACATGGACACCAAGAGAGCGAGCCAGTTCTACACTACCATCTGTTGAGCCGGAATCAACGTAAACAACAGTTCTCCCTTCTGCTATCACTGATAGTAAGCACGCCTTGAGGCGATTTCCTTCGTTGCGTCCAATGACAACAACTCCAATAGATTTCAAAGTTAAACCTCCTATAATATTCGTCTATGTTTCACACAGTTTGAAATAACATCGAAATAGCTCTTGGCAGCACAAAACCTAGAGAAGTAAAATTATCACTAAGTATTCCACCCACCATAAACTGTAAAGGACTTAGTTAAACCCAAAAACTTTTCTTCATACATATTTGATTTTGGAAACAGCTTGACTAACTCCTTTTTTGTCAGTAATTTAATGCCAGTCACTAACTCTTTCGCTTTTTTCTTATCAGAAATCTTTTGAATCCAACCAAGGTTAAAATGGTTGATGAGAAAGACTCTCACTCCTACAGGAAGAAATTGAAACAAAGGAAAAACAAAATGGGGTTCGATTGGAAAATAAAAATTAGGCGTTTGAATAAAGTATCTTTTACCCACTCGCATAACTTCACGAGACATTTGAAGCTGTTCTTGAAAACCTCCTACATGTTCAATGACAGAATTAGAAAACACAACATCAAATTCTTGCTCTCGAAACTGTTGCATATTTCTGGCATCACCACTCACTTGTTTAATGTTTGCATAGACTGAATCGTCTATTTCAAAATCTAGGTTGATGATAGTGACTTCTACATCTTTGTCTGCTTCACGCCAAAAATCTGTATTTTGCCAAAAATCTACTCTTCCTCCGACATCGAGTATTCTGATTGGTGTTGGGACAGAGTCAAGAAGAGATTTAAATAAAGCAAATCGTTTTTTTCTTAACTTGGTAGCTAATGAGTCCTGATGTCGATGGTCGTAAATTTTTTCGATGATAGCCATAGTTGATTATCCACAAATCTACAGATATTAAATCATGAATTCTCTGACAATAGTAAAAGTTGATTGAATTAACGAAGTCTCATGATACCTTGTCCCTTTCCGTACGAATCCATACGTTTTCAGGCTTCACTAAAAACTTGAAATAAACTGGAATTTTCCAGAGAATGTAAAAAGGAACAGTTAAGAGTTCGCGCAGGGGAAGGTCTTTTCGAGCAAACTTAGTCCAAGTTGTCAGAATTGCCATGAGGAAACAAAGTCCTGCTGTGGCGACGACAACTGCTGGTAGCCATGATGTTCCCAAGACTCCAAACAGTAGAGTCACTGCCATTAGCCCTAACCAAATCACAACCAGCAAAGATAAAGGTGGTACACACAGATCCAGAACACTCACCAACAAGTCGAACCTTTTTTGGGATATTGCTTGTTTTAGTAAGATAGGGACATAGGTCTGCATGATTTGTAAATGACCGTGTTCCCAACGAGTTTTTTGAGTTTTGGCAGCTTGTGAATGCTGTGGTAAACAGCCAGTGACTTTCGCTTCTGAACAAAATACTGGTTTATGTCCAGCGAGGGTTAAGTCCAAACCTAATTTTAAGTCTTCAAGGAGATGACCGTTGGCTAGACTTACTGAGCAAATAACTGTCCAAGGGAAAGCCATACCTGTACCAAGCAACGGGCAAGACTGTCCCAAGCAAGCTAATCCACGGGGACGAACTAAATTTCTGACGATGTTAGAAAATTGTGAAACAAAGTCTTTTGACGACTGAGAGTTTTTAGGTTTAGTCATCAAGTAGCTAGCTTGGACAGGTGCGCTAGAGGCGATCGCACACTGAGTAAGCTGTTCAATTGCGCCTGGATGGACTGTACAGTCAGCATCAATAATCACAACAACATCCGGAGGATCTGACTCAAGAAACTGTAAGCCATAATCTAGAGCGTACCCTTTACCTCTGCACTCAAGGTCGTGACGCTCAACAACTGTAGCACCTGCTGCACGGGCAATCTTGGCAGTTGCATCAGTACAATTGTCAGCAACGACAACCAAACGGTCTTGTTTCTTTAACACTGGAATGAGTTTTTCCAGTGTTGAACCGATAACAAGTTCTTCATTGTGAGCAGGGACTAAGACAGCGACTTTTGCATCTTGCCAATTATACTCGTTTGCAACAGAAGTGTTTGGGAGTAGAGCAGCAGTACATTCAATCAGAAAAAATAGGCAGATGACAAAAACACTGGATGCACTGATTAACAGAACAACATCAATAAACACAGGCACCAGTTGACTCATTGACATGGCATTGCAACCTCAAATAAAAAATCAATTTCGGAGTACATAACTTCAGAAGAATTGTTGTGATTTACAAGTCAATCATTTTTCCTCAAAATGTTAATTTTTCAGATTTCATTTTTTTATTTAAAGTCACAACGACGACCACAAATAACATCCAATTTGTACTAAACTGAGCCATCAAACTACTCTCTGTGACATTATTCAGTGCCAGGTAGGTAAGATAAGCTAATGGCCAAACATTTTCTGGATGTTCAGATGCGTAAGCTAGTTTTAATGCTCGAGCAAAGGCTATGAAATAAGTGATAAAAAAAAGTGATAAACCAATCAAGCCAAGATCGAGTGATATATCTAAAAAGCCATTGTGAGCATTAGGTGCAATCCAGTTAGTGCCGACTGCGTAACCTGCTTCGACTGCATAGTGACTGTTAGGTGCAAAAAATGCAGCAAATCCATAACCCAACAATGGTCTTTCCATTAATCTAGATAATCCATAACCCCATAAAGGTGTCCGTCCAGTTAAAGTTGGGTCTCTTCCTAAACCAGTGATGAGTTCTATCCAATTACTGAAAACGAATAGAGCGATACATCCCAAAATCAGAATTCCAATGTCTATGAAAATTATGCTTATCTTACCTTGCCACCGAAAGTTTTTATAAAACATCATTACTAATATAAGTAGAAAAGAAATAACAAGAGAGGTTTTTGAAGTTGAAAGCAGTATCAAGACCAGTGAAAAGCTAAAACCAAACCACTTGTATAGAGTAGAATTTTCCTTGGGCAACGCAAAAAATGTTAATGAACTTAAAACCATCACGCTGCCAAAAGCATTTTTTTGCCCGTATACTCCTCTCCATGCTCCTGGATACTCTTCGTGTGCTCCATGTATACCAACTGCAGGAAATACAAGGGCAAAGATAACACTCAAAAAACACACTATCAATAAAGTTACGGCAAGAAGTTGTACCTGCTCTTTCAAGCTAAATCGTATAGCGAAATATAAACCAAAAAAGGCCATTATCAAGACCTCTGTGGCAATAGATAAGGTATAATTTGGAAATTCTGACCAGGAAAATGATAGAAGGCACAATCCTACTAGTAAACAGACTGTTATGTTTTGAGTGACGGCGACAATTGTCTTTTTCCAGAAGATGCAAACGAGAATGATTGACATTCCCCAAACAAAATATTTGATGAGTGCGAAGACGAATTGTGGAAGTAAACCAGCCCTGGTCAATGCAAAAAGTATCGATGATAAGCAAAGAAAACCTAAGATAGCAAAAACCCAATCTGCAAACCTTGGAGATGTCTTTACACTGGTGGATTTTTTCACACTAATCTTTGTATCTTTTGCTAAGTTCATATCCTATCCTAGAGCTCTTGTTGAATTGCCAGAAGGATATGTTTTAGACCCATTCCCCAACTTTTAGTTGTATCGTAGAATTGCTCTCGCACTCGCAAGCATGCTAATCTCTTTTGTTCGTAAAGTTCGAGATTGTCACACAATTTCAGCACCGCGTCACCGTAAGCTTTTACATCATTCGGCGGCACCTCTATAATAGCCTCTTGAACATAAAATGCAGCTGGACAGACAGATGAAGTCACTGCTGGGCGACCTGCTAAAATACTCTCAGACACAACTCGATTAAAACCTTCTATAAACTCTGTTCTAGTTGGTACAATCACAGCATGCGCTTTATTAAACATTTCTTTCATTTGTGACTTAGTACAGTAACCGTGACAGATAAAAGAAGCATCAACTCCAGATTCTTGAGCTGCAAAACGCAAAGACTCTAGTTCTGAACCTTCCCCACAAATGTCGAAAATAATATCTTTTCTGCCTTCAAAGGAAAAACGTTTGGCAATCTCCAGCAAGTCGAACACACCCTTGTCTGTTTCTATTCGACCTGCAAATAAAACTCGGAAGACATCCGAGTTCTTGGTGTCAGGTTCAGCGATGTCTGCAAAATAAAAGGGACGATATGTAGGAAAAAATTCAAAAATTGGTGGATGTTTACCCTCCGTCAGCTGGATAATCTGTTGTGTGATGTCTCGCGATACCGCTAGCATTGCTTGACTTTGAGAAGAGAACAAAGGACGACTGAGTTGAAAAGTGATTTTCTCTCCCAGTCGCAGAGGGAGATATTTGCACCAAAGGACACAATGCAGTGATAATATAACCCTTATTCCTAGCCAGTGAAAGAGAGACAAAACAAACCAGTGTGTTGTCCCAGTATCTGCAACGACGACATTAGCCCGAAAGCGAAGCGCAGAGGACAACAACCACAATCCGCACCATATCTGCCTCAAGTGGTATATGATACCTGAAGCTTTACTAAATGGAACTGGACGGCGTTCTACCGTAAATCGCTCACTCTGCAAAAATTCCTTTTTACTAGACTGTGCAATTACGTAACCCTTTGCATCTAGAGCTTTACAAACTTCATAGAACTGACTCGAGAAGAAAACTGACACCTGTGAAGGAGCATCCTTACCCTGACTCCAATAATTGTAAGACTCTATCACATCTTCAGGGGCAACTGCGTACAGAATCCGAAGTGGTTTAGACATTCCTTGTTTCTCTACCTTTGTTTTTTTGAAGAAATGATTTTTAAAGGTTTCTCAACTACCGTTGCTCCTGCTGGAATCTTGCACAGAACCGCAGATGCTTTGGCTTGGTTTGTATTAGTTATCAACTCTACTTGTATACCCATTATTCAATCCCAATTTCAGTTTCTACGACACTTAGTACTGCTTGACACTCAGAGGAATAAAAGTAGCTGTTAAGCTGTTGATTGAGAGCGATCGCTCTCGAAAAAACCGTCGCATTTCGAAAGCACGAGGCAATGTTGTTTATGACATAAAATTATTTGTAAGTCCATTGTTCAATCCCAATTTCAGTTTCTGCACCACTTTGTCCTCCTCGAGGATTCGAGTGGTAAAAGTAGTTATCAGGTTCGTGTTTCACATTTACAGCGTTTGCAATCATCCCTAAAACCTTAGCTTCAGAACGTTCCAACAAAGATTTTGCTGCTGTCGCACTTGATGAATCCACAACACCTGGTCGAACGACTAGCAAAACTCCATCTGCCATTTTTCCGAGAACTGCTGCATCAGCAGTCCCAACTAAAGGAGGAGTATCAAATACGATGTAATCGTATCTGTCAGAGAACGTTTCAATCAAAGAAGCCATGCGATCAGAGTCAATCAAAGCAAGGGGATTAGGAGGTTGTACTCCAGCCGTGAGGACAGACAGGTGTTTTGTCACTGTTTGCACAGCTTGCGAAAAGTCATCTTGACCAACAATGACGTTACTCAAACCGACTGAGTTTATCAGACCCCACAGGTGATGTTGCGACGGTTTACGCATGTCTGCATCGATAAGCAAAACTCTCCGTTCTGCTTGAGCCAGTACCGCCGCTAAGTTAGCAGAAACTTCTGATTTCCCTTCTCCAGGAACAGAACTCGTGACTACAATTGTGCGAACTTTCTTATGGCTAATGAACTTTAAGTTTGCCTGAAGCATTTGATAAGCTTCATGAATGACCGAGCGAGGAGAGGTTGCTACAATCACTCGACCAGAGACTTTTTCTGATATCAGGTTAACCGAAGGGGATGTTTTATTCGAGCCAAACTTAGGAATCAGTCCCAGCAAAGTATAACCAAAAAATTTCTCTGCTTCCTTAACCGTTTTCAAGGTTCTATCTACTAAGTCTACAAAGAATGCCGCTGCTGTCCCCAGTAGTAACCCCACAAACACGCTACCTCCTAATAAAAGGAATGTGACTTTGGATGGAGATGGTTTTTTGGGAACCTGAGCAGGTTGAATTTCTTTGGCATTACCAACAGTTTGCTCTTTTGCTACTTTAATTTCCTGTAGTCTGGTAACAAGATTTTCGTAGTTTTTTTGCGCTATAGATAACCTTCTCTCTAAATCTCCTTGCTTTTTCTCTAATTTTGGCATGGTTTCAAGCCTCTGCCTATAAGCTGCTTGGATATTGGATAATGCCTGTATTTTGTTTTGCAGACCCTGGCGTTGCGTTTGTATAATTGCATATTCATTCGCCAGATTTTCCTTGATTTTCCCTATCTGTAATTTACCCGGAGCAACCTTTTGTTGATTATTTAAAACTTGTTGCATTCCTGATGGTCCTAAAACTTGCTCAATCCGCTGCTGTAATAAAGCATTTAGGGTGACTTCTTTATCTTTTAATTCAGTAATAGCTGGATGTTCGCTGGTGTAGCGTACTTTTTCATTCGCTAGCTTGGTTTGTACCTTCTGTAACTCACTGAGAACTTCCTGTACACCAGGTATTTGACTTATGGAAGTAATTTCTACAGCCTGCTCCCCAGCCAAATTGAGTTGAGTGCGCATTTTTTCTTCCCGCGCAATCATATCTGCTAGCGCCGCCCGAGTTTGGTTAATTTCATTATCTATTTGAGCAAGATTTTGAACAGCGGCGCTTGCTTCTTCTGGAAGCTCAATAATCTTATTGCGAGTTTTAAACTCACGTAATCCCTCTGCTGCCTGGTTTAATTCTAATCGAGCCTGTGGTAGTTGTTTTTCGAGAAATTTACCTGCTGCGAGGACTTGAGTTTGATTGAACTGAATGTTCTTTTCTATGTACGATTTCATCACCTGATTGACGACTGATGCTGCCAATTCAGGATTTCCTGAAGTGTAGGAAACTTTTAATACATCTGTACCTACTATAGGTTCAACCTTGACCTTAAGTAAGTCTGGCTCAAGGGCATTTCCTTTTTTATCTTTTAACCCTAGAGTATCGATAACTTCTTTTAAAATTGGCTCAGATCTCAAGATGACAGCCTGTGTTTCCAGCGGATTACCCTCACGCATTAAGGATTCAAGATCTCCTATCTTTTCTCCCACTTTTGTCAGCGATGAGGTTCTGTCTGATTTAAAAAGAAGCATTCCACTCGCCTGATACTCAGGCTTTTGTAGGAACACTAGAAATGACGATAGTCCCACAGAAGCTAGAAGAACTCCTACAACAATTGGCCAACGGCGTTTCAGAACCAGCCAGTATTTTTGAATCTCTACTTCTTCTTGATAGCCTCTAGTCTCCATACAAGTTTCCTAATCATAAATTCAGTACTAAGTTGGAGCCAATAACGAAATTCGATGTAGATACACTAGCTTCTTAGTATAGGCTATCTTTGTCAGAAAGATAAAATATTTTCTATGTCTTTTCAATACAAAGACAAGATAGAGTTTTTCTTGAATTATTGGCAACAATTACGTAGTTTGTTTAATTCTAGGTAAGAGGATGTTTGAAAAATTAAATATGTTATGCATCATCAACTAACAGCGTAGCAAATGCGTACATTTTTGGCTGTTAGTATCTTACTCAAAACATCATGGCAAACGTATATTTGAAACGGTGAAGAGAGTGCGAAGTGTGCGAGTTTATCAATGAGAGATTTTGCTTGTTTCTCACATACTATGGGCGCATCTCTTTGAGAATTCTGCGAAGTGTTTTGCTTGACGACGAGGGCGTCTGTGCAGGAGGTATCCTTTACTTCGTTACACTCAAAATGATATGTTGTATCTTTTATCCATTTTTTAGACATCTTTGAAGGATGTTTTCTATTGAGGTCTTCTTGTTACTCTCTAACGAAGTTAAATATAGCTTTATTTTTCAGTAATTACAAGTATTCATCCGGAATCTTTTTTAAAGAGAGTGTAAAGTTTGCGGGATAATATTGTAAATTGGATAGAAAAATGACCGTGAGAAAAGTAGGAAAAGTATGTTTTGTTAGCCTTTTGAATCAAAAACAATCAAATTCATAACAAATCAGTAGGTAGGTAAAAATAAAGTGTACTCGTTGAGGCAGTCATTAGTCATTAGTTAGTAAGAGTTTTCGGATTTTTTACATTTCTTAATGTAGTTCGATTAACTTGTATATATCTATCTACTTAGTTTCTGAAAGATGAATATATAAAAAACTTTCTTTTTTTTAATTTCTGCTAATTAGAATACGATTTTACAGAAATTGATGAGCATTTTTCAGACGTATAATCAGACACATTTTATTTGAAATATTTCTGCTATTCATTATTCATTTTCCCTTCTCAAACGTTTAAAATTCGCTGGTTCAAAATTCATAAGAAACAGAGGGAGGCTTGTGCCTGATAAAACTCAGTTCCTCCAGCACTTTAGTAGATAAGCTTAAAATAAAATGTCCAGCCAGCCGTCTAGTTTATCGATTTTCCCAAATCTTTGCTTTGAGGCTGTCAAGCATCCACAGGGTGCTTGACACGGCTGGAGATTTTATGGTTAAGAGAAGGAGTGTTCCTAACGACTGGCACCTTCGTTCTTTTTGGTCAATGCTTTAGTAAGCACCTGTCTTACTAAAGACAACTTTGACAGTTTTCAGCAAAATTTGCAGGTCTAACCATATAGACCAATTTTCTATGTAAGTGATATCTAATTTCACCCCATCTTCAAAATTATCGATATCAGAGCGACCAGACACCTGCCATAATCCTGTAATACCGGGTAGAACTTCTTGTCGGATAAAGTGCTTTGTTTTGAATTTTTCAACATCCCTCATAGGGAGAGGACGAGGACCAACTAAACTCATCTCTCCAAGAAGAACATTAAACAGTTGGGGTAACTCGTCTAAACTGTAACGGCGCAGGAATTTGCCTATCCGTGTGATACGAGGGTCGTCTTTCATCTTAAAAAGAACCCCATCCTTGATTTCATTCTTTGCTTCTAACTTTGCCTGCAACTTTTCTGCATTAGTCACCATTGTGCGAAATTTCCAAATCTTGAAATTCTTACTATGCAAACCAACTCGATTTTGTTGGAAGAATACTGAACCAGGAGAATCTAACTTAATCAGTGTGGCGATCACAACATAGACAGGAGACAACAAAAGTAACAAGATAATTGAACAACAAAGATCAAAACTCCGTTTTACCCAAAAATCGCTGCCTGCGATAATTGGTGCTGGAATTGTCATGCAAGGAACTTCGCCAATCATCCAAAATACGGATTTAGGATGACGAACTTCACCTTCAGTGGGTAGTATTCGTAAGGTAATCCCAGCTGTTTGGAAACGCCAGCAAACATACAGACGATTCTTAATAGCGTTCCAAGAAACAAAAGCCTCTTCTATACCTTCTGTGCGTAAATATTCAAATGTTGCCTCCCGGTTCATCAAATCCAAACTGCTAGAACCAGAAATGCCTTGTACAGTGTAGCAATTCTCCTTCTCTATTAACCTAATATGGTTTTCTTTGTCTTCCGGATCTGTAATCAGAAAAACCGAGTGACGAATTGCTCCTCTACTACGAAGCAATTTAGTACCCAGATCACAGATAAAGCGAGCTGTGCAGATGAAAACAACAGACAAAAACCAAAACAGTAGAAAAGTTGAGCGCGAGATATAACTCTCTGGCTCGTAAAGAAAAGCAATTAGCAAAAGTAAAGTTTCTGACAGTGTGATTGCTTTGAACAAACTAAAATAATTACGACGATTATTACCTGATTTGTAGAGTCCTTTGGTACTAATCACGCCGATTGCAACTGCCAGAATGAGCAATAGGAAAGATGCTTTTTGTGTCCAAGGCGATTCTAATGGAGTGCCATAAATGACTGCTAAGTTCCATGCTAAGGTCAAAGAAATAATATCTAGCACAACAAGCGTTCCTACCCGCATAACTTTGGTAGTTAAGCCTTTCTGTATCCTTGTGCCATTTGCTGACCTTAAATCTGGTTTAAACCCTGTAACTAACAAAGATTTAGATGTCACGATTATTCTTACCCCTGTATTGACAGAATCAAAAATCAACTTGCAAATTAAGTGCGTAACAACTCAAACTTTTCACATGTTTAATTGGTGGAATGACCTACTGAGGTCAACAAAAATCTAGACTGATTAATAATTCTAGATTCTGTATTACCTTGACAAAAATGCAAAATCTGAATACATCAGCTTAATATTGGGATGAAGTTCGAGAGCGTTTTCTCAAAAACTTTGTCAACCTTTCTTGTAAGACTCGATAAAAAAACAGCGGATTACCAAGCACATAGCGTTTCCACAAACGTTTTGGTTCTGTTACTAATCTTGTTAACCACTCTAGACCGCTATTAGTCATCCAACGCGGACCTCTAGAGACGGTACCAGTATAAAAATCAAGACATGCCCCAAGAGGCAGAAAAACTTTTGTCTCTATTCGCTCTGAATTATTTAAAATCCAACTTTCTTGTAACGGCATTCCAAAGCCAATATATAAAATATCTGGCTTGAATTTGTTGATTTCTTGAATAACAGATTCATTTTCTTCACCAGACTTATTAAAATAACCGTGATGTCCTTTGACTCTTAAATTTGGTGCAATCACTTTTAGCTTAGTGATTGCTTTATCTACAGTTCCTGGTTCACCAGCAAGCAGGAACAAAGAAACATTTTCTCTCTCGCAGGCTTTGGCAAAATCTTCTATGTAATCTGGACAAGTCATACGATGAGATGAATTCACACACCCACCACAGAGTTTTGCTCCTAACAGGACACCAAATCCATCGCAGAAAACTAAATCAGATTTATTGAGAAACTCTCTATACCAAGGAAGCTCATAGGCAAAATTCATTGCCCGAGTGTTGACATGGCATATGGTTGTTTTCTTCTGAATTTTTGCCGCTTTGACAGCATAGTCAATGAGTTCATTAACTTGAATTTTATGAAATCTGGTGCCTAGTAAAGCGATTTCATCAAATTTTTGCGTCATTTAGATAGTTCCTCCAATGATTTTCTACGATAACTGCTAAGAAGAAATACCATTTTCTTTCGGCAATTTATTCAACAGAATATTGAGGCAGTAAGTATGCATAGCTGACGTCAAATCATGACAATTCATAGATTGACAAGCATCTTTTCCATACTTGGAATCAAATAAGTCATCAATTCCCAATTCTCAAATGTGAAAACCTTCACGACTTCAAATTGCTTTTTGCAATTTAGAATCTTTGAGTAGCGATTGGTTAACGCTTTGGAGCTTGATCAAACGCTCTGGCTATGGCATTCCATGCCAACTTGGGTTTGAAGTTTGAGTCAAATGGTAAAGGACGAACTGGTAAACCATCTGAACGGGGAAGAAACATTGGAAGCCAAGAGTGTTTGTCACTCAATCCCCAGGTTAAAACCGCAATCACTGCTCGCTCATCTAACACTATCGAAAGATAGTCTTCGTACATACCAGCAATCATGCGATCGCGCACAATAGGGTCTGAAGGTAATTTCTGGTCTATCACGTCTAGTTCAGTAATGAGAATTTTAAGACCAAAACTAGTCACGTTAGACAAAAAATTTCGTAATTTCTTGGCATTCAAAGAACTGTGACCTAACAAGTGAGATTGAATACCAAGAGCATGAATTGGTGTTCCTCGAGATTTCAAACGTTCTAGCAGTTTTAGAACAGCAGTTCTTTTGGCTTCATGTTCAGGAGTGTCATGCTCCAAGTCATTCTCGTTGTAGACTAACATCGCTTTGGGGTCAGTTTGCGCTGTAACCCGATAGGCAAGCTCTATGTAATCTGGACCTAAAAACTTGAGCCACGGACTTTGTCGCAAACCTGCTTTTAGTCTATCCTTTGGTTCAATCGCCTCATTGACTACATCCCAAGAGTGGATTTGACCAGCGTAGTGTTTGGTCACAGTTGTAATGTGTTCCACCAAAAATTTTTCTGCGTTTTGGCGGTTAACGACTTCCTTAAACCAGTCAGGTAGTTGCGAATGCCAGACTAAAGTATGTCCTTGAAAAAGCATATTGTGAGTACGGGCAAATTTAGCCATCCAATCTGCCCTACTAAAGTCAAATACGTTTGGACGAGGTCGCAAAAATTGCCACTTGAGCTCGTTCTCTGGTGTCAAGACGCCGCATTCACGAATAATGCAAGCCTCTAAGTTTTTGTCTGAAGCAAGAAGATCTCGCCCACAGGCTGCTCCATAAATTAATCCCTTAGCTGCAGCACGCTTTTTTAAAGGATTTTGCCCTGTGACTCGAAAATCTCTTTTCGGTTTGTCAAATACATGACTGTAGTAGATTGGCTTAATATTTTTTCCCACTGCGACAGCGGTAGCCCCTGCTAAACCTGATAAACCAACGTACAAAAAACGACGCCTACTGTGTGACGAGTTTTTAAACATATAGATAAAGAAAACTGAAACCAGAAATATCTGAAGTTTGAACTCAAATGACTAGCGTTCCAAGGGGTTCAACTGAGGGATATGCGGAATTTGATCATTCAAAATATGGCACGAAGTGCCACACGGAGCGTTCAAAATGCTTACATCACGAACTTTTCGCGCTCTGAGTGAATGGTAGCTCTATTTGGACCACGTTGTATTAGTTAGTCACTAACAGGCGATGATATCTACTGAAAAAACCTCCAAAAACATACGGGTTGTTCTTTTAAGTACATAAATATGATTGGAGATAAGTCTTATTTCTCCGTAGTCTCGTTCAAGAGGATTTTGAAGAAAACGTTGTGTAGATATCGCTAAACCTTTCTAAACACTGATGTTCGTATCAATCTTCATCAACTCATATTTTCTGTTTCTTATGATACAAGACACGATTTTTCTCATTTCAGGCATCCAGATATCATCAAAAACAACATACCCTCCTAATTGTAATAATTTGCCAATGTAGAAGAAGTCTATAAAAGTATAGTCGAAATAATGTAAAACTTCTGTGAAAGCAAAATCAAGTTTTTCTCCTTTTGTTAAAAGTTAAGGTAAAGCTTCATGAGAACAGGACTGCATAAACCATAATTTGTCTGTTAAACCCGCTCTTTTAACATTCAGTAATCTAATCAGCTCCCATACATTATTTGACATTTACTTTTTTGAATTACGTAGAATACACCTTTAGCACACAAGAACTTCAGAATCCTTGCAAGATAAGTGCTTTAAGAATTTGCAACTGACTTTTGTTTGTTTACTTGTTTGTTTACTTTGAAAATTGTGGTTAAGCCACTTTCAAAGTCGCTTCACAAGACCGAAAACTTAATTATTGAAGAAGAAGTCAGAAGACAGAATTGGTGAATCCAAAATGCAATCAGTAGGGTATTGATGATCTTTGCTGGT
This sequence comes from Brasilonema sp. UFV-L1, assembly GCF_012912105.1. Classification (GTDB taxonomy): domain Bacteria; phylum Cyanobacteriota; class Cyanobacteriia; order Cyanobacteriales; family Nostocaceae; genus Brasilonema. The sequence goes on from NZ_QMEA01000023.1 coordinate 25,081, forward strand.
GATTCAAGACCACCAAGTCTACATATTGTGGTGGGCGACTGAATCGTTTACTCATCCTTCAAACGCACACTCGTCATTCTGGTCAGAGGCGGAGCAACTCAAGCTCTCTGCTCCTGGCGACTGACACCTTCGTTCTTTCTTGTTCAATTTTTTATCTAAGACAGAGTGTCTCACTGAAAAATCATGCGCACAGCATCTGTGGAACACTTTTCTTAAATCCTATTGTGTTTGCGATCATGGCACAGTATCCATACTTCTTCTTAAGTACTTAATTCTCGTCATTTATCATACACCACAGGATATTTATTAAGCAATCAATTTCTTTTTCTTAAATCTTAGGATAAATTAGTAGGTTCAGATTTTTTGGAAACATAAATAGTAGGAAAAGTAAGAAAAGTAGGTCAAAATCTAACTTGATTAAAACATGATTTTTTCTCAAGAAATAATTTTAATTCCAGGCTTTTAGTAAAGGATTTTAACTCATCAGGCAATAGTACTAATGACTATAAGAGGAGGACACTTCATTTCCTTTCCTGAATCAACGGGTTTTTCCATCTTGATAAAGAGTGGGAAGGCTAAGAATTGACAAAAGTGTATATGAAGAAGTACACAAAATAAGAGAGCCTTCTAGTTTGATTTTCCTAAACTCCAGTGAATATCATCTTATACCGTTTCTATATGAAGATGCACTTAATTAGCCCACGAAGGTGGGCTTTGTTTCTGTAGCCCCAGGCTTTTAGCCTGTTAGCAAAGTCGCACGAAGTGCGAGCGATAAGGCACAACTTCACACATAATTGGTATTAAAGGTTATTTCTAAAGTGAGTTGGAGCTATACTGAGCGGAGCTTTGCAAAGCAAAGACACTATATATATGAATACTGAATCGGTGTTCTAGAAGCTCCAACGTGGTTTTTCTTAATAGCTGCACAATCAGTGGATTGAGTCATGTGTACATAATTGTATAATTTAAAGCTAAAATATTTCATCTACTACACCTTCACCATTTCTAAATGAACCGTTATACATATCAAGTCGGTGGTAGTCTAACCATTAATTCTCCTAGCTATGTAGAACGACAGGCTGACAAGCGACTGTATCAAGCATTACAAGAGGGCGAATTTTGCTATGTTCTCAACTCTCGGCAAATGGGCAAATCCTCGCTTCTCGTCAGAACTCGACATCGTTTACAACAAGATGGGTTTAAATGCACCACTGTGGATATGACCAACATTGGTTGTGAAAATATTACACCAGAGCAGTGGTACAAAGGAGTGATTGCTGAATTATGGTTAGGTTTCAAACTGTTAGGAAAATTTAACTTAAAAGCTTGGTGGCGAGAGCAAGAAGATATTCCTGTCCTCCAAAGGCTGAGTCGATTTATTTCTGAAGTCCTGTTGGTTCAATTTCCGAACGAAAGACTGTTTATTTTCATTGACGAAGTTGATAGTATCAAGAGTCTTGATTTTTCCGTTGATGACTTTTTTGCCTTGATTCGGTTTTGCTATAACCACAGAGCTATTGACCCAGAATACAATCGCATTACATTTGTTATTTTTGGAGTGACAACACCATCAGATTTAATTCAAGATCCAAAGCGCACTCCATTTAATATTGGTAAAGCCATAGAATTACACGGTTTTACAATAGATGAAGTGCAACCATTGGTAAAAGGACTAGAAGTTAAACAAGGAAATGCTCAGGCAATTCTTAAAGAAATCTTATCCTGGACAGGGGGGCAACCCTTTTTAACGCAAAAACTGTGTCATTTAATACAAAATTCGAGTCAAGATTCAGTGAGTCAGACGCTGATGATTCCTCCTGGGACTGAGGAGTTTTGGGTAGAAAATATTGTTAAATCACGCATCATCCACAAGTGGGAATCTCAAGATGAGCCAGAACATTTGCGGACGATTAGCGATCGCCTGCTTGCTAACGAGCAAATTATCGGGCGTTTATTGGGAATTTATCAACACATTTTGGCTGGGGAAGACGTCCCAACCGATGATAGCCGAGAACAGATTGAGCTTCTTCTGTCAGGTTTGGTTGTCAACCAGCAGGGATACCTGAGAGTGAAAAACCCAATCTATCAAGCAGTTTTTAATTCAGAATGGGTTGCTCTACAGATGGAGAATAGGCGTCCCTACGCGCAACACTTCAAGGCTTGGATTGCTTCAAATCAGCAAGATGAGTCGCAACTTTTAGTAGGGATAGCATTGCAGCAAGCATTAGTTTGGTCAAAAAATAAAAGGCTTAGTGACTTAGATTATCGCTTTCTCGCTGCTAGTCAGGAACTGACAAAGCGACAAATTGAAACCGATTTAGCCATCGAAAAACGTGCCCGACTAATTGAACGAGAAAAAGCTCAATTTGCCTTACTCGCAGCTCAGCAAGCGAATCAAATATTGGCAAACGCACGGAAAACCGCAAAACAAAAGGCTCAAAAACTACGTCTGGGTAAAGCTTGGATTGGGAGTATTGCTGGGGGAGTGACGGGTTTTGTGATTCTTGTACGTTTGACTGGACTCCTACAGGGGATGGAATGGTCGATGCTAGATTCTTTTTTTCAAGCGCGTCCTCCAGCAAAAGTTGACCCTCGTATTACGATCATAACGATTGATGAGCCAGATATTCAGCAAATTGGTCAACATCCGCTACCGGATCGAGTGTTAGCTCAAGCAATCCGGATCATAAAAAGCTATAAACCTAGAGCTATCGGACTGGATTTATACCGAGATTTGCCTAGAGAACCAGGTCATAAAGAACTCATAGAAGTTTATAAAACAACAGAGAATCTAATTGGTATTGAAAAGGCAGTAGGTAGTCAGATTGCTCCACCACCAACTTTAGCTGAATTAGGTCAAGTCGGTCTTGCTGATCAGGTTTTAGATGGAGATGGAAAGCTACGTCGAGCTTTGCTTTCAGTTCAACAGCCAGATTCTTCATTACACCTCAATCTTGGTTTGCAGTTAGCACTGCGCTATTTAGAAGCTGAAGGTATCACCCCTCAACCCCAAACCAACCATCGCGATCAAATTCAGCTCGGCAAAACAGTGGTTATTCCCTTTCAATCTGATGACGGTGGCTATGTCCGAGCTGATGCTGGAGGATATCAAATTTTGCTTAACTTTCATGGTACCGAGCAACAGTTTCAGACATTCTCGCTCACAGATTTGTTAGCAAATAAGATACCACAACAAAAGATGCGCGATCGCGTTATCCTCATCGGCTCCACTGCTGATAGCGTCAACGATTTTTTTCAAACACCCTACAGCGATCGCAACTTTGGTTCTCCAAAACAAATGGCAGGAGTCACAGTCCATGCTAATATTACAAGCATGATTTTGAGTTCTGCGCTACAGGGGCGACCACTGCTAAAGGTTTGGTCTAAACCAGTTGAATGGCTTTGGATTTTGCTTTGGTCTGGGGTAGGAGCTGCGTTGGCTTGGCAGATAAAGTCACTGAAATCTATGGTGACTACTGTTGTCCTTGTAGAGGGAGGACTCATAGCAATTGCCTACCTTGCCTTTTTACAAGGTTGGTGGATTCCTACTGTTCCTTCAATGATTGGACTTATCATTGCTGCTGGAACTCTGCCGATAGTCACGAATCGGCAATTAGAAAAAACTCAACTTTGTCAAACTGTAGAGTTGTTAATTGCCATTTCTAGGGAACAACCAGCTGTAGGACAAATTGCTCTTGAATATCTCAAGCAAGCAGAAAGTCCTGATAATCAGGCGTTAATTGAGCAGATACTTCGCCAAGAACTTCCGTGACATCATGACTTCAACTATTAATAGACAAAAGCCTCAGATAGGAAACATAGAATCATCGAGTTGTACAATTTGTCCACAAACAATCAATGAGAACCACTGGTCCTTGTTGCTCATCTCTAAGGGCTGTTTTGGGTTTTGTTGTGTAAAATATACCTTTTCAGCCTCAGCATTCATGAGTAAAGATGCTCTGCGAAACATGAATACGACTTCAGGTGCTGATGTTTTGGGTATCTCAACGAATGGTGTTGGACGCTCCTGAAATGTGAATTTATAGTTCTGTTTTAGCGTTGAAGGTCGAATTGGTTGTTCTTCTGTAGAACATATAAGTCTACTGCGAGAACCTGCACCATAGGTCTCTCTTGGTTTTCCTTGTTTTGGCGGTCTAAAACTTGCTTGCGATCTGCTCTGCTCTATGGAAGTGGTGTTTGTGGGTTTAAATTGTGACTGAGCCTGAGCAGATAAGCCTAAAGTCAGTGAGAGTTCTACGAAGAACCAGATTGTCAATAATTGACAAATGTAACTTATACTCATGAGTGAATACTGTTCTCATATCTCTGAAAAAAACTAAAAAGTGGTATGTCATCTTGCACCTTGAAATACAGTAAGCAAAATTTAGGGTCAGAATTTTATCTGCCAGCAGCTTACTTGCTTAGTACCGACATTCCACACCCTCAACTGTCACAATCGGCTTCCACTGTTTTTAACAGTTATTCAGTTATCAGCTATCAGTAAAGAACGCCGAAGCGCGCTTGGGTTTTAGTCCGGTGAATTGGTCGTTCGTCACAAGACGAAGGCAGGCATAGATGTTGGTAGCATCTTTAAATCCCCCACCATACGCCTGTTTACTGATAACTGTGTACTGTTTTAAGCTGAAGCTTGCAGAGTAAAAAGCATAATCTGCAACTCTAAAATCAGAACGACTAAATGTTTATACTGTGTGACACCCTGAGGTGCGGAATGTGGGTTAATAATTATTAGCCTAACAATAATGTATTATTCTTTAATAAGACTTAATGTACACAAATATGTTTTTATTCAAAATTCATACCAGTGTCATATCTCTCAAGAAAGAATTCACCGAGTTAGTCGTCAGAATACAGAAACAGAATGTATTCTGACGACTGAGGACAAGGAGTGTCAATTAGCTGCTTTGTTGCTGTACCATTTCTGTTGTCAGCTTTTCTTTATCTTTACGGCGTTTCCTCGCATAAAGTTGAATAGTCGCCGCCATCGCAATAATCATAGCGACAATACCCCAAGCCGTGATGTCAGTCGGCAGATTGTTTTTGAACACAGCTAACAACACAATCACAACTAACATGACTGTCGGTGCTTCATTTAACGCTCTCAACTGCTGACTATTCCATTTGCAGGTGTCTTGGGCTAACTGCTTCATCAGACGCTTACAGTAATGATGATAGCCAAGTAAAAGGACAACAAAACCCAGTTTGACGTGTAACCATCCTTCTTTAAGAACATCTGGTTCTGTAGTTAATAAACCAATCGCCATTGCTACCGTTACCAGCATCCCCGGAGTTGTGATGATACTGTAGAGACGCTTTTCCATGATTTGATACTGATTCTTCAGTATTGTGCGTGCTGGTTCCGGTTCTTGTTCAGCTTCAACATGATAGATAAAAAGACGCACGAGGTAAAACAAACCGGCAAACCAAACGACTATACCGACAATGTGAAAAGCCTTAAACCAGGAATAAGCCATAAATCTTTTTCTCCATTAATGAATTTCTGGCACACGTAAATCATCTAAAGGTGCTATAGAAATCCTATCTAATTTATGAAACTGAACTCTGGTTATTTAATGAACTGCAAAATAGATGAGCATCAAATACTCACAAGACAAATGCTGAAATCTTAAAAAGATATAAAGGTAATATCACTCTTGAATTGAAATTGCTATTATTTATTATTGTTAGTTATTTTTAACACGAACAAAAGGCAAAAGGTCTTCAAGAATTGTTTCAGAATAGTGTTCTTGAGGATAATGACCAACATTGTTAAGTTTAATTAAACTTCCATTTTCGAGGGAATTAACAAAATCTTGAGCTATATCTATAGGTAGCCAAGGGTCTATCATTCCCCAGAGAACTAAAATTTCTTGTTGCGATTGTTTAAAGCCTGATTCTATTTCTGTCATTGCTGAGCTTAGCTGTAAATTACGGATAGTTGCGAGGAGACTTCTGCCAGCGGCAGAACTTTTTAAAAAGGGTTTACGATAAATATTTAAATGTTCTTCTGCAATGACGTAACGACAGCCTCCTTCAAGAGTCCGGTCAACTAGCAAGGGGTCTTGGGTAATCATATCACCTGCAAAAGGTAATCCCATCTGTTGAATTTTCCAGGGTAACTTTGCGCGACTGGAAATGGGTGTGTTTAGTATAGCTATATTGGCAATATGTTCTGGATGACGCAAGGCATATTGTAAACCTATAGAACCTAAGAAACCTTGCACAACTAAAGAAAAACGTTCAAGTTCTATGGATTTGATAAATTCTTCTAAAGCTGTCAGAAAAGCATCTGGTGTGTAAGCAAAATCCCTTTTGTCTGGTTTTGAAGAAAAACCAAAGCCAATCCAATCAGGTGCAATTGCTCTTGTTCCTTGGTTTGCCAAAGCTGGCATGATATTGCGCCAACTGTAACTTTGTGATGGTAAACCATGTAGCAGTAAGACAGGAAGTAACTCACTTTTACCAGTCGGTAAAGCTTCCCGATAAAACCATTCTAAGGATCCAACTTGAATTTTATTTTCTGTTATTGACATTTGAATTAACTTATGAAAATTTGTTGCAGACTAAGTGAAAAAACTCTTAATATTTGCGAATTGATTGAGAATTTTGACATTCAGAGGAAGATTTAAGACATTTATATCATCTCAAAAAATCTCATCCATCTTAAATTCAGCTTGAATCAAATTTGATAATTGTTCTAACGCCTTATCAAAATCCGCCATGTCTTCATTAAAATCAGTTGTATTTTGATAGAGGACAGACCCAGTTTCAAATTTAACCAGCCATTTTAGTGTAGATATTCCATGTTTGACTAAATCTTTATTTGGGCGGGATATATAAGCAAGTCTTGCTTCATCTTGGGCGTAATGATTCAGCCTATCGAGTACCCTAGGATGAAATATCTTCAGTGTATGCTGCACACGCTGAAGAGTAATAACTAAATTGTCAATTTCTGTTGCCCAAACTCTAAAGTTTTGGTCTGTGGGTTCTTGATTATATTGAGTATAGGCTTCCTGACAACTGTACATGGTGGTGTAAAGTCGGGTCATTGCCTTAGCTAGTTGCTTCCGTGGCTCAAAACTCGACTTTAAAGCGTCATAAATTAATTCGATTAGTTTCTCCCACATAGGGCTTTCCCCCATATTAAATGATTTGAGTAACTCGTCTGTTTTTTCCCTATTGAATTCTATCCCCTGTAATTTTCATTTAGTCTGCGACCTTTTCACTTTGTCCGCGAATTGACATTTGTTTATGAGCACGACTTCTCATCATCAGGTTCAGATTGAGTTATTAATTATGATTGCTTAGCAATAATCATCTCACAAATTGCGTAAGCTGTTGCTGGTGCCAGTAAAACGCCATTGCGATAATGTCCACTCGCAAAAAGGATGTTACGATATCCAGGTAGCTTACCAATGACTGGTGCTGGACGTCTTTCAGGACGGGGACGTAACCCTGACCAAGTACGGATAGTTGTAGCTGTTGCTAAGTCTGGACAAAAGGCGATCGCCTGTTTTCTAACCAACTCCAGCAGTTCTCTATCAGCTATAAGCTCATCTTTATTCGTCGGAAATTCAACAGTTGCACCTATCCAGTAATCTCCACCACCTACAGGGACGATATGAACATCATCACCGGTGATGACTGGTTGGAAGTCGGGATTTCCTAAAGAATCTCCTAAGCGAACACACAAAGCTTGCCCTAAAACAGGGCGAATATCAATCATTTGCTTTAATTGTGTACTCAGCAAAGAAGAACCCAGCCCAGCCGCTACAACAAACCAATCAGCAGTAATTTTTCCCTCTGTCGTTTCAAGTTGAGAGCAATATTTTTCAGAATCTTCTTTCTCAGACGGTGACACAGACTGGGGTTGTGTACCCGAAACCTGAACACCAAATTTAAAATCAACGCCATTATGCTTTGCAGCATCAATCAAAGCCAATGTGAGTGCTGTTGGATCAACTTGGCGATCGCACGGAGAGTAAACAGCCCCCACAATCTGATCGTTATTCACATGAGGACAAACTTGCTTGAGTTTTGCAGTATCCCAAATTTCTAGGGAGAAACCTTGAGACTGGCGGATTTCTTGTAATTTTTTCCATTCTGAGATTCCTGCATCTTCTTTTTCTGAGTCAGACATAAAACCCTCAGACAGCAACATGAGGATTCCCTGACGGTTAAAGTGAATTGTACGATCTGTCAGGGGTTCTAATTCTGTGATCAGAGTTTCATAACGCTGGATGCTTGTTTGTCGCATCTGCCAAGCCTTCCCCTTGGTTTTTTGGCTGATGACACCCATTAAAACACCCAATGCTGCTCCTGTAGAAGCTTGTGCAGGTAGTTGTTGATCAACAACTGTGATTTTTAGCCCTTTGACTTTGCTAAGTTCATAAGCAATAGTTGCTCCAACCACACCGCAACCGATGATAACGACATCATTCATATTTGGTGCTACTGAACACAGAGAAGATGGGGAGACACAAAAAATATCCAAAATTTTGAATGAGCGAATGAGCGAATTTTGAATTGATGTATCCCCCATCTTCCTCTTCACCCTATCATGCTTCGCTTTCTTCTGACGGGCTGCTTGTTTCGGGAAGCAGTTGCAAGAATTTGTCAATATCAGTGAAAGCAGCTACGGTGTTATTCAAGGCACCATTTGTGTTACCAATCTCAGTGGCTTGACCGATTTTTATTAGCTTATCTAACAAATCACGCACTAACTCACGCCCTGCTGGTTGGTCTTTGGGTAGCAGATTGGATGTGATGTAATTCATCGACAGCCTTGCTTCTGCCATAGGACCGTGTATAAAGTTTCCAACTTTCACCCATTGTTTGGTTTGGATGAGCCTTTCGAGTTCTTGTGAGCGTTCTTTTACACCCTGAATGTCGGAAACATATTCCTGAATTTTCACTAGTTGATCTTGTGTGTATGTTGGAGGTGGTGTTGCGACGTTAGGACCGCCACAACTAATAAGAAATGTTGCCAACAGTACCAGAATAAATGACAGAATTGAGCGTTGACGCGCCATAATCGCTGAACTTATTTGACTTACCAATGATCAGTGTCATTTTAGATCGCTAGCGTATCCTATCGTCCTGATTTAGGAAGGATTTTGTTGAAAAACTTCTATCTTGACTTAATTTTTTATGTAAAAGGCATATTTTGATGTTTTTTTCTGGAAAATTTGAGTACAATTGCTTAATATATTTATACTATAGTAAAAATCGTAATCCCCTCTTCACATCTGTACAGGTGCAAGGTCATGGGCCTTACATCTTTACGCCTCTGGTGAAATAACGTAGGGGCTGCCTTGGTTGAAGCAGGAATTGTTGAACGATGTCCAAAGATGTCTAGTAAATAAGGAACAGTTTTTCAGTGAACGCAGCTGAGATGGCAACAAATCTTGAATTCGCCAGCAAGATTGCTAGTGTAGTGAATTTATTCAAATCTGAGTTTCCAGATGCTAGATCGGATCTCAAGCCTTGGAAAAATGATCCGCAAACCAGAGAGTTAGTCGATCCAGATTCAATAGACATTGGCTTTCACTTTCCTGGCATCAGTAAATCATGGCAAAGCCGCAGTATTTTAATACAAATCCGTCTTTATCAAGATTTTTTAAACGGTTCACGTCGTGCAATTGGTGTAGAAGTTGCTGGTTTCAGCCATCTTGGTGAACAATGGCGACTTTCTACGGTAGAAAACTGGGGTTTCATGGGAACATCTATTCCTTCCCCACAAGTTGGGGAAAAGCTTAAACAGTTTTGCAGGCAAATACTGGAAATTTTTAATTCTACTCCTGTCGTTGGTAACTGATGTTGAGTTTTATGATTTTCAGGCATCACGCACCGCCGAAAATTGGTGGATGGTGCGGTACTTTCAGCTAACGCACTCTACAGAATTTAATGTTTATTTTATGGATGTTTTCTAGATTATGGTGCAGGCGATACAAGCTAAAGATATTACTCTTCTGGAGTTAGAGACTAATTTTGGACTTCAGTTAATTGAGGATGAGCAATTTTTTAGGGAGTGGCAAGATAATTTACCAGAAATTACAGACGTAGAAAAGCAACAACTAAATCGGGTTAAGGCAAGTTACTCAAATTTGCTCAAGTATCCTCCTTTACTCGAAAACACTGTCAAGATGGTGGTGTTATCTCCACTCTTGGATTTAGCAGGCTTTTATTTGTCTCCATTTCACATCAAATCCGAAAAGTCTGTGCAAATTTCCACTGAAGATGAAGGTGTAATAGTCAAAGGTAATATCGATGTCTTAGTTTTATTTAAACAGCTAGCTGTAGTAGTGATCGAATCCAAGCAAGCGGTTTTTTCTGTGGAGGTTGGCAAACCGCAGCTTTTATCTTACTTGTTAGCGATTTCTCATTCTGATAAGCCAGTATACGGATTAATCACTAATGGCGGTAGCTTCCTGTTTGTGAAATTAATCAAGCAAGAAACGCCAAAGTATGGATTATCTCGGTTATTCTACATCTTCAATCCAGGAAACGAGTTATATTCAGTTCTCACTATTTTCAAGCGCTTGGGAAAATTAGCTACTGAAGTTGACTGTCGAGTGGTTTGATAGTCATCCATCCTTTTTAAAAACCTTGCAGCCACTATCAATACAATATGCAGATTCATAAATACTAGAACGCTTACCAAAGATAGTGTAGCGGTGATCTCGGATTTGTTCGTAAAAGCGATCGCCTGCCCATTTTACTCCTGGTAAAGCACGATATATATCTACAAATACACTACCATTAGGCAACAATCGCCCAATTTCCTCAACAGCTGCACTGCCTTGCCAACGTCTTTCTGGTGCATCTACATCTATGAGAATCATACCCAACTCACAATCTTGGGGTGTAATTCCCCATTGTTGGAGAGTTGACTCGTCTTGCATGGGAACGTAGCGAAAAAGTTGTCCTTTATCAAGAGTCTCCAGTATTTGCACTCCTGTAACACAGAGATTGCAATTCCCATCGTAGATAACTAAGTAACTCATAAAAGTCGCAGATTTTATTCAAGCACTAGATGTGTTAGTTAGTGTGTTAACATTTATAGCATTAAACTTTTGCTTTTGAAGACAGCATTTAAGTTGTTCAAGAAAGCAAGCATTAAAGTCTATCTTAAAAGCAATCGTTTCTGGGGTGAAAGCGATGCCAATAGAGGAAATCATAAGTGTTGATTTTGCTCAAGAAGATCCATATTCTAAGATTCTTCCGCGATCGCCTCTCAGGAGCAGTTACGATGCTAATTGGGATAGTCTTCGCCTGGATTATCACCAACAGCCTGCTTACGAGACACCAGAACATAGTCCTCAACAGCACGTCATCAGTGTCAGCCTTACAAAGCAGCCTATCAATGTAGAACGGGCGTTGAATGGACACATCCAGCATGAGTGTATTAAATACGGCGATGTTGTAGTCATTCCAGCAAGTAGCTATCACAAATTAAGCTGGGACACAGAAGCTGAATTTTTAGTCCTGAGTCTAGAAAAAGCTTTGTTTGCCCGTGCTGCTTATGATTCAGTAGAATTACAACAGATGGAAATCATACCACATTTTGCTGACTCAGATCCGTTAATTCAACAAATTGGATTAGCACTCCAGTCAGAACTGAAATCAGATGGCATGGGTAGCCGTGTTTATATAGAATCCCTGGCAACAACTTTGTGCATTCATTTACTCAAACACTATTCTGTATCTTCCCCAAATATAGACATACAAGCGGAAGGACTTTCCCGTTTGAAGTTACGACAAGCCATTGAATATATCAATCAAAACTTAGAAAAAGATTTAGGCTTAGCTGAGATTGCGACAGCAGTTGGAATGAGTATGTATCATTTCTCGCGCCTGTTTAAACAATCCACGAGTTTTTCGCCGCACCAATATATTATGAATTGTAGAATAGAGAGAGCGAAAAGGTTATTAACGAAAACAGAGGAAGCAATAGATCAAATTTGTCAGCAAGTAGGTTTTCAGAGTCAAAGCCATTTCACAAACGTCTTTCGCAAATTTATAGGTACAACACCAAAAGCGTATAGAAAACAAGTTAAAGTATAAACTTTGCAACTCTGGCATGATTTTGACTATATTCTGAATACTGGATACTCAGGATTTTTCGGATTTGGAATTAACCTTTGATTATTGCAATCTACCAGTAAGTCTGATGATTCTAACACAGTCTGACCAATCAGCACCTCATCACCTGCAACCAGAGCAGATTCAGTCGTCTCACGTCCTTCTATCTCTAACTTCTCCCATGTTATCATTAACCACACGCTCAGAACGATTAAAATTTAACATCATAATCTGTGCCTCCAAAGTCTAGATATTTTTCCTGTGAGCTAAGTACACCTTAACGCACGCTACAAAGAACGCTTTGACGGTAGTAAATTTAATGCCATAGATAAACACCGCAATTCAAAAAACAACAAATGATTAAGAAAAATTATAATTATTTGCGCAGAAATTCCATCTGTCGGTAGAGGGTTTCCCACACCACGATAGTATCTGTAAACTTGTGTTGTCTTACTAATGAGAGCTAATGAGAGAGGCAGAACCATGAGCGACAAGAACCTATCAACACGTCTATATCCAACCCGCATTGACATTCCTGCTGAGGCGCGCAAGCAAATTGCTGGAATTCTCAACCAGACTTTAGCAGCGACTTTGGATTTAAAAACCCAAGTTAAGCAAGCGCACTGGAATGTCAAAGGTACAGACTTCTACCAGTTGCACGAAATGTTTGATGAGATGGCAGGAGAGTTGGAAGAATACATTGATATGTTAGCCGAACGCATCACCGCTTTAGGTGGTTATGCTTGTGGAACTGTTCGTATGTCTGCTGCGGCTTCAATATTGCCAGAATATCCTGTTGATATTTTGATGGGTATGGATCATGTCACAGCTTTGGCAGATCGTTTTGCACCTTATGCTAAGCACCTTAGGGAAGCTATTGAAAAAACCGATGACTTAGGTGATTTGGATACTGCTGACTTGTACACCGAAGTGTCTCGCACAATTGACAAGCGACTGTGGTTCTTAGAAGCGCATCTGCAAGCTGCTGTTACCCAGGCTGGAAATGGTAGTACAGCCACTATTAAAACTGAAGAGCAAGCTGCTGCTGTTAGATAAGTCTGTTATTGTTAATAGCTAATAGTCATTAACAGAATGATTTTTGTAGGCTGGGTTTTGTTGTAAAACCCAGCTTATCTGTTAGAAAACGCTTAGCTTAATCTCAGCCGGAATAATGGTTATTGTTAAATGAAAACTCAATAATTTACTGGTATCTTTTTGGTAAGTATGGCACTTTTTTGTGCGTACTTTTCATTTTATATATAAGTATTTTAAGATTGAGATAGTTAAAAACTAAGTGCGATTGAAGAAGTTTCAAGAAAAAGTTTCTTTCCTCGTTATGTCAATCGTTCTGTTGTCACCTAGTATTCAACAAGACTAATGTGGAGTATTTCTTTACAAAGTCTCTTAGTTTTTCAGTTAATCAAGGATAATTTTTTGTACAGGAATCTCACTAAATAAAAAAATTTATGACTGAACATTACTAACAAAAATTGATGATTAGTCGCCAAACACTGTCTTGATTTTGTCACAAAAAACATCAAAAATGGAGGTACAACTTATGACTTCTCATACCAAAACTCACCTCATTCATGATAGAAATGCACGTGGTCATACCAAGGTAGGCTGGCTAGATAGTTACCACACATTTTCCTTTGGTAGTTTTTACGATCCAAATCGCATGGGATTTCGTTCTCTACGAGTCATCAATGATGATCGTGTTGTTCCTGGTGCTGGATTCCCAACCCACGGACACCGAGATATGGAAATCCTCACCTATGTTTTAGAAGGAGCTGTAGAACATAAAGATAGCTTGGGAAATGGTTCAGTCATACGTCCGGGTGAAGCGCAAATTATGAGTGCTGGTACTGGTCTTATGCACAGCGAATACAATCCATCTAAAACTGAACCAGTCCACTTTCTACAAATTTGGATTCTTCCTGAGCAACAAGGATTGCAACCAAGGTATGAGCAAAAAGCTTTTTCTCTTGAAGAAAGACGTGGAAAACTACGTTTAATTGGTGCCAAAGATGGACGTGATGGTGCTATCACTATTTATCAAGATGTTGACTTATACACATCTATTTTGGAACCTGGTGACGTTATCAATTATCACGTGAAACCCAATCGTCATGCCTGGTTGCAAATAGCTCAAGGCATAGTCACCTTAAATGGTGAAGAACTTAGAGCAGGCGATGGAGTGCAAATAAGTGGCGAAGAACAACTTGAAATCACCACTAACATCGGTTCAGAAATCTTGCTTTTCGATTTGGCATGAGATGCATTTGAAGAAATAAAAACTCTTCATCAGCAGTCACTCATTCTTTATAATTTTCTAGGGACATAAAAGTTCCCAACTTTGCTCCTAGGTTTAACCTAGGAGCAAAATTAATGTTTAGTAAAGGTAAGTAAAGGAAATAATCTATGGCACTTCTTGCAGAAAAAGTTGCAATCGTGACAGGCGCATCACGAGGAATTGGACGTGCAATTGCATTAAAATTAGCTGGTAATGGTGCATCAGTTGTGGTTAACTATGCAGGTAATGTAGACAAAGCACAGGAAGTTGTTACAGAAATTGAAAATCTTGGAGTACAAGCAATTGCACTCCAAGCCGATGTGAGCAAAGTTCTTGATATCCAGCGACTTTTTGAGCAGACAATTAAACATTTTGGCAAAGTCGATATTTTGATCAACAACGCTGGCGTCGCCTTCTATAAGCCAATGATTGAGGTGACAGAAGAAGATTTCGACAAGATTTTTGCCATTAATGTCAAAGGCACTTATTTTACTTGTCAACAAGCTGCACACCACATGGCAGATGGTGGACGGATTATCAATTTTTCTTCATCAACAACTGCTATGATGCTCCCCACTTATAGTGCTTATGTGGGAACAAAAGGTGCTGTTGAACAAATCACAAGGGTTGTGGCAAAAGAGTTGGGAGGACGGGGTATTACAGTTAATGTTATCTCTCCAGGTCCAACCGATACAGAATTGTTCAGAGAAGGCAAAACAGAAGAACAAATCAATCGTTTCGCTCAAATGGCGGCGTTGGGACGATTGGGACAAGTGCAAGACATCGCCGATGTGGTAACGTTTCTTGCTAGCGATGAAGCGCGGTGGATAACTGGGCAAAACATCCGTGTAAACGGCGGGATCGCTTAAGCATATCTTCAAGATATGTAACTTTTGGATAGCACTCCCAGGCTTAGCCTGGGAATAAGAAACAAAGACGCAAACAACGTCAAGATTTTAATTTCTAAGTTGAACAGGCATAGCTAAATAAGTCATCTTCAAACCACCAACTGGAGTGAAAATCACTGGGGTTAAATTTCCATTGAGCTGCATGTGAATTTCAGTCGAGGACAGTGCTTTTAAACCTTCCATTAAATACTTAATGTTAAAGGCAATATCTATACTCTCTCCTAATATCTGTGCTGACATTAACTCTCGTCCATTGCCAACATCTTGAGCTTCACAGGATATAGTCATTTCCTGTGCTTCACTATCTATACTGACTTTAACGACATTATTCTTTTGGTCTGCGAACACAGCAATTCTTTCTAAAGCGCTCAAGAATTGTCGTCTATCTAAAATCAATTCTCGCTCAAATTGTCGAGGAATGAGTAGACGGTAAGCAGGATACTGTCCTTCAAGAGTGCGGCTTGTCAGACGTTGATTTTGCCACTCAAAAATAACTTGACCTTGGTCAAAATACAACGCCACAGGTTCATCTTGTGAGTTTGTATGAGCCAGCATTCGCTCTAGTTCCCTTAATGCTCTAGCTGGTACTGTGACTTCTAACTGAGTTTCCGTATTTGTATCTGAACTTTCATTCATCGTCTGTACAACAGCTAAACGATGTCCGTCAGTTGCTGCAAATTCGAGCGTATCTTGTCGAAGTGTTAAATGCACGCCGGTGAGAACCTGTTTTGTTTCATCTGCACTCGTTGCAAACAAAGAACCTTTCAATCCTTCAATTAATGCACCAGCAGCAATGTGTAGCGCTTGAGCATTTTCGATGACGGGGAGTTCTGGAAATTCTTGTGGTCCCATTGCTCGCACTTGATAACGCCCGCTTTGGGGTGTCAAAGTCACAATTGAGCCTTCTCCTAGGGGATCATCTGTGGAAGTTGATTCGTTTTCTAGAGTGATTTCACCTTCTCCAAGGCGAGTTGTGATGTCATTCAGCAGCTTAGCAGGAATTGCTATTGTTCCAGAATGTAACACCTCGGCGCTAAAACTAGTGCGAATACCCAAACTAAGGTCAAAGGCTGTTAAGCTGACTTGGTTCGTTTCAGCGTTCGCTTGTAGTAGCACGTTAGCAAGTACCGGATGTGTTGGACGGGAGGGTACAGCACGGCTCGTAAGTGAAAGATTAGTACTGAGATCGCTTTGGGTGCAAACTAATTTCATGATCAACTGTGGCTTCTGTGTTGGATATGTTAGCACCGTTGTTGCAAAGTCGGATTAAGCTTGCACGAGCGCAAGGTATTGCGCTTGTAATGCGTGTCCTTCAGTGCTAAACGAGTACCAAACATCACTATTTTTTATTCAAAGTCGTCATCGGGTGTGGAAATTGTGGAAAACTTCATGCATATCCTTTTCAACCATGTTTTAGCAAGTTGTTAGCTGTGGAAAACTTGTGGAAAAACAAGGGGGGTTTTCCACAGAGTACTTATACTTAGATAAAGTTTTCCACTGAAACGAACAAGTTTTCCACAGATTTTTTGTAAGTTTTCCACAAAAAATAAAAAAAGTTTTAAAAGGTAATCTTATCTTAAAGATTTTTTAGACTGAAGTTAACATTTGTCTTAACTCAACATTTGTCATAAGCCGCTTCTTGTGGAAAACACAATGTTTTATTTCTTGTTCTTCCACACTCTGAGATATTTTGATTGTATCAATATGATTTGTGGGGACGGTTAGCTATGTTAATGCGATCGCTCAACTGACGTAGCGTTTGTATTAAGTTTTGATCTGTTTCTCGCAGTTGGGTAATTTTTTCACAGCTGTACATAACCGTTGTATGGTCTTTTCCACCAAATTCTTCTCCAATTCTTGGTAAACTGAGATCCGTATGCTGCCGCATGAGATACATTCCGATTTGACGTGCCCAGCTAATTTCTCGTCGCCGCGAACTCCCTTTCAGGTCTTCTATTGAGAGATTAAAAGCTTCCGATACAACTGATAAAATTGCTTCTGGTGTTGCTTCTACTTTCTCAGTTGATGGTTGTAAAACGGGTGCAATATTTTCAACCGTCATCGGTAAACCCCAAATAGAAATATACGCTAATGCACGAATTAAGGCTCCTTCTAACTCGCGAATATTAGAAGTATAGTGAAAAGCAATATACTCAACGACATCCCTCGGTAGACGGATATTTTCGTACTCAGCTTTTTTTTGCAAAATTGCCATTCTCGTTTCCAAGTCTGGCGGTTGAATATCAGCAATTAACCCCATAGAAAATCGGGAACACAGACGTTCTTGCAACCGAGGAATTTGGTGAGGAGGACGGTCAGAAGCCAAAACCACCTGCTTACCAGCTTCATGTAAAGTATTAAAAGTATGAAAAAATTCTTCTTGAGTATATTCCTTACCTTCAATAAACTGAATATCATCCACTAAAAGGACATCAGCAGCACGGTAATGCTCTCGGAAACTTTGCATACTGTCCCTACGGATAGCAGTAATGAGATCATTCGTAAATCGCTCAGTAGAAACGTAAAATATTCTTGAATCTTGACTAATTTCCCATCGATAATGACCAATCGCCTGCATAAGGTGAGTTTTCCCTAAACCCACACCACCACACAGAAATAAAGGATTAAATTCTCTTCCAGGATATTCAGCAACTGCTAACGCCGCAGCATGAGCCATACGGTTGTTAGCACCGACAACAAATCGAGAGAAAACATACTTGAGGTTTAATTCTGTCGTTTTCAATCGATTTTGAGGAAGGATTTCTGAGGAACTGGCTTGAGTTGGAAATTCCCAAGAAACTTCTTGTTCGCTGACACCAGAAGCTTCATCACCTTGAGTAACAGTGATATAAATGTCTACGGGAGAACCAAGAATATCTTGTACAACATTAGCAATTGTTCTTATGTAATATTTCTGTAACCAATTACGAGCAAATGGATTGGGAGTACAAATGACCAAGCAATTATTTTCCAATCGTTCGGCGCTCGCTGTTTTGATCCAAGTTTCAAAGGTGGGACGGGATAGCTCTAGCTGTAAGCGCTCCAACACCTGACTCCACAGACTTTCTATGGGCATTTCCATGATTTACCACCAATGCTCGGCAATCGTCACAATAATAATGAAGATATGAGCAAGCACCAATCTAGCAAACAATACTCTAGACCTCAAATCAGCCTTTGAGTTGTCATTCTTCTTGGTCTTCCCTCGGTAGCCAAGATCTTAACACCCATAGATTCATACGGAGAAGTAAAAACAAATGAAAACGACAAACCATGATGACTCTCAGCCAACAAGAGGAGCTCAAGAACTCTTGAGCTGGGGAGCAGTTCTCTCCCTATCCTCCTTATTCCCCATCTGGACTTCTTTGGAAAAGAAGTTGTCCCAAAGGAGGTCAATAAATGGTATTTTGGCTGTACTGCTTGGTGGTACGGTAGTGATATCTGTTGGGGGTTGTTCCATACCTACTGGTACTCTTGATGCTGGAAAAACAGATGCTCAGTCTCAAAAGCCAACCCAAGAGCCAACAGATAAGACTTCCTCAAATATTTTACCTGTTACTTCTTCATCCGATAATCCTAACTTCGTCGTTGGAGTTGTACAAAAGGTAGGACCTGCTGTTGTTCGGATTGATGCTGCAAGAACTATTGCTTCTGACGAGTTTGATGATCCAGTTTTTCGGCGATTTTTTGGCTCACAGCCAAGACCAAGAGTTGAGCAGGGTAGCGGTTCTGGGTTTATTATTAATTCTGCTGGTCAAATCTTGACTAATTCTCATGTGGTAAACGGTGCCCAAAGCGTGACAGTAAAATTGAAAGATGGTCGCTCTTTTAAGGGACGCGTACTGGGCGAAGACCCAGTTACAGATGTTGCTGTCATCAAAATAGAAGCAAATAACCTGCCAACTGTTTCTATAGGTAACTCTGAGGTCTTACAACCAGGAGAAGCTGTGATTGCGATTGGTAACCCTCTTGGTTTGGACTATACAGTCACATCTGGGATTATCAGCGCGACTGGTCGTTCTAGCAGTGATATTGGTGTGACTGATAAACGTGTTGATTATATTCAAACTGATGCTGCTATTAACCCTGGTAACTCTGGTGGACCACTGTTAAATAATCGTGGAGATGTCATTGCGATGAATACGGCTATCATCCGTGGCGCTCAAGGCTTAGGATTTGCCATTCCTATCAACACAGCACAGCGGATTGCTCAGGAATTAATCGCAAAAGGTAAGATTGACCATCCTTATTTAGGTATTCAAATGGTGACTTTGACTCCAGATGTCAAGGAAAAAATTAATTCTAGATTAGGTGTTAATTTAGCAACGGATAAGGGAGTTTTGTTAATTGATATTGTACCACGTTCTCCAGCAGAAGCTGCTGGACTAAAGGCAGGAGATGTGATTCAAAGCATTAGTAACCAGCCAGTTACTAAAATAGAAGAAGTGCAAAAAATAGTTGAAAATAGTAAAATTGGTTCTCCTTTGGAATTGCAAGTACTACGTAATGGGCAAACCACACAAATAGCCGTTAAACCTGCACTTTTACCGATTCAACGTGGCAGCTAAAGTAAAAAACATGAAGTATAAATTATGAAGAAAAACTATTTCTGATTCATATTTTATATTTCATAAATTTATCTATAGGAGTTATTATGGGTGAATTGCTATCAATTCTTCAATTAGGCAATCCAGTACTGCGTCAAAAAGCTTCCTTGATTGAAAATATCAATGATGAGAATCTTCAAAAACTCATTGATGATCTCATGACGACAGTTGTTCAGGCTAACGGTGTCGGTATTGCTGCACCTCAAGTTGCTCAATCGTGTCGTTTATTTATTGTTGCTTCGCGCCCAAATCCCAGGTATCCTAATGCTCCGCAAATGGAACCGAGTGCTATGATTAATCCCAAAATCATTGCTCATTCAACGGAGATAGTCGAAGGATGGGAAGGTTGTTTGTGTGTTCCAGGGATTAGGGGACTAGTTCCCAGATATCAAGCCATTGAAGTCGAATATACTGACCGAAATGGCAAACTACAAAAACAAGAGTTAAGTGATTTTGTCGCTCGTATTTTTCAACATGAGTATGACCATCTAGATGGTATCATCTTTTTAGATAGGTTAAAAGATACTCTAGACATAATCACAGAGCAGGAATATAAAAAACAAATTCTTCAAACAGTACACAGCACATAGTACACAGTAATTATTAGCCTGTGTACTTATAACTAATAACTGGTTAACAATACCCAATTATAAATAATTCTAAAGAATGAGAATTTACCCGGAAAATTAAGATACACTTAACCTAATGTTAACCATCTGGCTTGACGCAGTTATCGGGTAAATGACCAAAACTCTCAGTAGTCGCGAGAGATTAAGTCCTCGGGAAAAGCAGCCTGTGGATTTATTTTCGTCTCAGCAACAAAGCGATGAATCAAGTGAAACTACCAGAAAATCTGTTGCACAGTCACCCATGCAGCCGCCTGTGGGTGGATTGCAAGTTGTTCATGCAACAGCAGGGCGCGTCCGAATCCGTGCTACTGACGGTAGTCATAACTCGATACTTGAAACCATCTCTCAAAAATTACGAAAAAAAAATGGGGTAAAGGAAGCATCCGTCAATCAGGAAACAAGCAGTTTAGTTATTCACTTTGATGCAAAAAAACTGCCCTTGCCCCAAATGTTGGAGCAACTCCAGCAATTTAACATATACCAGTTGCAAGCTTCGCCTCAAGCAGGGAGTCAAAAAGACCCTTTTGCCGCTTGGAAATCTCTTGATTTTTGGAAGGAGCAAGGCATTTCGTTTATTCCCTTATTTACGGGATTAGCAGTCACGGGAGGACTGGGAATCAGCGGTTTAGCATCGATTCCAGTTTACTTGATCACAACAAATGCCACTCGTCGGGTAATTGACGAACTCCAACAGCCAAAATCACAAACAAGTGCGCCTCGCTCTTCCCAACCAATAAAGAACGAGCAGAAATCTTCTACAAAACATAATACAACTGACCAACTTTCATCATCAAAAGTGGAGCATACATCTGTCGCAGCCGCAGCACAGCCGGCAAAAATTACTTCAAAAATTACTTATAGTGTTGTTCATGCCATTCCAGGACGTATCCGGTTGAATGTGCCTCGAGTTGCAGGCGATCGCGCCTATGCGCGACGACTCGAAAGGTTACTCAAAACAGAATCCCAAGTGACAAACGTACGCGTCAATTGCGATGCTGCATCCATTGCAATTACCTATCAATCAGAGGTTCCAGTCTCTCATTGGGTTGGTTTGATGCAATTGGCAGACGAAACAATCCCGCAAATAAAGCCCATAAAAACAACGACGACAGAGCAATCAATTTGCGAGCCAGTTGATCAAACAAACTTCACAAAGACAGCGACAACAACAGAGCAACCACCTTCACAGCCAGTTCATCAACTTGTAAAACCAGTAGAATCAACAAGGCAAAAAGAGCAACCGACTACATTGGAAACAGCTGGTATGTGGTCTGATTTCAAGTCTCCAGCTTTAGGTGCGGCTCTATCCTTCATGGCGAATTTTCCATTAAACCTAGTTCCATACTGAGGAACACTGGAGGACGAAAATGGCTGGTTTAACAATGCAATTGGCACTCGACTCAAACGAAAAATCTCAGGTTGTAGAACAACAGACTAGTCATCTAACACTAAAGTCACACCCTGCAGTCGTTTACAGTATGACCTATGCGCTGAGCGGTACCGTGGGATTTTGTATTCCTCAGATATCGATAGATCCCACATATACGCAGCGCTTGCTGACTTTGCTGGCTAGTGAACCAAAGGTTATCACTCAGCAAGTGAATGACATCGCTGGTTCTATTGTCATTACTTACGAATCTGGGATCATGTCAGATGGTGAAATGCGTCTGTATTTAGCTCGTCTGATTCAATCTGCTAGCAACGAAGTGACAAAAGCAGCCCCCCAAAAGGCAATGCAATTGGCACTCGACTCAAACGGAAAATCTCAGGTTGTAGAACAACAGAATAGTCATTCAATCGCAAAGCCACACTCTACAGTCGTTTACAGCATAACTTATGCAACTTCTGGCAGAGTAGGGTTCTGTGTGCCTCAGATATCGATAGATCCCACATATGTGCAGCGCTTGCTGACTTTGCTTGCTTGTGATCCTCAAGTTATCACTCAGCAAATCAATGAAATTGCAGGATCTGTTGTCATAGACTACAAACCTGGGATCATGTCAGATAGTGAAATGCGTCTGTATTTAGCTTGTCTGATTCAATCTGCGAGCAATGAAGTGACAATACCAGAACCTGAAAACGTAGTCAGTTCATCCTCTGTATCCCAAACAGCCACTCGTCCAAGTGTTGCACAAGAAAAAGAGAATGGTGAACAACCTGTAGAGGCAAATGTCTTGTTTGAGCCCGAATTAGTTGGGATCAAAACATCGTTAGACTCTAAATTAGAATGGACAGGCATTTGTTGTGCTCCCAAACTCGTCAGCGAGGGAGTATCTCCTGAACCTAAATTCGAGGAGGCGTGCAAAATCCCGACTCCACAAAACCAGTCCAATCATTCTCCACAAAAAATTTCGCCAAGAGCAAAGCAACCAGCAAAAGTAGCATACAGCATTGCTCATGCAATTCCAGGACGAATACGTTTTCGTATACCTCGAATAGCCAAAGACTCAAAATACGTCCAAAGGTTAAAAGCGTTGCTGAAAGCAGATCCTTTAGTCAGTGGCGATCGCATTAATACGAATGCAGCCTCAATTGTCATTACCTACAACTCTGGAACAATACCCAATTCCAAAAAGCGTTCTTTGAGCCTTCTCGAACAAGTCACATCGTATTTATCCAGTCTGATTCAGTCTGCTGCTAGTGATGCTGTAGTTTCTATCAGTTAACTAGAAAATAAACAAGCTCTGTTTTGGGAGTAGAGCACTTCAAATTCACGCATTCACGCATTCGCTGCCTACGGCACGCTACTAACACATTCAAAATTTTTGAGTTTATAACTTTGAGTTTTGAATTCAAGTCCCATGCTTGAAGGCTGTTGTCTTTGAGCTGCCTTATGCACTCTATCTGGGTCTTGCTGAGCAGACTTTCAAAAATTCCAAATTGAACCAATCTTGTATGAGAGATAAGAAATGCCAAAACTTAGTGTGCAACTACCATCTTCCGGAAGCCATGTATCCCAAGTAGCTGTAGCAGCAAAAAATGGGATGTCTGTTATTGAGAGCAATGGACACTCAAATGGACACTCACAGAGCCAATCTGCCAAAGTTCCATACAATCTTGTGCATACGCTTCCAGGAAGAGTTAGGTTGCGAGTACCTCGCTTGCGTCGTGATGCAGATTATGCACAGCGTCTTCAAGTCTTGTTAGAAGCTGACGCCCTTGTAACAAGTGTACGGATCAAACGTGCAGCGGCGTCACTCACGGTGACTTATAAATCCAGCAAAGTTTCAGAGACTAAAATACGTTTGCACCTGGGTTATTTAATTCAAGCAGCTAGTGACGTCATCGTTCTCAAACCCCCCAAGCCACAACCTGCATCAAATGCAGAAGAAAAATCTTGGCCAGGAATGCAATTTTCGGTTTTAGCTACGGCTTTAGCTGTATTGGGTGGACCTTTCGGATTGTCTATTCCGCCTATCATGGTTGCAGGAAGCATAGCCCTTGCGACATTACCTGTTGTCAAACGAGCTTGGGAGGGGATTTGGGATGAGCGAAAACTGAATATTGACTTTCTAGATTTTATGGCTATTGCCATTACCACAGTCCAGGGTCAGTTTCTCACGCCTGCGCTGATGTTGAGTTTAATTGAAATAGGTGAGAATATACGCGATCGCACAGCTCGTTCTTCAGCTCAGCAAACTTTGGATTTGTTAAGTTCTCTCGGACAGTTTGTCTGGGTGGAACGTGATGGCGAAAAAGTGGAAATTCCTATCCAAGACGTACAACCAGGCGATACAGTTATTGTTTACCCCGGTGAACAAGTCCCAGTTGACGGTACCATCGTGCGGGGTCAAGCACTCCTAGATGAGCAGAAATTGACTGGTGAATCTATGCCAGTTTTAAAGAAAAAGGGACAAACCGTTTATGCTTCAACTCTCATGCGTGAGGGACGAATTTATATTTCGGCAGAACGGGTGGGTAATGATACTTGCGCTGGACAGAGCATTCGGTTAATGCAAGAAGCTCCCGTCCACGATACCCGACTGGAAAACCATGCCTTGAAAATGGCTCAAAAAGCAGTCGTGCCAACATTGCTACTTGGCGGAGCAGTATTTGCCGTAACTCGTAATCCAGCAAGAGCAGCCAGCGTCTTGACTCTAGACTTTGCTACCGGTATTCGTGTATCAGTTCCGACAACAGTTTTAGCAGCGTTAACTTATGCAGCGCGGCGTGGTGTTCTGATCCGTAGCGGACGAGCGCTAGAAAAGCTTGCAGAAGTTGACACCATCGTGTTTGATAAGACAGGCACACTGACCAAAGGTGAAGTGGCAGTTGTTGGTGTCGCAAGTCTGAATGAAGCAACATCAATCACACGAGTGCTAGAACTCGCAGCGGCTGCTGAGCAACGTCTGACTCACCCAGTAGCAGAGGCGATCGTACGCTATGCTCAAGAACAAGGAGTAGAAGCGCCTTCTCGTAGTAAGTGGGACTATCAACTTGGCTTGGGTGTGCGCGCAGAGATTGATGGGGAAACTGTTTATGTGGGTAGTGAACGCTATCTGCGTCAAGAAGGCGTTGAGATGAATCTCAATGGGTATCAAAAGCAGGCAACTTCGGCAATTTATGTTGCTAGCAATGGTCAACTTCAAGGTATAATAGAATATAGTGATATACCTCGTCCAGAAAGCCAAGAAGTTATCACAGCGCTTTTAACAGTCGAAGGTGTGGAAGTTCACATGCTGACTGGGGATAACAAACGAACTGCAAGCGCTGTGGCTGCTCAACTTGGAATTCCTCCAAGCAATACCCATGCAGAAGCTTTTCCTGAGCAAAAAGCAACTGTTGTTCGTCAACTGCACGAACAAGGTAAGACAGTTGCCTTTGTTGGAGATGGAATCAACGACTCGCCAGCTTTAGCTTACGCTGATGTTTCTGTTTCCTTCGCCAACGGTTCTGACATCGCTCGCGAAACAGCAGACGTAGTACTCATGCAGAATGACTTGCATGGTTTGTTGGAGGCTCTTGAAATTGCCCGTAATGCTAGGCAATTGATTCACCAAAATACAGGTCTGATTGCTGTTCCTAACATAGCAGCATTAGTGACGGCAGTTTTGTTTGGTCTTAACCCTCTAGCAGCAACGATGGTTAACAATGGCTCGACAGTTGTGGCGGGAGTGAATGGTTTGCGCCCAATGTTCAAAAGCCGCAAGCAAAAAACTCTACCATCAGCAAGATGAGATGGCTGTCTTAACGGCAGTACACTTAAAAACTTTGTAAAATTTTTCAGATCACAGGAGGAAAATAATCATGGCACCCAAAATTACTGATTTTGTTGAAGACGCTGGCGCACCTGGCATTATAGCCGGTATTGGAGCAGTACTTCTAGCACCTGTCGTGATTCCAGTTGTCGCAGGTATTGGTAAACCTATTGCCAAGTCAATCATCAAAGGCGGACTTGTTCTTTTTGAAAAAAGCAAGGGAGCTGTTGCAGAATTTGGTGAAAGTTGGGAAGACATGGTAGCTGAAGCAAGAGCAGAACTTGCCGAAGGAAGACAGCTACCAGCAGTTGATGTTGCTAGTACCTCTATGGACAATGTGTCCGATAACGGTGCATAACTTTTGATTCATTTGGTGTTCCTTGGCTGAGCCAGGGAACACTCAAGGAAATTTGTAATTCGTAATCATTTTTCTGCTCAATTGTGAATTACGAATTTCTTAATTAGGAGGGTAGTTAAGTGTCAAAAAATGGTTATATTAATCTCACTAAAATGCCACAAATTCTTGATGAAAAATCTATAAAAAAAGCTTTTCAACCTATATCTACACGGGTTGTCAGTTCTACCCCAGGAAGGCTGCGTTTGAGAGTTGCACATTCCCATCGTCAATCTGAGCAGATGGAAAAAATTGCCAATGCGCTACAAGCACATCCTAATATTAATCAGGTACGGACTAATGTTCAAAATGGCAGTATTGTCATCAATCACGATGGTAAGGATAGTCTGAAGGATGTTTTAGCGACGTTGCGTGATTTAGGAATTATTTTTGGTGATATTACACTAGGAAAATCCGAAGCAGCAGCAGAAGTATCAAATGCAGTTGTTGACTTGAATAAGCGAGTTAGACAAGCAACAAATAATGCTGTTGATTTGCGCTTTCTTTTTCCTTTAGGACTGGGTATGTTTTCTATTCGGCAGTTAGTGACTAGAGGGTTGCAGTTAGAAATTATTCCTTGGTATGTGTTGGCTTGGTATGCTTTTGATAGTTTTATAAAACTGCACGCTACAAGTCAAGTACAGTCAACTAAAGAGCCTTGATTTAGACTTTGCCCCTTAAGCTGCATGGGAATGCCTGAAAGAAGGCTCCACCTCCCAATTATTATATTGAAGCGGAGTCTCAAGTTATGCATTCCTTGGCAGAGCCAAGGAACGAGGAAAGTAGGTAGAGTCCTCATCCTACATTGGATTCGCGTTCATTATTATCTCAGTGCAGCACAACTACTTGCAGGTGTTGGCTGCTCCCGTTGTATACCAGTCTTGGTGGGATCATAAGCTACCAGCACGACCTCACCTTTTTCATTGAATATCCATCCTTGAGCCGGTACTATCTCTTTGGCAGTTGCACTGGTAGATGATTGCTTTTGTGTTGTACTTGTTGAACTCACTTTACTGGCGACAGGCTTGACTAAATCAACACGCACATTGTCACCACTAAGGACTTTATTTGGATCAGTTGGAAATCCGCCACGTCCAGTAATGATAAATTCGCCACCTCCTCGTAGACAAGGATTTTGAGCAATTTGCTGTGCAGGGTCAATGACAGTTTCTGATAATTCAAATAACCCACGGGTGGGGTCAACATCTGGGATATTAATGTTGACAGTACCACTCAAGTCTGGATTGTTTTGGGAAATAGCAGTAATATCGCTTGTTGGTAATTGATTGGGATCTAAATCATCAGGACGTAACCTTTGCATATCTGTCTGAGTACGTAGCACTAATCCAAACAAACCTTGAGTTTTAATTGTAATTTTTCCGCCACTACCGCCTTGAGCATTGGCACGGATATCGCTATTTTCCAAGGCGGCTAAGACATTAGTGTCAATAGTAATATTGCCGCCAGTAGCTGTGCCAGTAGCATCGGTGGTAATATTGCTGCCGCGACGCAATACCAAATCTCCAGAACGCAAGTTAATATTACCCAGCCCCGCTGTGGTGTCGGCGCTGATGGCTGCTTGGTTATTTAAACGGATAGAGTCTGCTGAAACTTCTAGGTTGCCTGCTGTGCCATTTCCTTCACTGCTAGCAGATAGTCTAGCGCCATTGGTGATAGAAAGTGACCTGCTGGTAATCTTGATGTTACCACTATCACCTATACCTCCAGGTTGTAGTGTGCTGTACACACCACTGCGATTTCCCTGACTATCCTGCCCATCAAAAACAATATCTTTGGCAGTAATTCTTACATTACCTGCATTTCCTTGTCCATAGGTGTTAGCAGTTAGCTGACCACCATTAGTCAAAACAAGTGATCCAGTCGTGATATCGATATCACGACTATCACCTACTGCTTTGTATACATTGCCTACATTACTATCAATTCTGACATTCGTATTGCCAGAGTCATTATAGTTGCCTACATTGCTCTCAATACTGGCATTAGAGATATAGACGGCGTCCCTAGCTTCGACAAACACTCTACCAGTATTTCCCTCGCTAAACGTGTTAACACTCAAGAAAGAACCATCAGTGAGGGAAAGTGTTCCAGTTTTGATGTTGATGTCGCCACCATTACCTTTAGCTGGCGGAAAACTTACACTGCTGTAGATGCGTCCCGTATTGGAGAGAGAGACAAAGTCCTTAGTCTCGATAAACGCGCTGCCAGCATTTCCTTCTCCATAAACCATAGGATCTATTACAGCGTAATCTGTGAGGGAAAGAGAGCGAGCTTTAATACTAATGTTGCCACCATTTCCTTTGCCTCCCTGAAAGACTGCGGTGACAATTTCAGGAAAGAACCCATTTTTTTCTCCAGCCATGTTGACAGCATCACGCACATCAATATTCACTTCACCACTATTTCCCTGTCCAGAAGTACTGGCATTGATTTGAGCGCCGCCAGTTAAAGAGAGAGAACCAGCCGTGATATTAATAGCACCACTGTTGCCCACCGCTCCAGGATTCACTGAGTTAAATACACCACTGGAAAATCCATTA
The DNA here is from genome assembly GCF_012912105.1 of Brasilonema sp. UFV-L1. GTDB lineage: Bacteria > Cyanobacteriota > Cyanobacteriia > Cyanobacteriales > Nostocaceae > Brasilonema. The sequence goes on from NZ_QMEA01000023.1 coordinate 53,773, forward strand.
CCCACACCATTAGCAGAGACTTCATCCCTAGCTTGAATCGTCACGTTACCTGCATTTCCCTTCCCAGCGCTAGAAGTACTTACTTGACCACCATCTGTCAAGAAAAGCGATCCCGTCTTAATGTTAGTGTCACCTCCCTTACCTACACCGAGCACCGCATTCGCAATAAAGCTCCCATCAGAAAGAGTGATTGCTCCTGTCGCATCAATGTCAATATCTCCCGCCTTGCTGTCAGGTGAACCTTGCCCTGATGCTATCCCAGCTCGCAGTTTACTTACTTGCGTCATCTTGAAATTTTGGGCATTGACAGCAATACTACCGCCACTTCCACCGCGTACATTCACTTCCGCCCCTTTGGTTAGAGATACATCAGCTCGTACTGCGTTATCTGCAAAACTCAAACGTAAGGCATTGTTATTAACTTCTAGTCCTACTGTCCCTGCGCCTGACACTCCTCCCAACTCGACACGACTCTCTGGAGTCAGTAAACGTGCTCCATCAAGCTGCACATTGCCACCCACAAGTGCTAAGGTTTTATTCGGATCTACCTTAAGAGCGGCAGACTGATTGGTAATGTTTCCAGGATTGTCCCGATATCTCAACCCAATCGGAATATTGATAGTTAACAACGGTGGTGCTTGCGGATTTGTAGCACTAAACTCAAATCCATTGTCAAACACGAAACTATTCGCCGTACTCCCCAAAAATGAACCACCAATTTGCAAACGTGCATTTGGTCCAAACATAATCCCTGCTGGATTGAGTAAAAATAAGTTTGCCTTGCCCTGCGCTTGAATCAAACCGTTAATATCAGAAACAGAACCACCTGTCACTCGACCGATGATGTTTTGCACATCAGTTGCATTATTAAAATTAGCCGAACCACCATTGGGAACAGAAAATTCTTTGAAGCTGTGAAAAAGGTTTCCTCCCCTTCTGGTTCCGTCATCAATGTTGAAATTTTTGCCATCAGGAGTAGTAACTGTGGTAGAAACAGTTCCATCAGAAGTCACTTGTTGCGCTGTGACTGTATTTATAAAAGTGAAACTCCCTATGATGCACAGGGGTAAAGTGAGTAAGAAGAGCAAATGCACTTTGCCTACGCTACACGATGCTCCAAAAGAGCCGCTTGACAGGGGCAATACTGCAAAGCAGCCGCTACGCGATCCTCCCCTTGGGAGCCGCGCAGGGCGCGATCGCCAATTATATTTCATAAATTTAAAATGGTTGTTTATCTTATAAAAAAAATTCTAATTGAAAGGCTATTTCTTAAGGAATCAAAGTTAATCAATTAACATAATTAGCAAGCTTCAAAAAACCCCTGCCCGAAGTTTGGAGCAGGGTAGTGGAAATGTATAACTTGAGGCAGAGCCTCTTTTAACTCATTCCCAAGCGGAGCATGGAAACAACAAAAGCCGGGGAGGGATTCCGACTGTATAACCAACGGAATAAGAAGCTCTAAAAAAGCCTCAACGTGAAGCTGTTCTGGCGTCTCTGAATCTTTGATAACGCGGTTGTCTCTCTTGCGGAGCCGCCATTAGTAAAACTTTTTCCAACAACCAAGGAGCAATGCGGTTACACCACACGGCTAAATGACTTTGCCATCCTACTAAGATTTCAGGTGAATCTCTTTGTAGTCCAGCAATAAGTGCCTGAGCCACTTTCTGGGGAGTCATCGGTACCACCCACCGAAACCACTGTAAATCTCGCACCATATCAGTGTCGGTCAGGGATGGTAACAAAGCTATGACTCGGATGTTGTGTGCGGCGAGTTCGCCGCGCAAGGCTTGAGTGAAGCCCACAATTGCAAACTTAGTGGCTGAATAAGTTGCCATTGTTGGTGCAGCGACTTTACCCATTAAGCTAGAAACGTTAACGATTGTTCCTGAGCCTTGTGTCACCATGCGTCGGGCAACTAAACGAGTCATGGTGTACATTCCGATTAAATTAACGTTTATCTCTACCTGTACATTTGGCAGTCGAGACTTTAAGAAGGGTGTTTGGTGTGCAACTCCAGCACAGTTCACAAGTAGATCAATTGGCCCGTGATCTCGCCAAGCTTGGGCGATCGCAATATTGACTTCTACCACTTGCGACAAATCCAAAGGCAGGGTGACAGCTTCCACACCAAGCATCTCTATTTCATGAGCGACTTGGGCTAACCAAGCACTGTCCCGTGCTACCAACAATAAGCGTTTGATTCCTTGCCTTGCTAATTCGATGGCGATCGCCCGCCCAATACCACGTGAGGCTCCAGTAACAAGAGCCGTCTTTCCTTGAATATTCATCGCTAAAACCTCCAGATTTGAAGTCTCACTGTGCTGACACGCCAGTGCCGAGTAGAAAGATTGTGCAACCTATGACATCCTCAGCGTGGAGTGAGACGAAAGAGACTTGTGATTGGGGTATAAGTTGAATTAAACCCTTGGCAGTAAGAAATTTCTGAGAAAACTTGCTTGTCTTACCGCATTTTTGGAGAAAAACTTTGGATATGTCTTTAGTCAGATTTCAGTAAACCTTGAGTTGGACTGGCAATACGTAGGAGTCAAGCGAATTAAGCAACCGTCTTAAGTTGTCCTTAGTGTAGTCAAACGAGCAACAAAGATATTTCTTAGCTATCTTGCGGGAAAATGGGTATAAAGCAGAGAAATATCTTTTGGACAATACTAGAATCAGTGAATCAGTGAAAAGCCAACATTGACGCGTAGCATGGATGGCACCTCTTTTTGATACTAAGTGTCTACCAGAACCAACTTTCTTTGCATACGCTAGCAAGGGGATCAACTATCTGCAACATTTATTAACAAAATTCCTTGACTTTTACGTAACTTTACAAATCCCTCAGAAAAGACGAAGCAGCAACGGTGCTTTATTCTTGATTTTAGAAACTTCTGAATGAGGAGCGACAAGACTATGAAAAAGCTTATTAATAAACCGGAAGACTTTATACATGAAATTCTGAAGGGTATGGCTGCGGCTCATCCCAATTTTATTAAAGTAAATTATGAACCTGCTTTTGTTTATCGAGCCGATGTACCTATACAAGGTAAAGTCGCAATTGTTTCAGGTGGTGGTAGCGGTCACGAACCAATGCACGCTGGGTTTGTAGGGATGGGAATGTTGGATGCTGCTTGTCCGGGAGAGGTTTTTACTTCTCCTACACCTGACCAAATGTTGTCAGCTGCAAAGAAAGTCGATGGTGGTGCTGGTATCCTTTATATCGTTAAGAATTATAGTGGCGATGTGATGAATTTTGAAATGGCAACGGAATTAGCCCGTAGTGAAGGTATCCAGGTATTAAGTATATTGATTGATGACGATGTGGCGGTGAAAGACAGCCTCTATACTCAGGGACGTCGTGGTGTAGGTACGACAGTGCTAGCAGAGAAAATTTGTGGTGCTGCGGCACAGCAAGGGTATAATTTACAGAAAACAGCAGATTTGTGTCGTTTTGTCAATAGAAATGGTCGGAGTATGGGGATAGCGCTGACTTCCTGTACGGTACCCGCCAGAGGAACGCCTACATTTGAATTGGGAAGCCAGGAAATAGAAATGGGTATTGGTATCCACGGTGAACCAGGACGGGAACGCATGAACCTGAAATCAGCTGATGAGATCACTGAAATATTGGCGCTATCAATTATTGAGGATTCACCTTACACCCGGACAATGCGCGAGTGGGATGAAGAAAAAGGCGAATGGGTGGATGTAGAATTGACGAATCCGGTTTTTCAGCAAGGTGATAAAGTCTTAGCTTTTGTTAACAGTATGGGGGGTACTCCTATTTCTGAACTTTACATTGTTTACCGGAAATTAGCTGAAATCTGCGAAAAGAAGGGACTGCAAATAGTGCGAAACCTTATTGGTCCTTATGTTACTTCTTTGGATATGCAAGGTTGCTCGATAACACTGTTAAAGTTGGATGATGAGCTGATCCGGTTATGGGATGCACCTGTGAAAACACCAAGTCTGCTGTGGGGAGTGTGAGATATGGTGACAAAAGAGCAGATTTTGCAATGGTTGCAAACATTTGCAGCCCAGATAGAGCAGAATAAAGATTATTTAACACAATTAGATGCGGCGATTGGAGATGCTGACCACGGGATCAATATGGAACGTGGTTTCAAAAAGGCGATCGCTCAGTTATCAACTGTTGCCGATAAAGACATCGGTAGTATATTGAAAACAGTAAGCATGACCCTGATTTCTTCAGTTGGTGGTGCGAGTGGTCCTCTTTATGGGACTTTATTTCTACGAGCAAGTACAACTGTCGCTGGAAAGGAAGAACTCACCGCCGAGAATATGCTTGAAATGCTCAAAGCAGGATTAGATGGTGTTCTTGGGCGTGGTAAAGCAACTCAAGGCGACAAGACAATGATAGATGTCCTTTCTCCCGCAGTCATGGCTTTTCAACAAGCTGTAAGTGATGGAAAAAGCACACTAGAAGCAATGCAACAAAGTGTTGCTGCAGCAGAACAGGGGGTGAAAGATACAACGCCAATGATTGCTAAAAAAGGGCGGGCTAGTTATTTGGGAGAACGTAGTGTAGGACATCAAGATCCAGGGGCGACTTCATCTTATTTGATGTTGAAAAGTTTGTTAATAGTGCTAGAAAATTCTAGAGCGCCGGTACATTAGTCACGTATTTGGGTAAAAAACCCGGCGTTGCTGAATCCATGTATGAAAAAGATGTTGTGTGATTCCAAACCCTTGTAGAGACGTACCATGGTACGTCTCTACACTTGGATTCATACTTCAAATCAGCAACGCCAAAAACCCGGTTTGTTTGAGTTGAGATTACGAAAACTTGGTCTTTCCAACAAATAGAAACCGGGTTTTGGAATTACTGTACGATGCTCTAGGGGATAAAGCAAAATGCTAAGCAGCATTTTTCAACTTGTGTGACAAAGTGTGTTGATAAATAGCATACAGGATTTACAGTGTTGAAAGCAGAAAGCCCATCCCCTTTTAGGGGTGGGATGAATGCGATGCACCTTTAGGTGCAGTCTGCTCTAATCAATCTTTCTAAATATTCACTAACACTTATCCCTTTTTCTCTAGCTTTAATAACGGCATTAGACCATGCAGTGTTTGTTAACATAACACCGCGTTGCTTTTTGGTCTCTTCATATAATACTGGCACATTTTTTATTCTTTTCTTGCCTCTTCCTGTTGACATTTTTAGAACATATAAGTAAACTTTTTTTAGTTTAAACAGCCTAAGGAGGTGAGTCAAGCGTGCTAGTTCTAGAGTATAAAGCTAAAGGAAACAAGATACAATACTTAGCAATTGAGGAGGCTATCAAAACGACTCAATTTGTCAGGAATAAGTGTCTTAGGTATTGGATGGATGCCTCTAAATCCGTAAATAATCTCACAAACTCCACGGAGTTGAACTCTCAGAAGGATGTAGGTGAAAGTCCTACCAGCAAGGTTCATGCTTGACTCCTTATCTGCCCACACCAAATAGACTCGTTATCTATAGAGTGAAGCGCTTAACAGGGCGATTTTTCCGGAGGCACCGCAGTTTTTCTAGGTAAAAGCCCAACCCCCGGCAACCGAGAAGTCTAAGAATGGACTAGACCATGCGTAGACGAACGGACTGCAATCGAGTTGCGTAATTCGATGATATCACGCTCGATTGATAGCAGAACGTATTGACGCGGACGGGCAAGCACACACGCGCCCTGATGAACGGCAAGAATTGGATTAGATGAAACATAGACCGAATCTAAGGAAGACGCCTACTAGGCGAACAAGTCATACGAACTGAAGTTGTAACTGTCCAGCCTAAAGGAGAATACAAAGCTCCAAATGTTCGGAAACTCAAGACGGTGGTACGGTGGAGGTCAATTCCTGAAAATGGTTTGTGAATGGGATTTTTGGGTCTTGTGCCCAGTTACCCACAGGTTGCTAGGAGCCGGATGCGGTGAAAGTCGCACGTCCGGTTCTGAAGGAGAGGTGCGCTGCAGCAATGTGGACATCGACTCTAACACATAGAGAACTATAGTGAATCGTGGAAGTCACTACCGTGGAAGAAATTCCGCCGTGATTTATTCCGCCTACAAAAAAGAGTGTTTAAAGCAGTTCAAGCAGGAAACAAGCGTAAGGCTATGTCTCTTCAACGGCTTATTCTGAAATCCACTGCGGCTAGATTACTGGCGATTCGTCAAGTATCACAGCTAAACGCTGGAAAGAAAACAGCAGGAATCGATGGTAAAAAGTCCCTTACTTTTAAGGAACGCTTTGAACTAGAGGAACTGCTGAAAGTGTCCAGTAACAATTGGAAACACCAGAAGTTACGCAGCGTGTTCATCCCTAAAAAAGATGGAAGCAAACGGACGCTTAAAATCCCAACCATTGCGGATAGAGCCTGGCAATGCCTTGCAAAATTCGCAATAGAACCAGACTCGCGTTGCACTATTCCATGAAAGGAGTTACGGGTTTAGACCAGGAAGGGCTGCACATGATGCACAAAAGTTGTTGTTCGCCAACCTAAATTCCAACGCAAATGGAATCAATAAGCGAGTCATAGAACTCGATATTGAAAAGTGCTGAGTCCCAAGGGGACACGCTGCGCGAACGACAGGATTTCTCACACCACAATAATGAATAACTTGACAGCCCCCAAAGGCATTAAGGATGGAATATTCCGCTGTTTAAAAGCAGGAATAAATCCAGAATTCCCAGAACAAGGAACTCCTCAAGGTGGTGTGGTAAGCCCGCTTTTAGCCAACATTGCACTAAACGGAATAGAAGAAATTCATCATTCAGTACGGTATGCCGATGATATGGTGATAATCTTAAAACCCCAAGACAATGCCGAAAAGATACTAGAAAAAATCAGTCACTTTCTAGCAGAAAGAGGGATGAAGATAAGTGAGAAGAAAACAAAGATAACCGCTACGACAGATGGTTTTGACTTCCTTGGCTGGGTGCGACCCGTTCTAGCTCTGGGAAAGGCTAAAAGCCTTGAAATAGCTAGCCTAGAGGCAACTCTAGAGAACTATCTCAATCATGTAGGTTCAATTCCTACCGATGTAATGACCGTTTGAAAGCATCTTGGATAGGTAAGCGACTGGTTCTCAAATGCCTAAAAGCTCCAAGAAATGGGGATAAGCAGATAGCCTAAAATCAGTGACACCCCTAGCAAAATCACTCATGTGTAGGTTACACGAACCTTGTCAAACTCTCGTTAGGAAAGGAAATACCAAATAAGGCTGAAAGGTATTATAACTCTGAAGCTAATTAGATTCCAATGCCGCTAATTAGGTCATTCAACAAGTAGGAGTCGGGAGAGTCAAGGACACTAAAAGTGATACGAAATGATGAGATGGAACGAGGTAATCTCTGTAATGGCTTTTAAGAAGGTCGATTCTTAAGTAGTAACCAGCGCAAGCCTTACAGAAGACAGGATGGTTTCAGAAGCAAAAGCCAAGTTGTAATGACTCGGATACGCTGACAGAAACCCTGCTACTTGAAAGAAATAGTTTCAATTAGTAGATATAAAACGATGAACAAGGATAAAACCAAGTATACGAACTGGACGGATTTAGAATGGCGCAAGCTAGAAAAAACTGTCTGGAAGCTACAAAAGAGAATATTTCGAGCCAAGCAAAAGGGAAATGTCAAACTGGTAAAACAGCTTCAGAAACTTTTGGTTAATAGCTTTGCCGCAAAATCACTTGCAGTGAGAAAAGTAACTCAAGATAATAGAGGCAGAAAAACAGCAGGTATAGATGGAGTTAAAGCCATCCCACCTAATCGTAGACTTCAATTAGTGGAAGAACTTAAAATCTCCCACAAAGCTGCACCGTTGAGAAGGATATATATTCCTAAACCAGGTACGGACGAGAAGCGTCCTCTAAGCATTCCCACAATCAAAGATAGAGCCATTCAAAAGTTAGTAAAAATGGCTTTAGAACCAGAATGGGAAGCGGTCTTTGAGCCAAATTCTTATGGGTTTCGACCAGGAAGAAAATGCCATGATGCCATTGAAGCAATATATACAAGCATCAATAAAAAACCCAAATGGGTACTTGATGCCGACATATCAAAATGCTTTGACAAAATTAACCATAACTATCTATTAGGAAAATTGGAGGACATTCCTAAAAGAATTAAGAAACAAATCAAAGCATGGCTAAAAGCAGGCTATATGGAAGGACAGAATTTATTTCCATCCTCAGAAGGAACACCACAAGGTGGCGTAAGTGTGCTACGAAGCACTTAGTGGTATTGCTTACGGTCATTAGAAAATAGGAGGT
>NZ_QMEA01000240.1 GCF_012912105.1 Brasilonema sp. UFV-L1
CGATAGGGCGGGTGGGGTATTTCGTGATTTATAAGTGATTAAGCGAACTTGATATGATTGATTGTTCGCATCTTGCTGGCTCACCAATGCTGGTGGAGCAACTTTGGCAACAGGATTGGCAGCCAAGGGAACGGGAGTCATGATTTGAGATAATGTAGCTAAAGTCAGAATGACAGACATAGTTCCTCATTTAGAAAGATTGCGTATAAATAATAGAGAAATAAAGTCCGTTCTCTTGCCAAGAATCTTTTTCACTAGAGGAGACAGAGACAAGAGGGATACCCCAATCAAAGCGGGCAGTTAGGCGATCGCTCTGTTTCCATAACAGCCCCAATCCTGTTGATACAAGAGTCTGATCCTCAAGAGGTGTTCTACCAGCGCTAGAAGTATTCCAGGCAGTGCCAAAATCAATAAATGGGGTAATCTGAAGTACGCCCTGAATCTGCGGGATACGTAAAATTGGATACTGTAACTCCACAGAACCCAAAAAACCATTGTCGGCTAAAAGCAAATCCTGACGATAACCCCGTACAGTAGCTTGTCCACCGACACCAATTTGTTCTGAAGGTAGTAATGCTCTGTCTGCTAATTGAAGATTTCCACGTACAAGTAATAAAGTTTCTGGTGCTAAAAGTCTTACCCACTGTGCTTGTCCGCGCCAAGCGAAAAATTCAGTATCTGGATCATTATCATTAGTCGTGGCATCAAAGACATTGACACCGAGGCTAAATTGCGATCGCGCTGCAATAACTTGTCTGTCACTGCGCTGTGTCCACTCTTGAAAAAACCGGACTGCGGATACTTTAGTTTTGCCATCTTCATCCGCACCCGGTGAAGGATAAGGAAATCGTTGTCCAAACAACGCTTCTAAATAACCAATATCACTATCGCGACGATTAGCGGTGATTCCCAGTGCAAGTTCCTGAGTTGGGGTTTGCAGTATAGGCTGACGAAAAGTAATTCCATACTCTTGAGAATTTCCATCAATATCTAAAATATCAAAAGGTTCTTCAATAACTTTTGTGGATGAAGTGCTGTAATTTAACTGCAAAGTGCCATTGCGGGGATTCACTGGCAAAGTATAGCTAAAATCCCAACTGTCACTGCCATCAGTATTAGCATAAGAAATGCTTAAACCATCTCCCAGTCCTAGTAAATTCGCATCGTTGAGTTGGATTTGGCGTTGAAAGCTGCCGATGCTGGGTACCCGATTGTTGTCTAGTCTAGCTTGGATAGAACGGGTTTGTGCCTCTGTAACCTTCACCTCTAAGATACTAGTACCAGGACGCGAACCTGCTGCTAACTCTGCAGAGAGATTTTTAATGAGTGGATTTTGTTGTAGCAGTTGCAGTGCTTCCACCAATTTCTTTTGATTTAAAGGTTTGCCTGTAGCAATTGCTAAGCGACTACGCACATAGTTAGGGTTAAGCCGCTTTGTACCCCGGACTTGGATAGTTTCTAACTTACCTTCAACGACCGTGATTTTGACTATACTGCCTTCTACTTTGAAAGTTTGATTACCTGGTATAAAAGCGCCAGAGGAAATATAGCCTGCATCAAGGTAGAGTTGAGTAATAGCATTAGCAGCCTGTAGGAGTTCGGTAAAGGTAATGGGTTTATTGGTGAAGTTTTTGGTAACTTCGGCAAATTTCTTTTCATCAAAGACGGTACTACCTTCTACCACAAAACGTTCAACCTTGATTTTTTCTGAAAATTCACTGGGAACAACTTCTGGAGTCGTAGGCGTAGGAGTCGTAGCGGGAGGAGACGGTAATAAATCTTCTGGGGGTGGGAGTTTTTCTGGTGTTGGGATTGTGGGTGTAGGTGGTACTCCTCGTTGGATATCCGATCCTGGTGGATTTATCTGTGCTTGTGCTTTTAGCGAGGTAGTAAAAAATAAGTTGACTAGTGTAGATGTCAGAATAAACAAATTTAATCTGAACTGATAACAATTTATACTCATTCTTAAACGATTCAATTGATGATAATTCAGTTTGAGACGAGTGGAATATATTTCAATACATGTTATTTAACACGCCTTGGTAGGCGATAAGTAAAATAACTAAATTAAACGTAAAATTCACCCAATATGCCTAGCAGCTTCCAGAAGCCTTGACACAGGTCTTGAGTCATGATTGTATTTTCTTCGATGAATTTTGTTTCAGGAAAATGGATATCAATATTTGATTAATGGGGGAGCATCCCAATTTTGCAAAAACATGTTTGTCATTCTGGAGCGCGCAGCGGGCAAGGGAGGGCAGCGGAATGAAATGGAGCGTATCTCCTTCGGAGACGCTTCGCTAACGCCTTGGCGCGGCGTTGGCGTTCGCGTTCGCCCTTGGCGTGGCGAAGCCTCAGCGTGTCCCCTTGGGACTCAGCCTGCCGTTAGGCATAGCCTCAGAATCTAAAACTCACGTTGACTCAACAGATGCTTCGTTACGCTCCGCTTCACTCAGCATGACAGTAAACTTGCACATTTGGGATGCTCCCGATTAATGGTTCCAAATAATACTGTATTGAAAGTCTAAGTACATTACCATACAAGAAAACGCGAGTTTAAATAACGACATTTAAAAAAATTATTTTACTGACTCAAAAATAATATTTAGTAACTATAAAGATATTCTTTAATGACTGTAGAGACATTGCAATAAAAATGCAATGTCCTTGCATCAACCATGAACCAATCATCTGATTACAATAGAGATGCGTTGATAACCACTTTTTCGAGTTTGACTGATTGCAACAACTCTTCCCAGTATTTCCTAACTTCTGGTTCATTAGAATTCTGAAGGCGTAAATCAGCCAAAGTTCTTAGAGCGTCTTCCCAATATTTGCTCTTAACATAGATTTCTATGCGCTCTGGTGGTGCTGCTGTTTTCAAGTCAACAGTTAAATTTTTATCAGGCAGAACTCGTTTGATAGAGCCTTGTAAAGATAAATCATTGTCTCGGTTTTGGAAATTGCAAATTACAGAAAAACTCCAAGTATACTGTTTGTTAGGTTCCAGAGATTTCCCTGTTTTTGACGTAAGATTAACCCTAAAAATACCAGCTTTCCCAGTGGGATTTAAAGAAACTTTTTGTAAAGTTCCAAACTTGCTATCGTCGCGTATAACAAGTTCCAGCCCCTTTGCTTGCTGTATTTGAGGAACATAGAAAAATAGGGAAGGATACTCTGCTGTCGTTAGCAAAGTTTCTTGATCTGATGGTATGAGTGGAATAGGGGACTGTTCCTCCTTAAAACAACCTCCCCGTGTTGCCGCAGCTCTTCTTCTACTAGGATTACCGACATTGAAGGAAAGACTAGGAGGGCGATTGCGGTTAATATAATCTGTAACATTGTTAATTGCCCTAGTGGCATACCTATCTCCAGAACGTGCCTGCTGCGCTTGCTTAAAAAAAGATAAGGCTTTTTGATAGTTTCTCTTTTGAGCTTCAGCATAGCCCAACTGCATATATTGATCGTAAGCAGAGTTGGCTTGAGCCACTAAATAAACAGAATTGTTAACTTTACCTACTGCTAAAACCTTGGAGTAGGTGGCGGATACCAGAGAAGAAAGCAGTAAAATAGTAAACAGAGATTTGAAGCAAAAAACTTGTTTCATAATACTTCTTCTTACGGCGTTGCATAAATGCAGGATGAATCAGCTAAATACAGGTATTTCCGTATACTTTAAGTAGTGTAGTAGTAATCTAACTGAGTTTTTCAACATATCTACTGACTTGGAATAACATAATGTTTTTCGTTCGCGTAGCGTGCCGGAGGCATTGGAGACGTGCCAAATAATGACGTAAACGTGTATTTTCTCCTTCGATTCTGGTCATATATGTTTTGCTAATAATATGGTATCCTGGGTCAATAAAACTGGCAGAAACTGATATATTGGTCTTTACGAAAATCCTCGCGAGAAATCTGCTAGTGCAAGGAGTCGTGACGTCAGTCGTCAGAAGTCAGGAGAGAAAAATACTTACAGAATCAGAGTTCTAAGCCATTCCTAACTGTCTTGTTATTTCTGCCGCGCTGCACTAGGTCTGCGATCGCTACCAACTTGTTATAATTGGTGCTGTTTGCTGGTGTCGCACTTGTTAACAAGCATAATCGACTAATACTTGTAGCCGTGCTTGTGACCCTTGTGGGTGATTTTTGCTTGTTTTGTATAGGACTCACGCACCATCTGCTAGAAACCCGGTTTGGTGAGTTCGTATTTGGTTGCAAAACAGACGATTTTTGATAGAAACCGGGTTTGTTTTCGTAAGTCCTGTTGTAAACAGTTACCGATAAACTAGTGCTAACCAACTAGGGAATGCGTAAGAATGAGAAGCTGGTAATTTTAACTCGCGATAACTCTTAAACACCCAACTTGCTGTTGTCTGAAGATTATCCATCAAATAAGCATCTTCACCAAAAGCTTCAAATGCCAGACTCCACCAAAAATTTTCTTGAATCATCAAATGGGTAAGTTCTACTGTACAACCATTATCAATATGCGCCTTTGTGGAAACGGGTTGTGGTGAAAACTCCCGTAGAACTTGGTAACGCTGTGAATAGCGAACTTTCTGGACACTGATCCATGAGGAGTTACCCAAAACGAGGTTTGGATGAAAACTTTCTTGTGTATCATCACAACACAACCACTTCCCCCATTTCTCTGCCCTACCTTGTACAAAATCGCCAAAGTACATAATACCTAATTCAGCTTTGCGCCACTTGACTTCCAAGCGTCCATGACGTAACTTAACTCCTAAAAAATCACATCCTGGTGAATAAAGATACAAATCTTCGCGTTCTTCTGGTGGTTGTCGCGGTGAAATCAGACAATTTTGCTCAAACCAAAATTTTATGTCTTGAGGTACAGTGCCAGGGTTAAACCAGCGCAGTTCGTAAGTTGTCAGCATACATGGGACAATGAAAACGAGAAATTACGCTTGCCTTGTGTTGCTTCCAGCTTAAAGGAAACTATATAAATGTGGAAAAGAATTGTATTGATTTTGCTGCTGATGTCTAGTTTCAGCTTGAGTTCTTCTGGTGTAGCGGCTGCAGCTGGACGAAGCTATGTAGACACGACAAATGGCTATGAGTTTTCATATCCTAATGGCTGGGTACAAGTCAAAGTTGCCAACGGTCCCGAGGTTGTGTTCCACGATATCATTGAAATGACTGAGAATATATCTGTAGTTATTAGTCCAGTTCCAGGAGGCAAAACTTTGCAAGAACTAGGAACACCAGGAGAAGTAGGATATAAATTGGGAAAAAACGCTCTTGCTCCTGAAGGTTCTGGTCGCAAAGCTGAATTAGTTAATGCCGAAGAGCGAGAATTGAACGGAATAACATACTATCTCTTAGAGTATGCAATTACACTACCTAACAACCAACAACGCCATAACCTTGCTAGTGTTGCTGTCAGTCGTGGCAAACTTTTTACGTTCAACGCCTCAATTCCTGAAAGACGTTGGGGCAGAGTCAAAGGACTCATCCAAGAATCAGTAGATTCTTTCTTAGTTTACTAGTTATTAGTACTATCTCCCCATTGCCCCCCAACCCCAAAGGGGACCCCTAG
>NZ_QMEA01000241.1 GCF_012912105.1 Brasilonema sp. UFV-L1
CGGGGATTTGAGAAGCCCACACTGACCCGTTAGGGCAGTGTGTGGTAGTTCACTCAAGTCTTGTCTGTAACCTTTGCCAGAATTGCTAATCAATTCGCAATTTCATCCCAGAAGCAGTTAGGTTCTACATTAGAGGATGTCTGAAAAGTTTTGAGGAGGTGATTTCAACTACGCAAGCTGTTTTAACATTAAACGAATCATTGCGACATAAATAAAAGCCTCTGTCGTTTCAGGTAAAATCTCATAGTCCTTACTTAATCTGCGACACCAATTGAACCAACCAAAAGTTCTTACAAATGCGCCAACGCTTTGCCAGGACAACAAAACCCTTCTGTTCTTCATACGGTACGAACGCTCCAGAGCCAGCGATAAACATCCATTACCCAGTGCGTAAAATCCTTACCGCGATCGCCACCATCAACCCAAATCCGAATCAATCTACCCATGCGAGCGCGTACTTGATGAAGTTTTGATAGAACCTTTTTTGCTCCTGCTTGCTCGCTTACGTTTGCGGCCGTAATTACGACAACGATAAGTAAGCCTAAGGTATCGATAAGTATATGCCGCATCAGTCCTTTAATTTTTTTACCTGAGTCATAGCCGACTTCCTTGGAAACCATTGTTGCTGTCTCAACCGATTGACTGTCCATAATTGCCTCAGATGGAGATGGTTCTCGATTTTGGCTTACACGCAGCCATAAGCGTAATCGCTCATGAATTTGTTGCCACGTCCGGTCCTTACGCCACTGTCGGAAATAATGATACACAGTTTTCCAATTGGGGAAATCGTTCGGGAGCATTCGCCACGCGCAACCCGCACATAATATGTATAGGATTGCGTTAACGTTAAGCGAAGCTCTGCCGTAGGCAATCGCCTGCATATCGACACTACGTTTTCGACCACCACTTTTTGGCTTAGGAATTAGTCCTGATAGTAGTTCCCACTGTTCTAAAGTCAGATTACGCAGGATAGATGGATTCATAGCTCTCATAACGCTGTCATACTTAAGTATTTTTTCTACTGACAGGATACCGTTATGTGGGCTTTCTTACTTCTCAGACATCCTCTTAACAGTTACCAGTTATCAGTTATCAGTTATCAGTTTCATCATTGGGTTTAAGTCCCCCACCAAGAGCACAGAAAGCGTTGGTGGTGAGCCACTGCGGTCTTGGGGTTTCCCCAAGTAGAGCAAGTGGCGAACCCGGAGGGCGGGTTTAAATCCCCCACCAGCCCGCTGGCGTCACTGGTCACTGTGTACTGTTCACTGTTTTAAGAAACACAACCTGTATACAAACGGGTAGGAAAAAAATATTTATTTTTTTGAGAATCTAACACTTTATAGTTATAAATACTCTCCCCTTTGCGGTATGATCTGGGTCATCAGTAGCTTTTGTTAAGTATAAATAAACAGAGGGCAAGACGCTGTGATTAGAGTTGCAATCAACGGTTTTGGGCGCATCGGGCGTAACTTTGCACGTTGCTGGGTAGGTAGAAAAAATAGTAATATCGACCTAGTCGCTATCAATGACACATCCGATCCTAAAACCAATGCTCACCTGCTCAAGTATGACTCGATGTTAGGGAAGTTAAAGGATGTTGACATCACTGCCGATGATAACTCTATCATCGTTAACGGTAAGACCATTAAGTGTGTCTCCGACCGCAACCCAGAAAACTTGCCCTGGAAAGACTGGGAAATTGACCTGATTATCGAAGCAACAGGGGTTTTTACTGCCAGAGAAGGAGCAACAAAGCACCTCAATGCTGGAGCGAAGAAGGTTCTAATCACCGCCCCTGGAAAGAACGAAGATGGGACTTTTGTGATTGGCGTCAATCATCATGACTACGACCATCAAAAGCACAACATCATCAGTAACGCCAGCTGTACCACCAACTGCTTAGCTCCGATCGCTAAGGTGTTGCACGAGAAATTCGGTATCATCAAAGGCACGATGACCACCACTCACAGCTACACTGGTGACCAACGCTTGCTAGACGCCTCTCACCGTGATGTTAGGCGAGCACGTGCTGCAGCTATTAACATTGTGCCAACCTCCACAGGTGCGGCAAAAGCTGTAGCGCTGGTTCTCCCAGAACTTAAAGGTAAGCTGAATGGTGTGGCGTTGCGCGTACCCACCCCTAATGTTTCAATGGTGGACTTTGTCATCCAGGTTGAAAAATCTACCATTGCTGAAGAAGTTAACCAAGCCCTCAAAGGTGCCTCTGAAGGTGAACTTAAAGGCATTTTGGACTACAGCGAACTTCCTCTAGTATCATCCGATTATCAAGGCACTGATGCCTCTTCAATTGTTGATGCTAACTTAACGTTTGTTATGGGTGGCGACTTGGTGAAAGTCATGGCTTGGTATGACAACGAGTGGGGTTACAGTCAACGAGTTCTTGACTTGGCAGAGTTAGTAGCCGAAAAATGGTCTTAAGTCGTTATTAGTCATGAAAGTCTTTTACTGATGAC
Source organism: Brasilonema sp. UFV-L1 (assembly GCF_012912105.1). Classification (GTDB taxonomy): domain Bacteria; phylum Cyanobacteriota; class Cyanobacteriia; order Cyanobacteriales; family Nostocaceae; genus Brasilonema. The sequence continues at coordinate 2,475 of NZ_QMEA01000241.1, forward strand.
TAGTGACTAGTGAGTAAAATGTTGAAACCCCCGACCAAGACTGAGAACTTGATCGGGGTGTTCTTCTGTTTTGTCATGCAAAATTACTGTTGATCCATCTGTTATTTTTCCCACAATAGCCGCCCCTTCACCAAGCGGTTGCACAAAAGCATATGCTTGCTCTTTTGGCAAGCACAGCACTAACTCAAAGTCTTCACCACCATATAAGGCATATTCCAAAGCTTGCTCTTGTGTCAGCCAATGATTAAATTGTGTTGGTAAAGGAATTTGAGTGCGTTCAATGACAGCACCGACACCACTCGCTCCGCAAATTTGCACCACAGCATCTGCTAAGCCGTCGCTACTGTCCATACCAGCGACAGGGAGTCGGGTGTTGTCAGAGTTTAGAATTTCCCACAAAATAGGTAAAACATCTAATCGAGGTAATGGTCTTTGGTGTGTGTGAATTAACGCTGTGCGATCGCTCTGGTTCAGATTTTCCCCGAATTCAGGATGCAACAGCAATTGTAAACCAGCAGCCGAAGCTCCATGAACACCTGTGACAACGATCGCATCTCCAACTTTCGCTGTTGTGCGGCGAATAGTACGTAATGGGTTAACTTGACCGAAAGCGGAAATGGCGATTGTGATTGTGGGCGATCGCACAATATCACCACCAACAATTGGAGTATTATACTTTTGCAGGCATTGTGTCATTCCTTGATATAATTGCTCAACCCAACTCACAGCAACATCCCCAGGAAGTCCCAGTCCGACAGTTATTCCTAAAGGACTTGCACCCATTGCTGCTAAATCTGATAAATTAGCAGCCGCCGCCCGCCAACCTGCGTCTTCTCCAGAAGTCGTGATTTCACTGAAATGGACACCATCAACCAATACATCAGTTGTGACGACTAGAGATTGTCCTGGTTCAATAGAAACCACAGCCGCATCGTCCCCAATAATTTCTGGAGGACAAAAGCGCTGTAATCTTTTTAAAAGACCTTGCTCTCCTATATCTTGAACTTGCAAACAAGATAATTCACTGTTCACACTAATTAATGATGGTTTGTTACATCTGTACTGATTTTTTGCCAAAATTTGGTTTCAGTTATATAAATTTTTTACGACAAAAACTCTGCTATTCTCTCGACAGCAGTTTCCAATATGGGTGTATCATGCACCAAAGCAAAGCGGACATACCCTTCTCCAGATTTGCCAAAACCTGCACCAGGTGAAGCGGCTACCCCTGTTTTCTGCACAAGCTGGGTACAAAAACCCACAGAATCTTGACTCCACTGTTCTGGTAACTTTGCCCAAATATACATTGTTGCCTTGGGAGTCGGAACATACCAACCAATACGATGCAAAGCGCTGACAAAGGTATCTCGGCGTTGGCGCAAGGTTACGACACCGGCTTTAACCCCAGTCTGTGGACCAGTAAGGGCAGCAATAGCGCCGTTCAAAATTCCTCGATACTGATTAAAATCAACTGCTGCTTTAATTTGACGCAAGGCACTAATCAACTTTGGATGACCGATGGCGTAGCCAATACGGAAGCCACCCATATTATATGACTTGGAGAGGCTGAAAAACTCAATCGAGATGCTTTTGTCTGGGTCAGCTTGTAAAATCGAAGGAGCAAGAGGTTTGCCCAAGTTCTCAGTCTCTTCAAATACCGAGTCTACGTAAGGAAAATCATGCACCAGGACAATATTGTGTTGCTGACAAAAAGCAACAGCTTCCTTAAAGAAAGATAAAGGTGCGATCGCCGTGGTAGGATTATGAGGATAGCTTAAGACCATCATCCGCGACTGTGCCAATACAGGTGTAGGAATATCAGCAAATACAGGTAAAAACCCATTTCCAGCCTCTATTGGCATTGGGTAAATTTGACCATTCGCCAAGTGGACTCCCCCTGCATGAGAGGGGTAACCCGGATCAAGTAATAGGGCGAAATCGCCTGGGTTGAGGACTGCTAGAGGTAAATGTGCTGTTCCTTCTTGAGAACCAATCAGGGGCAGTACCTCTGTTTCAGGATTAACGGGAATACCAAATTTTTGCTCGTACCAGCTGGCTGCTGCTTGACGAAAGGCTTGAGTGCCGTTAAACAGCAAATAGCCGTGGGTACTTCTGTCGTATAGAGATTGGGCGATCGCTGAAATCACATGCGCCTCGGCTGATAAATCCGAAGATCCCAGTGACAAATCAATTAACTCAAGTCCCGCAGTCAAAGCAACAGCCTTGGCTTTGTCCATATCAGCGAATACATTTGATTGCAGGGGTTGTAAACGTTTGGCAAACTGCATTTTTGGTCCTTTGTCCTAAGTCTATTGTCATTTATGAGCCAGCGCCGTACCAAGTTGGTTTCCAACTTGGCTGCGATTGGCGTTGGTGCAACCTCTCGTGGAGGAGATACCTAAGAGTCCTCAGTCCTTTGCTATTTTAAGGACTAAGGACTCATGACGAATGACTAATGACTAATTTAGATGAGGTTCTAAGAGGCTGAGTAACTTGTCTTTGTTGATGACTCCTTCAGTGGATTCCAAAACTTGGTTTCCTTGAATGAGTCTGAGGGCTGGTACTCCTTCTACCTGATACTGTTTGACAGTAACTGGGTTAGGATCGACTTCCATTTTTACCACTTTGAGGCGATCGCCGTAAGTGGTTGCTGCCGAATTTACCAGTGGTGACATCAATTGACAAGGTCCGCACCACGAAGCCCAAAAATAAACTAATACTGGCTTCTGGGCTTTCAACACTTCGGTTTCAAACTCAGCATCAGTTATACTTATAATACTGCTGCTCATTGCACTCTCCGGCAATACCCATTAATGATAACTTGCCCACAGACTACTCTATCCCAATCTGAGGACAATAGCTACGCAATCATTGCTATCAAAATAAAGCGGGAGGGTCTTACACATAAAAAAAATTGCGCCGGCTTACTACTACAAGTACGCGACTAAGCGTCTTAGCCTGCCCAATTTTTTAGCCCACATTCCGCAGGGTTCATCAGCAAA
>NZ_QMEA01000242.1 GCF_012912105.1 Brasilonema sp. UFV-L1
TACTCAGGTCGGTGTTGGGTAGTTCACTAAATCATTCTTGGTTCGTAGTAGCGCTTAAGCGCTTACCGGGACTTAGACAAAAAACACAGACAAAATAGCCTCAAACGCATATCCTAAAAGACTTTGACATCGTTTGGCGCCTGCTTGTTGATATATCTGGGTTCTTTGGGCTTTTTGGGCATTTGGTGTGTTTTCCTTGTCCTGCATAGGTTTGAGGCTTGTTTTGTCCTCAAAAATGTTTAAGTCCCATTACTCCCTTCCCGTTATAAGATTACCTATCTTTTTCTTTCTTTTTCTTGGCGCTCTTAGCGTCTATGTCCTGCGGACACGCTGCGCGCTTGGCGGTTCGTTAATCGGTCGTAGCTCTAATCAGTACAAATTCCTCTAAATCGTGATACTTCCCTTTCCAAAAACCATGCTGTTTCAGAATATTTTTGTGCTGAAAACCTAAATTTTCTAGCAACTTTTTAGAAGCAATGTTGTCTAACATGACCCCCGCAATAACGAAGCGTAAGCCTATTGTCTCGAACCCAAATTGCAAAATAGCACGCAACGCCTCAGTCATAATTCCTTGTCTCCAAAAGGAACTAGCAAGTTCGTAGCCGACCTCAGCACTATGCGTCTGCTTATTCCACGTAAAGCCACAAGAGCCAATCAAAATGTTATCTTGTTTACGAACAATTCCCCATCTTATTCCACTCCCACTTTCAAATCTTTTTGTTCGTCGCTTAATGAGCTGTAGTGCTTCCTCAATATCAGTGAAGGTATCAAGGTCATGAAACTGGGTTACTGCTGGGTCAGAAAACAGAGCAAACACAGCTTTAGCATCTTCTGGGGTTTCCTTACGAAGAAGAAGGCGTTCGGTTTCTAATTTTGGAAAAGAAGGCAAGAAAAAATTTGCACTCATTGGGAATTTGACTTTATTAAACCTTCAGTAATCGAGGTTGTATTCAACTTTATTTCTCTTGAAAAACTTTCTGATCAAACTCTTTAAAAAAACACAGGGAAGAGGGAACGCTTAACAGGCAAGAAGGGAAAGAGTGTTTCTTTCATTAGAGATTTAGATTTTGCATAGTTCAACTAAAACTTACAAAAGATTGATTCTGAATTCAACACCATGCTCCTCAAAACCCAGGCGCTGATATAATTCGTGTACCTTTGGTTTAGAGCTTCTGCTGGTCGCAATTAACTTGTAACAACGATATTCCCGTGCAATTTCAATAATCTTCTTGACTAGCTGAGTCCCGTATCCTTTTCCCCGATAATTTTCATCCACAAAAACATCTTCCATCAGCCCAAAAGGCTCATTATGTAAATCATTGTGCATCACGTATAGAAAAGCATGGGCGAGTTCGATACCGTTGTGTTCAATCGAGAGGCGAACGCCTTCTGCTTTTTTAGAGTTTCGTTTAATTTCCACAATTGACTTTTCCAGGAGTTATTTAGCGAATTTTTGGCTTCAGAAAATATCAGCGGGATCAGCAGACTGTAATTTACGCATGGCGATCGCCCCCGATGCAATACACATCACAAGAGTTAAAGACAGCACCAGTACGAGACGATCTACCGACATTTTAACGGGAAGTAGCGTTGCTTGTGCAACCAGTCCATAAAGCCCAAGTGAAATTGCAAATCCAGGAATAAAGCCCAGAATTGCTAGAATCAAAGCCTCTTGAAGCAAAATTCCAATCAAGAAGCGATCGCCGTAACCCATTGCTTTCAGCGTCGCGTATTCGGGTAAGTGATCGGAAACATCAGAGTAAAGAATCTGATAAACAATCACCGTCCCCACCAAAAACCCTACGACAGTTCCAAATCCAAAGATAACGCCGATAGGACTGACTTGACTCCAATAGTTTCTCTCCCGTTGTATAAATTCTTCTTTTGTTAAAATCAGCACATCATTCGGTAATTTGGCTTTTAAATTTGCCTGCACTTGCTTAAGGTTGGCATTCGGTTTCAACGTGATTAAACCAACATCTATATCGTCCGGTCGGCGTTCTGAAAACAGACGCAAAAAAGTAGAGTCACTCACAATGAGATTGCCATCAGCCGAGAATGAAGCTCCCATTGTGAACACACCAGTGACTTTAATTTGTAAGTCATTAAGTTGGGCTGAAAGCGGTTTAGATTGCTGAAGTTGTTCAGCAACATTACCCAAATCAGGTCGCGCCGCCTGATCATAAAGCACATAATTCAACATCTTGAGTTTATTGAATTGGCTTGTCGCATCTGCTACATCCATCGCTGGGTTACTGGGATTGAGACCATAGATCTGTACCTGCCAGAATGTCCGATTAGTAGGATTACGCCATCTTCCGACTCCTAGATAAAGAGAGTTGATCGAAGCGACTCCATCTGTACCTGCTGTCTGAAACAGCCTGGAACGTGAGAAGGGTTTGATAGTTTGCACGTTATCAGACACGGAATTAATCAGAAATAAGTCCCCCCGTAGTCTGTAGTGCATCGCCGTAGCAGAAACATAAGCAGACTCCATCAGTCCTAGTTGAAAAAACATGAGGATATCGGCAAAGCCAATTCCAGCCAAGGCAACAAAGAGGCGGGTTTTTTCTCGCTTCACCTGAAGCCATGCTAAGGGTGTTTTGCGAAATAATTTGCGTAGCATACGTTCCACCACCAGGTGTCACAAAAAATGTTAATATCGGTTAAGCGTTATGTTTTAGTTCAAACTCACTTCCGGTTGAATTGCTACCTGCACTTGCAAGTTAGTTAGGCTTGCCACTTGTTGACTATCCTTGGAATTGAGGCGAATTCTCACTTCAACGACGCGGCGATCAAGGTTCTCTCCAGGCTCTTTGCTGAAGACTTCTTGCTTGCTGACTTGCAATCCAACCAGTTGAACTGTTCCCCGTAGTTCTCCGGGAAATGCCTCGCCAGTGATGACGGCTGATTGACCAATGCGAATCTTGCCAATATCGCTCTGGTAAACTTCTGCAACCACTTCCATCTGGTCAGTTTTTCCCAAATCAACAATGCCTTCGTCAGCGATCGCCTCACCTGGTTTTGTGTAAACTTCTAAAACTTGTCCTGTTATCGGTGCGCGGATGGTTGCTTCCTGTAACTCAGCTTTAGCTCGTTTCACTGCTGCGATTGCTTGGTCTACTTCTGTTTGTGCAACTTGAACATCTACAGGACGAACCTCCGCAATCTGGTTGAGTGTCGCTTTGGCTCGATTGATTTGGGCACGTAAGGTGTCAGCAGTACGATTCCGAGTGGATTTGACTTCTTTGAGTTGTGCCTGGGCTGTTTCCAATGTCAGCCGTTTTTGATCGAGGTTGGAAGCCGAGAAAGCACCCTCTTGATACAATGTTAGATAGCGGTTATATTCTGAGAGTGCGACATTAAGTTCGGATTGGCGACGGGTAATGGTAGCTGCTTGAGTGACAATTTCACCCTGCAACTCTTCTTCCAGACGAGCAATTTCCGCTTTCTGAGCTGCAATCTCTCCAGTTTTTGCCCCCGCTTTTGTTTGCAAAAGTTTGGCTTGAGCTACCTTGACTTTTTCCTGGGCTTCAAGTAGAGCTGTTTGTAAGCGGTTGCGGCTCTCCAAAATTGCAATCTCTTGACCTGCCTTAACGCGATCGCCCCGCTTAACTAACAGTTTCGCAACCCGATCATTGTTTAGCGTTGTCGGAGCAGCCACTCGCACCACTTCTGATGCCGGTTCTAGCCGTCCTAAAGCTGTGATCGGTTGGTTCACAGGTACCGATGCTACAGGTTCGGCAGGCTTTTGTCCAAACCGAGAAAAGCTGTAGTATAATGAGCCTCCCGCGATCGCAATTCCTACAACATAGAGCGCGATCATCCACCGATTAAGAGGTTTTAGCCGTTGCAGCATTGTAGGAGTCTTCATTTTTCCAGATAACTAATCAACATCTTTCCCAGTAGAACGATTTGTTCGGCGATCGAAACATCATCCCCTGACAATCGCCTCAGCATTAAGCCCTGCACTTGAGTCATGATAAAATCAGTCAGGGCTGGATCACAAATGCCAAAAAATTCAGTGATCGATTGCTTAGTTTGTTTCTCGATTCGCCTTAATGCCTGATTCTCGCGGATTGCATCGGAGCCTTGCTGCTGACAGAAATCAACCATCATACAGGTTTCCTTTATCAAGCGATCTTCGTACCTGAGTGCGAAGTTGGCTAGCGCCTCGAACCGCTGTGATAGTGTTTGTCCATCTTTCAATTCGCTTGCAAAAATCAGCAAATACTCCTGACTTGTTTCCTCAACCAGTTGCTCAAACATGTCCTCCTTACGCGGGAAGTAGTAATAGAGTGTTCCGGTGGATACGCCCAACTCTTTGGCAATCTGTCGAGTTGTGATGGAGGCGTATCCTTTCTCAGCAAACAAGTCAAAGCACTTGTAGAGCAACTCTTTGCGATATTGCTCGTGATTGACAATCTTAGGCATCTACATTTTATTATATCGGGCAACCGTTATTTAATAATAACTTACTTGGTGCCTCGTCAACTCCACAGATCTATAGAAAGAAGTCAAGAATCAGTGAACAGTACCAGCCGCAGTGAACAATTGATAACTGATACTGGGGGTACTTGGTAACTGGTAACCCTTCGGGAACGCGGGTCGCCTACGGAGGGAAACCCTCCTGCAGCGCTGGCTCACTGATAACTGATAACTGATAACTGATAATTGATAATTGATTGGTCAGTTCCATTGAAAATAGTGGTTGGGGCATTTCATGTAGATCATTGCTTTATCAACTTGCATCACTTTCATCATCTGACTTGGGAAATATTACACGCTGCACGCGATGAACCAGTGTAGTGGAAACAGAGAACAGTGTAAATCCAATGAGTGGGTGAAGCACTCCCAACGGTAAAGGTGATTTCAGGTGAATCGTGAGAAATTGCAGTCCCAGCAGCACAGGCATACTTACCGTGAGGCTGCGCACTCTGCGAGAAAATGGAACCAAATATACCCATAAAAGCAGAATTAGTGACAATCCGCCATAGCCACGCACCAGCCAAACATGGACATTCCACCATTGGGGGTTGTAAAAGTATGCCAGTCCAACAGTCAACACTTGGGCATTCAGGCAGATATTGAAGAGTATCACTATCGTGAAAAAACCAATCTGACTCCAGCGTGCAGGTGGTTGTGTGGTATTAGCGCTAAAACTTGTTGCCATAATGAAATTTTTCTTTACAAATTAACGATCGCAATAGAATCTATCCTAAGAACAACAACCAATCACGCCTAGTCCTCGAACGAGTACACTTTGCTGATTAATATCGTGTCCGGTAAATTAGTTATGATTTCCACCTTGACTGCACCCCACCCCTCAATCCCCTCCCCTTAGTAAGGGG
>NZ_QMEA01000243.1 GCF_012912105.1 Brasilonema sp. UFV-L1
AGCGAGCGCGTGGCGAAAAAAATGGATTTTGTCGAGCTAAGACTTAGACCATGTTGACGTTGAGCCGAGATACGTGTAAGTGCGATTCGTTCTGGAGAAACCCAGTTTCTGGGGAGATTCCAGGCTTCAGTAAAGTAACCAATCTTGGTTGAGTATGCGCGGGGCGCACGCTTCGCGAACGCACTTTAATCCTTTACTGATGACAACTTGATATACATGTAAGTGAGGTGAGTAACCTAGAAAACCAAGTCTTACCGCCCTGGTGCGGGGTTGAAAGCACATAAACTACCAATAATGGTAGCCCCTAGGGAAGAGATTGACCATCAAATCCCTAAAGCGGGGATGAAAGCGGTAAATGGTGGTAATTGCTGAAAGCACCAACCGCAAGCAAGAGTCTATGGGGAGAGCAAACGAAATGTCGTTGAGCCATCGTCAGATCTCACCAAGGGATATAAGCTTGTGTTTCGGACACACCAAGGGAGCGGAAATATCCGATAGGGTAAGGACTGTTAGGTTCTTGCAACCGCAACAGCGCACTTCCTAGACCCCCGGTGGATAGACATCCTCTAAAGACCCAAAACAATGGATATCAGGAACGAAGTAACCCAAATTACCGTTCCTATGGCGGTCGATACATAGGTAGGTGGTCAGACTAGAAACGGAATTTGGTTGGGATGGGTTAAGAAGCAAAAGCCTAAACCGAGATAACGGTTAAAGCCTGAAAAGGGATGGAGTAATTTCCAGGATAAGCAGACGTAACCCGCAATGTGCTTAGAGATAGGGGTGTAAGTAGCAATGAATACGCCTAAATCAGATTCACAATTGAATACTGAGGGATGGAGAAATATCAATTGGCGCAAAGTTGAAAGATACGTCTTCAAGTTGCAAAAACGCATCTACGCCGCTTCACGTTGTGGTGATATTCAGCAAGTCCGTAAACTCCAGCACACTTTAATGAGGTCTTGGTCGAATAGGGTACTAGCGGTGAGGAGGGTAACACAAGATAACGCAGGGAAAAAGACGGCAGGAGTGGATGGGGTTAAATCCTTGTCCCCAGAAGCACGTCTAAACCTAGCAAAAGGGCTATTCGTCAACGGCAAATCTAAACCAACACGCCGAGTCTGGATACCCAAACCAGGGAAAACCGAAAAACGCCCGCTCTCGATACCCACTATTTTTGACCGTGCCCTTCAAGCGGTAGTAAAAGCTACCCTAGAGCCGGAATGGGAAGCTCGATTTGAGCCATCCAGCTACGGTTTTCGACGAGGCAGGTCATGCCATGATGCCATCAAACATATCAAAAACTGCATAGTATCAAAAGCAAAATTCGTACTAGACGCAGATATTTCGCAATGCTTTGACCGCATTAACCATGAAGCATTACTTCTGAAACTAAACATGAATGGGAAAGTCAAGCGACAAATTAAAGCTTGGCTTAATTCCGGAGTGATAGATTCAGGAACCTTTGGAGCAACAAAGGCTGGAACACCCCAAGGCGGCGTGCTTTCGCCATTATTAGCTAATATTGCTTTACATGGTTTAGAGAACCTGATTAACCAAGAATTTCCTGCCAACAAATCGGGAAAAGTTAGAGGTTCAAAAACTAGATTCGGCTATCAAATCTGCCAGCCAACTTTCATAAGGTACGCGGACGATTTCATAGTTTTACATGAATCACGAGTGGTCATCAATTGGTGTGAGGAAATCATCAGAAATTGGCTCAAAGGTATTGGCTTAGAATTGAAACCAGAAAAGACTCGTATAGCACACACGCTAGACCCACATTTAAGTGAGGATGGTCAAGCAGGATTTGATTTTCTTGGACACCATATTCAACATAAGAAAGTGGGGAAATACCGAGATAATAAAAACAGCCTTGGTACTCGTCTTGGTTTCATTACCCTCATTACCCCCTCAAACAAAGCGATTGAGTCTCATAAAAAGGATATGAAAAGCATCATTACAAAATATAGGTCTGGTTCCCAAGCGGAATTAATTAAAGACCTTAACCCTGTTATCAGGGGATGGGCTGCATATTACAGAGTCTCAGACGCTGGAACTAATGGGGACTTTGCCCGGTTAGATAGAATAACTTATCTTCGACTGAGAAGATGGGCTAAAAGACAAACCGGAAGCATTAATAAAGGTCATCAGAAATATTGGCATACCATAGGTGATAACCATTGGGTATTCACCACTAAACCAGATAGTAACGGCTTAAAGTTACTAACACATATCGAATTTCACTCAAGTGTGAACGATTATGTAAAAGTCCGGGGTGATAAAAGTCCATATGATGGTGACATTATTTACTGGAGTTTAAGGTTAAGCAATCATCCTGATTTACCTACTACTAAAAGGAACCTCCTTAAGCAACAAAAAGGTAAATGTATGGGATGTGGCTTACATTTTACTGAAGGTGATTTATTGGAGATAGACCACATTAATCCCATTTCTTGCGGAGGTAAAAAGGAATGGAAAAATCTCCAATTACTACATCGCCATTGCCACGATGTCAAAACTGCCACTGATGGCAGCCAGAAGTCCCGCAGTGACAAAAGGGAAACACATTGAGTAGCCGTGTGAAGGGACAACTTTCATGCACGGTTTCGGATGGGAGGGGTGGAACAGTAATGTTCCCCTCGACCCTATCAAACCGGCAATATTGTCTAGAAAAGCTTGCTGTGTCTAGCTTTCAAAGATTTCGGGTGGGAGATGAATTGCGGCCTCTAACGGTTGCGGAATATTCTGTAAATTCACAACATAATCTCCGTATCTTTTGATATGTCTGGTTATGTATGGACTTAAGGCAGCCAAATGTCGCATTGGAATCACTTCTCCTCGTGACATTAACGTTTGAATCGCCAACGACATATCAACGGTATTGTGTAAAATAATGGCTCCTGCTACAAAATCTAAGTATTTTAACCGTTTTTCTTGCTCAATAGGGTCATTCTCAGTAATCGCACCTTCTTTACCGAAAAACACCCAATCTAGAAAACTGTGGTAGATCTCCACAATATTTGTAATTGCGTTAATTTCCTGGCGCATCCTAACATTAGAGATGTAATCTAACAGAAACATAGTTCGCACTGCCTTACCTAATTCTAAAAACGCTTGATAGAGGCGGTTCTTCTTACTGTAACTGTTCAACTTACGCAACAAGGTCGAAGGCATGACCTTTCCAGCCTTAATCGACAGCACGACCCGCATCATATCGTACCAATGGGTCTTGATTAAATTCCAGTTGACCACATCTGTCCAGAATAAAACCGCCAGACTAAAGGCAGGTGATTATTTGTATTGTAAGCCGCTATCTCTTCAAATTTCTCTAGCAATAAATCAGGACCGCCACGTTCATCTAAAATATCCTGTACTTTGTCGCCCAACACTGTATGGTCAGAGGCTTCTTTTGATGCCTTTAATACTTCTTTTAATGTATTTAATAACTCTTCGGTTTCTTTTAAATGCTGTTCGCGTAACTCCTGCAATCGTTGTTTAGCATTATTATGAATTTTGTTGATACGTTTCAGAAACATATCAACAAGATAATCACGGGTTTTTACCTGTGCCTCATATAATAAACAGAGAAGTAACGTGCGGCGTTTGGGAAGATTAATGTCTTGAAATTCCGATATATCTAAAGCCCTGGCTTGTGCTGCCAAGTGTCTAACTTTAATAGGAGAAATAGTTGAGAGTAAACGTTTGGCATTCCCAAACGTCATTAAAGAATCATACTTAGACAGAAGTGACTTCATACTATTTAATGTTGCACTTCTGGGTGGTGATTTAATTAAATTAAGTGTTGCTGACTCTGAGTTTGTATCCCCTATAAGTAATTGGTCTAAATATAAAATCTCGGTGACGGTAAAACTGCTAGAAACCCTCAGAAATAGACGGTTATTAACCATTGCACGAATATGGCCAATTAAACGGTCAAGGGTACTGAATGCAGGTAATTCATATCTTTGTTTTACCAACTCCTCAATTGCTACGTTAATTAAATCAGCCGGGTGGTCTTTGACTTCTGCTTGTTGTGCAACCAAAATAGCTATGATTTTTTGGGCAGATTTATCGTACTGTTTAACGCCTAAATACATACGTATTGTATTGTGATAGGTGTAGCGCTGGCGTTCAGACGGTATTGCTTTGACCCAACTTTGTAACTTTAAACACGACCGAATATGTCTAATCACTACAATTGGCACTAGTTCCGGATGAGGAAAATAACCAAGCCGTTGAAAAGATTTTAACATGACAATGAAACTGAGAAACCCCTCGTGGCTCTTAGTTTTAGACTTTGCGAACTGAATTTCTTCTGATGTCGGAGTATAAAGCTCTGCAAGCTCCTTGGCATCCGGGATTTGTTTAAATTTGGGGTAAGCGGTACGGTCTGTTAAGGTCATTTCAGTAATGTTTGCAACACATATCTGTCAGGGATGATCCCAAAACGGTTTATCCCTCACTTCTCAACCCAAGAGTATTTTACATTCTTTATGCCATACAGTATGCTAAAAGCTTAAATGCTGTTTTTCTTCTGCTCAGAGACTGTCTACTGAGCAGAGGGGCGTCAGTTCTGCAGATCGTTCATTCAAGGGGATGAATCAGAACATTTAAGGCACGACGTGCTGCTTCTTCAGCTTTTTGTGAAGTCACTTTTTGGTAACGCAAGGTAGTTTGAATACTTTCATGACCCATCAGCGCTCGCAGTTCTTCTATACCGATCAATCCTACGCGCTCCGTTGCATAAGTGTGTCTTAAATCGTGAATGCGTACTCCGTGAAGTTCAGGGTATTCATCGGTCACTTCTCGCCAATTCTCATGCAATGTATGATAGCTCATTCTACTGACTCTCAAGGTCACTGGATGTTGTGCTGTAAATAGAGCCGATTCGTTTTTATGCCGCGCCAGATTGAGATAGTTATCCAGGACTGAAGCTACATCCGAACTGTAAAAACACCAGCGTTGCTTGTTTCCTTTTCCTAGTACTAGAAATTTCCGATTCTCTAGGTCTAGATCTGATAAATCCAGTGCTAAAAGCTCTCCAATCCTGCATCCCGTGCGATGCAACAAATGTACCACAGCATTGAGGCGTAGGTCATGTTTGACCACTGAATACAACTTTTTTAGTTGTGTTGGTGTTAAATACCTTATCGGATCGTCAGTTTTGTGTTCGCCCTTCTCTCTATCTGGAGGGCGCTGTTTTAATCCACTGATTGGGTTAAATTTTATATACCCTTGTTCTACCGCAAAATTCAATAAGCTTTGCAGTATTGCTTGATGCTTGTGGTGAGTTGTGTATTTTAAATGGCTTAGACTGGAATGGCACTAAGAAAAGCTGAAAGACTTGTAGTTTAAGCAGTTTGCAATTGCTT
>NZ_QMEA01000244.1 GCF_012912105.1 Brasilonema sp. UFV-L1
GGGAGGGGTAACACGAGGACTGCAATGATAACTAATCATCCGAACTTGATATGAGACGATTGTTGACCGTAGTCAGAAAAACAAAGTATTGGCAGCAGTTGCTACCAGTGCTGGTTGGTCTTGGAGTCTTGAGTGTCACTTTGTTGCTTTGGCGATCGCTACTCCTTCAAGAACATGCTGCCATTGAGCGAAAAATTGAATTAGCAACTGTTAATACAACTGAGATCATCAACCAGCAACTGCAAACCCGTATTTTAGCATTAACTCGCATGGCAGAACGCTGGCAACTCAGGGGCGGAACTCCTTTAGCCGAGTGGGAAGCAGATGCAAACAATTATCAGCAAGACTATCCTGGTTTCCAAGCAATTGAATGGGTAGACTCCTCCTTTTATGTTCGCTGGTCTGAGTATCGCTTTATGCGTGACGATGGTGTCGTCACTTGGGTATTTGGTCAGGCTGTTGCTGAGAAAAACTCAAATGGAGAAGTCATTGGTTACATCGGAACGCTGACAGATATCACTGCTCGCAAGCAAGCAGAGTCAGCGTTGCAAGAAAGTGAAGAGCGCTGGCAGTTAGCAGTACGCGGTAGCAAGGATGGCATATGGGACTGGAATGTCAAAACAAGTCAGGTCTTTTTTTCTAACCGTTGGAAAGAAATGCGTGGCTTTGCAGAGCATGAAATTAGTGATTCATTAGAGGAATGGTCAAACCGAATTCATCCAGATGATATTGACTGGGTGATGCAGGCTGTTGAAGATCACTTTGCCAAAAAAACGCCATTTTTTGCCGCCGAGTATCGAGTGCAGCGCAAAGACGGCTCTTATATGTGGATTTTGGATCGGGGACTTGCTTTGTGGGATGAAGCGGGTAATGTCGTGCGCATGGCAGGTTCAGAAACAGATATTAGCGATCGCAAGCGAGCAGAAGAAGAACTAAGCAATCTGAGCAAAGCATTAGAAAGTGCAGTAGAAGGTATATCCCAGTTGGATACCGAAAGACGTTACGTCAAAGTCAACCCAGCTTATGCAAATATGCTAGGTTATCTGCCAGAAGAACTGATGGGCATGGAATGTAAATTAACTGTTCACCCTGAAGATCGGGAAAAAATGTGGACTGTTTATCAACAGATGCTAGCTCATGACAAGGTGGAAGTGCAAGTCAAGGCTGTGCGGAAAGACGGATCAGTTTTTGATCAGCAAGTGGTTTTGATTAAGGCATACGACCAAAAGCAGCAATTTGTCGGGTGCTATCGCTTTATGAAAGATATCAGCGATCGCCGGGAAATTGACAGACTTAAAGATGAATTCGTCTCAGTGGTAAGCCATGAATTACGAACACCCCTAACTTCAATTTCTGCTGCTTTGGATCTTCTCGCAAGCGGTGTCCTACAAACCCAACCCCAAGAAGCTGAACGTATGCTTAACATTGCTGCTAATAATACAGAGCGGTTGGTACGTCTAGTCAACGATATCCTGGACATTGAACGCATCAACTCAGGAAAAGTGCAAATGACTTTACAAGTTTGTAATGCTTTTGACTTGATGACGAAATCAGCAGAGGTTGTTCAGGAAATAGCAGATAAAGCAGGAGTCAAATTACTAGTTTCTCCGGTAAGAGCTTGCTTGTGGGCTGACCCTGATCGTATCATCCAAGTTTTCACAAACTTACTCAGCAATGCGATTAAATTCTCGCCCTCAGATTCTACAATTTGGTTGAGTGCCGAAATTCAACAACAGAAAAAAATCGGCAAAGCTATGCCTCTTTCCTCCACTCCCGACATACTGTTTCAAGTTCGCGACCAAGGACGAGGTATTCGAGCTGATAAAATTGAAGTTATCTTTGAACGCTTTGGGCAGGTAGATGCTTCAGACTCCCGTCAAAAAGGAGGCACAGGATTGGGTTTAGCTATCTGCCGCAGTATTTTGCAGCATCATGCAGGACAAATCTGGGTTCAAAGCACTCTTGGGGAGGGCAGCACTTTTTTCTTTACCCTTCCCATCTCAAGAAGCACTCAGAACGCTGTTAATAATGTTCAATAATTCCCTCAACGTGTAGGGTTTAGATAAAAAGGTTTTGATATTTATCCTAGCAGCATAGGCAAGTTGATCGTTTGATGGCAATCCGCTAACGGCAATCACCTTAAGGTGCGGATTAATTTTCTGTAACGTGCAGATGGTGATTGCACCATCCATATTTGGCATCATCATATCCATCAACACCACACTAATTTCATCTTTGTGCTGGACATACATCGTGAGTGCCTCAATTCCATCACTAGCTGTAAGCACCTTGTAGTTGTAGCTTTCCAGCAATATTTTGGTTGTTTCTCGCAGGTGGAGTTCGTCATCCACAACAAGAATCAACTCTCCGTGTCCTCTAGGCAACTTCATTTCCTCTGTTGGCTGCGTTGTCTCCATACCATTGACTGCTGGGAGGTACACCCCAAAGGTGCTACCTTTCCCTACTTCACTCTCCACAGTCACAAAACCGCCATGATTTTTGATGATGCCCATCACCGTTGAAAGACCTAACCCTGTACCTAGACCAATTTCTTTGGTAGTAAAAAAAGGATCAAAAATTTTGTCTATGATTTCAGGTGGTATACCTGTTCCCGTATCCGCCACAGTCACAACGATGTAGGAACCGACTGTCGCCTCGACATTCATCAAAGCATAGTATTCGTCAATGACAAAGTTTTCAGCAGTTATACTCACAGTACCACCATTGGGCATCGCATCGCGAGCATTGACTACTAAATTCATCAGCACCTGATGCAGTTGAGTGCTATTGCCAGAAATCATCCACAAGTCGGAGACGACATCTGTGTAAAATTGGATCGATTTGGGAAATGTTTGTTTGACAATTCGCTCTATTTCTAATATCAGGTGCTTGAGTTGCAAAATTGTGCGTTCCCCTGCGACTCCACGCGCAAAAGATAAAACTTGCTGAACTAAAGACGCTCCCCGTTTAGCGCTGCTTTCCACAGTCGCAAGCAGCTGCTGACTCTGCACATCAGAAATTTTCTTTTGCAGAAGTTGAGCGGACATCAGTGTTGGGGCGAGTATATTATTTAGATCGTGGGCAATCCCGCTAGCAAGTGTGCCAAGACTTTCTAGTCGCTGAATGCGGAAAAAGTGTGCTTCTAGTTGTCTTTTCTCTGTGATGTCGGTGTTAACGGTGAGTATTGATTTTGGTTGTCCTTGTTTATCACGCACGAGTGTCCAGCGAGATTCAACAATGATTTCCTTGCCGTTTTTGCGTACCTGACTTAACTCACCTTGCCACTCGCCTTTTAAAGTCACAGTCTGCACAACCTCTTCGGGTTTCGCCGAATCCTTGTATAAAAGCTCGTTGGCATTTTTGCCTAAAGCTTCTTCTACTTTCCAACCGTAAACCTGCTCGGCGCTTTGGTTCCAAAATAAAATTTTGTTTTCCAAATCTTGAACGAGAATAGCATCTGTTGCAACATCAAGCAAGGCAGCTTGTTCGCGGATTTTCTGCTGTGAGAGTTCGCGTTCAGTAATATCAATACAGGAACCGATATAACCAGCAAAACTGCCATCTCCATTGTACAACGGAGTGCCTGTATCCAAAATCCAACGATATTCACCATCAAAACGTTGCAAACGATATTCAATTGTAAAAGGTTGGCGAGTATCGAAGGCAGTGAAATAGATGTCTAAGCATCGTTGTAAATCTTCAGGATGAATGTCTTCAGTCCAGCCATTACCGCGTTCTTGTTCTAGGGTACGTCCAGTAAATTCCAACCAGCGTTTATTACAGTAATGACAAAGCTTATCAGTACCATTGACCCAAATCATCACCGGGGCATTGTCCGCCATTGTGCGAAATCGAGCTTCACTTTCTCGCAGCGCCACCTCTGCCTGTTTGCGATCGCTAATATCCTCAACTAATCCCACAAAGTAAACAAGTTGTCCAGCTTCGTCATAAACACCAAAGCTGCGATCAAAAATCCAGCGGATATCGCCATCACGTCTAATGATGCGGTATTCTTCTTGAAACTCCTCCCCATTTATCCGTCTAGCAAAAGCAGCCTGTACTCGCTCATAATCGTCTGGATGTATTGCCTCTAGCCAGGAACGGGGCTGCTGGTACAAACTTTCGCAGGTACGACCCCAAATTCTTTCATATGCAGGGCTAATATAGAGCATCTGCTGTGCATCAATAGTACAAATTAAGAAGATTTCATTTATATTCTCGGCAAGCTGACGAAATCGCGCTTCGCTTTCCCTGAGTTCTACTTCTGCTTGTTTGCGTTCAGTGATGTCTGTCGTGCTACCGTAGTAATAGAGCACCCCCGACTCATAAACAGGTCGAGCTGTAATTTCAAACCAGCGAGATCCTTTATGAAGTGTATGAAAAAGATAAACAATTCTGTAGGGTTCACCGTGGGCGATCGCCTGCCAAGCTATCTCGATTGCCTCTTGCGATTCCTTGCCAGAATCGACTCGTTCATTCCAAATGTGATAATTTTGCAAAAATGCCTCTCTGGAAAGACCGCTCAACTCGGTTATCATCTGGCTGGCATAAATAAACTGATGACTGCTTGGGCAAAACTTCCAGACAAAAGTGGGCAGCATAGTGAAGATTTGATTCAGTTCGGCTGCACTTGTTTTGATTAACTCTTGAGCTTGTTTGCGTTCAGTGATATCGCGAATGACAGCAAGCAAGCCGATGGTAGTGCCACTATTGTCCTTGAGTAAGCTGACTGATGAGTCAACGTATATTTCTTCTTTGTTATTTTTAACATGAATATTCTCTCCTTGCCATGAGCCTGTCGCAGCCAAAGCATTGTATGTAGCTTGTTCATCTTCTGGGTTAAGCCAACGATACTGATGGGATTCTTGCAGTTGCCTTGCGATGATTTCATCTGCCTTGACACCGTATAGTCGCTCTGCTCCTCGATTCCAATAAGTTACACGAAACTCATTATCAATTGCAATCACCGCATCGCTAACCTGAGAGAGAATATTTGCCTGAAAATGAATTTGTTCTTCTGCTCTTGCGCGAACGAGGATTTCCTGTTGTAATAGGGCGTTGGCTTGCAACAGTTGTGCAGTTCGTTGTGTCACAAGTCTTTCTAAGTTATCTGTAGCTGCCTGCAAACGTTGCTCCATCTGCTTGTAAATGTTGACATCCTCCCACCGCTGAATGGAGTACCATTACAGCGGGGGATTCCAAAGAT